>JBBPID010000007.1:0-113260 GCA_038040505.1 Acidobacteriota bacterium | reverse complement strand
GGCCACGCCGCGGCCCTCAGTAAGCACTCCTCCGTTAATCAGGAGAACGCGATTGCAGATTCGCTGAATGGCGTCCATGTTGTGACTGACGAAAAAGACGGTTCGTCCCTCACTGTGCACCTCCCGCATCTTCTCCTGACACTTGGTTTGAAAGCTGGCGTCACCAACGGCGAGCACTTCGTCGAGAATCAGCACGTCCGGTTCGAGGTGCACAGCTACCGAAAAAGCCAGCCGCAGATACATACCCGTAGAATAATACTTGACCTGCATGTCGAGGAATTGCTCAACTTCCGAGAAGGCTATTATTTCGTCAAACTTTCGTTTGACTTCAGGGCGTTTCATTCCCAGGATCGCCGCATTGAGAAAGATGTTCTCTCGTCCGGTCAGGTCAGGATGAAATCCGGTCCCAACTTCAAGCAAGCTTCCGACTCGGCCGTATATGTCTGCTTTACCCTCTGTGGGTTTGGTAATCCGCGAAAGAATCTTCAGGAGTGTCGATTTGCCGGCGCCGTTTGGTCCAATGATCCCGATCACCTCACCGGCCTCTACATCAAAGTTCACATCCCGCAGTGCCCAAAAAGAGTCTGCGCCCTCACCATTGCGCCCGCCCAGGCGACCGAAAAAGTTCTTCATTGCGCCGACGAGAGCGTCGCGTACGGTTGGGCTGTTATTTCGAGTTCGCGGCAGATGATACCGCTTGCCCAAACCCCTTACTTGAACAATTGGACGCATGCTGTTTTCTAAATCAGGTCTGCAAATTCGTCCTCAACTCGGCGAAAAACGATCACTGCTGAGACAAGTACTACAACTGTGATCACAGCGGAAATGGCCAAGCTCCAGCCGTTGAACGGAGTACCTAACACACTTGAGCGAAAATTGTTAACTAGGCCGGCCAGCGGGTTGAAGTTATACACCACTCTCCAACGGGCAGGCACCATACTGGATGGGTAGACTACCGGCGAAACGAACATCCAGAGCTGGAGCAGCACGGGAATAATGGTTCCTACATCACGATACTTCACATTGAGGGCCGCGCTCCACAGCCCGACTCCTAAAGCCAGCAAGGTAAGCTGCACCACCAGCAATGGCAGAAACACCAGCTTCCAGGTTGGGCGAACACCATAATAGGCAATCAGCGGTACGAGGAAGATGAACGCAATGACGAAATCGGACAACCGTACGGTTACCACGGCCGCGGGGATCAATACGCGTGGAAAATACACCTTCGTAATTACCTGCGACGCTGCAATCAAACTGTAGCTACTGCTGGCTACGGCATTTGAGAAGAACGTCCAGGGCAAGAGCGCCGAGTAGAGAAATAGTGGATAGGGAACTCCGGGGGTATCAACGCGAACGATCATCCCCAGAAAAACTACAAAAATAACCGTCATCAAGAGTGGCTGAAGAATCACCCATGAGGCTCCCAAAATCGTTTGCTTGTAACGCACTTTCAGATCGCGCCATACGAGAAAATAAAACAACTCGCTATGCGCCCACAGATCGTGCAGGTCAATGAGAGTCCAAACCCGTCCAGACCTGATCTTAATGAGTGGCTCGTCTGGCAGACTCATTCCCAATTGAAAACTCCTGGACATGAATGATGAGACAGTTGGTGGTTCTGAGACGCTCCCCGCTTCTTCGCCGAGTACGTAGTTGGATATCGGGAAACAGGAGCGGCAGGAACATGCTTACCCGCCCTGTAGGAGGCTGTCCTTTCTCGCTTACTTTCGTTTATCAGCAGATAATCTGGACTTAGTCTAGCGTTTGGCAAAAGTTGACGTCAAGGAAGGTCTTTCGGCCCGGGGAGTTGCTGACTTGCCGCCGGACGCTAAGTTAGCGCACCGCTAATCCACCCTGAGAGAAGACGCCATGGTTAAGAATTGTATGCGAATCCATAAAAGGAAAAGATCCGTGAGGAGACTTGCGTTAGTCATCTGCAAGGCATGTTTGTGATTGCTTGTCGTAAAGTCAATTTCGTCGAACATCCAAGCTTCGGCCGAATCGTAACAGCGACCGGTCTAGCAGAGTTTCGAGACTCGTAGCCGGTCGCACTGAATTCCGGCGGAGGCCCGGGGAAAGCCTTGGAAGTCTCTTACCGGGCTGTTGTTAAAAGCAAACATCATCGTATAGCATAGCTCGCGTCTGAAATATCGGCACCTCAACAGCATGTCCAGGTTTAACCCCCTCGATTATCCAATCTGCTTCTCGCATCCTTTGAACGTTGCTCTTGAAGTTGACTGGATTGCGCACGCGCCATTCGGAATGGTTTTGGTTGACCTGGTCCGTCCGCGGGTAATCGTAGAAGTGGGCGCTTCTGACGGCGTTTCGTACGGCGTCTTTTGCCAGGCCGTCAGGGACCTTCAGCTCGAAACTCGTTGCTTTGCGATTAACTGCCCCGCGGACGAAGTCGAGAGCGACACGAACGAGATCGATGCTTTCGAACGGCTCAAGAATGTTCATGACGAGCTGTACGGCAATTTCTCCAGGCGAATTCAAAGCTCGCCAGACGAGGCCCTCGGCCTCTTCGAAGACCAAACAATTGACTTATTGCACATTGCGGCTAATACGCCGTATCCGGACGCGAAGCGTTCATTTAACGCCTGGCTGCCAAAGCTGAGCCACGGTGGTGTCGTCCTGCTTAGCGACACTAACGTTCGAAATGGCGAAGCTGGATTGTGGAAGCTATGGACGGAAATCAAGGGGAACTATCCGCACTTCGAGTTTGTCCATGAACGGGGGTTGGGCGTAATCGCAGTCGGAGCCTCACCGTCCAATCAGCTTAAGCAATTATTAGAGGCTCGCGAACCGGGTGTGTCGTTGATCAGAGAATTTTTCCGTCAACAGGGCCAAAAATGTAAGACGCGGCTGGAAAAAGATCGGGAGATCAAGGCTCTCTTACGGCAGATTCACGATCGAGAGGAGCAGATCGCGCAACTCTCGACGAAACTGGAGAGCAGTCAGAAAAACGAGGGCGTGCTGCTAAGAAGGTTGGATAAGAGCGGGCTGAAGGTCGAAGCCCTCTCCACGAACGTCGAAGCCCTCTCCACAGAGCTTGCGACGACCACCACTCAATTGCAGGCGATCCTGAACTCAAGAGCCTGGCGTTGGGTCTCTCGCTATGGACGTGCCAAGCTCCGCCTGCTGGCGCCGGCCCATCAACTATTCCCTCCCAGCTATGAGAATGACGCGCCGGCTCCGGTGTTTCAGGTGCCCGCTCCCATCGATCCTTTTGAGGCCTGGCTGGAAGTGAACCGATGGAACCAAAGGCGCGAGAGCTTTCTGAAGCAACGATTGTCGGAGCTGGCTAAGCCGCCGCACCTGACCGTGGTGATGCCGGTTAAGCACGCTTCGGTTCAGTTTCTGAATAGAGCCATTGAGAGCGTGGTCCATCAGGTTTACCAGAAATGTGAGTTGTTCATTGCCGATGACGGCAACAACCAATCTTCCCTGGACTCCGTGCTGAAGCAGTTTTCGCGGCACCGCGGAATCCGCGTGAAGCGAATGACTTCGAGCGGAAATCTCAGCCGGGCCGTCAACGAGGCTATCACTTCGGCCGGTGGCGAATACGTCGTTTTTGTCGGTCAGGCTGATGAGGTTACACCGGATGCCCTGGGGGAATTGGCTTTGTATTTAAGAGCCAATCCGGAAGTGCAGGTCGTATATACCGATCACGACCGAATTGATCCGGAAAATGTTCGCTGCGAGCCGCAGCCAAAGCCGGATTGGTCGCCGAACGGGAAACAATCCCAAACTTCCCTCGCCCCATTCTTCGCGATCAAGCGGAGCCTGGCCATTGAGAGCGACGCTTTGCCCGCAGACTTCCAAGGCTCGGCTGATAGTGATTTCGATTTAACGGCGCGGGAAAGAAACTGGCACGTGGGTCATGTTTCCAAAATTCTCTATCATCAGCGTTGCTTAGAGAAATTGACTCGCGCCAATCCTCAGGTCCCGAATGACGACGCGATGCGGGCGAATGGTGAGGAGAGCTGCGGCAAGTCGGAGAGCTCGGGGCGAGGTCCTTTAATGTCCTTCGCAGCCCGAACCGCCGCTCCGCTTACTCTTAAGCCCATTCGCACATTGATGTGCTCGTTCAATCTCGGCCTGGAAGGCGCGCCGTACAGCCAGTATGAAATGACGGTTAAGCTTAAAGAGAATGGAGTCATCGATCCGATCGTTTACAGTCCGACCGATGGGCCGTTGCGACAGGAGTACGAGCATAAGGGAATAGAAGTGCGCGTGCGCCCCCATCCTTTAGCGGGCGCCACCAGCTCGCGCGACTATGAATCAAGTATCGCGGGTTTCGCGAAGTGGCTCACAGACCGGAAAGTGGAACTTGTTTACGGAAACACACTTCAAACCTTCTACGCGATCGAGGCCTCGCATCGTCTCAACCTCCCGTCGGTCTGGAATCCGCGCGAAAGCGAACCGTGGCGAACTTACTTTGATTTTCTGCCCACGCCGATAGCGAATCGAGCACTGCAATGTTTTAGTTACCCTTATCAAGTCATTTTCGTGGCCCACGCCACGCAAGAGGCATGGCAGATCTTGAACTCCCGGCACAACTTCACGGTCATTCACAATGGCCTTAACCGCGAAAGGTTCAACACGGCTTTGGGCAGGTGGCCCAGGGCTGGCGCGCGCAAACACTTTGGGGTTTCGGATTCGGAATTGCTGGTGCTGTTGCTGGGAACAGTATGTGAGCGAAAAGGCCAAATCGATCTTGTCCGGGCTGTGCGGGATTTGAGCGACGAGAATGCCGGGAAAGCTAAATTCCTGATCGTTGGCGACCGGCCTTCGGATTACAGCGAGCAACTTCGAAACGAGTTAACGAGAATTCCACATTCGCGACGATCAAGAATAGATATTATTCCTGAAACGGCGGACGCAGCGCGTTTCTATGCTGCTGCCGATATCTTCGTATGCACTTCCAGGATAGAAAGTTTTCCCAGGGTAATCCTCGAAGCCCTGGCCGCAGGCTTGCCGATTATTACCACCCCTGTGTTTGGAATTGCCGAGCAAGTGCGGCAGGATGAGAGCGCGTTGTTTTATGATCCCGGTGATGTGTCGGCGTTGGCTGCCGCAATCACGAGGTTGATCGAAGAACCTGCTCTCCGGCGAAAGTTGGCGGCCGGCGCCACCCCGGCGCTCGATGCGTTAATTGACTTTGATTCTATGGTCAATGCATATGCAGAGATTTTTCGAGAGGCCTGGTTAAGCGGTGCGACGCGGGCCTTGAATATCGAGTCCAGCTCTCCGGACTCAATCAGGGGTCGAAGCAAAGCGAGGATTTCTGGCTAAGGCATCGGTGATTGTCTTCGAGATGTATTTTAGGAATAGTTCGTTTCCCACCTGGTTGTAGTGGCAGCAATTATCTTCGTAAACGATATCCGGCGTATTGTCGAAGAGGTTTACTGCGCTGTAGACGTCGACTCCGGATTGCTTCAGAAACTCAAGCCTGGAAAGGATTGGCGGGTATCCTTTTATCACAGCTTCTTCATAAGGGCTCTGGTGATTGAGCGCGATCTTCGTTTCCGCCTCGGTAAATTTTCTGTTCGTTTGGTAATACTGATTTGGCTGGATAAAGTGGAAATAAGGAGTATCTCGTTCCTTGAGGGTATTCTTGATCGTCAAAGATGCATCGGCCCAGATAGATGCAATCTTCTCACAAGCAGTTGAATCGTCCAGCGGAGTGTCAATTCCATTTATCTTTACCAGCGACCATTTCCCGGGTTCTTTCGCTGTCCTCAATGCGTCGAGTTTTTGCAACGCCTGGTAATGTTTGTGTGCAAAGTACCTGACGCGCACCCAGGAAAGAAGATAGCAGGTGGCCAGGTTGCATTTCTTCAGGCTTGCCAACGCATCTCGCATGCTGCCCTTATCCTCCATTGTCTCCAGCGTCAGGCGCAGCTCCTCGAGTGAAACATCTTTGTTGGCCAAACTCACCAGCGGCGTTATGACTGCTTGATCGGGCATAGACACATCTATGCCGTGCCGGTAATTAAGGAAGCCCAAAGCCGCCTCATTGAACCCATCTATGTTGATCACCAGATCAAACTCCTGCCCCATCGCCAGAAAATAATTCAAGACCAGTAACTGCTGTGGTTGTTTGTAACTCCCGGCAGTAAACGACAAGACTATGATTTCTTTGTTTTTGAAATAGGTGAGCTGCTGCAGGCTGTTCTTTAGGATGTGATTTTCAAGCTCGAACATCGAGATCGACTGGCCGACGGATCCGCCAAAAACACCAACGATGAACTGATCTTTATTTTGTTTTTTAAGAGGATAGTTATAGGGAGATTCGAATCCGAAATTGTTGGGGAGGTGTGCAATCTTAGAATAGCTAAACTGAAATTGAAGATTATTGCTTTGAACAAACCCAAAGTAAGGATGAAGTTGCCGAATTATGTTTTCCTTCGAAACATTTTGTCCCTGGGCAGTGTATTCCAGGCTTTTGGTTTCGGGGGTCCCTTTCTCTCTTTCGGTATAAAAGAACGTTCCGGTTTGAAGGAAATAGACGCCTACTGACCCGAGTTCCAGCAACGCGGCCAGGATCACAATGTTGATGACTATTACCTTGAGAGATTTCTGAATACGTTTTGGTAGCTTCATAGGGCGAGTTACTTGGAAGCAGTGCTGCTTTCGAGACGTTTACCAAGATCTTCAAACAATAGCTCTGCCGCTAACTGATTGCCCGCTGCATTCCAGTGACTGTCCCTCAATACGTACAGATCCTTTTTCTTGCCCTCTGCCTGGAATCGCTCCAAAAAATCGATGTAAGGAATACCCCTGGATTCGAGGAAGCCTCTCAACAGGTTCTGGGCGAACTTGAGGTCATAGTCCTCCGGTTTCAACTTGTATTTCTCAAACACCGCTTTTAAAAGAGGCTCATTGACCTGAAACTCATCCGGATAGATCGCGACTACCAGCTTGATATTCCGAGATTTCAACAGCGCGTCCATCTCAGAGATACTTTGCAGGATATAATCAACGTTTGCTTGCAGATGCTTTGGGCGTGAAGGACTGCTATTGAAAAACTCCAGCCTCGATCGCTCGATACCCAGGTAAGTCTCTTCGGAAAAAGTTCCGGGTTGCTTAGCAACAACAGCTTCAGTCTTTGCCTTTCGTGTCTCTTCCCAAATTTGATACTTCTGCTTGACGAATGACAGCAAACGGGATTGAGGAACGATCGGATAGCCCAGAAGCTTTAATTCTCGCTTCCTGCTTATGTCCATGTAGATGCCGTTGACAACAATTCGCTTGCGATCGGGGTCAGCATCGACAAAATCGTTGCCCACAAAAAACCCCAGTACTACCAGGTCCGGGTTGTATTGCAGACCAAATTTCCTGAGCATCGCCAGTTGCTCGCCCGTGTGCGTCATCGAATAGCCCGCATTGATAACGTCAATCTTATGAGAGCCGTCGCGGTCTTCAAACATTCGCTCAAGCAGCGCCGTGTAGTTGCCGTCTCGACCTCCAGCCCAACTGTAAGAATCGCCTAGCACCAGAATTCTGAAAACGCCCGGAGTCTTTTGCAGCGGGTAATCTCGATCGTTAAATCCAAATTGGTTTGTCACAGTACCGTCAAAGTTGGGAGCGTGAGCCCGTACGCGAAAGCCCAGGTCAGGATCGTATTCATAGAAGCCTTTGAAGAGGTAGGGCTCGAAAACTATCATCAGGAATTCCAAAAAAACCAGCACAAAAACCACCGGCAGAATGATCTTAAGAGAGGCTTTTGCTATTTTCTTAAACGACACGCATGTACTCCCGAGGCAATGATATCCGGCACTGCTAGCGGCTCTGGGCTGGTTTAAGCTGCGCTATCATACTGAGAGGCATGATATAGCACAATGCGATCTGTCAGACCGTTTTCGTATTATCCATTTTGATCGCAAACTTGCACGTGGGGCGGACGGAATGTGATCATGCGAAGCATTACCATGGACTGAAAATTACCGTTATAGAGCCAGGCCGGTGAAACTCAAGTTAACTCAAGCCCTCCGGAATCTCCGGAAGCCGCGATCCGAAAACAACCAGCTGCCGGTAAGACTGAGCCGGGAGCTGATTGCCGAAACTTATTTGACCGGTGTGGGCATCGAGATCGGGGCGCTGCACAACCCGTTGAAGCTTCCGGTCGCCGCCACAGCCAGGTATGTTGACCGTCTTAGTGTCACGGAACTTAGGGACCAATATCCCGAGCTGGCAGAGAAAGATTTGGTGAACGTTGACATTCTCGCCGACGGGGAACAGCTGGAAAGCATTTCGGACTCGTCGCAGGATTTTGTTATTGCCAATCATTTCGTCGAGCACTGCGAAAATCCCATCGGCGCCGTGTTGAATATGCTGAGGGTCCTTAAGCCCACTGGTGTCCTCTATATGGCGCTGCCAGATAAGCGTTGTTGCTTTGACTCTGACCGTCCGGTTACGTCCCCTGAACATCTGATGCGCGATTACCTTGAAGGACCGGAGTGGTCTCGCCGGGGACACTTTGAAGAGTGGGCCCGCCTGGTAACTAAGAAGGCCGAAGCCGAGGTCGAGAAGGAAATAGCCCGGCTGATGGGCATGAATTACAGCATTCATTATCACGTCTGGACCCCCTTTGAGATGCTTGAGTTCGTTCTGGCTGTGCGAAAACTGACGGCTTTTAATATCGAACTCTGTCTTGAGCATGACGGGGTTGAGGTTATCTTCATTTTGCGAAAGCCGAGTTCCAATACTGCCGAAACCCTTTCGTAACTCTCTTCTTAATCGTAAGCGAATGAAATTGAGAGGACACAATTTGCGTCGCCGGGGCATGTCTCTACTGAAGCGGATAAGTCGCGCCCTCAGGCCGCCGCCTGGCCAGAGCGGGGGCGGAGTACTGCAGGCGCCGGCGATTACGCAGCTCTCAGCCGATCCCACTTACGACGCCTGGTTGCAACAGCATCGCCTTGATGACGAGGGGCTCCGGAGAGCGGCTGAACGTGAGCGTGGATTAACATGGCGGCCGTTGATTAGCGTGGTGATGCCCGTTTACAACGCCGAGCCGGGGTATCTTAAGCTGGCGCTGAGCTCGGTCGAACAGCAGGTCTATAAAAACTGGGAATTGTGTATCGCCGATGACTGCTCGACCGATCCACAGCTGGTTTCCTTTCTGCAGTCGTACGCCTCTACGGATGACCGGGTTAAGTTTGTGCGTCTCAAAGATCACGGCCATGTCGCCGGAGCAACTAACGCGGCGATCCGGATGGCCCAGGGCGAGTATCTCGCATTCCTTGATCATGACGATGAGCTAACCCCTGACGCGCTGTCCGAAGTTCTCGAATTGCTTCAGGACGATCCGGGTGCGGATTTGATCTACAGCGATCATGACATACTTGGCGAGGACGGTTTGTTTCTGGGCCCCAGCTTCAAACCTGACTGGTCGCCGGAGTTGTTACTTTCTTACATGTACTTCGGACACTTGAAGGTTTATCGCACTGCTTTAGTGAAACGGCTTGGTGGTCTGCGCGCCGGGTTTGAAGGCTCAGCCGACTATGATCTCGGCTTACGCCTCGTCGAATTAACCAATCGTGTACGGCACATCCCGCAAATTCTTTATCACTGGCGCGCAGTGGCCTCTTCAATGGCTCGCTCCAGCGAAACCAAATCCTATAGTTTTGAATCCGGCCGGCGAGCGGTCCAGGAAGCGCTCGACCGCAGAGGAATCGCGGCTAAGGCCATTCATTCCGAGTTTGCGCAGGCGAGCAAGGTAGGATTATACAAGCTCGATTTCAGTCCTGCGTCCGAACCCGTCACGATTATCATTCCCACGCGAGATAAATATGAGTTGCTGAAGTCGTGTCTCGACAGCATTGAAAGCCAAACGCGTTATCGGGCTTACGAGATTCTGGTTATCGACAACGAGAGTTGCGATCCGCAGACACTCGACTATCTTGCTTCAATTAGACATCGAGTGGAGCGCTTTACCTCGCCGGCGGGCTTTAATTTTGCCGCGATCACTAACTTTGCAGTGGCCCAAATTGCGACCGAACACTTCCTGCTGCTTAACAACGACACGGAAGTAATTTCGCCCGACTGGTTGGACGAGATGATGGGATATGGCCGGCTTCCCGGCGTCGGCGCAGTGGGCGCCAAGTTGCTTTACGGCGACCGGCGGATTCAGCACGCCGGAGTCATCATGGGCGTCCACGGTTTAACCGGACATGCCTGTCAGCCGTTGCCGAACGATCAGGCGCCGATCGAGTACGCGCTGGCGGCGCGAAATTACCTGGCGGTAACGGCGGCATGCATGTTGACCAGAAAAACGATCTTCGAAAGCGTGGGCGGCTTTAACGCCGAGGATCTTCGAGTCGGATGGAACGACGTCGACTATTGTTTGCGCTTGCGTGAACACGGTTATCGGATAGTTATGAATCCACACGCGTTACTCCTTCATTACGAATCACAGTCGCGTGGCGACGACAAGAACGATCATGAAATCGCCTATATGAAAACAACCTGGCGGCATCATATCGCCGCCGACCCGTACTTTAATATCAATTTTTCGCGGGCTAATTCTGAATTTCGCGTCAAGACCGACCCGCACGAATCCAGAAACTTCTACTATCGTTAAATCCTATGCGCCAGGAATTCGTCGACCTGCTGGTCTGTCCATCTTGTCAGTCACCCGTCCGATTAACGCCCTTTCGGGAAAGCCCGAACACGGGTGAAATAGAAGAAGGCCTTCTGGTCTGCTTGAACTGCGCCTGCGGCTATCCCATTATCCAGGGAATACCCCGCCTGCTGCCAAACGCTTACGGGCGCGCTCGTGCCTTCCGTCGCGAATTCTCGCGACAGCTGTCGCTAATCGATCACCGCGAATCGCCGGCTGCGGAAACGGAAAGATTTGAAGCGTTGCACCGATTGACTGCCAGGGCTTTCGGTTATGAGTGGAATACATATCGCGTCACTCCGCCCGACGAAGATCTAATTACCTTCTTCTGGCTAACAGGGGCCGACCCGAACCTCTATGAGAAACTTTCCCTGAACGACGTGTTTAGCTTTTATCCAACGGCCGCTGACGTACAAAGGGTCGACGGAACGCAGTTGACTGGAAAAACAGTTCTCGATGTCGGCTGTGGTATGGGCAAGTATCTCGCCGTGACCAGCGATTATGCGCAAACAGTGGTGGGACTTGATCTGAGCGACGCGCTCGTTCGCGCTCGTTCAGTCGTGAAGGACCGGCCAAATGTTCATCTGGTGCAGGGCAACATTTTGCAGCCGCCGCTGAAAAAGGCCTTTGCCGATTTTGTGTATAGCGTCGGCGTGCTGCACCACACGCCCGATACTCATCACGCATTTCTGAGCTCTGCGTCTTTAGTCGCGCCCGGGGGCCGACTGGCGGTTTGGCTGTATCCGGCAGAGAAAGAGCCAAATCCGTATTCCGATAGAATTCATCGGATCCAGGACGAGCTGATCCGCCCGATTACCTGCCGCATGCCGCCGCGGATGCTACGAGTATTCGCCGGCATCCTCGGCCGTTTGACCTTCGTGCGAGATCGCGCCGTGGCCCGTCACCAGGCAACCGGATCCCGAGTCGCTGCGCGCATCGCCCACTACGCCGGCACGGTCGCTGTCGGCCGACATAAGGACCCGGAGATTGCGGCCTTTCTGAACTTCGATTGGTACTCGCCGCAATATCGCAGCTATCACAGCGAAGCTGAACTTAAAGACTGGTTTCGCGAGGCCGGCTTCACTGATGTGCGGATACTACCGCAGCGGGTGAGCGGGAATGGGACCCGGCCTGTTTGAGAAGGACGCTACTGCGCGATCGAGTTCCATTCGCGCGAATGTACTGGAAGATCGTTGGGAGATTTCACTCTTGCTTGGTTCCTTCATAAAAAACTCCAGCCGCCAGCCGCTCGTGACCTTTGGCGTCAAGTGCGCTATCAAGGTTTTCGTCGATTAATCCTTGCCACTCGGTAATTCGCTGACGCCACTCCTCTGACTGCAAGTGGTCGAGCATTGTTGCAAACTGCGCCCGCAGGCTATACGAGGGCATTTGATAGGGCGCGACCCCGCAGCGCAGTGTCCGAAAGCGCTTGAATATTTCCCTCGCGCCGTCGAGTGTCATATTAAAGAAGTGGTAAGGATCTCCGTGAAGGGGAAACATGAACGCCGTATCCGCGCGCACCACTCCGCCCGGCTTTAGCACACGATAGATCTCATCGGCCACGTCCCAGGGCCTGGCCAGATGCTCAAACGAGGCTTTGCTGATCACCGCGTCAAAAACTCCGTCCCGATAAGGCAACCGGTCACAGATCGAGACTACGTCCGTATGGGCGTATTGGACAAACTCGTGAAAGACAACGTTAGGGTAGTGCTCGGATTCGCGCGGATTTCCGGCTCCTAAATCGAGGACCAAACCCTGTGTTTGGATTATCCTGGTGTGATCCACTCCGTTGGGGTTGGTAGGATTGGCTACCAGCAGATGCGAAAGGACGACTTCGCTGCCGTTCGTAAAGATCGGGGCACCGCGACGCTTCCGAGTCACGCGTTCGCATCCGGGGCAGCGAAACGCTAAATCTGTTTCTTCCAATGACTCTGAACAAAAAGGGCAAGCCAGAATATCGGCATAGCGCCAATTCCTCTGTCTGACCGGCACCTGCCGCTCGAGCCCTTTGACCTTAGCCTGAAACCGATCCACCGTTTTCTGCCCGTCAACGAACAAAGCGACTACTTCTACGTCCATCCTGGTATTGTCCAGGTCATCGACGAACACCTCCGTCGCAAATCCGCTCCAGAGTCCCTGCCTGTCAGGATAGGCGTCAGCCACATCCGGTCTTCGCAACCCGATGGTGGCGATGGCCCTAAGTTGTCCGTTCACCCTGACTTCTATTTCCCGGAGCGGATTTTCAGGATCAGGAATAACCCACCCGGCCACGATGAAGGGCGAGCGAACACGCGCGAACCACCGGGTAGGCGGTTGGTCCATCGCAAAAAGTACCTTTTGACGCTCAGTCATGTGTTAACTATCCTAACAGCACCTTGAAGCCACGGGCTATTTCGTCCCGTCACAGGAGAAGCATAACGACTATTCTTGTTCAATAACTGCCGAATCTTTTTCACTTCTCTAATTCAAGGAAGGCAGCCGAACGGAAATTTGAAATTGAATGGACTGCGCGGGTTCGAGTCAGGCATCAACGAAGGAGCCCAATTCCTGATAACGCGCCGCCACCTCGCGTCGCTGCCGCCGGAACGAGTGATACCACTCTACCAACAGCACCAGCGCAAAGAGCAAACGCTCACGACGTACGCCTTGAGAGAGATCCTCCTGCGTTAACTTTGCGACTTCAGCCATATCCAATCCGGGAACGGCGCGGGCCCGGTAATACTCAGGAACATCGCCCTGCTCCTCGAACCATTGGGCCAGCCACTTAGCCATCGGCAATACGAATCCCTGCTTTGGGCGTTCGACGATCTCCTTTGGCAGCCACTGGCTCGCCACGCGACGCAACGCGACCTTTTGGTTTTCACCGTTCATTTTCTTGGCCGACGGAAGTGCCAGACCGGCTGCGACCAGGCGCGGCATCAGGTAGGGCGCTCGTCCTTCCAAACTGTGGGCCATCGACATCCGATCAAACTTCACCAGTAGATCGTCCGGCAACCAGGTAACCAAATCTGTCGCGGTGGCGCGCTGCAAACTATTAGCAGCGCTACTGATCGAGGCCAGCAGGAACTTTTCCCACTCATCGCCAATGATGCTCTGGCCGGTCAGCCTCTGTCGCGTCACAGTGTCGGTGAGGAGCGGAAAGCCCGATGGCGTGATCGGCTCGTCGTTATCAATCAAGCGCCATGAAGCATGTGGCGCATCGAGGCTGCGCAGTCGGGCTTTAAGATCACCGAGCCAGTTCTTCGGATCGGAATGGTTCTGATAATAGCTATAGCCGGCGAAAATCTCGTCCGCACCCTCTCCGGACAAGGCTACCTTAACGTGCCGGCGCGCTTCACGACACAGCCAGTAGAGTGGCAGCATCGCCTGATCGCCGACCGGCTCGTCCAGCGTGGCCGCCACCTGCGGCAACAGCGAGCGAAACGATCCTTCATCAAAAATGAAGTGGTGATGATCGCTGCCAATCCGATTCGCAACCAGACGTGCATGAGGGCTTTCATCGTGAGCTGCTGACGTGAATCCCATGGAAAAGGTCGCAATGCGGGGCTGTTTCCGCGCCGCGATCGCGGCAATGATCGAGCTATCAAGCCCGCCCGAAAGAAAAATACCAACAGGGACGTCCGCAATTAACCGTGATTCGACCGCCTCCTCAATAAGCAACGCGAGCTCGGAATCAGAGATAGTCTGCTCTGCCGGCAGCCGGAGCGCGTAGTACTTTTGTCGCTGAGGGATTGGATCGTCCAGCGGAACCACGAGGCGCTCGCCCGGCAGAACGCGTTTGATCGCTTTGAATATGGTCGCGTCACCCGGCACGTAATGCAATGCCAGATAGCGATTCAGCGATTGCGGATCAATCTCGTCGCTTACCCACTCGAGCGCCGCCAGGGCCAGCAGATTTGATGAATAGGCGAACCGACCCTTCGCCTCCGCGTAAAAGAGCGGCTTTTCTCCAAACCGATCGCGAGCGAGGTGAAGCTCTCGGCTACCGCGATCCAGAATTGCAATCGCGAACATGCCATCCACTCGCTCGAATAATCCCCCGGCGCCCCATTCCGCAAACCCGTGCGCCAGCACCTCTGTGTCGCTCTGACTGATGAATTGATAGCCGCGCGCCTGAAGAAGCTTTTTCAATTGACGGTAGTTGTAAATCTCTCCATTTTGAAAAGCGACGACCTCGCCTTCGCGACTAAGAAATGGTTGCTGTCCATGTTCAATGTCAATTATCGAAAGGCGCCGCATGGCCATGCCTACGGAGCCATCCACAAAATGTCCGACCCCATCAGGGCCGCGGGCGATCATGACGTCGCGCATCGCCTCAAGCATCGGCACAGAGATGCGGTCCCTAACGCCATCGATCATTCCCACAATTCCACACATATGTTTAAGTTAGGTGGAGTAGCTGCTTGGCATCTGTGATTGCGAGTCTCAGGCGCGCAGATCGGTTGACTCCGGATGCCGAATTATATCATCTTGGAATTCGCATTACAGAAATCTGACTGTCGGCATGTGAATCCAACGTTCGCATCTTCACCGCCGGGGTCCTTAAGCTTTGCGAGAATAAATTCGTTTGAGTGTGCTCAGAGAAAATGCCCGGCGGTTATCCAGGGTCTAAATCACATGCCAAAATTCGATGATCAAGGGCGACATCGCAAGATGGTGCGGTCGCTGATAGGCAGGTTCGGCCGTGATGCTGGTATGCGATCGGCTTCGGGAGGCGATTTTGAAGCGCTGGGAATTCTCGAGCGCCAGCTGCTGATTCAGCACGGGCTGCCAAAGGACGGTTATTTGATCGATGTCGGGTGTGGGTCAGGACGACTGGCCTATCCACTCTCAGATTATCTGACTGGGAGTTACCTGGGAATCGATATCGTTCCGGACGTGGTTAAATATGCGCGTCAACTGGTGCGGCGGTCGGACTGGCGTTTCGAGGTCGCCGCCGGACTTAGTATTCCGGAAAAAGATCATACGGCCGATATGGTTTGTTTCTTCTCTGTGTTCACGCACCTGCTACACGAACAATCTTTCGTTTACCTGCAAGAAGCCGTTCGTGTGTTGAAGCCGGGAGGAAAAATTGTATTCTCATTCCTGGAATTTGAAGAGCCGGTTCATTGGTTAGTCTTCGAGAATGCGATCAGGAATTTGGGGGTCACCTCTCCGATGACTATCTTTATCGAGCGCGGTGCAATACGCACATGGGCTGAGCATTTGGACCTGAGAATTGTCGCAATTGAGGGCGCGACCGCTCCTCACATTATTGTTCCGCAGCCAGTCAAACGAGAGAGTGGCCCGCCCCTGGAAGGTAAGGCGGGACTGGGCCAGTCGGTTTGCGTACTGGCCGCAGCTTGATGAATTTGATGAGCACACGCCTCCGTGCTTGCGTCTGACTCACGGCTGTTTTCAAGCCTCGATTGCTCCTACCTTTTGCCATTGGCAGACGACAAAGCATGAAGACCATTTTCCGACCAACCTGTTAATTAGCGATTCACCGGCCATCACAATCGGCGTATATAGCGGTTTAAGTCGAACGGGTATTCTGAAAACCATGGAATTGAGCACTAATAGGTATCCGATATTCCCGAGATGTGTCTCATCGATGAAATTGAACCGCGTGACGAATTCTCGCTTCAGTTCACCCACGTCAATCGACGCTTCGTTGGCTGCGAATAGTTTGTCGTGTTTGTACCAAAACGATCGGACAATGTCCGGAAGTGAACCCTGATACGGCTCGGCGAAACAAAAGTATCCGCCAGGCTTCAATACTCTGTGAATTTCGGTGACGGCTTTGTTGATGTCGGGATGCAGATGGTGCAAACCTCCTACAATCGCGACGCAGTCGAATGAATCGCCGGCGAACCCGGTTTCAAAGATTGACCCGCACAACGCCTCACAGTTGGGAAATCGATCTCGGAAAGAATCAATTTCGGCCGTGGAAATATCCAGGCCCGTAACCTTCGCGCCTTTCGAGAGCAGGTATTCCGTCGTTTGCCCGTTGCCGCACATGGCCTCGAGTACATGCTTGCCGGAAAGGTCGATGCCCTGAAACATGGGCGCATCAATGAATCGCTCGCGATACTCGCGGCTGCAGGCGTCGCCGTAATGCGACTCGTATTGCGCGCCGATGCGGTCGTAATGAAGTTTTTGGATTTCTTCAATATTCATCGCTGATGAAGTGGGATAATCCCAACCGGCCAGATCCTCTTGACTCACTTTGCAACCTTTCGAAAACCGAAATCTGGCTTTCCGCAGGAAGGCCTCAGTAACGTGGTGCTCTAACCAAACGATCGGTCAGGCTGAGCAAAACAAAACTTTTGGTCGGGGGAGAGGCCGGGTATCGGCCAGCGTATCAACCTTTTTTGACTTGATGCACCAAGGGCAATGAAGCTTTGGTTGAGTCGAAAGGGATCGACCTTCTGAGGTCGTTCATAGTGTTCCCCGTACTGCCGTTCCTGAGGTTTGTGAGGTTAGCTCAGCAGTATTACTGCGTCAAGCGGCAGGGTGTCGGAATTTCACGGCGTTTAGAGTACCAAACTTCAGTTGGGTTCTTTCTTAAACTAATCAAAAGCCCGACTAAAGTCGGCACTCTATGCACTGCTTATTCTTTGCCCTTCCTTCCATTTTGGCTCGCTGGGCGGTTATCCTCTGACCCTGATGAACAACCTTAGCGTTGGCGTAATCGGCTGTGGCTATTGGGGCCCGAATCTGCTCCGCAATTTTGCCGAAAACGAAACGGTACAGCTCAGTTGGATCTGCGACGTGGACGCGCAGCGCCTGGCTGCCATGGGCCGCCGGTACCCGGGAGCGCACACCACCACCGACTATCGAAAGCTGCTCGCGGACTCAAACCTGGACGCCCTGGCCGTGGTCACGCCGGTGGCTACCCATTTTGAAATAGCCAAAGCCGCGCTCAATGCCGGCAAGCACGTGCTGGTGGAAAAGCCTTTGACCGCGACCGTGCGGGAGGCCGAAGAATTAATCGCCCTGGCCCGCAACCGCAAACGCACGCTGATGGTTGACCACACCTTTGTTTACACCGGCGCGGTGCGCAAAATGAAAGAGATCGTCGCCAATGGCGAGCTGGGAGAGCTGCTTTACTTTGACTCAGTCCGCGTCAACCTGGGTTTGTTTCAGCGTGACATCAACGTCCTGTGGGACCTGGCGCCGCACGATCTCTCGATCATGGACTACCTAATCGATCGCCAGCCTGACGCAGTCAGCGCTATCGGCAGCTCGCACATCGAGCCGGGGATTGAAAATATCGCTTACCTGCTGTTGCACTTTCCGGACGAGTTCATCGCGCATTTTCATTTCAATTGGCTGGCCCCGGTTAAGCTGCGCCGCACGCTGCTGGCGGGCAGCGGGAAGATGATTCTTTACGATGACATCGAGCCGACCGAAAAAGTCCGGGTCTATGATAAAGGTGTGACCACCAACCGCATCGGTGATCGCGAAGCCGACTATCAGACGCTGATCAGTTACCGGACCGGAGATGTTTGGGCGCCGAAACTAGATCCCACCGAAGCGCTGCGCTATGTGGTGGCCGAGTTTCTCGATTCGATTCGCGCCGCCCGGCCGCCTCTCACCGACGGTGAAGCCGGTTTGCGCGTCGTGCGGGTGCTCGAAGCTGCCCAGCAATCGATCAAGAACGGCGGGCAGATCAAACTTCTTTCCTCGGGCGCGTCGGCTCAGGCATGAAAGTTCCCCTCTTAGATCTTCAGCAGCAGTACCAAACGATTCGCGAAGAAGTGCGCGCGGCGGTCGATCGCGTTCTGGAATCGCAGCAGTTTGTCATGGGCCCGGATGTTCAGGCCCTGGAAGAGGAAATCGCTGAATATTGTCAGACTAAGTTCGCGATCGGCTGCGCTTCGGGTTCTGACGCTTTGATTCTGGCGTTGATGTCCTGCGGCGTCGAGCGAGATGACGAAGTAATCACTTCGCCTTTTAGTTTCTTTGCCACCGCCGCCGCGATCACGCGGTTGGGCGCGCGGCCCGTCTTCGTCGATATCGACGAGCGGACCTTCAATATCAATCCATCGCTGGTCGCGGAAAAGATCACCGCTCGCACGAAAGCGATCCTGCCGGTTCATCTTTATGGGCAGTGCGCCGAAATGGATCCGCTTATCGAATTGGGGTCAGCTCCGGGAGTTCCGATTGTGGAAGATGCCGCTCAGGCCATCGGCGCTGAGGACACAAAACGTCGCGCAGGTTCGCTGGGGACGATTGGCTGTCTCAGCTTCTACCCCTCAAAGAACCTGGGCGGGGCCGGCGATGGGGGAATGCTGACGACGAATGACCCGGAGCACGCGCGCCGACTGCGCATGCTAAGGGTGCACGGTGAAGAGCGTAAGTATCATCATCAGGTGGTTGGAATTAACAGCCGGCTTGATTCACTTCAGGCGGCAGTCTTGCGGGTAAAGTTCCGTCATCTCGATGAATGGACAAACGCGCGCCAGCGCAAGGCGCAGCAATACGAACTAATGTTCGGCGACGCCGGTCTCGGGGGAAAGGTCGGATTGCCGTTTGTTCGTAAAGGCGCGCGCCACATCTTTCATCAATTCGTGATTCGCGTTCGCGGCGGACGACGCGACGAATTGCGCGCTCATCTCCGCGAACGCAGTGTCGGCTCAGACATCTATTATCCGGTGCCGCTGCACCTGCAGGAGTGCTTTGCTTTTCTGGGCTACAAAGAAGGCGATTTCCCGATCGCTGAACAGGCGGCGAAGGAAACTCTTGCGCTGCCAATCTATCCAGAGTTGAGTGACGAGCAGCAGGACTATGTGGTGAATACGATTGCTGAGTTCTTTTTGTGAACCAGGTGGTGGGACGCTATTGAGCCCTTCTCCAAAAAATGTCGTCTCGCCAGCCTGATCTGCCTTTGGCGCGGACCGCAAGAACATCTGAATCCTTCTTTCGCACTTCATACTCGACGGTAAAGGTTGCGGTTCCTTCCGAGAATTTAAGGACGTCTTCTTCCAACCTGACATTGGTGATCACGTAACGTTGTGTTAGAGGGCTTGACCCCTGGATCTCGTAGTCACTGGCGTACTGTTGGCCCTTTTCTGTCCTGTCACGCTTGGTGATGACATGAGTGGCGTTCTGCGGAATGCCGGGCCAATACTCGGTCCACGTTCCGACGAACGGATCCGAACCCGGCACTCGCGCATCGGCGGGTGATCGCTGCTGAATGGGCGTGCCCGAGCCCGGAGAGGCAGTTGTTCTTGCGGCCGCGTTCGTCCCGGAAGACGAGGTCGGCGTGGCCACGTTGGAAAACCCAGTCGATGCTGAGCCTTGTCCGGTGTTTGCTTTCTGGACGAGCAAGATCGTGATCCCCAGGCCAAAAATCAAAAACAGAAAACCCGCCGCAACGACATACAACCAACGAAGATCTTTCGGCTTGGAATCTTGCGCGGTTGAGTAACCCTGAGGCCTGGCCGGTGCCGAGGAAAAAGCAATGGTGGTCGGTGGCGGAGTGGGCAGAACCTGAGTCGCATGAGGGTCGTATGGAGCCGAAAGCAGCGCGCCGTCCGCCAGGCAGAAGGTCAGCGTGTCATCTGCATAGGTGCGTTTGCATGTGGGGCAGCTCTTCATTTACCTTGCGAGAACGTAAACTCTAAACTGGGTTTCGGGGGTGAAAAAGTTTCTGATAACATAGCCATCCTCAGGAGTTTGGGCAAGCTGCCGACAAGGTAATCGACCCAATTCAACAGCGGGTGTTAAGAATACCGGCTTCAGTCAAAGCGTTGCTGGTTAGGAAAGACCCAACTGAAGTTAGGGCTCTGAACACTCTTAATTTTGAGCGATAATTTCCCTTACAAACGAGTAACGGTTACCGGCGGCGCGGGGTTTCTCGGGCGTTTCGTGGTCGGGAAACTCAAGGCTTTCGCAGGGGTTGAAGTGTTCGTGCCGCGCCGGCACGACTTTGACCTGACTGAAAAGCCAGCCATCTCTCGCCTGCTCGACGAGGCGCGGCCCGATTTGATTATTCACCTGGCCGCGGTAGTCGGCGGTATCGGGCACAATCAGATGAGTCCCGGCAAGTTCTTCTATGACAACCTGATAATGGGAGCGCAGTTGATCGAAGAAGCGCGTGTTCGCGGCATCAAAAAGTTTCTGGCCACCGGTACCGTTTGCGCTTATCCCAAGCTCACACCCGTTCCTTTCAAGGAAGACGATCTATGGAACGGGTATCCGGAAGAGACCAATGCGCCCTATGGTCTGGCGAAAAAGATGATGCTGGTCCAGTCGCAGGCCTATCGTAAACAATATGGGTTCAATTCAATCTTTGTTTTGCCGGCGAATCTTTATGGTCCGGGTGATAAATTCGACCTCGAAACCTCGCACGTGATCCCGGCGTTGATTCGCAAGTGCATCGACGCGCGCAACACCGGCGCCCCATCTGTTCAAGTGTGGGGGACCGGGCGGGCCTCTCGCGAATTCTTATACGTTGAAGATTGCGCGGACGGAATCATTCGAGCGGCCGCGCAGTACGACGAGGGCGATCCGGTGAACCTCGGCAGCGGCCGCGAGATTACCATCAAGGATTTGGTGGAGATCATTGCGCGGCTGACTCGCTTTGAAGGCGAGATCCAGTGGCAAATGGAAAAGCCCGACGGCCAGCCGCGTCGCCAGATTGATACGACCCGGGCGTTTGAAAGATTCGGATTCAGGGCGCAGACATCCCTGGAAGAAGGTCTGCGCCGGACGGTTGATTGGTACGAAACTGCGTTCATGGCCCGGGGTGCGTAAGCGGTTCGGAACCGCACTAACATTTTTATGCTGCCAAAGTTAAGCATCGTAACTCCCTCGTTCAACCAGGGCCGCTTCCTGGAAGAGACGATTCTGTCTGTGCTCAATCAGAATTATCCCAATCTCGAATACCTCGTGATTGATGGCGGCAGCACAGATGAAACCGTCGAGGTGATTCGCGGCTATGAAGATCGAATCGACTTTTGGGTCAGCGAGAAAGATCGTGGTCAGGTCCACGCAATTAACAAAGGGCTTGAGAAAACCACCGGTGACATATTCGGTTTCATCAACAGCGACGACATCTATTTGCCGGGCACGTTTGATACGATCGGAAAATATTTCGAGAACCATCCGCGCAGCGAGTGGGTTTGTGGTGATACTTTCATGTTCGCTGAAGGACAAGAGGACGAACTCATTCGGACCGTGGTTCCGAAATCCGCAGCGCATTGCCTGTCGTGGGCTTACACAGCGCCGCAGCCGGGGCATTTCTGGAAGCGCGAGCTGGTTCAGGGTGGCTTTGACGAGGCCTGGCCATATGATTTCGATCACGATATGTACGTGCGGTTGTTGCTGGCCGGACATCGTTGCGAACATATCCCGCAGACTTTTGCCGGTTACCGGCTGCACGCAGCCAGTAAGACAGTGGCCGAGAATCAGCATCAGATTGCTGAGTTCGAACGCAGCGCCGAGGTTTACGAAAGCCGCCTGCAGGGCGCCGATCGCCGCTGGTGCCGGGCGACGCGGTTTCTCAGACAGTCTTATGCGGCCAGTGTGGCCGGCAAGCGCGGCGAAGGTGCCCGCTGGCTGATGCGGGCGCTGGCAACGTATCCTGAGAGCCTGGCGCAGCGACCCTTTTGGGGATGCTTGCGAAAACTCGCGAGCAGCAGCTCAGGCTCATAAACAGAAATGGCTGACACAAACACCAGAAAAAAATCGCGGCGCGTTGAACGCGAGTTTGGTCTGATAGTAGGCGGCGTCCTCTTGTTGCTGAGCGGCTGGTGGATCTATCGCGGCAAGTTCGTGACTTTCTCGCAGCTGACCCTGGCCGTCGGCAGTTTGCTGGTGTTGCTGGGTTTGGTCTTGCCGGCGGCGTTGGTTTGGCCGAACAAAGCCTGGATGGCCCTGGCGGAAGTCCTTGCGTTCGTGTCGACGCGAATCATTCTCGCGTTGGTTTTTTTCGGCATAGTCACTCCGATTGGTTTCATCAAGCGTTTGTTCGGATGGGATCCGTTGCACCGGCGCGCCGCCGCGAGTGACTCTTACTGGGTTCCCTATTCCGAGCGGCAGAAGGATCCGCGCCATTACGAAAAGATGTTTTGAGGAATAACGATGTCGAAAGTCCAAGTTGTCAGTGAACTCTGGGAGTTCATGAAACAGAACAAGAAATACTGGCTGGCGCCCATCGTGATCACGCTGGTCCTGTTTGGGGTGCTGCTGGTACTGGCCAAGGGTTCGGCGATCGCGCCGTTCATTTACACTCTTTTCTAAAGACGGCCTCACGAAGTGTCAGACGCGTCAAAGATTCTGGGCATCTCTGCCTTTTACCACGACTCTGCCGCCTGCCTGGTGGTGGACGGCGAGATCATCGCCGCCGCCCAGGAAGAACGCTTTACGCGACTCAAACACGACCACAACTTTCCCGTTAAGGCCGCGCGCTACTGCCTGAAAGAAGCGGGCATCACCGCTGAACAACTTGATTACGTTGGCTTTTATGACAAGCCGCTGTTGAAATTCGATCGCCTGCTGGAAACTTATCTGGACTATGCACCCTCGGGATTTCCGTCGTTCCTCAAGGCCATGCCGTTGTGGATGAAGGAAAAGCTTTGGATGCCGGACCTGATTCGAATTGAGATGGCCAAAGCCAACGGCGTCGAGGACGAGAGAGCAGCCAAGAAAGCGCGGAAGAAGTTTGAGTGGAAGCTGTTGTTCGGCGATCACCATGAAAGTCATGCCGCCAGCGCTTTCTATCCTTCACCGTTCGAAGAGGCCGCGATCCTGACCATCGACGGAGTCGGGGAATGGGCCACGAGTTCGATCGGGATCGGCAAAGGCAACGAGATCACTCTGATGAAGGAACTGCGTTTTCCGAACAGCCTGGGTTTGCTCTACAGCGCCTTCACTTATTACACCGGATTCCGCGTCAACAGCGGCGAATACAAAGTGATGGGACTGGCGCCCTATGGCGAGCCCAAATATGTCTCGCTGATCAAGGACAAGCTGGCCGAAGTCCGCGATGACGGCAGCATTCGGATGAACCACGAGTACTTTAGTTACTCGCAGGGCCTGCGCATGACCAATCGCGCTTTCGATCGGATCTTTGGAGCGAAGCCGCGGCGGCCTGAATCGAAAATTACTCAGCGCGAAATGGACCTGGCTCGCAGCATCCAGGTCATCACTGAGGAAGCGCTGCTCAAGATGGTTGCGTATGCGCACCGGGAAACCGGTCTGAAGAAATTGTGCATGGCCGGCGGCGTGGCGCTCAACTGTGTCGCCAACGGCCGCATCCTGCGTGAAGGACCGTTTGAGGATATCTGGATTCAACCCGCGGCCGGCGACGCCGGTGGCGCGATTGGCGTCGCGCTGGCCATCTGGCACCGGTATCTTGGCAACGCGCGCCTGAGTGCCGAGAGTGTTGGCGCCTGGAGAAGTGGCACGGGCGGTGGCACGGGCGTCTCGCCCGTGAACCCAAATGGTTCGTCTTCAGAGCCGATTAATCACGCGCAAGATGCGCGCGCCACTACATTGCCTCCTTACGTCGATGGCATGAAAGGTTCCTATCTTGGCCCGCGCGACTCGGTCGAAGAGATCGAAGCGTTTCTGCAATCACGCAATCTGCCTTACAAAAAATATCCGCGCGAGCAATTGCCGCAAGTGGTCGCCGATCTGCTGGCCGCGGAAAAAGTGATCGGCCTGCATCAGGGACGGATGGAATTTGGACCGCGCGCGCTCGGGGCTCGCAGCATCATCGGCGACGCGCGCTCGGCAGCCATGCAATCGGTGATGAATCTGAAGATCAAGTACCGCGAGAGCTTTCGTCCTTTTGCCCCCAGCGTCCTCCGGGAGCACGTGGCCGACTGGTTCAATTTGAATTACGACAGTCCGTACATGATGCTGGTCGCGGACGTTTCTCCCGGCCATCGTCGCCAGATGACCGAAGCCGAGAAGCAACTCTGGGGAATTGAAAAGCTAAACATCAAGCGGTCTGAGATTCCGGCCGTCACGCACGTGGATTACTCGGCCCGCATTCAAACTGTGCGGCGCGAAACTAATTCGCTTTACTGGGAAATCATCGAAGCGTTTCGGCAAAAAACCGGCTGCCCGGTGATCGTCAACACCAGCTTCAATGTGCGCGGCGAGCCGATCGTTTGCACTCCCGAAGACAGCTATCGCTGCTTTATGCGCACCGAGATGGATTTCCTGGTGCTGGAGAATTGTGTGCTGGACAAGAAAGACCAGCCCGAGTTTGCCGAGAAGACTGATTGGCGTAACGAGTTCCGGCTGGATTGAGTCGCGTGAAGATGGTTCTTACGTCGAAGTTCTTGACGTCCGGTTGGCGGGTTAACCCATCGATCTCATTAACACCGTCGCTTTAGCGCGGTGAACGTAAGTATCCAAAATCACGAGAAACCGTTTAAACGGTTTCACACCTTGATTCAACCATCAAGCACCGGGCTTAAGCCCGGTGTTAATGAAAGATTCAACCAGGTAGTCCCCACCCCCCGTTTGCTTTTCTCTCGCCCTCCGGCTTAAATTACAGCTTAATTTACAGTTCAAACATCGCCTTATTCACTGAGGAAAGAAACAAACCTTTATGTCCGAACAAGTTAGGGTACTGGTTACCGGCGCCGGTGGTTTCATCGGTCATCATCTGACGAAGTATCTGGTCGAACGCGGCTACTGGGTCCGCGGCGTTGATATTAAAGAGCCGGAATACGAAGCCACCTCGGCCCAGGAATTCGAGTTACTTGACCTGACCAGCATGGAGAACAGCATCCGCGCGACCAAAGACGTCGATCAGGTCTACGGCCTGGCGGCCAACATGGGCGGCATCGGATTCATCGAGAGTCACAAGGCTGAAATTGTCCGCGACAACACTTTCATCAACCTGCAGTCGATCGAGGCGGCGCGCCAGAATGGCGTCAAGCGATACCTGTACACTTCAAGCGCCTGCATCTATCCGGGTTACAAGCAAAAAGACGCTGACGTTATGCCGCTCAGGGAAGAAGACGCGTACCCGGCGGACGCCGAAGACGGTTATGGTTGGGAAAAGCTCTACATGGAGCGCGTCTGTCGTCATTACACCGAAGATTTTGGTTTGGATACGCGGGTAGTGCGCTTTCACAATATCTTTGGCCCCCTCGGCACCTATGACGGCGGCCGCGAGAAATCACCGGCGGCAATCTGTCGCAAGATAGCCATGGCCAACGACGTCGACGAAATCGAAGTCTGGGGTGACGGAAAACAAACCCGATCCTACTGTTACATCGACGACTGCGTGGAAGGGATTTACCGGCTGATGCAGAGCGATTATCGCGAGCCGCTCAACCTGGGTCAGGATCGCATGATCTCGATCGATGAGCTGGTGGACATCGTCGCGGAAATTGCCGGCAAGAAGATCGACAAACGTTACGATGTCACCAAGCCGCAGGGCGTACGCGGCCGCAACAGCGATAACACTCGTCTCCGTGAAGTGCTGGATTGGGAGCCGCAAATTTCTCTCGAAGACGGTTTGGCGCGGACCTACCAATGGATCGAAGCCCAAGTGACGCATCAGGCTGAACCCGTAGCCGTCACCGCCTGAATTTCCGCGCGATCGGCTGGCGTAAATCAACCAGCACATTCAAACGCAGAGCAGACACGAGTCGCTCTGTGTTCGCCTTTTTGGACCTTACTGTCTGATAACATTTCCGGCTGCAGTGAAACACTCTGACACTTCGCCTTTAAACTCGATCGCCATCAGTGTCGTTGTGCCGGTGCGCGATGAAGAAGATTCGATCCGCGAATTGCTGGATGGTTTGCTGGAGCAGACTCTGCCGCCTGCCGAGATCGTGATTACCGACGGCGGGTCTTCGGATAACACTCCCCAGATAATTGAAGAGTTCATCAGCAGCGGCGCGCGGGTGAGACTGTTTCGCCAGCAGCAGTCGATGCCTGGCCGCTCGCGCAATATTTCCGCTCAGCATGCCGAGTCGGATTGGATTGCCTTCATCGATGCCGGCACCAGGCCAGGCGGCGACTGGCTGGCGAACCTGGCTCGAAGGGTCACAGGTGATCCTTCGGTTGAGGTTGTCTACGGCACTTACGAGCCGGTGGTGGACAGCTTTTTCAAAGAATGCGCGGCAATCGCGTATGTGCCGGCGTCGTTTGAATGTGATGGAGGGCCAGTGCGCGCACGTTCTATCGTGTCAGCGCTCATGCGACGCAAGGTCTGGGAAAGTGTGGGCGGCTTTCCCGAAGATCTGCGCTCAGCTGAGGACCTGCTTTTCATGAACAAGATTGAGCAGGCAGGTTTTCGCACTGTTCGGGCGCCGGACGCAGTCGTGTACTGGACTATTCAGCCCGGCCTCGGCAGCACTTTCCGCAGATTTTCAGTTTATGCCCGAAATAACATTCGAGCCGGCCTGTGGCGCGAATGGCAGGCCACTGTTTTTCGGCGGTACGCATTGGTCGTGTTGGCCGCCGTGCCCGCGTTCTTTTTCGGCGTGAAGTGGTTGTTGGTGCCGTTGTTGCTTTGGCTAGCGCTGATGATTGCGCGCGCGGCCAGGGCGCTAATTCAAAACCGCGCCGCCTATCCCGCCGGGCTCGTTCGCAATTGTCTACGCCTGTTGCTGATCGTTCCGATCATCGCTACGCTTGACGCGGCTGCGTTCACGGGCACGATTAGCTGGCTTTTTCGGGACAAGCTTCGCCTCGGTTAGAGAAACATGAACACGACCTCCGTCACGGAACCAGAGTTAATGCAAACTCTTCGCTGTCCAGCCTGCATTGGCCGGCTACAGCCGAGTCGCGAGTCTGGTTCGCAGACGCGTCTGGTTTGTCGCGAGTGCGGTGAAGAGTTTCCGGTCATTCGCTCAATTCCGCGGCTGCTGCTTTCGCCTTTTCGGGAAGCGCTCTTGGGGAATGGCACCGCCGCGGGGACCGACGCGCAGCAACTCGAGACAGCTTTGAGTTTTGGCTTTGAGTGGACTCGGTTCCCGGAGATGTATGACGAATGGGGCCGCAGCTTTCTCGAGTACATGCAGCCTCATACGGCTGAGTTCTTCCGCGGCAAGAAAGTACTTGATGCCGGTTGCGGTAACGGCCGCTTTGCCTTTTACGCCGCGAAGCATGGCGCCGAAGTCTGGGCTATCGATCTGGGGCCGGCAGTTGAAGTAGCTCAAAGAAATACGGCGACGGCGGGAAAGGTCCAGGTCGTCCAGGCTGATCTGCACAAGCCTCCGTTTGCGCCGGACAGTTTTGATTTTATTTACTCGATTGGGGTGCTCCACCATCTGCCAGATCCTGAAGCGGCTTTCCAGAATCTCTTGAGGTATTTGAAACCGGGTGGCGAGATTCAGATATACCTTTACTGGAAACCGGAAGCACAACCGGTGAAGCGCGCGTTGCTGACCCTGGTGACGGCGGCGCGCAAAATCACGACGCGTTTGCCGCACGGGATTAATTACCTGCTGGCGTTTCCGGCGGCCGTCCTCGCTTTCATTTTCTTCGTCTGGCCCTATCGAATCATGTCCAGGATTCCCGCGCTAAACGCAATCGCACAAAAACTGCCGATGAAGCAATACTCGGTCTTTCCGTTTCGCGTGTGCGTGAACGACCAGCTCGACCGCTTCTCAGCGCCGATTGAGAACCGTTACACGCGACGCGAGGTCGAGGCGTGGTTAAGCCGCGCGGGCCTGAATGATATCCGGGTCGCCGCCTGTTATGGCTGGATCGGAAACGCACGCAAGGCCGGCTGAACGTTCATGCGATTGCTTTACTTATGCTACCTCGATGTCCGCGAACCGCTGGTGCAGAATCAGGTGTTACCGTACCTGCGACAACTCGCTGCTGACGGTAACGAAGTCCACTTGCTGACCTTTGACTCGCGCGACGCCAAAGCGCGCACCGGCGAAGAGGTGGCAGCCGAAAAAAACCGGTTCAGTCAGGACGGAATAAACTGGACCTTCCTGACTTATCACAAGAGGCCCTCGGCGCCGGCGACACTGTATGACATTCTGGCAGGTGCTGCGAAAACCGTGCGCCTGGTGCGAAGATACAAAATTGACGTCTTGCATGCGCGAGCGCACATTGCCCTCGCCATGGCGCTGCTGGCCCAACGTTGGACGCGCTCTCGCCTGGTTTTCGATCTTCGTGGCCTGGTGGCTGAAGAGTACGCGGACGCCGGAATCTGGAAAGAAAATTCGCGGCCCTTTCGAGCCATCAAGAAAATTGAGCGAGCCGGCTTAGTTCGAGCTGACGAAATCATCGTACTGTCTGAACGGTTTCGCGATTGGCTGGTAGAGCAGCGCCTGGCAACCGCCGGCAAGATTGAAGTAATTCCCTGTTGCGTCGACCTAAAGCGCTTTGACGACGATTCGCTCACCCCGCCTGAGGGTTTCGAAGTGATTTACGCAGGATCGGTCGTCGGCCTGTACCTGCTGGAAGAAATGGGGCGTTTTTTCTTGGCGCTCAAGCAGCAACGGCCGGACGCCTCGTTCCGGGTGCTCACCCTGACTCCGCGCGAAAGGGTAGCTGAAGTGTTTCGCCGCGTGGGGATTGACGCCGCGGATTTTCACGTGACCGCCGTAGCACCCCTGGAGGTGGCCGGCCTGCTGCAGCGGGCGCGACTGGGCATCACGTTTCGCAAGCCGGCGTTTTCCCAGATTGCCGCCTCGCCTACAAAAATCGCGGAGTATCTGGCGGCGGGCCTTCCAGTGGTGAGTAATTCAGGAACCGGGGACGTGGATAAAATTCTCGAGACCGAGGGCGTTGGGATCACCGTGGACACTTTTGATGACCGGACGTTGGCCGCGGCGGCGACACAAGCACTCGCTTTGGCCGACAAACCGGGAATAAACAGGCAATGTCGAATGGCCGCGCGCACTCATTTCGACTTGATAAATGTGGGTGGCCGAGGCTATCGAAGCGTCTACCAGCGTATTGCTGATCGGAAAAATCGGTCTAATGATGGGTAAGTCCAGGGTGTTGTCGGAGGCTTCCAAGCTGAGCGAGCAGCTTTCGGAATTCGACGACCGTAGCAAACAACAAAACTCCCTGCTACAGTTGTTACTTAATTCTGCAAGATCCAGGCACACCAGGCGGATAGAAAATGGCTTCAACTCGAATCCTGATCACCGGCGGCGCCGGCTTTATTGGCAGTCACCTGGCGTGGCGTCTTCAACGAGACGGACACACGGTGGTGATCCTCGATAATCTTTTGCCGCAGGTCCATGGCGATAACCCAAGTCCGAACTTACCAGAGTGTGAAACCATCTGGGCCGACGTGCGCGATGCTGAAGCCTTAACGCGCGCCTTGAAAGGCGTCCAAGTGGTCTACCACTTCGCCGCCGAAACTGGGGTCGGACAATCACAGTACGAAGTCGGGCGCTACGTTTCCGTAAATACTTACGGCACCGCTCTGCTGCTGGAAACTGCGGCTGCGGCCGGCGCGGGGCAGATCGTGCTCGCGTCGTCGCGCGCGGTTTATGGCGAAGGGTCGTTTCACTGTCCCAGTTGCAATCAGGTTTTTACCACCGGAAGCCGGTCGGCAAATGCCATGGATCAAGGCAAGTGGGAAGTTAGTTGCCCGCAGTGCGGAAACGCTGCTGTTCCTTTGCCGATGTCCGAAGATACACCGACACGGCCTGCCTCGATCTACGGAGTGACGAAACTTCAGCAGGAGCAACTCACCTCGACCGTGGGAGACGTTCACAATTTGTCGGTGACGATGTTGAGATTTTTTAACGTGTATGGTCCGGGACAATCGCTCCATAATCCTTACGTCGGAGTGCTGGGCACATTCTTCCGGCGCGCGAGTCGCGGCGAAACAGTCGAAGTCTACGAAGACGGAGCGATGTCGCGGGACTTTGTCTTTGTTTCAGACGTCGTCGACGCGTTACAACTTGCGATGGGCAATGATCGCGCTTTTGGACAGGTCTTGAATGTGGGTACCGGCCAGGGCGTGACGCTGCTGGAAGTAGCCTCGGAAATGTTTCGCGCCGTAGCGAAAACCCCGGACATCCAGGTTTCCGGCCGCTACCGTTTGGGCGACGTTCGGCATGCAGTGGCCTCAGTGACGCGGTTGGAAGAGGCGCTGGGTTTTGCGCCGCGCACGCCATTTGTCGAGGGATTGCAGCAGTTTGTCGAGTGGGCCAGGGCCAACCACTCTGACGCAGCCGACGACGTGGCTGAAGATCAACTTGCCGCCCGCGCACTTCTGCGGAAGGCTAGAGTATGAAACGGATCGCGGCATTGGTTCCGAACTTACTTGGCGTCTCGCCGGGGCAGCGGGTCCGCATCGAGTCATGGGCGGAACACCTGCGCGCCGCCGGCTGGACGATCGACTTCTATCCATTCGAAGACGAAAAATTACACGAAGTCCTGTACCAGTCCGCTCCGGCGCGTCTCAAGTTGACCAGGCTCGCGTCCTGTTATCGAGAGCGGTTCAAGTTGTTGCGGCAGGGGCCGCCCAGCGATCTGATTTTTATCTTTCGCGAAGCCGCGCTGATTGGCCCGGCGATCATGGAAACGATGGCGTGCCGGCCGGGAACCCCGCTTATCTATGATTTCGACGATCCGGTTTTCCTTCCCTATCGCAGCCCGATGAACGGCTGGTTCAGCCTGCTTAAGTTTCCCAGAAAGACCCACAAGCTGTTTCGGTTGAGCGATCGCATCATCGCGATCAACGGTCTGCTCGCCGATTATGCCAGACGCTTCAACCCCATGGTTTCAGTCATTCCGAACTGCGTGGACATAGAACGTTATCGTCCCGGCGAACGATCCGATCGAAAGGACGTGCGACTGGTCTGGATCGGAAGTCACAGCACGATGCCAAACCTGGAAACGATTGTTCCGGTGTTGCGCAGTTTGCGAAACGATCCGCCGGTGTCGCTGAGGGTAATCGGTGTTGGAGACGTAAGCATGGAAGGTGTCGAGACTGATGTGCGGCAGTGGTCCGCTGAGACAGAGGTATCGGATCTGCAGGATTGCGATATCGGCCTCTTGCCGCTGCTGGATCATTCATGGCATCCGTGGAAGTTTTTCTTTAAGACGATCCAGTACATGGCCGTCGGCCTGCCCGTCGTGGCGCGCCGGATCGGTTCCAATAGCGAGATCATCGAAGACGGCGTAAACGGCTTTCTGGTTGAAACCGAAGCTGAATGGCGCGACCGCCTGCAGCAACTGATCGACAATCCTGAGCTACGCCGGCGGATGGGCGAGGCGGCACGCGCAAAGATAGTGTCGCAATACTCAACTCAGGTGCAGATGCCGCGCATGGTTTCGATTTTTGAAGACGTACTCGAGCAATCGCTCTAGTCAACGCGGTCAGCGAGGCGTTAAGTCGCCCGTGAATGGGGTTGTCGGCTCCAAGCTTGGAACATCTGCGGGCCTTTCATATACTGGAACTTCCGAGAAGGGCCACTAATGAATTGACGGTGTTGGTTTGAGACTTAGACTCACGCATGCAACGAACGAGCAAAATCCGGCTGGCGGCGCTCGCCTTTGTCGCTCTCCTGCCATCTTTTCTTAAACGCCCCTGTTTTCGATTGTTTTTTGGTTACCGCATAGGCAAGCGCGTCCATGTCGGACTCAGCATTATCGACGTGCGTGATTGTGAAATTGGCCCCGACGTGCGGATCGGGCACTTGAATGTTTTTACCGGTGTGAAGAAATTGACGCTCGACGATCATGTGCTCATCGGTCACTTAAACATTGTGCGTGGTGGCGATGAAGTGCACATGGAGCGGTACGCCCAGCTCATTCGCTTGAACGAGATCAATTCAATTCCCGAGCCCGACGTCGTCAACGCAGTCGATCCGCGATTTTTGCTGGGGGCCGGAAGCGTGATTACGACCGGTCACAAAATTGACTACACCGATCGCGTTGAGATCGGACGGCGAACCATCATCGGTGGACGCAACTCGTCCCTCTGGACGCATAATCGGCAACGGACGCAGCCGATCGAGATCGGCGAACTCGCCTATGTCGGATCTGAGATTCGAATGGCGCCTGGCGGGAGTTTACCGCGCCGGTGTGTGGTGGGAATTGGCGCGGTCATAACCGGGAAAATTGAGGCTGAGGGTTGGCTGATCGCCGGGGTGCCCGCCAAGCCGATCAAGGAACTCAGCGCTGAAGATCGTTTCCTGATCGAACGAAAGACGCGTCCGGATTTACCGGATGACGTCTAGTTCCATCTCACTGAAGAAAAGAATTAGATGAACGCATTACTTCTAGCCATTTCCTTCGTTATGTTCGGCGCGATTATCTTCGTCGCTCCGGCAACTGGCGGTCCGGCGATCTTGCTGGCCCTGCCCATCGCTGCCTTGTTTGGCTGGTCAATCCTCAGAATCGAAACCGATAAACGCTTCCTGTTTCGTTTGTTCGTGTCCGCACTTTTGCTGCGAATTCTAATCGGCACGCTGATTTATATCTTTCAAGCGCAAGTCTTCTTCGGCGGCGACGCCCTGACCTTCGATTTCTTTGGAGACGCGCTGCAGCACGTCTGGGAGGGAAACAAGAATTACCAATTGGCCGTCGATATGTTTTCCGGCGGCGGCGCCTCCAGCGGTTGGGGGATGCTGTACATGGTGGCGACGATCTACAAAATCGTGGGTCGAAACATGTTGGCAGTTCAGTTTGTTAATGCCATTCTGGGCGCCGCCACGGCGCCGCTGGCTTACCTGATTTCGATTGAGATTTTCCCGAACCGCAGAGTAGCGCGGCTGTGTGCTCTGCTAACGGCTTTCTTTCCTTCGATGGTGCTCTGGTCTTCTCAGGGACTGAAGGACGGGCCGATCGTTTTCCTGCTGGCCCTTTCCATGCTGGCCACCCTCAAGCTCGGCAATCGGTTTAGCTTTAAGTACGTGGCAGCCCTGGCGCTATCGCTATGTGGCCTATTGACGCTGCGTTTTTACGTTTTCTATATCGTGATCATGGCGGTGATTGTGGCGTTTGTGCTGGGTCGCGGCCGCCTTTCAGCCCAGTCCTTTGTCCGACAGCTGGGTGTGATGCTGATCATAGGTTTGGCGCTTACGTATTTCGGGGTCAGCCGCTACGTCACTCTGCAAGTTGAAACTTATGCGAATTTTGATCAGCTGCAACGAATGAGGTTGGATGCTTCGTCGGCGGGCTCCGGTTTTGGCCAGGACGTAGATGTGTCCTCGGCGTCTGGCGCTCTGAGTGCGCTGCCATTGGGATTGAGCTACTTGCTTCTGGCTCCGTTTCCCTGGCAACTGGCTTCGCTGCGCCAGCTAATTACCTTGCCGGAGATGCTCGTTTGGTGGTGCTCGCTGCCACTCCTGTTACTTGGTTTATGGTTTGCCATCAAGTACCGGCTCAGAGAAATTGCACCCATCCTGGTCTTCACGAGCTTGCTGACGCTCACTTATTCGATCCTGCAGGGAAATGTCGGCACGGCGTATCGCCAACGCGCGCAATTGCTGGTCTTTTATTTTGTTTTTGTGGCCGTGGGCTTCGTGCTTATGAAAGAGAGGCGAGAAGAACGCGCGCGTCAACGGGCCGCTGAGCGCAAGACAACCACCGGCAAAAGCCAAATTGCGGTCACCAGTTGATTGTAAACTGGGTTTGCGGTTCAGATTGAAAATGGGCGGCTTTTGCGCCGTCAAGAGAGCCTCCGCTAATATGAAATCGATTTTGAATCCCTTGATTGGAAAGCAAGCCCCTTTTGAGCCGGCTCCCGGAGTCCCAATAGTACTGTGTGTGGCATAGCAGGCATTGTTCGAACTGACGGCGCTCCAGTTGATCATGATCTGGTGGCGCGCATGAATCAGGCCATTCGTCACCGGGGCCCCGATGACGATGGTTTCTATTTCAGCGACGGCGTCGGGCTGGGAATGCGCCGGCTCTCGATCATCGATCTCAAAAGCGGCCAGCAACCAATTCCCAATCAGGATCGGACCGCGTGGATCGTCTTCAACGGCGAGATTTACAACTATCGCGAGTTGCGGGTTCAGCTCGAAAAGTTAGGCCACCAATTCCACACCAACAGCGATACTGAAGCGATTGTTGCGGCCTGGGACGAATACGGAACTGATTGTCCCAAACATTTGCGCGGCATGTTTGCGTTCGCGATCTGGGACGAGCGCAAAAAGTCTCTCTTCCTGGCGCGCGATCGCGTGGGCAAAAAGCCTTTGTTGTACGCTCAGCTGGACGACCAGCTGGTGTTCGGTTCGGAGTTCAGTGCGGTGCTGCTGCATCCCGGCGTTAGCCGCGATGTCGATTACGAAGCCATTCATCACTATCTCTCGTTCATCTGTGTGCCCGCGCCGCTGACTGCCTATCGCGCGATCAGAAAACTCGAACCCGGTCATTCGTTGCTGTGGCAGGACGGACAGATCAAACTCGAGCGATACTGGCAACTCGACTTTTCCAAGAAAACAGAACTGAGCGAAGCAGAGGCCGGCGAGCGCGTCGTGGATCTGCTGCGTGACGCCGTGCGCGTGCGGTTGATGTCCGAAGTTCCGTTGGGCGCGTTCCTCTCCGGCGGGGTTGACTCAAGCGCCGTAGTGGCCCTGATGGCGCAGGAATCTTCTGAGCAGGTTAAGACCTTCTCAATTGGATTTGATGAGCAGGACTTCAGCGAACTGCATCACGCCCGGCGTGTAGCCGAATACGTCGGAGCAGATCACCACGAGTTCATCGTGCGGCCGGACGCTTTGGAAATCCTGCCGACGCTGGTCGAGCATTACGGCGAGCCGTTCGCCGATTCGTCAGCGATTCCGAGTTACTACGTATCGCGCGAGACCCGCCGGTACGTAACCGTGGCGCTAAACGGAGATGGCGGCGACGAGTGTTTTGCCGGTTACGAGCGTTATGCCGCAATGAATCTGGCCCAGCGCTATGCGAGCCTGCCCGGCGCAGTGCGCGGCTCAGTCAGCGGCCTGGTGCGCGCCATGCCCGGGTTCGAAGCCCGTCAAAATCCTCTGCGGAAGGCGAAGCGCTTTGTCGCGGCCGCGTCGCTGCCGACAGTGGAACGTTATTTACGTTGGGTGAGCGCTTTCGATGAACAGGCCAAATTGAATCTCTACTCCGACAGTTTCCGGCACCAGACGGCGAAATTCAGCACTGCCGGAATCATCGCGCCATGGTTCGCTAAAGCCAACGGGTCCGGAATCATCGACGCGTCGCTTTTGACCGACACCATGACCTATCTACCCAATGACCTGTTGGTAAAGATGGATATCGCCAGCATGGCCGTCTCGCTCGAGGCGCGCTCGCCGTTTCTCGATCATCATCTGATGGAATTTGCCGCCAGCCTGCCGGAAAAACTGAAGCTGCGCCGCCTGACCACGAAATACCTGCTCAAGCGGGTGCTCCAGAAACTGGTTCCGGAAGAAAACCTGACACGCAGGAAAATGGGCTTTGGCATTCCCATCGGTCATTGGTTTCGCGGCACGATGCAGCCGTTCTTGCGCCAGACGCTGCTGTCCGAGAAAGCGCTCGCGCGTGGCTTGTTCAAGCCAGACATGCTGCGCGGCCTTATCGAACAACATGTGCAGAATAAGGCAGATCATTCGCATCGCCTGTGGACGTTGCTGATGCTCGAGTTGTGGTTCGATCGGTTTATTGATTGACCTGCTTTGAGACTTCCAATTTGAGATCGTGCTTTGTACTTTGTGCTTTGTACTTTGCCCTTTGACGTGACCTCGTACCAGTTCCTAAGGTCACAGAAAGATTCGGAGGATTAAGTTGAAAGGTGTCGTCCTGGCTGGAGGTTTAGGCAGTCGCCTGCGGCCGCTGACTGCGGTCACAAACAAGCATCTGCTTCCCATCTACAACCAGCCTATGATCTATTATCCGATCCAGACGCTGGTGACTGCCGGCATCACCGACATCATGATTGTTACCGGCGGAAACTCGGCGGGTGACTTTCTGAAGTTACTGGGAAACGGGAAGGCTTTTGGCCTAAAGCATCTCAACTATACCTATCAGGAAGGCGAGGGCGGCATCGCCGCCGCGCTGGCGTTGGTCGAACACTTCGCCGCAGGCGAACCGGTCTGTGTCATTCTCGGCGACAACATTATTCAGGGTAACGTGCGCGCGGCTGCTGATGACTACCGGCAGCAAAGCAAGGGCGCGAAAATCCTTCTGAAGAGAGTTTCGGATCCGCAACGCTTTGGCGTCCCTGAACTCTCCGGCCGCCGCGTGCTGCGAATTGAAGAAAAGCCCGCGCAGCCAAAGTCCGAGTATGCCGTCATCGGAATCTACATGTATGACGCGCGCGTCTTTGAAATCATTCGCACCTTGAAGCCTTCGGGCCGCGGCGAGTTGGAAATCACCGACGTCAACAACGCTTACATCGAACGCGATGAAATGACCTGGGACGAGCTCGAAGGTTGGTGGAGCGATGCCGGGACTTTTGAGAGTCTGCTGAACGCTTCAAACCTGGTGGCTAAGACCGGCGCCAATAATCAGAATCTGAATCACGCCACTGAAAGCTCCACGACCTCAGCTTGAGAGGCGTCCCGCCCGTGACTGACGCGCAAGCTGCGCGTGCCACCACGGCCTGCTCTTTCCCGACTTATGAAAATTCTCCGCATCATCGCCCGGCTCAATGTCGGCGGTCCGGCCCGTCACGTGATCTGGCTGACCGAAGGCTTAAGTGATCGAGGCTATGAGACGCTGCTGGCAGCCGGCGTGGTGCCGCCCGGCGAAGAAGACATGAGCTACCTGGCCGAAGCTGCGGGCGTGAAACCTTTCATCATTCCCGAAATGAGCCGCGAGATTTCTCCGCGGGATTTGATTAGCACCTGGAAACTTTTTCGCCTGATGCGGGAACAACGGCCCGACCTGGTGCACACCCACACTGCCAAAGCGGGCAGCGTTGGCCGGGTGGCGGGTTTGATGTATCGCTGGCTGACGCCGGCGGCGCTGATTGGTAAACCGCGACGGTGCCGCTTTGTTCACACTTATCACGGCCATGTCTTTCACAGTTACTACGGACCGGCCAAGACGCGTCTGTTTCTGGCAATCGAAAAATCACTCGCGCGGCTGATCACGGATCGCATCGTGGTGATCAGTGCGCAGCAACGACACGAGATCAATGAAGTGTTTCGCGTTGGCAGAAGCGAACAATTCGCGGTGATTCCACTGGGACTGGACCTCAGCACTTTTGCGAACTGGCAGGAGCGCCGTCCACGACTGCGCGCGGAACTGCGCGCCGGTGAAGATGAGACTTTGATTGGAATCGTCGGCCGTTTGACTGAGATCAAGAACCACCGGATGTTCCTTGACGCTGCCGCTTCATTGAAACGACCTAGCGGATCGAAAGCGCGTTTCGTCATAATTGGCGATGGCCACCTCCGCGCCGAGTTAGCCGCCCAGGCAAAGTCGCTCAATTTAGATGAAGATGTTCTGTTTCTCGGCACTCGTAACGACCCGGAAGATTTTTATCCGGCGCTCGACATCGTGGCCCTGACCAGCTTGAATGAAGGCACCCCGCTGACGTTGATTGAAGCGATGGCCAACGCGCGTCCGATCATCGCGACCAGTGTGGGCGGCGTCGTCGATCTTTTGGGCCCAAAGCTTTCGCAGGCAGACGGCTATACGATTTGTGAGCGCGGAATCTCCGTGAAAAGCGGCGACACCGAAAGTTTTGTGAATGGACTGCGGCGCTTGATTGATGACCCAGGCCTCCGCCAGCAAATCAGTGCGAGCGGACCCGCTTTTGTGGCGGGCAACTACAGCAAAACGCGCCTGTTGGCTGACATTTCAGCTTTGTACGAAGAGTTGATTCAGCCGGGAGTTTCCGCAAGCCCCACCCTGAGGGAGGGCCCCTCTCTCAAGTAGCCCTCCCTGACGGTCGGGCTTCTGACACGGCGACGTCCGACGCGGGGTTTGTGTTAGACTTTCCTCCTCGAAATTTCCAGAACATTTGAAGGGCATACTAATTTGCGAGTCCTAATCACGGGCGGGGCCGGTTTTATCGGCTCTCATCTTTCCGACGCGTATTTGCAGCGCGGCGACGAAGTCTTCGTCATTGACGATCTTTCGACCGGAAGCATCGACAACATCCGGCACTTGAAAGATCATCCGCGATTTCACTACACGATCGACACCGTACACAATCATCAAGCCACGGCCGAGTTGGTTGACCAGTGTGACGTAATTTTTCACCTGGCGGCCGCGGTCGGCGTGAAGCTGATCGTGGAAAGCCCGGTGCGCACGATCGAGACCAACGTACGCGGCACCGAAGTCGTCCTTTCGCTGGCGAACAAGAAGAAGAAGAAGGTGCTGATCGCCTCGACCTCGGAAGTTTATGGTCTCAGCACCGAAGTTCCATTTCGTGAAGACGGCAACCTGGTGATGGGGGCGACGACTAAAGGACGTTGGAGTTATGCCTGCTCAAAAGCCATCGACGAATTTCTGGCTCTTGCTTACTGGCGCGAAAAGAAATTGCCCACCGTCGTTGTCCGGCTTTTCAACACCGTCGGCCCGCGACAGACCGGACAGTACGGCATGGTGATTCCGACGTTTGTGAAGCAGGCGCTCGCCGGCCGGCCGATCACCGTCTATGGCAGCGGCAAACAGTCGCGCTGTTTCTGCTACGTCGGCGACGTGGTCGGCGCGCTGATGAAATTGATGGACGACAAGAAAGCCATCGGCGAGGTTTTCAACGTGGGGTCGAATCAGGAGATCTCGATCATGGGTTTGGCCGAGAAGGTTAAAGAACTGACCAACTCAGAATCCGAGATCGTGCTGGTTCCTTACGATGAGGCGTATGAAGAAGGCTTTGAAGACATGCCGCGCCGGGTGCCCGACATCTCGAAAGCAAACAAGCAGATCGGCTTCCAACCCCAGCTGGACCTCGAAGGAATTCTCAAGACGGTGATCGATTTTCACAGTGGCAAGCAGGCTCCGGCCAAAAGCTCCGCCGCAGTGAAAGATTAGTTAGCGTAAGTGGATCGGAAAGCTCGGCTGCGATCTCGAAAGATGGCGGAGGCGAGGAACGACGATCCACGAAAAAACACGAAGCACACGAATAAGAAATTCTGTTTGTCTGAAGTTCGTGTGCGTTCGTGGATCTTTAAACCGAACAGGGTCGGGTCCTTCTCATTAAGGGACTTTCCAAATTGTTCTCGTTTCAACCGAACCAGCAGGCTTGATTACCCAGGCGTTGGCGGCAGTCGAAGTAGCCGGGCAACCGCTCGATTTCTTTTCCCCAACCACTACAAAGCCTCGCGGAACTGCAAACCTCTTACAGACTGCATCTCCCGACGAGGGAAGTTTTACTCTCCAGGCATTGAGTGAACGCCGGGGATCCACGCTGCTCGTGCAGACTGCTGATTTCCATTCACCAACTACCGCATATCCGGTCGGGATCGGTGAGACTTCGACTTCTGAGCCATCCCACCACAAATAGCCCTTGCAGACGACTTCGCTGGGACCCGGCTTCTTAATAAACCAGGCGTTGGTCTGATCTTTGGGTCGGCTGTTTTGCGGACATTTCGAGTCGAAGCCTTCCTGCACTAACGCATAATCGCTCGGCACAAAAGGCCCTTTGCACATCCAGCGAGCATTCAACGGCCGCCGCTTCTCTTCGAAAGACGCTTTCGACCTGGCCTCGATCTCGGTAAGCGAAGCCACCTCCGGGACTTTGACGTCATAGCGAACGGTCCCGGCCTTTCCAAACGAGTACGCCTGACGAGCCCGCACGAACAACCACGGTTGCCGAACGCGCACTTCGACGCGACGAACCTCGCCCGGTTTACCGGCTGTGCGCGGGTAATACCCGAGACTGTATTCGTTATGCAGCTCGTCGGCGATGGTGGTTATCGCCAAGTCGAGATCGCGTAAAGTCGCCGCCGGAAAAACCGGCGTGGCAGTCAGTTCGCCGAGCTGATGAAGATATGCATCCGCCCGCTGATAGTCGACGCGACTGAAGCCGCTGCCTTCCGGGGCCGGACGACGAACGCGTCCTGATGATGACCGCTGGTTCGCCGGCGCGTAAGTGCTGAATTGAACTGCGTAAACCTGGACGTCGGATTTGGCAATCTCATTTAGGTTGCTCTGATAGCTGGCGTGACGGCTGGCGTTGTCGACTCCGTCGGTCAACAGGACCATCGCTTTTCGGCCGGCAATGTCCGCCAGCTCATGAGTGAGCGCAAAATCGACCGCGTCGTATAAACGCGTTTCGCCCCCGGCCTTGATTTGTGAAATAGCCTGGATCAACGACGCCTTATCGCTGGTCGGTCCCGCGAGCGACTTAATGTCTTCACTGATCGTAATAATCAGCGCCCGATCGTTAGGGCGCATCTGATTGACCAGAGCGATGGCGGCGTCCTGAATGTTTCGTAATTCAAAACCGGTTGAGCGACTATTGTCTATCAACAACGCTACCGTGAACGGGTGCTCGGCTGGAGCGAAATAAGCGAGCTCTTGCTGGACGCCGTCTTCGTATACCTGAAAGTCCTCGCGGCGCAGCGTCGGCAAATACTTGCGGTCGCGGCCAATCACGAGCGCATTCGAGGTGACCAAATTAGTGCTGACTTTAATGACGTCATCTTCGCCGACCTCTTCTCCTGCCTCACTGCGCGGGGTCGGCGTTGGCGATGGTGTGGGTTGTCGGGTCGCAGGTTGCGGGGTGACCGGTGATTGCGAAAAACCAACCGTGATCAAGAGCGAGACCAAAAGGATGGCGATGGCGAGCAGGATTGGGCCTCGCATGACTTGGACTCCACGAGCGTCGGGCCTTCAGTACTACGGTCAGATTAGGGGAGGCGCAATCATAGCATAGTGGCGCGGGCGTCTCGCCCGTGAACCACGCGCAAGATGCGCGTGCCACGGAATCCCGTCAAACTTTCGTGACTTGCCTTTGCCGCTTTGATCGAATAGCTTTCCAACTCAGCCTGCTATAATCACCGATTCAATGTTTCCGGTAAGCATTTCCAAGCTGATCCCGCCCGCAGTGTCGCTATTGCTGGCTCTCGCGCTCACCCCGGTGGTGCGCCGGCTGGCCCGCCGTTTCGGCGTTGTGGCCAAGCCAAAAGTCGACCGCTGGCACAAAAAACCTACCGCGATGATGGGCGGAGTGGCGATCTGGCTGGCCGTCATCATCACCTACCTCACCCTGGTGCCCCACACGGGTCAGGGTTGGGCGGTGATCGGAGCCGCATCGTTTCTTTTCCTCGTCGGGCTAGTCGACGACCTGCTGCATATCAAACCTTACCAAAAACTGATTGGCCAGGTGATCGGTGCGGCCATCGTCGTCAACTATGGCCTGGTGCTGCCGTGGACGCGTTCGTTGCCGGCGAACATGGTGATCACGATCTTCTGGCTAATCGGCATTACGAACGCAGTTAACCTGCTCGACAATATGGACGGACTGGCGACCGGAATCGCCGCCATCGCTTCTTCCTTTCTCACTTTCAACTTTGTCGCCGGTAATCAACCCGTCGAAGCGATGATGATGGCGGTGTTCGCCGCCGCCCTCATCGGCTTTCTGGTTTACAACTCGAATCCCGCGTCGATCTTCATGGGCGACAGCGGATCGATGTTCATCGGTTTCTTTCTGGCCAGCGCGGCCCTGGTCAACATCCCTGGCGGACGTTCGCGCAGTTTTGTACCCGTGCTGGCGGTGCCGATCCTGGTCCTGTTCATTCCGATATTCGACACCACGTTCGTAACGATCCTGCGCAAGCTTTCCGGGCGAGCGGCTTCCCAGGGCGGACGCGATCACACCTCGCATCGCCTGGTGGCCCTGGGCATGTCTGAGCGTCGCGCGGTGTGGATGCTTTACGGTTTGGCTGCGCTTTCAGGTTTGCTGGCGGTGATGGTGCGGTCGACGAAATCCGACGTCAGTCTTGCTTTGATCGCCGGCTTCACTCTCGTGCTGACTTTGCTGGGCGTCTATCTCGCCGGAGTAAAGGGCTACGACGAAGAAGCCCAGGTGCGCAACGCCCGCGAGAAACCGCTTTACGCTTTTCTGGTCGACTTCTCGTACAAGCGGCGCATTTTCGAAGTCCTGCTCGACGTAGTCCTGATTGTGCTCGCGTACTGGTCGGCTTATGCGATTAAGTTCGAGCCTTTCTCTGACAGCCCGGCGTGGAAACTTTTTTTGCGCACGTTACCGGTGCTGGTCGTGGTGCGGCTGGCGGCGTTTTTGTTATTCGGCGTCTATCGCGGCATCTGGCGTTATACCAGCATCGACGATCTGATGGCCTTTGCCAAAGCCGTCGCCGCCGGTTCCATCGTCAGCGTGGTAATCGTCCTGTTCAAGTTCCGCTTTGAAGGGTACTCGCGAGCTATTTTTGTGATAGATGCGCTGGTGATGCTTCTGTTGCTGGCCGGCAGTCGCATTGCCTTTCGCTTCTTTCGACAGGTGCTGCCCGCGGCTAAAGGCGACCATGCCCGCCGCGTTTTAATCTACGGCGCGGGGGACGCCGGCGAGTTGCTGCTGCGTGAGCTGCTCAACAATCGCGACCTCGGTTACGCTCCAGTGGGCTTTATGGACGACGATCCCAATAAGCAGGGAAAGGTCATTCACGGTTTCCGGGTCTTCGGCGGAAATGGTTTGTTTAGAAGAATCGTCGGCGAGCAGCAGGTCGAGCAGGTGCTGATTTCCAGCCCGCGCATCTCAGAAGAGCGAATTGCCGAAATCTGGCGCGAGTGTGAAGCCCAGAACATCGAACTGAAACGCATGTCGATCAAGATCGAGCACATTGCCGATTATCCAATACCCAACCTGGCCCGGCCGTCGACGAACGGCGACGCGTAGTTCACGGGAATCCAATCACAGTGACATCCGGAAAATCCCCATCCATCGTGACGATCAAACTGGCGTCACCCGCCCGCTGGTTACTCTTGTTGCCGGCAGTTATCGCGCTGTTGCTTTCGTGGGTCGCGATCCGCTGGTACGTCGGTAACACAGTCGCGGAATACTCGCCCACCGTCGAAAACGGCGGCATTGACATGGCGCGCCTGGCAGTGCGATGGGCGCCCGGCGATCCCTTCACTCATTGGCGGCTGGCTTCGCTCGAACAGAAAGTCTTCAGCGCCGAGAACCTGGCCGATGCGGCGCGTGAGTATCAGTTGGCGGTGACTCTTTCGCCTTCCGATTATCGCTATTGGATGGAGCTGGGCCGCGCCCTTGAAACGAATGGCAACGTTCCCGATGGCGAAAAAGCCCTCAAGCGCGCGGTTGATTTGGCGCCCGCCTATTCGTCGCCACGTTGGTACTACGGAAATCTACTGCTGCGCGAGGGAAAGCTGGACGAGGCTTTTGTTCAGCTGGCATTCGCCGCCCGGGTAGACGACCTCATGCGCCCGCCGGTGTTCGCTCTGGCGTCGCAGGTTTTTGCAGGCGACGTAGACAAGATTGTCGCGGCTGCCTGTTCCACGCCGGCAGTGCGCCTTGAGTTCGCCACTTATCTCATCTACCGCGGCAAGATCGACGAGGCGATGCGAGTTTGGCGCGCCATTAGTCCCGCGGATCGCAGGACCGAAAGCGGCCTCGCCGAAGGTTTTAGGCACGCTCTGACGAATTCGAAGCGTTTTCGCGAAGTGCTGGAAGTAACACGGGAGATTGAATCCGGTGGGGACGGACCCGTTCCGGAGCAGATTTGGAACGGTGGCTTTGAGCTCGACACCCAACCAACGAGCGCGAAAGACTTTTATTGGACTGTTAATTCGAAACCCCAGGTGCGGATAGGCATCGATCCGGTCGCGCGTACCGGCAAAGGAAGTTTGCGCGTCGTGTTTAAGTCACCCGATAAACTCGAGGGCATCGGCCTGGCCCAGACAGTCGTGGTTACGCCGGACACTCAATATCATTTCGAAGGGTACTTCCGGACCCAGGACTTGAACAGCGGAAGCCTGCCCTCTATTTCCATTCTTGATGCTGCTACCGAAAATGTCCTGGCAAGCTCGCCGCCCGCACTCAGCGGCACCAACAGCTGGCAGAAAGTCATGCTGGATTTCAAGACGGGGCCTAAGGGCGACGGCATTATCATCAGATTGACGCGAGCAGCCTGCAGCCTGCAAGAGTCGGTTTGTCCTATTTTCGGAACCATTTGGTATGACGACTTCAGTCTCCAATCCCGACAGGTCGGGAGTCCCGGCTCTGCGCGCGGATCAGCCGCTGGCGACAAGCGTTAAGCCCGCGACTCGGGAAACCGCCAAGCGCCGGCACACGCTCGCCAGCCGTCTGGCTTTCCTGACGATCTGTGTGGCTGTGGTCACCACGACTCTTGCTTACGGGACGGTGCACTATTGGGCGCTGGCCGTTTTTGCTTTGAGCGCGGCCGGTCTGATCTGTTTGTGGTGCGTGGATGGATTAGTCCTGCGCTCAGTTTTGATTAACCGCAATCCATTGCAATTGCCGCTGCTGGGAATGATTCTGCTGGGGCTGTTTCAACTATTGCCCGTTCGCTCGCCTGACAACGCCGGACTCTCACTGGTTCCGGCAAAGTCGCTGTCACTCGATCCTTATGCGACCCGGTTGGTTCTGGTTCAGGTTGCCGCGCTCTTGATCTACTTTGCGGCAACCTTGATCTTCACGGACATGCCGCGCCGCCTGCGTACGCTGGTTCGCACCATCATCATATTTGGATTCTTCCTCGCGATGTTTGGACTGACCCAGTCGTTCACCAGTGACGGCACCCGCGTTTACTGGTTCCGCCAGTTGGCGCAGAGTACGGCTTTTGGGCCGTTCATCAACCGTCATCACTTTGCCGGATACATGGAAATGACTGTGGCCCTGCCGTTGGGTCTTTTGTTTTCCGGCGCGATCGATCGTTACAAACGTCCCTTGTATGCCTTTGCCGCGGCAATGATGGGCGTGGCCCTGATCATGACAAATTCGCGCGGCGGAATTATCAGTCTGGGAGCCGAGATTTTGTTTCTGGTTGCCATCGCCGGGCCGGGCCTGAAGAGCGGTGAGCGACAACCACGCAGCCAACGCATTCGCTCCGCTTTGCTTCGAGCGGTCCTGGCTTTCGGCTTGATTGTGGTGTTGATTGGTGGAACCTTTGCGATCGGTGGTGCGGGCGTTTTCACTCGCCTGCTGGGAACTGCGTCGGCAACGGATCCAACCACTGGCCGTTCGCATTTTTGGAATGTGACCCTCGATATCATCAAAGCTCACCCGGTAATCGGATCGGGCCTGGGATCGTTCAGCGTGATCTACACGCGTTACGATACGCGCAACGGTTATCTGCGGCTTGAGCAGGCCCACAACGATTATCTGCAGACGCTAGCCGACGGCGGGATCGCCGGCGGGGCGTTGGGTCTCGCGTTCATTCTGATCCTGTTTCGCCGGGGGTTCGCGCGCCGCGAGACTGACGATAAGTTTCGACGCGGCGTGGCCACCGGCGCGCTGGCAGGTTGCTTTGCGGTGCTGGTGCACAGCTTCTTCGATTTCACTTTGCACACGACGGCAAACGCCTTGTTGTTTTTGATCCTGGCGGCGCTGGCCACTCTGGACAGCCGGGTAGAGCAAGGCTCAACTCACCGGGTACGAAGAACACGCTCCCGGTCTCGGGGCGGTGAATTGAAGACTTCGGAGCCACCACCCGCCTTGGCAGAAGCGAAACCGGCTTGAAGAGACTCGACTGGTCCCCCCCCAAGTCCACCCCACTGATTAGCTTCAAAACGGTCTGCATCGTTGGCATGAGTGTCCTGACAAAAACGGAAAGAGAATTAATTGAACTTAAGCTGGATCGCCTCGAGGACGAGAGTTATCAGGATGCGATTGACCGGCTGGTGCAGGGAGACAACGCCCAGGAGACGGCCATCAATTTTCAGTCACTGATCAATTTTGTGGATGCCCTGGCGTCGCACCCTCGTTGCTGGGAGCAAGTGAGCAGCATCAGCAGCGTCATTTACCAGGGCCTGAACCCAAACACCAAACAGCTGCAATCGAGCGTCATTGCTTTCAAGGTGCGCGACAAGGAAGAGTTTCTCAGCGCTCTGAAGGCAGTGGGATATGATGTCAACACTCTGATCGAGAGGGTCCGAATCCGCGCCGGCAAAGTCAGGCGCAATTTCAAAACGATTATCAAAGCCGCAATTCGCGGCCGGCGGCCTACGATTACGACACTGCCCAGCCATCCGTACGACAACGCCCGCCAGCCGACTCGGCGGATTCGCGATCCGCAGCTGCACATCTACAACGAATTCGGCGACAGTGATTTTTGGGCGCACTGGGATGTGGGCTCTTCTAACACCGGCAAGGGGATCATCGACCCAATCGGCGCCGCCTGGCATGGATACTTTGCATCACCTGACGAGGTGGCCAAACGACTCGAACGCCTCGGCTAAGACGATACGCGGGGCAAGCGGGTTCGCCCTGGATTAGCCTGAAAACCTTGCCTTTTTCCATGAAACCAGCGCCCATTTGGTTGTATCTTTTCCGTCAGAGGATGTAGTCTGTTAGCGCGCTTTCCCGAATAAAAGCCTAAAGGAAGTGGCCCCGGCGTCCCGCTCGCGGGCCACGCACCAGAGCCCTTCAAAGGAGATCACTTTCCAGTGTCGTCGGCAGCAGCCGCCAAGGTTTCATCCGGCCAAACAACTTCAGGGGCAACCTCCACTCTGGCCGCGGTCTGCCTGGAGGCGATCATCCGTCACAATAAGCCGGACGCTGTCAGCGAAAAGCGCGACGGCGAATGGGTCCGGGTTTCAGCTGCCGAGTTCGTCCGGCGGGTGCGTCACATCGCGCTGGGTTTGGCCGATCTCGGGATCAAACCTCAGGATCGTATCGCCCTGATCTCAGAGAATCGTCCCGAGTGGTCCATCGCGGACCTCGCAATTCTGAGCGCCGGCGCAGTCACCGTTCCGCTTTATACAACTCAATCGATAGATCAGATCGAATTCATCCTGAGAGATTGCGGCGCGCGGGCGCTGATGATTTCCGGCGGCCGCGTGCTCAAGCATGCCCGCAAGGGATTCGAAGGACTCGACCACCTCGAGCAAGTTATCGTCTTTGACTCTGAAAGTGCGCGCGATCTGGATCGAGCGACGACTTTGGAGAGCATTGAAGCGCGCGGCGCGGCGATCGACCGCGGCGACTCTGACGCGTTCGATAAATTGATCGCCCGCGGTCGCGCCGATGAGTTGGCCACGATCATCTACACCTCAGGCACGACAGGTGAGCCGAAGGGCGTCATGCTCACCCACGACAATTTCATTTCCGACGTCCGTTCGATCACGGCTGGTTTGCCTATCAGCCCGGCGGACGTTTCCCTCTCCGTCTTGCCGCTGTCGCATATCTTCGAACGCACGGTCTTCTATGTTTTCTGTTTCATGGGTGTCTCAGTCAGCTATGCCGCGTCGTTCGATCAGGTCGGTGAATACCTGCGCGAGGTGCGGCCGACAATTATGACGGCGGTGCCGCGATTGTTCGAAAAGGTTTATCACCGGATTATCAAAAAGGGCATGTCGGCCGGTGGGATGAAAAGCAAAATCTTTGCCCGCTCACTCGCCGTCGGCCAGCGCGTCGCTGAACTGGAAGACAAGAAAAAGCGCGTGCCGATTTCATTGCGGGCCCGTCACGCTCTCGCCGATCGCCTGGTATTTACCAAATGGCGCGACGGCATCGGCGGGCGTCTGCGCTATTTCGTTTCCGGCGGAGCGCCGCTCTCACCCACACTTTCCTATTCGTTTCTGGGCGCCGGCATCAAGATTCTTCAGGGCTATGGCATGACTGAGACCTGCATCGTTTGCGCCAACCGCCCTGACGACAATCGCGTCGGTTCAATTGGGAAACCCTTCGAGGGTATTGAAGTAGCCATCGCCGAAGACGGCGAGATGCTGGTACGCGGGCGGAACGTGATGCGCGGATATTACGGACATCCCGAAGGAACCCTGGCCGTGATGCGCGACGGGTGGTTTGCCACCGGCGACGTCGGCCACATCGATGAAGACGGCCATTTGTTTCTGACGGACAGAAAGAAGGACTTGTTCAAGCTCTCGAACGGAAAGTACGTCGCGCCGCAACTAATCGAAAGTCTTTTGAAGCAGAGCGAGTTCGTGAATCAGGTGGTCGTGGTCGGCGCCAGCCGTAAATATCCGGTGGCCTTGATTGTGCCTGATTGGGAGGCCTTAAAGTCCTCACTGCGCGCGGCCGGCGAAACCGTGCCGTCGGCGCATGCCGAGCTGAGCGAAACGCCGGCTGCTGTCAAGATGGTGCAGAAAGACGTGACCACGATCACGGCGCATCTGGCTGACTATGAACGCGTCCGGCGCGTGGCGTTGCTGGCGGAAGAGTTTTCAATCGACAAAGGCGAGATGACCCCTACCTTGAAAGTAAAGCGCAACGTCATCGACGACCGATACGGAAAGCTAATCGACGAACTATATCGCGGGGCGTAGTGTCTGCACTAACCTCATAAGCGTTTTAGCCAGTGTCGTTCATGACGCGCGGCGTGCAAGACCGCAAATATCCGCCTCGGCCTCAGGTCGAACGATTAGCTTGAGGCTCATTGGGACAGCCGAGCCTGAATGCGAGCCTCCACTTCAGCCCACGAACTGCCGGCATCAGGATCTTTCTCGTAAGCTGCGAGCCGGGCCTCGAGTAAAGACTTTTCGGCTTCAGTTAACGGATCATCGGCGTCCAGCCACCCATCGCCGTCAAGTTCGGCCAGCTTTAGTCGAATCTCTTGTCGCTCTTGAGCCGTGAGCTTTGGCAACTCCTGAAGGATCTCGGTCTTGCTCATGGTGGGAATAATACTAGGGGTGTCAAACTCGATCAATGTAACGGATTTTGCATCACCGATCGCTGGCGTGTTCCGGAGCTTCTTTCGCCTGCTGGGACCTTAAGAACTCGGCCAGCATTCCTTCATAACAACTCTGGCACATGGCCAGCGCGAGTTCGCTTCCGTCCAGGCGAATCAGCGCGCCGCACCATCCGCACTTGACGGTCGGGTTGGCCTGACGCGCCAGTTGCTCTTCCTCCGGCAAATCATCTTCCAGAAGTATTAATGTCATAGCTTCTTATCTCCCGTACGAGGAGCATTTAAAAAGAACTTCTGCGAGGTTGGTAAAGAACTGATCCACGAATTCACACGAACTAACACTAAGTTGCTCTTCCTGACTTCGTGACTTTTCGTGTGATTTGGTGGATCGTGCCTCCTCCTTAGAGTACACAGAACCTAAACGGGACACTTAGTTATCGATCTTCACAAACTCCTAGGCGGCGCGCCTGCCTTCATGCTCAATAAAGATCAGGCGCATCAGCCACGCCGGCATCGAGAAGGTGCGGCCGCCGGGATCGCGCCGGGCCATCACGCGACTGTCATCATTGAGGCAGACCGACACCACGGTCACTGTCGAATGGCCCTCTTCGTAGGAACGGCCAATCAGATCTGAGTTGCTGTTCGCCGGTCGCCGGTTTCCTTTCAAACGGAAAGGTAAAGTGATTTGCTTTGCGTTCATAAAACCTCGGTCGCTAAACGAGAATTACATCTACTTAGAATCCGGTAGCGACGGTTAAGTTGTATGAAGCGTTTATAGCCGACGCTTGTTAACGAGGTGTGAACGAAAACCGAAATCGAAGTTAATTTTGAAGATGCGAGAGTTAACGAATTGTTAAGACGGTGGTAACCGCGATTTAGCACCAGCGATATATAGTCTCAAACCAGAAGGAAATACTATCCGAACAAGGGCTGGGGCTATGTTGGCGGCCATTCACCAACATAGCCCCTTTTTTTTGGTTTCAATTCTTAAAGAGTGGTCGCGGCTCTGCCGCGAAAATCTGGCTACCTGGTTGGCAAACTCAGCACCACACCTGATCAACTGAAGATTTCTGCCAGAAAAGCTTTTGTGCCCTCGGGACCGGTCAGCTCGAGTAAGAGTAAACCGTCCTGGGGCGGCAGGGTGAGGCGAAAACGGAGAAACGGACAACACTGCCGCTCGAGGTCGATCATCGCGGTCAACTCGCGCAGCCACTCGCCGTTAGCTGGAAAAGCATATTCAAAGCCATCTTCAAGCTCTCTCACCTTCACAACCGCGCTTCTGACTTTCTGCAAAACAGACTCGCGCCGCGCCTGCAAATCAGGAGCGGTAAGCAGGCAGGCTATCGGGACGGCTTTAGGTTTCGGCGCAGGACCTTTCTGCTCGAGCCTGGCTTGCAAACGGGCTTTTACTTCCGCCCATTCGGCTGCGATGATACTGAAACAGATCGAGTCGCGGTAACGGCCGTCGGGCATGGCCATGTGATTGCGCATGATGCCCTCGGGCTTTGCTCCCAAACGCAGAATCGCCGCCCGCGATTGCTTATTCAAGACATCGGTGATCAACTCGACGCGAATGACTTGCCAGCGTTCAAACGCGTGCGTCAGGAGGAGCAGCTTGGCTTCGGTATTGATTGCGGTGCGTTGAGCGCTGGCCGCCACCCAGGTGTATCCGATCGCCACCCGGCGCTCGATGCGTTCAAGATCGTAGAACCTGGTAGTCCCGACGACTGCGCCCGAAGACTTCCGGATGATCACGAACGGCAGTTCGCGTCCCTGGGCCTGGGCCTTGAGCGCGGAGTCAATGTAAGCCGCCATCGTCTCAGCCGACGGCACGATGGTTACGGTCGAGTTCCAAAGCCGGCCATCAGCGGCCGCGGCGATTAGCCATGGCTCGTGCGCCGGCGTCAAAGGCTCGAGGCGTACATGTTGACCGGCAAGTGTAATTGGCGAAACTTCCATGCGGCGTCAAGCGCAGGTCGCGGCGGGTTCGGATTCCACAAGCAAGGGGAAACCTTCAATTGGGTTTGATTTTATCAATCTCTTTTTCAATCAAGGGGAACAACCGTTCGCGCAGACGGGAAACCATGGTATCAGCTTGCCGGACGTCTTCTTCGAGCTGGCGGCGCTGGCCCTGAAGAGTCTGACCGAGTAGTTCTTCAACTGCCTTGCGCTCGTTACTCAGCACCCGCCGCCGGGCTTCGCGGAGTTCAGCCGTGCGCGTTCCGCCGATAACATTCAGAGAACGCTCGATATTCTCGGGACGCATCTCTTCTTCAAGCTGCACCAGACGGATCTTTAGCGAGGTTTCCTTTTCGATTACTTCCACCAGTTGCTTTCGCAACATGTCAGCGCGCTGCTCAGCGCGGGTCAAAAGCTCGAGGTTGACGCCAATATTCTTCTGTGAGCTCCCCGGGCCGCTTTGGTTCGAATTGCTCTCTGAAGCTCTCACGCTAATCTCGCCCAATCGCACATTCAAAGTCTGCACCGACTTTCTCAGCAGCGCGATCTCATTAGCCACTTTGTCCAACGAAACCGCGTTCGCGGCTGATTCCTGAGTGCGAGTTGACTCCGGCGGGGGACGGTCAGGCGTTTGCGCCAGCGTGGAAATGCTAAACAGCATGACCAGCCCAGCCAGCACGGGCCACCTTCTAGTTTGAATTGACATGAGCGGAGATCCTTTTGGTTGAAAGCTGAACTACCAACGTGACCACGCCAGCGCACCCGAGACAGTTCCCGAATCTGGCAAAGCGCCCAGCTTATCGGGGTTGCGAGCCGCCCCGGCCACCCTGGGGGCGCCGCAAATCTAGGCGACTTGGCTGACCGCATAGTAAACTACCGCGACCATGAAAACCTTATACCTGTTGCGCCACGCCAAGTCGAGCTGGAAGGACGAAACCCTGCTCGACATTGAGCGGCCCCTGAACAAGCGCGGCCGAAAATCGGCTGAAACCGTTGGTCGTTATCTCAAGAAAAAGAAAATAGTTCCCGACCTGGTGCTGTGCTCAACGGCCGTCAGGGCCCGGGAAACCACGGATATCGTGATGGAGACCGCCGAGCTGAGCAGCCAGCTGCGGTTCGACAAACGAATCTATGAAGCTGGTCCCGAACATCTGTTGGAAGTAGTCCAGCAGATTGAGAAGAACAAGAAAGCAGTCCTGCTCGTGGGTCACAACCCCGGTCTGGAGGATTTTCTCGAGTTCCTGGCCGGAACTGAAAAGACCATGCCAACCGCGACATTAGCGAAATTAGTTTTAAAAGTGACCAACTGGACTAACGTGAGTGAGAAGTGTGGAACTTTGGAGTTTAGACACAAACCAAAATAGACGCCCGGTTGACTCAGCGCCAGGCCTCAAACGATCAGGATTCATCGTAAGATTTCTTAGCCTTGACGCTCACGAACTCGTCAGTTTCGATAATGTATGCCGTCAAAGTCTGCCCATAGACACAACCCGTGTCGAGTCCGATAGCCCTCTTGCCGCGGCGTGGCTCTGGCGCCGGCCAATGTCCGAATATCACCGTCTTGTCTCCGTAGTAGACATGGTACCAGGGTGTTCCCTCATCGCTTTCACGATCGGGTCCCAACGTGCGAATCCGTGTCAGGTCCCCGGTAGTTTGTGAGTACAGCTCGATGTTGGGACGCAGGCCGGCGTGGACGACCAGATGAGTATCGAGATCAATTATGAAGGGCAGCCGGTTGAGAAAGCTGACGTAGGCTTCCTTTTCCCCCTTAAGCTCTTTATGCGCATCTTTCTGGGATTGCTTTAGATCAATGTCCTCGCCGTTCCATTTCCGGCGCAAAGCCAGGTCATGATTGCCGATCACCGTGCTGAAGCGAGCATCAGTCATGAAAAGTTCGAGGACTTCGCGGCTTTTGGGACCCTTGGTGATGAGATCTCCTACGGAAACTACCTTGTCGTCGTCGCCCAACGCGGCTTTTTCGAGCAGCGCCATTAGTTCGTCGTAACAACCATGAATGTCCCCAACTACAATCGTGCGAGTTTTCATTTAGGAGTCTCCGTGTGTGCTAAAGGGCACAACTGTTATAAATCAAGAAAGCCACAAAAGCGAGTGGGGCGCGAGGCGTGAATCGCTGAGTTGGACCTGTTGAGAGTGCCGAAATTTCGGGATCATAGGAGTAAGAGTACGAACCTCCTTAGTTCATTCCGGCCATCATGATCAATAATGCGATTCAATCAAAACGGAATTAGATCGAGCGGCCCAGTTCACCTGGCTGTAAACTGGCCGTGACAGGATTGGAGACAAATGATCTCTTACGGGCATCACCGCTACCCAGGGCGGCTTTTTGTTGTCGAGGGCACGGACGGCAGCGGCAAGTCGACTCAGCTCTCGCTGCTTTACCAGTGGCTCAAAGCCGAAGGCTATCCTGTATTCTTCTCTGAATGGAACTCTTCGCCACTGGTTAAGGACACTACCAGACGCGCGAAAAAGCGTCGCCTGTTCACGCCGACCACATTTTCCTTACTGCACGCGACCGACTTTGCCGACCGCACTGAGCGGGACATAGTTCCGCCTTTGAAAGCGGGCGCAATCGTCCTGGCGGATCGATACATCTACACCGCCTTTGCCCGCGATGTGGCGCGCGGATGCGATCGCTCCTGGGTCCGGGAAGTTTACAAGTTCGCCGTCAAACCAACTGTGTCGTTCTACTTTCGGGCGCCGTTGGATGTAGCCATCGACCGAATTGCGTCCGCTCGCCCGCAACTAAAGTTTTACGAAGCCGGCATGGATATGGACTGGGCCGACGATGAAGAAGAGAGTTTCAAAATCTTTCAGGGCAAAATTCTTGAAGAGTACGATCACATGGTGAGTGAATTTGGTCTGACTGTGGTTGACGGGACCCAACCCATTCGCGCCCAGCAACGGCTGATGCGCGAAATAGTCGGCCGCCATTTGAAAGAGAAATTCAAAGAGAAGGTGGTGCTGGCCAAATGAAGGAAATGAAATTCTATGGCACCGCGCTTCCCAATATCGAGGTCGAGCCCTACAGCGGCAAGTTGGTGGTGATCGAAGGGACTGACGGGGTGGGTCGCTCGACGCACGTCGCGTTGCTGCGCACGTGGTTGGAATCGGCCGGCTATGGCGTGCTCGACACCGGTATGACCCGATCAATACTGGCCGGACGCGGCATCAAAAACGCGCGAGCCGGACACACTCTCGGCCGGCTCACCATGCAGCTTTATTACGCCGCGGATTTTGCCGACCGTCTGGAAAACCAGATGTTGCCCGCCTTGCGCGCCGGTTTTATTGTGCTCACCGATCGTTACATCTATTCCGCGATTGCCCGCGCGGTAGTGCGGGGCGCTGATCCGGAATGGATTCGCAGCATTTACGGCATCGCGCTGGTGCCGGACGCCGTGCTTTATCTACGCGTGCGATCCGCCGAGGAGTTGGCCGGGCGCGTGCTCGCTTCCGGGCGCGGCTTTGATTACTGGGAATCAGGAATGGATCTCGGCCTGCAGAACGATTACTACGATAGTTTCATCGCTTACCAGAAATTACTGCTGAGAGAATTCGACCGGATGAGCGGTGAATATGGCTTTAGTGTAATTGACGCCTCCCGGCCGGTAAGACGGGTCGCGCACACCCTAAGAAAATCCATCTCTCGTTTGGTCCAGGAAGAACCCCTGATGGGGCCGCTTGCGGTTGAAAAGGAAATCGAACAACAGGACAAGCCCAAGTCCGCCGCCAGCCCTCCCTTGAGACTCGCCGTCAAGAGTGAAGCCCGGAAAGAGTAAAAGCGGGATGAAGATCGCCGCCATCGACGTAGGCTCAAATTCGATCAAGTTGGTCGTCGTTGACGCGGCAGCGAGTGATTCTCTGGCCGTACTCGCCCGCGAAAAAGAGACGGTGCGGCTCGGTCACGACACACTGCGCCAACAACGCCTGCCGCCTGCGTCAATTGAAGTTGCCGTTGATTGCATCAAGCGCTTTCGTCTGATCGCTGAAGCCCGCGGCGCCGAACGAATCTTTGCCGTGGCTACGGCGTCGGTTCGGGAAGCCGGAAATGCAGCCCAGTTCATCAAGGAAGCCCAACGCAAAGCCGGAGTCACGGTTGAGGTCCTTTCCCCGATTGAAGAAGGCCGGCTAATCGGACTGGCCGCGGCCCAGGGCTGCGCTCGAACAGCGGCCTCGATCCTTAACCTTGACGTCGGTGGCGGCTCGACTGAAATTTCACTGATGCGCGATGGCGGGCCGGCTGCCCTTTTCTCAGTTAAGCTGGGGGCCGTCGGACTAACCGAACAATTCCTCTTTCACGATCCTCCCAAGACGAAACAGTTGAAGTTGTTGAGAGAGGAAGTGCGCGCCGCGCTCGAACGTCCGGCGCGCGAGCTGCGTGGCACCCGCTGGCAGAAATCGACCGGAACTTCAGGAACGATTCTGGCCATCGGCACGTCCCTGCGGTTACGGGCCGCTTTGCGATCAGAGGATGGGCAAAGCGAAGGCGCCCGCCCGGCCGGAGACGAGATCGACCTGGCCAAGCTTACGCGCTTTAATTCCCGCTCCGCCGAAATGACACTTGCCGAAAGGCGCGCGGTGCCGGGCATCAGCCCGCAGCGATCCGAGATCATTATCGCCGGAGGGCAAATCCTGGAAGGCGCGATGCATGCCTTAGGCATCGAGTCTCTGCGCACGTGCAGTTGGGCCTTGCGCGAAGGACTTCTGATTGAACGACTGCGTGAAATCGAAGCTGAGTCAGCTCCGCCTTTGCCTGACCTGGCTGACTATCGTTTGCGCGGCGTGCATGCTGTGGGCCGGCGCTTTGGATATGAAGAATCACACGCGCATCAAGTGGCGCGGTTGGCGGAAAGAATCTTTGACTATTCGGCGCGATCGAGTCTGCCTACGAACCTCGACCGTCACCGGCGGACGATGCTTTCCGCCGCGGCGCTGCTCCATGATGTTGGCTATCACATCGCGCATGACTCTCACCACAAGCACTCGCTTTACCTAATTAAGAATTCCGAGCTCACGGGTTTTTCCGAAACTGAGCGGGATGTAATCGCCAACGTCGCCCGCTATCACCGCGGTCCCGAGCCAAAGGACCGTCACGAGTATTTTGCCGCGCTCAACGAAACGGACCGGGACACAGTCTTTGCCCTGGCAGCCATCTTGAGAATCGCCGATGCGCTCGACCGCCGCCACGACAGCCGGGTTGCCGACATCCGCTGTGTTCGCAACGGGCGTCAGGTAAATATCGAGCTGCAAAGCTCGGCCAACTGCGATCGGGAAATCTATGCCGCCGAACAAAAGCGCAGGATGTTCGAACAGATCTTTGACTGCCGTTTGACCTTTAGCCGTCGCGCCGCGCTCAAACGCGCTTGAACCTATGGCAAAAAGAAAGCGCATACCCGGACTCCACTGTTCAGCTTCAGCCGATAAGATGGTCAGGCTGGTGCTGCGTACTCAGCTCAAGAAAATGTGTAGCCTGCGAGACCTCGCGCTGGACTGGAGCGATCCCGAAGGAGTTCACGACATGCGGGTGCTCTCGCGCCGCTTGCGCAGTGCGGTGAGCGACTTCAAACCTTATCTGAGCAAGGGCACGCTGCCACGCTTGAAGTTAAGAGCGATTGCCAGGAGCCTCGGTGCCGTCCGCGACGAGGATGTCGCGCTGATCGCGCTGGACGGATTGAAGGCCAAAGCGAAAGAGGGTGCAGCCGAAGGTATCGAGATACTCGAGGAAGAACGCCGGCTGAAACAAAACAAGGCGCGTTTTGCTCTCGAAAAAGCCCTCGAACAAACCGCGATGGATGACTTTCGCAAAGACTATCTCAACAAGCTGCGATCAATCGGCGTGGCGCTGCCAACCAGATCGTCCTCTCAAGGTGCTAACGTTGAGCCGGCGCAATTCTGGCAACTGGGAGCGGGCATCATCGAAGGCCGGCTGAAAGAATTTACTGCGGCGAGCCGCTTTATTTACTCTCCCTTCGAGATCAACCAACTGCATGAGCTGCGAATTCTCGCCAAGAGACTGCGTTATGCAATTGAGTTGTTCGCCACCTGTTGGGGCGACGAGATGGAGGGAATAGCTAAAGAAGTCGCGGCGATGCAAACCGCTCTCGGTGAGCTGCACGATTGTGACGTCTGGATTCAGGATCTCAGCCGGCGGCTCCGAGCCCGCAGCAGGCCGAACGAAGAAAACCACGCCCGCTTAAAGGAAGGAGCCACGTGGTTACTCAGCCACTTCTCAAAACGGCGTACTGAGTATTACCGCGATGCGCTGGTGCGCTGGCAACGATGGGAAAGCGATGGGATGTTGTCGCGACTGAAATCGATTCTGGCTCGCGATTTGTCACCGGCGCCGCCTCCGCCGGGACTCGTGTCAGAACCGGGAGTCTCTCCTCTCCCTTTGGAGGAGGTTAGGTGAGGGTGCGAAGCAGCTTTCCTCTCCCTTTGGGAGAGGTTGGGTGAGGGTGCGAAGCTTAGCCACCGGGTCAAAAACTCAAGTTGGCGAGTGCGGTAAGTACCATCCGATAACAGATGGGTCAGGACGCGAGTCATTGCCGCAAGGTGTGGTCGGATGTCTTGCAATGGTGACTTCCTTCCACCTCATGTTAGAGCGCGACAATTGACTCGCTCCTTCAATCCGCGTTAGTGTTCGCCGCACAAATCGGCGGTGAAGCTCGGGCGAATGCCCGCGATCCCAAATCCAGTTTCCTAAGGAGAATAGAGATGAAATTCCTGGCAACCATAACCAGCGTTTTGTTACTGCTCGCAATCGCCGGCAATGCACAAACAGGTAGCTGGACGCCTGAATTGCAAATCAGAACCCGGGCGGTGGGCACGCCGCGTGTTTCGCCTGATGGAAAACGAGTTGTCTACACGGTGAATGAACCTATGATGGCGCCGGACAAGAGTGAGTTCGTGACCCAGCTTTGGCTGGCGACGACGGACGGCAAAGATAATCTCCAAATCACGTTTGGTGAAAAATCCTCGACGAATCCGAAATGGTCGCCTGACGGTAATTCAATCGCCTTTACTTCAAATCGTAAAGACAACAAGAACAATCTCTACCTTCTGCGCCTGAACGGTGGCGAAGCAGAGCCTTTGACTGACGTCAAAAGCGCCGTCTCAAATTTCGAATGGGCGCCTGACGGTCGCTGGATAGCTTTCACGATGGCCGACCCGAAAACAGAAGACGAAGAAAAGAACGACAAAGCCAAGAACGATTTTCGCTGGGTCGATGAAAACTTCAAAATGACGCGTTTGTACGTGCTTCCGCTTCAGAAAGACGCGAACGGCAAACGCGAGCCACGCAAGCTCACCACCGAAAACTATAACGTTGCCGGGTTTGACTGGGCGCCCGATGGAACGCGCATAGTTTTCAGCCACACTAAAACGCCGGGCGCGAACGATTGGACCACTTCGGATATTTCGATAGTCGAAATCCCGGGCGGCAAGGTCAAGACCTTCGCCAACACAGCGGCCGCGGAAGATTCGGCGATCTTTTCGCCCGACGGGAAATCAATCGCCATGACGGTCAGCGACAATCCGCCGCGCTGGGCGCAGAGCGGTTTGATTCAAGTTTATTCCGTTGCCGGCGGCACACCGAAGACCCTGGCTGAGTCTTTCGACGGACAGCCGAATCTCGCCGGCTGGTCGGCAGACGGAAAGCGACTTTACTTCAGCGAAGCCAAGGGAACGGGCACGCAGATCTATGTGATCGATGTGGCCGCCAACAAGATTGAAGAAATCAAAACCACCACTGCCGTTTACAGCGGCATCGATCTAAATGCGAACGGTACGATGTTGGGTTTTGTGCGGCAAGCTTCCGACTCACCGCCGGAAGCGTTCGTCGCTTCAGTCTCAAATCTCTCGCCGGTCCAGGTCAGCAAAGCTAATTCTGATCTTAAGATGCCGGCAACAGGAAAGACCGAAGTCGTGCGTTGGAAGTCCACCGACGGCCACGACATCGAAGGCTTGTTGACCTATCCGGTTGGCTACAAGACCGGACAGAAAGTTCCTCTGATTCTTAACATTCACGGCGGACCTGCGGGAGTCTTCCAACAAACCTTTGTCGGAGGTCGTGGTGTTTATCCCCTGGCAAGTTTCGCGTCTCACGGGTTCGCGATTCTGCGGCCGAACCCGCGGGGCTCTTCCGGTTACGGTGCGGAGTTTCGCCGCGCCAACATCAAAGATTGGGGCGGGGCCGACTATCAGGACTTGATGACGGGCGTTGATAAAGTGATCGCCATGGGAGTGGCCGATCCGCAAAAGTTAGGCGTGATGGGCTGGAGCTATGGCGGCTTTATGACTTCGTGGATCGTCACGCAAACGCATCGCTTCAAAGCGGCTTCGGCGGGCGCGCCGGTGACTAACCTGATGAGCTTTAACGGCACCGCCGACATCCCGGCCTTTGTTCCCGATTACTTTGGCGGACAGCTTTGGGAAGTGATGGATATTTATCAGAAGCACTCGCCGATGTTCAATGTTAAGGGCGTGACGACCCCAACGATGATTCAACACGGCGAGGCGGACATTCGCGTTCCGATTTCTCAGGGTTACGAGTTTTACAACGCGCTGAAGGCCCAGGGAGTGCCGACGCGGATGCTGGTGCTGCCTCGGCAACCACACGGACCCACCGAGCCGAAGATGCAACTGCAGGCCATGCAAGCGAACCTTGAGTGGTTTGAAAAATACCTTGGCAAAAAATGAGAAGGTTTGACGTGGATTATGGCTAGGTCCGAATAACTCGCCCGGCGTGAGCCGTGGGTCACCCTCACTAAAGTTCCGAGAGCCAGTGAGAGGCGTAACGGAGGAAACATGGCGACTCATGTTTCCCACAGCTTACGCTGCGGACTACAGGTCTTTCGTTGGCTTCGCGAACTGGTTGACTACCATGAAATCATGATGCTTCGACCCATACTTCTTTCTGTTGTCCTATTAATTACTTCATTAGCGCAGCACGCTGAGCTTCACTCGGCAGGCTTTGGCAGCACTTCCCAGCGGTTAACAAATACTTCATTTGCTCAGAACGCGGGATTCAAGTCCTCTGGCTTTGACAGCACTTACAAGCTGACATTTCGCAATGCGGTTCAGGACAAGAACTTTTATCTTTTGAGTTTGTTTCAGAGAGATCGCGGAGTTCGAAAACTCTTAAGACGAAACACAGTCCTGAAAAAGCTATCCAACAACAAGCTGAACTCTTTAAAAATGGCGGGGAATTGCAGCGACGTGAGTTGCTTCGATCGGTTGTTCAGTTTCAGTGGTCCGACCATCGAGACGGTAGCAGCCGAACTGAAAGGACTTGCAAAGCATCCTGAGTTCAAAAACCTCGTCAAAAACGATTTGCGTCCGTCAGGTGCGTTTATCAAATACAGCCGGCAATCCGACACAGAGATGTTGGTTGCGGCGTGGAAAGATGCCGCGAAGGGAATGAACCGACTGCTGAGTGTTTACGGTCTCGGCAAGAACCCATTTTATAAGGATATTGATAGGGTTAGTTTTGATGTTTCAAGCGCAGAATACCGCAACCTCCTCAAGACGAAAGTTGCCGAGATTAAGCCGACCACGAGCTCTCTGTTTTTTGAACCTACGCTCAATTTCGCTCTAAAACTCCTGGAAGTTAATCGACGCGATGACGCAGGGCGTTACGAACCACTTGAAGCAGGCGAAAACAAAACGTGCCTTCAAAACTTAAAAGAGATCAGCTGGAGCGATTATCCGTATTCATTCATTTTAGTCCTCGGCTCGGGCCCGGCGGACTCAGCCAGGCTAAGTAAGATTGCGGCCAAGAGGGCTGACCAGGGCGCCCGACTATTCCTCGAGCACAAGGCGCCATTGATTATCCTATCGGGTGGCCACGTTCACCCGATGCAGACGCCTTTTAATGAGGCGATCGAGATGAAAAAATACGTGATGGAGAACTTCAAAATACCTGAAAAGAATATTTTGATCGAGCCGCACGCACGTCATACAACTACGAATTTTCGAAACGCGGCGCGTCTCGTTTTTCGTTACGGAATACCAGCGGATCTAAAGGCTCTGGCCACTTCAAGCGAAGACCACATTGCACTCACGACGAAGGAGGGCTTTCGGATTCGTTGTTCGACGGAATTGGGATACTTCCCGATGGAGTTCATCACCCGAACATCTTCCGTTACCGCGGAGTTCAAGCCATCGGTTGCTTCATTATTTTTTGATGCAAATGACCCGCTGGATCCGTAAGAAAAGAAACTCAACCATTTCAATGAAAGGATTCACGAAATGAAAAGAGTTATCGCCCTGGTTATGCTCATAACGATGGCGGCGCTGCTCGCGTCAGCTCAGAACAATCAAAACCGGCGTATTGAAGAAGAAATCAGACGGCTGAATGCTCAAGAGGTTGAAGGTCTGATGCATAACGACGTCAAAACATTGAGGAGCATTTGGTCTGACGATTTCGTCGTGACCAATCCCTTTAACAAATTCGCCAACAAGCAGCAGGTCTTAGGTATGGTCGCGTCAAGTAACATTGCCTTCAGTTCCTACGACCGGCAGATTGAGTATGTACACGTCTACCACGACACCGTTATTGTTGCTGGAAGCGAAACCGTCGTTTGGGCTGGAAAGATGCCGAATGCGGGCCAGACCTCGCGTCTTAGGTTCACATCGATTTGGATGAAACAGCGTGGACGCTGGCAGGAGGTAGCGAGGCATGCAAACATCATTGTCCAGCCGTAACGAGATGCATAGAGTAGCCCGATGCAATGGTCGAAACTGAAATCCCGAGTGAAAAATCTTATTTGTCCCGAGTTGCTCAATAGGATTGATTTCCACCTTACCAGCTACCGTGAATCTCACGATGGGGCCGACAAGGTTTGGATTAGATCCACTCGTCCAGGCTTTTGCTATCGTTGATCGTCGCGTAGGCAAAAGAACTCTGGCGAAACTCGACTTGTCTGACTGTCGACATACATTGGTGCGGGCTTTCTATCAACTCCGCCTTGATTTGGGCCAATTCTAACAATTAGTTGGATCGGAGCACGGTCGCCGCCGGAGGCGACCAACTCAACCGTCGGTAAAACCTTGTCCTGACGGCGTGCTATCCTTCTCTTGATGACCAGCGATTCTGAAGTAACTCGGATTCTCTCTCGGGAGGAAACCGGGAGCGGTGCCATCGCCACCGGAGCGGTGTTGCGTCAGCGTTATCGACTCGACAGCGAAATCGGCCGTGGTGGAATGGGCGTGGTCTATCGCGCGACGGACCTCGAGTTGATGCGCCCGGTCGCCGTCAAAGTTGTGTCAGAGGCCGCTACTTCAGATGCCCGGCAAAGATTGATCCGCGAAGCTCGCGCTGCGGCCGCCCTCAATCATCCGCACATCATTTCAGTCTATGACGTCGGCGAGTCGGGAGGGATGCCCTTCTTCGTGATGGAGTTGGTCCAGGGCACCAGCCTGGCGAAAGCGCACCCGCGTGATTTGCCACGCATTGTCGAAGTCGCTTCCCAGATCTGCGCTGCTTTGGATCACGCGCACACAAATAATATCGTGCATCGAGATCTGAAGCCTGACAATGTGCTCATATCCTCGCCGGAGCAAAGCGGCAGCATCAAGCTGGCCGATCTTGGTCTGGCGCTGCCCGGTTATGGAGCGCGCATCTCGCGCTCCGGACTCATCCTCGGAACCGCCTCGTACATGGCGCCCGAGCAAGCCATGGGTCAGCCGGTTGATGGGCGTACTGATCTTTACGCTCTGGGAGTGCTGCTTTATGAACTAACGACGGGTCGACTGCCATTCGCCGGCGATGATCCGCTGGCAGTAGTCTCGCAGCACGTCCACGCCCCCGTCGTGCCGCCGCGGGTGTTGCGTCCGGATCTTCCACTCGCCCTGGAAGCCGTCATCTTGCGGTTGCTGCAAAAAAATCCCAATGATCGCTTTGCAAACGCGCGTGATACGGCCGCCGCCCTCCGGGAATCACTTAACTCGACGACGGCAACCGACGACGGCGAGGGCGCCGCATCAGTTGCGATTCTGGACGCACTCTCCAGGGGACGTTTAGTCGGGCGTGCTCCTGAACTTTCCGAAGCGCGGGAGTTGTGGCGGCGGGCGCGTGAAGCTCACGGCCATGCGGTGCTTTTGAGCGGCGAACCCGGGGCGGGAAAGAGCCGGCTCGCGCGTGAGCTCACCATCCAGGCCGCAGTCGATGGCGCCGTGGTTTTGACTGGCGGCTGTTACGAGTACGAAGCCACCACTCCTTACTTGCCTTTTGTCGAAGCGTTTCGCCGCTGGGTGCGCGAGCAGAAAGATGATGCGGCGATGCGCAAGGCCCTGGGCGACGCCGCGCCACAGATTGCCAAGTTAGCGCCTGAGATTGAATCGCGTCTGGGACCTTTTCCGGAGCGCCCTGAGTTACCACCGCACGAAGAGCGACTGCTTTTCTTTGACGCTGTGGCCCGAGTCTTTGCGAATTTAGCGCGCGAAACCGGGTTGCTCTTCTACGCCGATGACCTGCATTGGGCCGACCGCGGTACCCTCTGGCTGCTCGGACATCTCTTGAGACAAATGCGCGAAGAGCGCGCGCTGATCGTCGGCTGCTATCGTGAGACTGAACTCGATCGCGCTCACCCACTGGCAAAGTCTTTGGTTGATTGGAATCGCGAACGGCTAGCCACGCGCATCGTCCTGCGGCGCTTTGACGAAATGGAAACTTCCGCCCAACTGGGCGCCCTGCTCGGGGAAAACGTCAGCGCCGACTTTGGCGAGGCGGTGTATCGAGAGACCGAAGGAAATCCTTTCTTTGTCGAGGAAGTTTTGAAGGCGCTCATTGAGCAGGGCTCAGTGCGCCGTGAAAGCGGCCGCTGGAAGCGCTGTGACGTGGGCGAGCTGGTGATCCCCCAAAGCGTAAAAGAAGCGATCGGAAATCGTCTCGATCGCGTGACTGATGGGTCCAACGAAGTGCTCCGCACTGCGGCCGTTTTGGGCAAGACGTTCAGCTTCGAAGATCTGAAAGCTGCGGCAGGGCGCACCTCGGACGAACAGCTCCTCGACGCCCTGGACGAAGCCGTCAGAGCTCAATTACTCGCAGTTGCCGGCAAAGACTCGTTCATCTTTACCCACGACAAGATCCGCGAAGTCCTTTATGAAGAGTTAAACCCAATCCGTCGCCGCCGTCTGCACCTGCTGGCCGCGGAAGGACTGGAAAAGTGTCAGTGTTCCGTTGAGAGACTTGCCTACCACTACATTCAGGCCGGCGACTATGAGCGTGGACTTGCTTACGCTAAGCGCGCGGCGCAGGAAGCTGAGCGCATTTTCGCTTTTGACGAAGCTATCGCCGCGTATGGCCGGGCTCTCGAGTGCGCCGAGGCGCTTGGGCTAACTGAAGAACAGCTGGCTCAGGAAGAGTCGATTGGCAAAGTTTACCTGCTGCACGGCGAAACCATTGCCGCCGGTGAACATTTCGAGAATGCCCTGGCGCTCACAAACGATCCTCAGGTGCGCGCCCGTTTACAATTGCAGGCAGCATCTTCATTAGTGGGTATCGGAGACCAACGCGGAGTTGAATATGTTCGTGAAGCGCTGAAGGTTTTGGACGCCGGCACGAGTCCGCTGGAATTGGCCAAGGCGCTATCGATCGAAGCCCGCTTTCATCATCTGGCGGGTCGTCACCTGAAAGCCATTGAACTCTTAAAGCAAGCTGCCGATTTGGTGGCTCCGGCCGCCGCCGCGGATTCCATCAGTTCCTTTGCGGCCCCAATGATCACGCAGGTTTATGCTTACCTTGCCGGCGCCAACCAGCACTATGGACTTTACATCGAGGCTGATCACTGGGCGCGCCAGGCTCTGGAATTTGGCATCGCTCACAATGTGTTGTTTGCGCAGGCGGGCGGTTACGAGTTTTTGGGCGAGGACGCCGTACACCAGGGTGAGTTTCTGGCGGGACTCGAGTATGCCGAGCGTGAATTTGAGATAGCCGATAAGCTTCACTCGCGCGAGCGACGGGCCTGGACTCATTTCGTCGCCGCGATGTGCTCGTTCCACAGCGGCGATTCCCAGCGAGCTGAGCGAGAGTTTACCGAGGGCATAGCGCTGGCGGAGTCTATTGGCGAGCTTCGCGTCGCGGCGCTGTTAAAGGGAAACTTCGCCATTCTGCAAGCCGCCAAAGCAAACCAACTCGCAACTGAGAGCGCCAGCGACCGGAATGAGAGTCAGCGACTACTTGATGACGCGCTGCAAACTGCCCTTGATAACTTCGAAGCATGCGAGAAGTTAAGTCTGCTCTATTCGCGTTTCGAAGCGCACCGCTGCCTGGCTGAGGTGCGCTTTCGCCGGGGTGAGCTGGATGAAGCTGAACAAGTGTGCGTGGCGGCCGAACGGCTGGTATCGGGAACCGAATCCCGGGTGAGCCAGCTTTGGCTCGGTCCGCTTTACATCGAAGTAATGCTCGCGGCCGGGAAACGCGCTGAGGCTAAAGGCAAGCTCGAAGACGCTGCCGCAAAACGAACGCTGGCAGCCGAGCACCTGGCGCGTTATCAGGCGCTGGTGGCTGAGTGTCAATCGCCGCGCTTCTCGCGCGAGGCGGCGCGGCTGGCTGAAGTGATGGCGGTTCGCGCGGAAGCAGCCGCAGATCAATCCGGATAGACGAAGAGAATCGCCGTTTGTAATCCCGCGCCCGCTCAACTCTGACCGTCGGGTACTGATGCAGTTTGAACTGGCCACCTTTTCTTATTACCACCGTGGCTTGGTGATTAGCGATTAGGATCGGAAGGCAAACCGTTTAAACGGTTTCCGATTTGTGTCGTGCACAGGGGTCACCGCGCTAAAGCGACGGTGCTAATGAGACAGGACGGCAAACTGCACCAGTAATGACGGTCGACGGGCTTGTACTCAGCAGGCTGATGACATGCGAAACTTTCGCTTTTGGTTACCCACGGCCATTGGCACGCTGATGGCCCCGGTTTTTCTTTGGGCAGCCTTAGACTCAACCGGCGCCGGGCACGGCAGCTATGATGCCGCAATCGTTTTCTATCCTTTATCGATGCTCATACTCGGTTTGTTTGCCGGCGTTGCTGCAAACGATGCCTTCGCCACCCAAATCCTTCAAACTTTTTCGATGGTGATCGTCGTTGGCATCGCTGTTCTGCAGTTTCCGTTCTATGGCTTCGTTCTCAGTTACGCCAAACTCAAAAACTCGTGGTGGCTAACGGCCGTCGCGGGAATCATTTGTTTGCATCTGGTTGGAATTGGGGTGTGGCTAGTGATTGCTGGTGTCATGTGGGTTACTAGCGGCTGAACTATTTACAACGCTATCGAACGAATCGTTGGACCGAGGTGCCTCACCGAAAGGAGATCTATGGATGTAGGCATAGTTGGAGGGATCATTGGCTATCATAGGACTCGCTGGTGGCGCGGTCGGGACCTATGCAAGCATCAAGAACACGCAAGGGCCGCGGGAACGTCAGTTCATGGTGCGAGTATCGATTGCCGCATGGGTCGGAATCACACTCTTCTTAGTCCTTCTCTTTGTGCTACCAAGTCCATACCGATGGCTCATCTGGATTCCCTGTGGCGTGGCCCTGCCGTTGGCGATCGTTACTCTCAATCGCAGGCAGCAGGCCATCCGCTCGGATGAACAACGAACTCGACAGGCCTGAGTCAAAGTGGCTGAGACACAACTCAGCCGCGCTCAAACGTCGTCTAAGGGGGTAAATTACCGTGAAACAGATCTACATTGCCGCAGTCGTTGTATGTTCCTTAATCTGGACAGCCTCTGGCTGCGCGGTTCAGGCCGCGGGTCAAAAAGGTGGTGCGTCCAGGGACGACACTCAAGTTGGGCGCGCGTTCAAAAACAGGACGAGCGATGTTCAGGTTGAAGGTGCTGGTGTAGTTTCGCGCATACTGCCGGACGACCTTGCCGGCAGCAGGCATCAGCGATTCATCATCCGCCTCGTCTCAGGTCAGACAATTCTTATTGCGCATAACATCGACATCGCACCGCGGGTCGAGGGGCTACAGAAAGGCGATAGCGTACGCTTCTATGGCGAGTACGTGTGGAATGCCCAAGGCGGTATGGTCCACTGGACGCACCGGGATCCGGAAGGGAAGCACGTGGCAGGTTGGCTCAAACACAACGGGCGCACCTATCAGTAATTACCCGTGCTGTCCGCGTCCGGGACGTAGAGCGGTCAACTTTGACGCTCGTCCTTACATCTTAGATCCATGTCTCATCTGCTCGTCAGTTCATTGTTTCTCATCCTTGCCAACTTAACCTTGGGATTAACTGGCGGTCAGGGACCTGGTTCCAACATTACTCCCGGTTGGGAAAGAACCGCTGCCTGTCAGATCAGGTTCCTGATTCCCAAAGACTTGAAAAATCAACATGTCAAAGGTATTGATTCCTGTTTCGCGGAATTCCGCAGCGACAAAATGCGACTGGCGATTGATGCCGGTTCGTTTGGTGATGGCAGTTTCGCAAAAACGGAAGCGATGTTGGATTTCACAGAGGAACCTGTCGTCATCGATAGCAAGCACGTGCAACTCATCACCTACAGAGATGGTCAAACCAAATCCAAACGTAAATTTTTCGCGCAACTATTCGTGACTTTGCATGAAGGCAAATCCCGGAACACGGATCCAAGTGTATTTCTGGTTATGACGGTAGCCGGCAAAAGCGAAAAAGAGTTAGAGACAGCCAATCAGATCTTTCGCAGCATTACCTTCGATCCTTACCGGCCTTTTTTGATCGAGTGGTAGAACATAAGGATGGGATCGCGGGAGCGTCTTTGCCGGCTTGACTGATTTTGGCGGAGTATCAAAAAGTCGTTAACACTAATTCCTCTGGGGGCGTCTTTGCATCAGTCATGCTAATCAGGGATGCGATCTAGTTGTCTCTCCTAATCAACAAAAGCCTGGGTTTCCTGCTGATGGTCACGAGCCTGTGGCTGCCGGGTTCTTTCGCGGCTGAAAGTTCACGAGTACCAGACACAGCCGCCACGCCAATTCAAGAAATGCGTTTTGTCACCCTGGGTGGCGTTGAACAGTGGGTCACCATCCGCGGTGCGAATCGTGCCAATCCTGTGCTGTTAATCGTCCACGGCGGCCCCGGCGACGCACAATCTTCTTTACGCAACACCTATGCAGCCTATGAAAAGGATTTCACTATTGTGCAGTGGGATCAGCGCGGAGCCGGCAAAACCTATGCACAGAATCCCAACTCGCCACCCGAGCCCGAACGGGTTGAGTGGGATGGCCTCGAACTCGCCGAGTACCTTTGCAACTACCTGGCAAAGAAAAACATTTTGCTGTTAGGTCATTCCTGGGGTTCGTATCTGGCCGTCGGAATGGTTCAGCGCCGTCCAGAGTTGTTTGCCGCTTATATTGGAACGGGACAGGTAGGGAGTTGGCGCGCCAATGTTAAGGCGCAGTTCGATTTCATGTTAGCCAGATCACGCGCTGCGAATGACCGCAAGAAGGTAGAGCTGATGGAAGCCATCGGCACGCCGGACCCAACCAACGCGGCCCAGTATTTTTCCTGGTGGAGCATGCGCAACCCTTATATGGCGCGGGCAGATGCAAAATGGTTCGAGGACTTGATGCAGATCGTCCGCTCAGACCCGGAGTTTACCGAAGCGTACCTGAAGACATGGGGTGAGGGCATGGAGTACTCGGGACGCACTACCCTTAACGCAATGCTAAACACCGAGCTACCAACCACAGCCAGGGTCTTCAAGGTCCCGTTCTTCGTGATTCAGGGAAAGGAAGACATGGCTACACCCACTTCAGTTGCAGTGGAGTACTTCAAGGTAGTGAGAGCACCCAGGAAGAAACTGATCCGTATCGAACATGCGGGTCATTTTGCATTGGTCACTCATCGCGAGGAATTCTTAGCGGCACTGCTTAAGTATGTGCGACCCCTGGCGACAAAAACTGCTTCGATGTAACCCGGATCAATCCGCTCACAACTCAATCAGATCGCGATTCTCCAGCACGCGCTTCGGCGCACCGCTCTTAGAAAAGTTAACGTCGATTTAACTTTCTTCAGGTCGATTTAAGATCCCATTCACGCGGCCGTAACCTCCGGGAGTTAATCTTTGCCTTGACCAATCGTAACGCCTTCTTCTTAACCAAACTCCAGGGAGACTACTATGGCAAACTCGTACCCCAAACTAGCTCGAATTGCACGTGCGGTTCCGGCCTTACTCTTTCTTCTCATAACAACTATCGCTGCGTCAGCCCAGTCTGATTCCGGACGCATCATCGGAACAGCTAAAGATCAAAACGGCGCCATCGTGCCAGGCGCCATAGTTACCGTCAGCAATAACCGCACCAGCGAGGAGCGAACGGCGACCGCGACTGCCGACGGAACTTTTTCCGTTCCGGCATTGAAGCCTTCCGTTTACACCGTCACGGCCAAGGGCAACAGCCTGACCACCAAAGTCGAGGACGTCGAAGTGAATGTCGGGCGCGAATCGGTGCTTCATCTGACGTTGCAGATCGCCGAGATGACCGCCTCGATCAATGTCATTGCCGGCGACGAAGTTGTTACCAACACCGGCTCAGCCAGCATGGGGGCGAACGTCAATCCGCGTGAAGTTGAAGGTCTCCCGGTTAATGGTCGCCAACTCTCTCAGCTTTACCTGCAGGCGCCCGGATCAGTGAACAGTGGCTCAGGAACGTTTGGCGACATACGCTTCTCAGGGCGAGCCGTTGAACAGAACATCGTGCGCTATGACGGCATCGAGGGAACAGCGATCATTGATGCTTCTCCCGGTAATTTGAATGGTGAGATACCGACACCCTTTCGATTGCAATCGTCGCTTGAGAATGTCCAGGAATTCCGAGTCGACTCAAATAACTACCCCGCCGAGCAAGGCACTGGGACCGGCGGACAGATCAACGTGGTCACTAAATCGGGCAGCAATAAATTCCACGGCTCCATCTTCGAATACGTGCGCAACGACAAGCTCGACGCGGCGAATTTCTTTGACAATATTATCGGACAAAAGAGCAAGTTACGTCTGAACCAGTTTGGCGGCTCGATCGGTGGACCCATCAAGAAGGACAAAGCGTTTTTCTTCTTCTCATACGAAGGCTATCGACTGCGCGCAGGTCTGAATTCAATCGAGGCCGTGCCGGGGTTGGCCTCGCGTATATGCGCCCCGCCCCTGGGCGCCGGGGCGGCTGCCTGCAACCCCGCGACGGCGGCGCTTATTCCCGCATTTCGCGGCGCCGGCGCCGTAACACTTCGCACGGGTCCCGATCTGTTCGATACGATTCAGCTTCAGTCCAACAATATCGTCAACGAAACGGCGACGGCTTTTCGCTTCGACTATAAAATCAACCAGAAACACTCGAGTTATTTTCGGTTCTTCCGGGATCAGGCTTTCAACGATCAACCTGACGGCGTGACCGGCCGCCACATCCTGATTCGCCAGGTGCCGCAAAATGGTGTGCTCGCGTTCCAGTCTGTACTACGGACGAATCTACTCAATGAATTCAAGGTCGGCTATAACAGTGCCTACTCGCGTATCGTCGGGGTGGCGCCGACCCTAAATGGAGTCGATCTCTCGACCCTTTCGTTCAACATCTCGGGTAGCGTCGCGGGCTTTGCCTTGCCGGGTCAGGGCTCAAATGCCGGAGTCGCCGTGCCCGGAGGTTTGATTAGATCGAATAGCGCGCAAAACGGGCGTGGCCAGCCATACACTCCCTATTCGCTTTCGTTCGTGGATAATCTCAACTGGACGAAAGGCGATCACAACCTGAAGTTCGGTGGGGAATACCGCCGGATTCGCATGTGGACCGACCGTCAAGGCGGCCTCACTTATACTTGGGCGAGTATCAATAACTTTCTCTCGAACACGCTGCAGTCGACACAGTTTCTCGGCGATCTCTCCGCGCCTTCGCCGTTCTTCAACAACTCAACTGGTCCAGCCGTCGCGACGCAGGCCTTTTACATCGCTTACGGGCAGGACGAGTGGAAGATTCGGCCCGGCCTGACCGTGAACTACGGCCTGCGGTATGAGTATTACAGCCCGCTGCGCGAAGCTAACAACCGGCAGATACTTTTCGACATCAACACCGGCGTGCTGCGCGATTCGACCCAGGATCCCGAACAGGCGTCGAAGAACAACTTTGGTCCGCGCGTGTCGGTGACCTGGTCGCCTAATCCTGCCGGTAGTGGATGGTTCAGTGGTGGCCGCACGGTACTGCGCGGAGGGTTTGGCATTTACTATGGTCCAGGCCAGGCTGAAGATCTTATTCAGCCAATTGAATCTAATCGAGTTAGTTCGACGCTTAGTGGCGGGAGTTTTCCTCAGGACCCGGTCGCGATTGCGGCGGCCTTCACGAGCAATCCAAATAACCGGCAGTATCAGCCGCGCGCCTATGCGAATGAATACACGATCCCGGAGAAGATTTATCAGTACAGTGTTTCGGTGCAACAAGAGTTGCCGTACAAGATGGTCTTCACGGCGGCGTTCGTTGGCTCGCAGGGACGAAACCTGTTTCTGCGCAGCGTGGCGAATCGCATTCGTCCAGGCCAGACAACGATCCTGGACGGCACCGCGCTGCCGGCAGCTTTTGGGGTCGTAAATCGCACCAACGCAGGCGGTCAGGTAATCGCGGTCAATACTATCCGCGAGTTCTCGATCGTCTCAGGATCGTCGTCGGTCCAGAACCCATATGCCGAAGTCGACTACAAAACGAGCGGCGGCCGTGACACTTATAAGGCGCTACAAGTGTCTCTGGCACGCCGGTTTAGTACCGGTCTTACTTTGAACTCGCAGTACACCTTCTCGAGTTCGTTCGGCAATACTTCGGGTTCGAACGAGGCTCGTACCGCAGCTAACAACGCGCGCGCGATTTCTGAGTACGATTACGACCTGGGCAGTAATAACTTTGACGTTCGTCACACATTCAACTTGAGCGCGCTTTACGATCTGCCATTCGGCAAAGGTCAGAAATACGACTTTGGCGGGTTCGGCAATGCCATTCTGGGCAATTGGGAGATTGGCACGATCGTTAACGCGCGGTCCGGCTTGCCCCTCGAGATCGGCATCGTCCGTCCCGACGTTGTCATTCAGTGTCAGAACCCCGCCGGCTGTGTCGTCCCAACTGGCGCCGGCGGAGTTAATACAACCTTCACAAATGGTTTCATCGCGCAACTGCCCGGTACGATCAATGCCGCGAATCCGCTTCCGCCAGGTTTCGTCGCGGTGGTGAATACACCGGGTGGCGGAGCGTCACGTAATGTGCGCCGGCCTGATCTGGTTGCGGGTGTGAATCCATACTTGACGAACGATCGACTGATTCTGAACCCCGCCGCGTTCACGGCACCGGCTCCGGGTGTTTTCGGCAACGTGCCGCGGAACTTTTTGCGCGGACCGAACTTCAGACAATTCGATCTGGTCTTAAGAAAGCGCTTCCGGTTCTCAGAAACAATTAACCTTGAATTCAGAACCGAGATCTTCAACGTCTTCAATCGCGCGAACTTTGACATTCCCGGCTCACGCTTGAATCTTGCGTTGCCGAGCGTCAGCCTGGCTGGCGGGCTTTACACCTTCTCTACCAGCAACGTGGTGCAACCGGGACAGGCGTACACTCAGGGCGCCGCCGGCGGAACGTTTGGTTTGCTTCGACAGACAGTAGTGCGCGATGTTGGCCTGGGCACGAGTCGCCAGATCCAATTTGCGCTCAGACTTAATTTTTAGAAGTTGGGCACAACCCGAAAGGCACAACTGCGGGGTCCGGGCAACCAGGGTCCCGCAGTTGTGTTTTTTAGCGCGAGATTATGAAGAACCGCCGGCTAGTTCGCCAATTTGTGAATTGCCTCGACCAACCAGAACGAAAGCGCCGCGATCGTGGCCGCCGCGGGAATCGTGAGAATCCAGGCCCAAACGATCCTTCCTGCCACTCCCCATTTTACTGCGCTCAATCGTCGAGTGGCTCCCACGCCAACGATGGCGCCGGTGATTGTGTGCGTAGTAGAAACGGGAGTCCCGGTTAAAGTCACATAGGCGAGCGTTATGGCTGCTCCTGTTTCCGCACAAAAGCCGCCGATAGGTTTTAACTTTGTAATCTTTGAACCCATTGTGTGAACTATGCGCCAGCCGCCCGACAAGGTTCCCAACGCAATAGCGGCGTGCGCTGAGAGAACGACCCAGAGTGGAATGCCGGGCAATGTTCCGTTAGGCCCATAGGTGAGTCCCGCAACTCCCCCCGCAGTCAGCACTGCCGTAATGATGCCCATAGTCTTCTGCGCATCGTTGCCGCCATGGCCCAACGAAAAAGCGGCGGCCGAAAAGAGCTGGCCGGTGCGGAAGATCCCGTCCACTCGTTTCGGGGTAAAGCGGCGAAAGATCCAGTGCACCGCAATCATCAGAGTCAGCCCCAACAACATGCCGATCAGCGGTGACAGCACGATGAACTTGATCGTGCGCAGCCAGACATCCGTTTTTAGCAGCCCGCTAATTCCGCCATAAGCCGCGATTCCGGCGCCGGCGTAACCGCCCAGCAGCGCATGCGAACTTGATGTCGGCAGACCCAGATACCAGGTAATCAGGTTCCAGATGATGGCCCCCAACAGCGCGGCCAACAGAACGTACAAACGCAAATCCGGAGAAATCAAATCCATCCTGACGCCGTCGCCGATCGCTTTGGCGACGCGGGTGCCAAAAACCACAAAGGCAATAAAGTTGAAGAAGGCCGCCCAGAGGACGGCGATTCCGGGCGACAGCACCCTGGTGGACACAACTGTCGCGATCGAATTCGCAGCGTCGTGAAACCCGTTGATGTAATCAAAGATGAGCGCGAAGGTGATCAGGACAATCACAAAGACGAAGGTGGCGGTCATAAGGAAGGTTAGTGGTCAGGAGCTAAGTCTGGATTAAACGTTCTTGATGATAACGCTCTCAATTATATTGGCGACGTTTTCGCAACGATCGACGGCCGCCTCCAGCTTTTCGTAAATCTCTTTCCACTTCAGCACCGTCAAAGTGTCGTTTTCTTCGTGAAAGAGCTGAGCGATGGCTGCGTGGTAGATATCGTCACCTTCGTTTTCCAGCCGGTGAATCTCTACCAGTCGCTGCGTCACATTCTTGGGCTTGCGCAGAATGGCGACAATTTCGCGCAATTGCTCGGCCATTTTCGCAATCACGCCTGCGAACTCGCGGGCGTGTGGCTTAATTTCGTGGATGTCAAAATCGATTATGGCCCTGGCCGCGTCGTCAATGAGATCGACGATGTCGTCCAGCGCACTGGACATCAGGTAGATGTCCTCGCGGTCAAAGGGGGTGATGAACGACTTGTTGAGTTTGGTCGAAATGGTATGAGTCAGCTCATCACAGGCGTGTTCCAGGCCTTTAATCCGCTGAGAGTATTCCCGGTAATTGTGGTTCTTGTCCGCGAGCATCTCGTTGAGCTCGCGAGCGGCATCGCAAATGTAGAGCGTCATTTGCGCGAAGAGATCAAAGTATTGCTCTTCTTTTGGCAGGAAATTGAGCAGACCCATTCAGAGTATCGACTCCATCCGGCAGTGATTCAGAGATTCGCAATATAGCCCACAGGTCTGGGAATGTCCATGCGCTCGTTAACATAAAGTTAAGATACCGGTAAGACCGATTTAACTTCCCTCCTCTAGGCTGAGACCTTCTGCTTGCCCTGAACTCGAAGGACCGCTTGATTCCGATCAGCGCATTTCACCACAGAGGTGTGCTATGAAATCAACGTTCTGTCGATACCTGCGAAGACTTTGGAGGGCGAAATGTCTCAACCAAAACCCGACTTGTCCCGTTTGTCAGTGAACCTTCTAATCGGCGCCATACTTCTTTTGACCACGCCGGCGGTCGTCTTTACCCAGTCATTGACGAGCGTCCAGCGCGATTCCGGAACGCCATCCGGCGTTGGTGAACGCTCAGCTCCGGCCGAGGCCCAGAAAACATCGTCCAGTGTGGATGACCGGCTCAAGGCCCTGGAAGATCAATTAAGAGAGCAGAACAATGTGCTTTCAGAACTACGAGCGCTAATCGCCGAGCAACAGCGCACGATCACAACTCTTTCGGCCAAATCCACGAATGACGAGCAGAAAGCAGGCGCGCCAAAAGACGTTGCCACCATGGCGCCAATTGCGGATCAACCCGGCACCACCGTGACGACGCCGAGCCAAACTCCCTCGATGGAAGATCGCGTGAAGAAACTCGAGGGGCAGATTCTCAGAATCGGACCCTTCCGTTTCACTGGTGATTTTCGCCTGCGCTTTGACGGAATCTTTCGCCGCGCTGAGCCCTTGCCGCCGGCGGGTTTCGCCGCTCTCACTCATCAGCAAAACGCCCGCATGCGTTATCGACTGCGGCTGAACCTGGACACAGATATTAATTCGAAGCTCAGTTTTCACGGCCAACTGGCCACCGGCCCCGCGAACAATCCGCTCACGATGGATCAGGACTTTGGCCAGACAACCACTCGGCATCCTTTTTTCATCAGTGAGGCCTGGGTCGATTTCCATCCCAACAAAGCGGTCTCTCTTCAAGGCGGACGCGTTCAGGAAGTTTTTGCCGACAACTCAAGATTTCTCTTTGACGATGATGTTCGCTTCAACGGCTTTAATGAAAAGTACATCCTTTCATTCAAGAACAACGGATTCCGGGTCGCGAGTCTGGAGCTGCGCGCCGGTCAATACATCTTTAGCAATCCGAACGTCGCGATTGTCACCGCCGGCAGTCCGTTGGCCCAGGCCGGCGCCATTCTCAATTCCACCGGGCGAAGTTCGAATCTCTTTCACCAGGGACTCCTGATCAATCAGAAATACAACGACCGCTGGAGCAGCCAATGGGGCGGCGATCTTCAGCTCTATAGAAATCCTAATCAGATCCAACTGGCTTCGACCGCGAACGGCGTGGCCCTAATCGTTCAGAACGGGCTGGGCCTGGCGCTTTCCGGCCCGGTAACCGGCGCCGGCAACGCGACGACAACCGCGGGCGGCGCGATTTACACGGCCCGGAATTTCCAAATTGCTCGCCTTACTTACCGGTTGAATTGGACGGGATTTCAAAGTGGCGGGCGAACTTATCCGGTCACTTTCAATTTCCAGGTGGCGCGCAATGTCGGCGTCGGCCTCAAAGAACGCGACGCGTTGCTGTCCGCGTTACAGATTGGCCGAGTCGCCAACCGAGGTGACATGTCTTTCCTGTATGTCTTTTCCACTAAGGGTGCGAACGCTTTGATTTCGCAGGTCACCGACGACGATCTGGGCACCGGCAGCGGTGTCAACATTCGCACTCATCATCTGAGGTTCGACTATGGACTGGCGAAGAAGGTGACTCTGCAGAGTTTACTCTTCATTCAGAGTGAACTGCGTAACAGCGGAGACTTTCCCAATTTCTTCGTTCCACTAAATGCGTTCACGCCGCGCCAGTACCGCGTGCAAGAGCAGATCGTATTTTCATTTTGAATTTCGGCAGTTGTTGGTCACTAACGCTCATCGGCAAGAATCAGAGGAGGTCAAGATGTCTTTCTCAAAAACTATCACCCGGGCAAAACTTTGCCTGATTTTCGTCAGCCTGGTCGCTCTGGCTTTCGGCTCCTGCGGCGGTAACAGTAGCTCGGGAGGGGAAATTAGACTGCAGGGCGCCGGCGCTACTTTTCCCAATCCGCTTTATCAAAAATGGGTGAGCGAATATGGAAAGCAGCACAGCAACGTCAAGATCGACTATCAATCGGTTGGCTCAGGCGCCGGCATAAAACAAATCAAAGAGCGCACCGTCGACTTTGGCGCCTCAGACTCGCCGATGAAGGATGACGACTTAAAGAGTGCGCCCGGAGAGATCCTTCACATTCCGACCGTCCTCGGGGCAGTCGTTCTGACCTACAACCTGGCGGGAGTTAATCAGCCGCTCCGTTTCGCACCGGATGTAATTGCGGATATCTTTCTCGGCAAGATCAAAAAGTGGAGCGATCCGAGAATAAAGGCTGAGAACGCCGGCGCATCATTGCCCGATGCTGACATAACCGTAGTGCATCGTTCGGACGGTAGTGGGACGAGCGCGGTCTTCACCGATTATCTGTCAAAGGTTAGTCCGGAGTGGAAAGAAAAAGTTGGCGCCGGCACTTCACCCAATTGGCCGGTTGGACTTGGCGGTAAAGGCAACGAGGGCGTGACCGGACAAGTTAAGCAAACCCCGAACACCGTCGGCTATGTCGAGCTTGCTTACGCGGTGCAGAACAAGCTTCCGGTCGCGCTGGTGAAGAACAAATCGGGCAGTTTCATTGAGCCATCGGTCGACGCAGTCACCGCCGCCGCGTCTGGATCCCTCGCCACCACGCCGGAAGATCTGCGGGTCTCGATCACAGATGCGGCCGGCGCCGCGGCTTATCCGATTTCCAGCTACACCTACATCCTGGCTTACAAAGCCCAGCCGGATCAGACCAAAGGAAAAACCCTGGTTGATTTTCTCTGGTGGGGAATTCACGACGGTGAAAAATTCGCAAAGGAGTTGCAGTACGCGCCCCTGCCTGAAGAGATCGTCAAGCGCGCCGAAGCAAAAATCAATTCAATAACGGCCGGCGGCCAGCCGTTGCGATAGTTTTATGGCTGACTGGCGACGCAGACTTTCTCCCACAGGTAACACCGGCGACGCGATTTTTCGCGCGCTGATGTTTGCCGCCGGCTTGCTGGTGCTGCTGCTTGTCGTGGCGATGATGGTGGCGCTAGCAACGCACTCAATCCTTTCGATTCGCCAGTTTGGATTTGGCTTCGTAACCAATCGCGAATGGAATCCCATCAAGGACCAATTCGGCGCGCTGGCCTTCATCTACGGAACGATCGTCTCGTCCCTGATCGCGCTGATTATTAGCGTCCCATTGTCATTGGGCATCGCGATCTTTCTGGTCGAACAAGCGCCGTATTACCTGGCGCGGCCGATTACCTTTCTGGTTGAGTTGCTAGCGGCCATACCCTCAGTCGTTTATGGCGTTTGGGGCATCTTTGTGTTGGCCCCGTTTCTGCGCGTTTACGTGGAACCGCCGCTGGCGAGATGGTTGGGCTGGCTGCCGCTGTTTCAAGGTTCAATTACCGGCATCGGATTGCTCACCGGCGGAATAATTCTGGCCATCATGGTGACGCCGATAATCTCTGCGGTGGTGCGTGATGTCCTGTCCGCCGTGCCCAACACTCAGCGCGAAGCTGCGCTTGCGCTGGGGGCCACCAAGTGGGAAACGACGATGGTAGTTCTGGTTAACGGAGCACCGGGAATTGCGGGCGCGGTGATCCTGGGATTGGGCCGCGCGATTGGCGAAACCATGGCGGTCACCATGGTCATCGGCAACCGGCCTGAGATCAGCCTGTCGTTGTTCCAGCCTTCTTACACGCTGGCCTCGGTAATTGCGAACGAGTTTACCGAAGCTACCGCCGACATTTATCTCAGTTCGCTGGTTGAGCTGGGTTTGATCCTTTTCTTCGTCACTTTTGTAGTGAACGCAATCGCTCGGCTCCTGGTTTGGAGAGTCACGCGCAAAACCGCAGGCGTGGGGCAAGCCGCGTAATCGCTTGCGCAAGTTTGTGACTCGCGGATTAACAAGATGGGTTCTCTTTCAAGAACTGATCGCACTCGACGGGCCGTGAGCGGAGCCATGACCTCGTTGACCGCGCTTTGCACGCTGGCAGCCGTCGGCATCCTGGTGCTCATTCTTGGCTATATCGCCATGCGCGGGATTGGCGCGCTCAATTTGCGCTTTCTGATGGACTCGCCGCGCCCGGTCGGCGAAGGCGGCGGCATCGGCAACGCGATCGTCGGTTCGGCTGTGTTGCTGCTGCTCTCGTGTGCCGTTGGCATCCCCCTGGGAATCGCTACCGGAGTCTATCTTTCTGAATTTGGCGGCGGAATGTTTGCGAGCGTGGTCCGTTTTCTGGTTGACACCCTAACGGGCATACCTTCAATTGTGACGGGCGTGTTCGTTTATGCAGTCATAGTGCTGCGCATGAAACATTTTTCAGCCTTTGCCGGCGGCATCGCGCTGGCGATGATCATGATTCCGATCGTCGCGCGCACCACGGAAGAAATGATCAAGCTGGTGCCGCATAGCTTACGCGAAGGCGCCCTGGCGTTGGGCGCTCCGCAGTGGCGCGTAACCCTGGGTGTGGTGATTCCCGCGGCCGCGTCGGGAATCGCGACCGGCGCAATGCTGGCGGTAGCACGTGTTTCCGGAGAGACCGCGCCCTTGCTGTTCACGGCCTTCGGCAGTCGCTTCTTTCCCCGAAACCTGAACGAGCCGATCGCGTCGTTGACGGTGCAAATCTATAACTATGCGATTTCTCCTTATGATGAATGGCATGCGCAAGCGTGGGCTGCGACTTTGGTGTTGATGACCTTGATTCTCAGCATTAACATTTTGGTTAGATTTCTTACCCGCAAAAAGTTCTAGGTTACCGATGTCTACTCCAGGTCAGATCGTCGCACCGAAATTCGAAGTCGCCCGCCGCCCCGTGCTGCCGCCGCGAGAAACAAAGATCTCGGTTGCGGATCTCAACTTCTTCTATGGCCGGAGCCAGGCGCTGCACAACATCACCCTGAACATTCCTGAACAAATGGTCATGGCCTTCATCGGCCCATCGGGATGCGGCAAAACTACTTTTCTGCGCACTCTTAACCGGATGAACGATGTGATTCCGGGCACGCGTGTTCAGGGAAGGGTCATGATGGACAACCAGGATATTTATGCTCCCGGCGCGGACGTGGTTGAGTTGCGGCGAAAAGTGGGCATGGTTTTCCAGAAATCAAACCCGTTTCCCAAGTCCATCTTTGATAATGTCGCGTACGGTCTGCGAATTAATCGACTGACTTCGAACAAGAGCGAACTCGAGGATCGGGTGGCAACTGCGCTGCAGGACGCCGCGCTTTGGTCGGAAGTGAAGGATCGACTAAAGTCATCTGCACTGGGCTTATCCGGAGGTCAGCAACAGCGATTGTGCATCGCGCGCGCCCTGGCCATACGGCCGGAAGTAATCTTGATGGACGAGCCGGCGTCGGCGCTGGATCCAATCGCGACGTCAAAAATCGAGGAACTGATCTTCGATCTGAAAAAGCAATATACGATCGTGATTGTGACCCACAACATGCAGCAGGCGGCGCGAGTCTCCGACTTGACGGCGTTCTTTCTGCTCGGCAAGCTGATAGAAGTAAACGCAACTGAAAAGATGTTTACCGCTCCGGACGAAAAACTGACCGAAGATTACATAACGGGCAGATTTGGCTAGACAGACTTGATCGACATGGAAGTTCACAGACATCTCGACGAAGAACTCGACGAGCTGCGCGATGGGGTGCTGCGCCTGGGCGGCGAAGCCGAAGCCGCGTTGAAAAAAGCCATGCGCGCGCTTACTGAGCGCGACAGCAACGCGGCGCGTGAGGTGCTCGAGCACGACGACACAATCGACGAATTGGAAGTAGAAATTGATCGCCAATGCATAGACGTTTTCGTGCTCAGGCAACCAGCAGCTCGGGATTTGAGATTCGTAATGTCGGTAGCAAAAATGGCTCCGGTGCTGGAACGCATTGCCGACCACGCTTGCAACATCGCCCGCGCTGTCCCTGAGCTCAACAACGAACCCGAACTAAAGAACCATGTGCGCTTGCATGAAATGGGAGTGATTGCTTCGTCAATGTTGGCCGAAGCCCTCGACGCGTTCACGAAGAACGACGCCAAGGCAGCGCGGGAAGTTATCAAACGGGACGCTGAGATCAATGATCTTTACAATCAAATCTTTCACGATCTGATTGAAATGATGGCCAAAGAGCCCGCTACGGCCACCCGGGATGCGCGTCTGCTCTTTGTGGCCAAGCACCTTGAGCGAATAGGCGATTATGTGACTGATATCTGTGAGTTGACTGTCTACATGGCAGAGGCTGCCGTCATCAAGCATAAGCACTGACTACAGCTTTCTTTGTTACCACAAACTGTTTGGGTCTTTCAGGTCTATGCCAAAATCGGCTTTGATTATCGAAGATGACGCGGATATTGCCGAAAGCGTCAGATACAACCTCGAATCTGAAGGCTTTGTCGCAACTGTCGCTGCCACCGGCGAGCAAGGGCTGGCGCTGGCCCTTAACTCACCGGCCCCGCCAATGGTGATCGTTCTGGATCTCATGCTTCCGGGTATGAACGGAATGGAATTATGTCGTCGCCTGCGGAAGGAGAACCAGACTCGCCGAGTTCCTATCATCATCCTGACGGCAAAGACTTCCGAGGCAGATCGGATCGCCGGTCTCGATCTGGGGGCGGACGACTATATTGCCAAACCCTTTTCGGTGCGAGAGTTGATGGCCAGAGTGCGCGCCGTGTTGCGGCGCACTGACGACGATGCCGCCGAACGCTACGACGACGGTCGCCTGACGATCGACTTCACCAATGTCCTGGCGACTTGCGACAGCGCGCCGGTGAAGCTAACCAACAAGGAATTTCGCCTGCTGGCCGCGCTGGCTAAGAAGCACGGCCGAGTGGTTACCCGTCAACAATTGCTCGACGAAGTGTGGGGATACACTTATTACGGCGACGCGCGCACGCTCGACGTCCATATCCGACGCCTGAGACAGAAGCTGGGCGGCTGTGGTGACTGTATCGAAACTCTCGTGGGTGTCGGTTATCGATTTTTGGGCTGTGCCTCGAGGCCGGGAAATTCTCTCGGTAACGCGCATGGTTAGTTTGCGGTTGCTTATGGGCGTCTTTGGCGCGGGACTCCTCTTGATGTTAGCCCTGTGCCTGCTCCCGTTTGGCCTCCCGTTCTGGTTTTCCGTTTCGGGCCTGGCGCTTTTTGCCGGTCTGATCGCCGGCCTATTTCTCATAAGGCTTACCAATTACACCACTCGAAATGCAGCGGCCCCGGAACCAAGCGGGAATGCAGCCGGTACGGACGCCGTTGATTTCTCGTCTTTGTTACTGGATGCAACTCTTAACGAAATGCGGGAAGGGCTCCTGGTGGTGGATCAGGAAATGCGCGTAATTGCTTCAAATCAAAGCGCTCGCAATATTTTTTCAAACGTCGACGAATCCATGAATTCGCGTCGCCTGACTGAGCTCACCCGCAATCCGGCAATTTATGATGCCTTTCTGGATGGCGTCCGCGGTACCGAGCGCGCCGGCGTAAAAGTTGAGACCTACGGCCAGGCGCGACGGGTCTTCGATCTCCGCGTCGTACCCTTGCGGGCCGCGGATAGCCAGGGAGCAAGCGGCGCACTGGGCGTCTTTTTCGATGTGACGCGGCTTGAGCGTTTGGAAAATGTCAGGCAGGAGTTTCTCTCAAATGTGTCGCACGAGCTGCGGACACCGCTTACGTCGATCATTGCGTTGGCAGAAACACTCGAAACCGGCGCGATCGACGATCCGAACCACAACCGCCGCTTTCTTTCAATCATGCAAAAAAACGCGGCCCGCATGCACCACTTGATCGATGACATTCTGGAACTCGGCGCCATCGAAGCGGGAAACGTAAAACTAAAGAAGGAGCGAGTCGCTCTCTGGCCGCTGGTCGAAGATGTTATTGGCAGTTTGTCCGCCGCCGCCGCGCCGAGGCAAATTACGGTGCAAAATCTGGTCTCCCAAGATGCGGAAGTTTTCGCAGATCCCCACCGCTTAATACAAATGCTCACAAATCTGATCGACAACGCGATTAAATTCAATCGCGATGCGGGTTCGGTCTCAATCAAACATCGCTCGGATGCCTGCGATCAGATTCAGGTCGAGGATACTGGGGAAGGCATTCCGTCCCATCATCTGGACCGATTGTTTGAGCGGTTCTATCGGGTGGATCGGGCGCGCTCGCGCGAGCTTGGAGGAACGGGTTTGGGATTGGCTATCGTCAAACATCTGGCGAGAGCCCACGGCGGCGAAATCTTTGTTGAATCTCAATTTGGCAAAGGCACAAAGTTTACGATCGATCTCCCGCCGGAATCTGCCGATACTTCTCCGAGATTGCATGCCGACCTGGCTGCTCTCTCCTAAAGCGCGGACCGGATTTATTAAGCGTGGTATTGTCTCTGAGGGCGCGCTAGTCCACTGAAAGGCTCAGCGGCTCGCCGGAGCAAGCTCTCTGCCAGGCGCCGAAGCTGGGCCGGCATTTCAACAAACGCATATTCCTCTGTGTCGTCGCGATGGCGGGCGAGCAATTGCAGTTCGGCACTGCAGAAATCACATGTGACCAGGTGAAGTTCAATACACTCAAGTTCCGCACGTCCTTGGCGAGATGCGAGAAAGGCAAGCAGAGTCTGAGAAGAAGGACAACTGACTCGCTTCCGAAAGACTGTCATCAACTTTGAGCGCATTCCCTTTCCCACTTTCTAACTCTATCTATGGTGCTAAACCGCCAAAAAGTTTTAATACCTGCTCGATTCCAGACTTTCTTCTCACCATTTCAGCTGCTTTCTCTAACCGCATCAACACTTTGCCTGTTGTGTAAAAAATTGTTGCCCAATCTTTAATTTGTTGCTAAGATGGCCAAGGTTGATTGAGGAGCGGTTATCCTCCTTGGTTCCCCTCGTCGATTAGGCCGGTAGTTAGGGCATTAATCGAACCGCTGGTTCTGGTGTTTGGGCGGCTGAGAAGAGTCGCAGCAAACACAATCTTCTCGGGATTGAAAAAATAAACAATAGCTGCAAGCGCTCGATGAAGCCGCTTGGTTTCAGCCTTCAAGAAAGAGCTGATCCGCCCCGAGTCTGCAAACTCCTTACCGCGCTTCACCGAAAACTCAAAGCAGCCCAGCGAATGCTGGCCACCTTCGAACAACTAGCCGCCAACTAGTGCTCGCATTCGTCCTCTCTTTCGGAACCTACATCAAACATCGTGAAATCAATAACTCAAAAAACGACGCCAGATACTTCTGTCAACGTGCCTCGTGGAGTGTCGCGTTCGAGTCGTTCCGCGGAACGTAGCGCAAGAGCTGGGCACTGGGTCGAGAGTCTGGTCAATTCGGACGTCAATCGGCTTTGGGCCGAGTTGCATCGCATAGTTAGCAATCATCCTTTGGTGCGAGCTTCACGAAGTGCAGGCCTCTTGATTGAAGAAGGCGCCACCAGCGCTTACACAGACCTCACGCAGGAATTATTCGTCCAACTGCTGACCAAATCGCGCTTCCAACACTACCTCGATACGTCGATGACTGACGCCGAAATCGAGTGCGAAATCGGCCAGATCGAATTAACGAACTTACTGACCGCCGAACTCCGCAAGCGACATCCGGAAAGCTATCGACTGGCGCGCCGCATCTCGACCCTGATTCAGTCGAGCACAAATTTTCGACGTTTTGACAGTAGCGGTCTCGGTGATGAGCAACACCGTCGCCTGGCCGATCGAGTTTACGGGCTGAGCGAGTGGCCCATCACCAAGCCGGGTCGTAGTTCTCACGAGCTCGAGCAACGCGCGCACATGATCCCCGTTCGACAGCGTGACACTCGAATGGTCGGATGCACCGGCGATGCGCAAATTGTGATTACTAATTCTGACCTCGAGGACCTTATCGTTTCGGTACTCGATGCCATCGACGCGCCGGCCGACGTGCGCACCCTCCGCAGTCTTGTGATGTCACGCTTACCGGTAATGGATATTTACTTGGTGCCGCTGGGTGGTGATGACGGCGATTCCGACGGCCCGCATTATGACCCCGCCGATCTGCGTGAGAATCCTGAAGAGAGTTTGTTGCGGCATGAAGCCGAACGCGAAGCTGCCGGCTCTGTGGATCAGTTCCTGGTCAATCTCAAGGGCAATGTTCGAAATAAGATTAAGCAATACAACCGCATGCTGGGTGTGCTGTGGCATTGCTATCTGAGCCCCGATCACGCGACACAATTGGAAGTGGCGGCAACATTGGGCGTTTCTGATTCTCTGGTGTCCGACTATCGGCGCCGTATTGAGCAAGAGCTGCGCGCGCTGTCGTTTACCGAGGTTGAAGAGGCACGCATGTTCGAGCTGGCCCTGCGCGAGCGCGTCCGTACTTTGGTAGCGATCGGTGACGAACAAAGCGTAGCAGTTTAGTTACTCGTGATTCGTTTTGAATCCTCGTTTAGCGATTTATGCCGAAGAAGCGCAGGGATCCTGCGCTTTCTTTGTTTAGGCGACCAGGTCCATTTGCACGGCTAACCAGGGTTGAGTATCAGAGATGACAAGGCCACCACTGCCAAGTGATTACCATTCAGTCACTCGCTCGCGTAAGAAGGACGCGACGAATGATGGCATTGTGGAGAGCCAGAGCTGTAAGCCCGTTGCGCTTCGTGACTCTAAGGAATCCAATGGGCATCAAGCCAGGTCTCTGGCCCCAACTCATAAATTACTCAGCCAGGTATCAGAAGAAACATCGAAGGCGACATTTCTAAAGCCCGGTCATGTTTTTTCTTATGCCGGCATTTTTCTATTTACAGCCATTCTTTATGCGCGACCGGGTGAATTCTATCCCTCGCGAATAACCGCCTCGATCGCGCTGGTCGTAGGCATCGCAACGGTTGGGTTTTTCTTGCCTACCCAGCTGTCTCTGGAAGGCAACCTCACTGCGCGTCCGCGCGAGCTAAGTCTGGTTCTGCTTTTCACCCTAACAGGCCTCCTCTCGATTCCTCTGGCGATAAACCGGGGTATCGGTTGGCAGGAGTTTAGCGGGACGTTTATTCGCTGCGTCGTGATTTTCGTGGTCATGATCAATGTGGTCCGGACTGAGAAACGCCTCAGGGGCTTATTGTTTCTAGCCCTCGCCGCGAGCGTATGGTTAAGCGTTCAGGCCATCAATGACTATCGGCTGGGTCTGATGACCGTTGAAGGCTATCGTGCCAGCGGCAGAGGAACGGGCATTTTTGGCAACACCAACGATATGGCCCTTCATCTGGTGACATTGCTGCCGGTTTCGATTGCACTTCTATTTGGCGCGAAAGGATTGGGGCGGCGAATCTTCTACGGTGCCTGCTCAGCCTTGGCCATTGGAGCGATCATGCTTTCGTACTCGCGCGGCGCCTTCCTCGGCCTGGTGGTTGTCTTCATCTACTTTACGATCAAGTTGGGTGGACGCCGCCGAGTGGAGATCTTGTTCGCGGTTCTCGGCGTGTCGTTTCTGCTGGTGCTGCTTGCGCCCAGCGGATATGGCGGCCGTCTTCTTTCGATCTTCATGCCCAGTCTTGATCCGGGCGGATCTGCTGATGCGCGACGAGGCGAACTCTTTCGCTCGATCTATATAGCGTTGCGACATCCATTGCTTGGCATCGGGATGGGGAACTACCAACCGGAAATGTCTTACCGGGGTTTGGTCACTCACAACTCTTATACCCAGGTCGCCGCTGAGGCCGGCATGGCAGCTCTGATTTGTTATCTCCTGTTTATAGTTTCGCCGCTGCGGAAACTGGGACAAATCGCGAGAGAAACTCTGGCAGCCCGTCGTAATTCGTCTTTCTACTACCTGGCGCTCGGCTTACAAGCTTCATTGATCTCATACATGGTCTCCAGTTTCTTTCTTTCAGTGGCTTTCAACTGGTACGTCTTCTACCTGGTTGGTTATGCCGTCTGCTTGCGCCGTCTTTACGAATCCGAAACCGGAAAATTCGTCGTCGTGGAGAATCGGAAAGAGCGAAAACACAGCCAGGTTGTCCAGGCATCTTTGGTTAATGAGAGCAAGGCTGTTCTGACATGACACTGAGGTTCGTCGCAGAGATAGTCTTTTGGTTGAGCGCGCTAGCGCTCTGCTATACCTATGCCGGCTATCCGTTGCTGCTCGTTCTGGTCAGTACCTTGAGATCAAGAAAAGTGAATCGCGGTGATTTCGAAGCCAGCGTTAGCATCATTATTACCGCTTACAATGAAGAACGCGCGCTGCCCGCAAAACTGGAAAACACTCTGGCTCTGGATTATCCGCGCAGCCTCTTGGAAGTAATTGTCGCTTCCGACGGTTCGACCGATCAGACAGATGAAATCGTCCGCAAGTTCTCGTCGCGGAGCGTGCGACTTCATCGACAAACTGAACGCTTGGGCAAAACGGCGGCGCAGAATTCCGCGGTCGAAAAAGCCCACGGCGAAATCATCATTTTTTCCGACGCAACCAGTCACTATCAACCGAACGTCATCCGCACCTTAATGCCGAATTTTGCAGATGCCACCGTCGGCTGTGTCGCCGGACGGCTGGTCTATGTTGATCCGGCCGATTCACGTGTAGGGCGCGGCGCCAAATCATATTGGAATTACGAAACCTTCCTGAAGAAACATGAGAGCCAGGCGTGTTCGCTAATCGGAGCTTCCGGATGCCTGTACGCCGTGCGCAAATCGGCGTATGTCCCTCTCTATCATGAAGCGTGCAGCGATTTCATCATCGCCACTAAGATGGTCGAGCAGAGACTGCGAGCCGTGTACGAGCCAAATGCGGTTTGCACTGAAGAAACGAATCGGCGCAGCGATGCTGAATTGAAGATGCGGGTCCGGGTAATTGCGCAGACTTTTACTGATTTGTGGCGACACCGCTCGATGCTCAATCCGTTTCGCAGTGGCTTCTACGCAGTTCAACTTTTTTCGCACAAGGTAATGCGATACCTCGTGCCGTTTTTCCTAATCGCTCTCTTCGCAGCCGCGACGGTGTTGGCGCCGGGCGCTTTTATTTATCGAATGATGTTCGTGGCGCAGTTTGCCGGCTATGCCTGTGCCTTGCTCGCCTGGTTGCTGGAAAAAGCTGGAATACGTAACCGTCTGCTGGCGCTGCCGCAGTATTTCGTGCTCGCAAACCTGGCGTCATTGATTGCTTGTTATCAGTTCATTCGTGGCGAGCGTTATGCCCGTTGGGAACCAATCAGGTGATTGCCAAGTGAAACCAAACGTCTTATTCATCATCGACAGTTTCGAGCAGGGCGGAAGCGAGCGCCAGGCGCTACAGCTGTTACGCCAGCTTTACCATAGCGGGCAGTGCCGAGTTCATCTGGCTTGTTTACAAAATCGCGGCTCGCTGCGAGCTGAAGCGGATCAGTTAGGCCTCGGAGATATCCACGAATATGCGTTGACGAGTTTCTATGATCTCAACTTCGTCCGACAGCTGCGCCGGGTAAAGCGTTTCGTAGCCGAGAAGAAAATTGATGTAGTGCACACGCACTGTTTCTACACGAACATCTTCGGCATGGCCGGCCGATTTCTGGGACGTGTGCCCGCGGGTGTTACTTCGAAGGGTGAGACCGATGGGTTTCGCACTCCAATGCAAAAGTGCGCGGAGCGCATGTCTTTTCGTCTTGCCGACCGCGTAATCGCAAACTGCCACGTGGTTGAAAACCAATTGATCAAAGAAGGCGTGCACCCGTCGAAAATCATTCAGCATTACAACGGTCTCGACATGGAAAGGCTCAAGGTCCAAACAGGTTTGCAAAGAGAAGAAGTGCTGCGAGCCTTCGGTTTGCCGGCCGATCGCCGCTATGTCTCGATCGTTGCTAACCTGCACAACCCCGTGAAAAACCATCCAATGTTTCTACAAGCCGCGGCGCGCGTGCGCGCCAAAGTCCCTGACGCTGCATTCGCAATTGCGGGCGAGGGAGAGTTGATGGAGGGTCTGCGGGCTTTGGCCACGGAGCTCGGAATAGCCCAGGATGTTTTCTTCATCGGACGCTGCGACAACGTCGGTAACCTGCTATTTGCTTCTGATGTCGGCGCGCTGAGTTCCAAAGCTGAGGGTTTTGCGAACGCAATTCTTGAGTATATGGCTGCCGGACTCCCAGTGGTCGCCACCGACGTCGGCGGTGCCCGCGAAGCAATAGCCGAAGATCAAACGGGCCATGTCGTACCGTCCGGCGACGACGAAGCGATGGCCGCGCGCATCATTGATTTGCTTAACAGTCCCGAACGGGCGCGCGCGATGGGTGAGCGCGGCAAGTTAGTCGTCGCGGAAAAGTTTTCCTGTGAGCGTCATCTGCAGAACACGCTGGGGCTTTATGACGCGTTGCTGGCAAAACCGCGAACACATTCTGAAAGCGACGGTGACGTCCCGCTTGTTAAGCAAACATCCAAGATCCGTGTAACTCAACAGTAATTAAGCCGTAGTGGCGAGCGAAACGAATAGGCGCCTCAACAAATGCCGACAACGCGATCAGCGTCCAAGCTACTCAGGCCGTCCAAAAAGCTGACGCCTCGGCGTCGTGTGCTTTTAGTGACGATTCTGTCTGTCGTAGTACTGTGGCCGATCTTCGCCTGGCTCGCGGCGCAGCTGCTGATTGTCAAAGCGGATTTGCCTTCTGCTGACGCCATTGTCGTCTTGAGCGGCTCGTCGACGTACCGCGAACGGGCTGCCTGGGCTGCCAAACTCTATCGCGAGGGTCGCGCGCCCATCGTCATCCTGACCAATGACAGTTTGATCGGGGGGTGGGACAGAGTTGAAGAGCGCAATCCCTACTTCTATGAGTTAGCAGCGAAGGAACTGCAACAAGGCGGCGTCCCAGCTGAAAAGATCCAGGTTGTTTCGGAGATCGCGTTGGGAACCTATGAAGAGAGCCTGGGCCTGCGCGACTACGCCACCGCTCACAAATTGAAGCGTCTTTTGATTGTCACTTCAGCTTATCATTCGCGCCGGGCACTCTGGTCGATGCGGCGCGCTTCTGAGCGCAGCGGTATTGAAGTAGGTCTGGACAGCCCACCGCCAGGATGGCAGACACCTGCGCCCTCGATCTGGTGGATGCGCGGAAAGGGCTGGAGAGTGGTTGCCGGCGAATACGTGAAGATGATCTATTACTGGCTGAGATATTGATGGTGGGAAAGAGTCTACTTCGCTTGGTTGTTCAGCCTGACGTTAACAACTTCACGATAAATCTCCGCCACCGCTTTTGCATAGTTCTGAGTCGTGAATCGAGAGCCGACCAGGGCCAAAGCGTTCGCCGCCAAACGTTGCGCCAGATCCTTATCCTTAAGGACGCGCGAGATTGCTGCCGCCAACGCCTGAGGATCCTGGGAGGGCACCAGCAACGCGCTTTGATTGTCCTCGACCATTTCCGGGACCCCACCTACTGCGGTGGCTACGACGGGAATGCCCGCCGCCATCGCTTCCAACAGAACGTTGGGCGAACCTTCGCTGTGCGATGGCAGTACAAACACATCCGCCGCAAAATACAGCGGCCACACATTGTTCAGTTGGCCCGCGAAAACAACCGCTTCTCGGCAGCCGATTAAGTTTGCCGCAGCTTCGAGCCTTCCTCGCTCCGGTCCGTCGCCTACAATAAGCAGTTTCGCTTTAGCTTCAGGGTTTGATTCGCACAGTCGGCCAAAAGCCGCGATCAAATCGGCGTGAGCCTTTTCTTTCGACAGACGGCCGACGGCCAGCACCAACGATTCGTCTCGCGCGATGCCGAATCCGGATCGCACAGCCTGTGCCTCGGCTTCAGGCGGAGGCGGTTGCGGTTGAATCGAATTGTGCAGCACGGAGATCTCGTCGCTGGCGACGCCCGTTATCTGGAAGAGTTCTCTGGCGAAGGCATGACAGACGGTGACTATTCGATCGGCCGTCGGCAGTGACCATCGATCAAGGCGATTGTAGACACGCATCTTGCGATCAGTTGAGGTGTAGCCGTGATGGAAGGCAACCCACGGCAAACGTCGCGAAACGTGAGAGCGCCATAGCAGAAAATGGGATTTTACCGAATGAGACACCACGATGTCGGGGCGGCGCTCATTGATTACTTTCTTGAGGGCGGGAATAACGCTAAGGTCAAAGCGACGTCGCTCAGGAATGTTTTCCATCGCCAGACCCAGCTTGCCGGCGATAGCGACAAATTCGTTTGGCGATTCGCTCGGATCGCGGCTGCGATTAAAGGTCACTAACATGCCTTCGATCTTTGGAAAGCCAACTTCGCTTTGCGCTAGCTCGTTTGCGGCGCGATGAAACTCCAGAACATTTTTGGCGACGGCATTGATTGTCGTCGCTTCAACTAACGAAAGAATTCTAAGAGTAGCGGGTGAGTCAGGCATCAGTGTGGCTGCTCAGTTCTTATCAGCCCCCGGTAAATCTCAAATAGTTTTGTTCCCAGTCTTGACCAGTCGTACTCTTCGGAAACCAGAGCCAGTCCGGCAACGCTAAGTCTTTCCCGAAGTTCCTCGCTCTTAATAACACTGCCAACTTTTTCGACAAGTTGCTGATCAGTGTCGGCGATCAAAATATCCTCACCGTTATGGACGTTTAGACCTTCGGCTCCGAGAGTAGTGGAAACCACCGGGACGCCCGCAGCCATCGCTTCAAGAATTTTGAGCCGGCTGCCGCCACCAACTTTTAGTGGCACAACCGCGGCCACTGCTTCGCGATAAAAAGGCCGCACGTCATCGATCGTACCCGTTACTTCTATGCTGCTATTCTTTGCCTGGGCGCGAACCTCGGGCGCGGGATCGCGACCCACGATCGTAAAGATCAATTCCGGATGGGCCGCATGCAATTCCGGCCAGACGTCGCGCGAGAAACTCACCGCGCCGTCAATGTTCGCGTGATAATCCATCGATCCGACAAAAACAATTCTGTGAGCTTTGCTGTTAGAGGCGGGAGCTGAAGCTTTTGGAGTACCGGCGTAGTAAGCCGTGTCGACGCCGTTTTCAATCACGAACACACGCGCGTCTGAGTTGAGATCATGCAACTTTTCAGCGTCTCTCTGACTAACCGCGATATGGGCGTCAAATTCCTGCAAGGCGCGCCGCTCACACTCGCTCATCAACCGCGCGGTTTTTCCAGCATAGGCGCGTTTGAGCATGTTTGGCTCGCGCTTACTGTATCGCCGCATCAACTCAGATTCTATGTTGTGCCAATCACAAATCACCCGGGGTCGACGTTTCGCTTCACGGATGACTGAAAAGTACTCCACCAGGTGAACGCTTTCAATCTGGACGATATCGAAAGCCTGCTCGCTCAATTCGCGTTCCAGAGCTCGCTTCATCGAGTCGGTGGTGTAATTGAGAACGGGTAACGGCGTGCGCCCTAACAGTCCTCGAACTTTCTTTGAGAGCGTGTACCCTTTATCTCGCGGGAGCGTGATGACCTGCTGGTAAAAGCTCTCCAGCGCGGCGAACGATTGGTTGGCATCAGTGAAAGCCAGCAGAGTCACCTCAGCTTTTTCAGAGAGCACGCGCCCGAGGTGGTAATTTCGGAGCTTGGCGCCGGTGTCTAACGGCCAGCAAACTCTTGGAGCAAAGTGCAGTATGCGCATGGGTAATCGCTTCAGCGTCAGCGGAATTTTGATTCTAACGGCAAAACCGCTGCAAATCCGAAGAAATTTTCCATGACTGACCAAATTTCACTGGATTCCCAACCACCTTCATCCTGTATAATGTTGGTGGCAATTTGCCACCCTCCTGACGTGGCCCACCACCCGAGCCCACTCTGAGACAGCACTTTCCGAAATGCTTTCCGGAATAAGAGAACAACCGTCCGTTAATAACGACCAGAACCGCCACTTCCGAACAGATCATTTGCAAAAAGATCTGGCGGGACGATCCACTCGTGGCGGCGCGGTCACACTTTCAGCGCAGCTGGTGAAGTTTGTAGTCAGCACCGCCGCGACCATCCTGCTCGCGCGCCTGTTAGCTCCCCAGGACTATGGCCTGATTGGCATGGTCGCGATCCTTACCAGCTTCCTCGGCATGTTTCAGTATTTGGGGTTGTCCACGGCGACCATTAAGTGGTCCGAACTTGATCATCGACAGGTCAGTACGCTCTTTTGGATGAACATGGGCCTGAGTGTGGCAATTATGTTGGTGGCGCTGGCGGGGGCTCCGTTGCTGGCATGGTTTTACAAAGAGCCGCGCCTGATCGGTATCACCGCCGGCTATGCCGTAACCATTTTTTTGACCGGCCTTACGATTCAGCACGAAGCCATTCTCATGCGCCAGATGCGTTTTACGGCTGTCGCCATTATTGAGATCAGTGCCATGTGTGCAGGCCTGTGCGCGGCTGTCATCGCCGCTTGGTATGGCGCCGGTTATTGGGCGCTGGTATTAAACCAATTCGTCCTGGCAATTGTGACGATCATAGGTCTGTGGGCAGCATGCAGGTGGCGGCCGGGCTTGCCCGGACAGTTCAAGGACGTACGCTCGCTGATTTCGTACGGCGGAAATCTCACCGGCTTTAACGTGATGAATTTTCTATCCAGGAATCTTGATAACGCGCTCATCGGAAAGTTCTGGGGCGCTTACCAACTGGGTGTTTATTCCAGGGCTTATCAACTTCTGCTGATGCCGATGGCACAAATCAATGCTCCGCTGGTGTCAGTCGCGGTGCCGGCCTTGAGCCGCTTGTCCGATTCGCCCGAACGTTATCGCAGCGCTTACCTACGTGTGCTGGAGAAGGTGGCCATGGTCACCATGCCTGGCGTGATTTTCATGATTGCCTCCTCTGACTGGCTGGTGCTCTTCCTTCTCGGCCCGCAGTGGAGAGACACGGGAAAGATCTTCGTGCTGCTGGGTGTCGCGGCCATGATTCAGCCGGTCACCCGCACCGTCCTGTGGCTGTTTACGACGCAGGGCCGGACGCGCGAACTCTTCAAGTGGGGATTTATCAGCAGCGTCATTGGAATTGTCTCTATCGTGGCCGGCTTGCCCTGGGGAGCGACTGGCGTCGCTGCTGCCTACGCGGGAACCGATCTTTGCGTTACTACGCCGCTGCTGTTCTGGTACGTCGGCCGAAGTGGGCCCGTTCGATCGGCCGACTTCTATCGAACCATTGCTCCCGCCTTTTGTGCGGCCGTTTGCTCACTCGCAGTCTTGCTAATCTCTCGGCCCTGGTTGGAAACTCTGCCCAGCCTGACTCTTCGCTTAGGGTTGGCTTTTATCATTGCGGCCGTCGTGTCGCTGCTGATTTTCTCGGCCCTGCCGGCCGGGCGAATGGCAATGCGCAGCTTCAAGGAGATGCTCTTGTTGCTCTTAAAACGCGATCGAGAATCCGTTGCATAAATCACCTCGACGATGCTGAAAAGGTTCAAACAAGCCACCTTACGATCCCTCAAGACCACCGGTGTCTCGACGCTCGTGCAGAACAGCCGCTGGCGCCGCCAGCGACTGCTGATACTCGCCTATCACGGAATTTCGCTCGACGACGAACACGAGTGGAACAATACGCAGTACATGCCGCCGGAGGTCTTACGCATTCGGCTGGAGCAACTGAAAAAGTCGCATTGCAACGTGTTGCCCCTGGACGATGCCATCAAGCGTCTTTACGCGAACGATCTTCCGGACCGGGCGGTGGCGATAACCTTCGATGACGGCACCTCAGACTTCTACCGCCGGGCCTTTCCGTTGATTAAAGAGTTCGATTTTCCGGTGACGCTTTACCTGACAACCTTTTATTCGCAATACAACCGGCCGGTCTTTGATTTGATGTGTTCTTACCTGCTGTGGAAAGGCCGGCACGAGATTTTGGACCTGCGGGATGTTACCGGCGAGACTGCTCAAGTTGAGATAGGCAATTGGGATGCGCAGGAAGCGGCCCGCCGGGGAATCCATGCGTTTAGCCGCGAAAACAAGTTGTCGGCCGAAGAGAAGGACGTGTTGCTGTCAAAGCTCGCGGCGCGGTTAAAGATCGATTACGACCGCCTGCTGGAACAGCGAATCATGCACAACCTGACGCCCGAAGAAGTACAAAAACTGGCGAATGATGGTGTCGACATTCAATTGCACACGCACCGGCATCGGACACCAAAAGATCGCAGTCTGTTCCTGCGCGAGATCGAAGACAACCGCAATAGTATTCACGCGATGACCGGAAAATCGACTTCGCATTTTTGTTATCCGAGCGGCGCTTACGATCTCGCGTTCTTGCCATGGTTGCAGGAATCAGGAGTGGTCTCGGCCACTACTTGCGAGCCGGGTTTTGCTTCACAGGCTTCGGACCGCTTGCTGCTGCCACGAGTCCTGGATAATCCGTCGCTCTCTCCCATCGAATTTGAGAGTTGGTTAACCGGCATCTCAGCCGCACTGCCTCGACGACGTTAAGGAAACAGAGTGCCCAAAGTCAGCGTCATCATTCCCGCTTACAACGTAGCGCCTTACATCGGCGAGACGTTGCGCTCTGTCCTGGCGCAAACGTTTACCGATTTTGAGGTGATCATAATCAACGACGGCTCTCCGGATACAGAGGAGTTTGAGCGGGTGCTCGAACCATTCAGAAGTCGTATCAATTATCTGAGGCAGGAAAACCGTGGCGCCAGCGGCGCTCGCAACGCGGGACTGCGGGCGGCGCGCGGGGAATTCGTGGCTTTTCTTGACGCTGATGATCTTTGGCTGCCGAGCTATCTCGAAGATCAGCTCCGCGTAATTAGTGAGCGAAATTGCGATCTGGTTTGTGCCGACGCCCTGGTTGTCGGCGAATCGCCTGACGCCGGGCGGACATACTTTGAAGCGGTCATGCATGGTCCGCCACCGGATGAGGCTACTTTTTTGGATCTGTTGAGCGGGGAACAAAGCCTGATCACGTCCGGAGTTCTAGTTCGTCGTGACCTCGTTATCAAAGTTGGACTCTTTGATGAAGCGTTGCGGAACGCACAGGACTTTGATCTTTGGCTGCGCCTGGCCCGACAGGGAACGCGCATGGCTTTTCAGCCACGCGTGCTTTTGAAATATCGCGCCCGGCTGAACAGCCTGACCGGAGATCCGATCAACTCGCATTTGAGAGAGCTAAGGATCTTTGAAAAGGTGCGGGAGTCTTATGGTCTATCACCCGCCGAGCGTGCGGAGGTCGAGCCTGTAATAAGAAACCGATCAGCCCTGGTGCATTACGAGATGGGCAAACTCTACCTGTTGCCTGGTGATTATTCGCGCGCGCGCAGTGCGTTCGCGAAATCGAATAGCTTGAGACCAACTCTCAAGACGCGCGCAGCGCTCTGGTTCGCGCGCCTGGCGCCCTGGTTGATGCGAGCACTATATGCCCGGCGCAGCGTCAATCAACTTCAACCGAGGCTCGATGCCGCCACGGCTTCAGAAAACAATCCGCAAGCGGCCCGTCTTCAGGAACAGACCTGATGATTTCACCTGGATCGATGTTAAATCGTCGCAGCTGTCCGATTCCGACGACCTTCTAAGAGATGAGCGTAACCAAAGCATTGCCTGCTGAAATGTCACAGTGGTTCAAGGACCGCTTCTACGCTTCGCGCGCGCTCCAGTATCCGTATCGATCCTGGTTGGATATGCAATCAAAGGCCGCGCTTGCTCGCCGGGAACCGTTCGCTGCCGCCAGTCGCATGCTGCACATGTGGAGACAGTTGGGAACCGAAGGCTTTGGCGCTGCTCGGGTCGGGCGACTGATGGATGTAGTACGCGAAAACTGTTATCGCGACGGCAACCTGCTCCCGGCCGCTCAGAACCAGTTGCGTTTAGAGTTCATTCAGTCAGACCAGGCGCGAGACATCAGAAAGCTTTACGGCTCATTTTCCGCAGAGCATCGCGTGCGTTTGCGATATCCGAACGACGATGACCCTGAACGACAGGGCGACCTGATCGTGCTCAAGCGCTACGACCCGCAGAGCGGCGAACGGGGAGTCCTGATGTTGATGTACAGCGAGGCTGTGCTGGCGATGGCCGCGATGTACGACCTGGGCGCGTTGGCCTCGCAGTACATGTTTGTACTCGAGCCCAGCAGCTGGGGCTATCAGGATGCCAGGTTCCTCTTGTATCTGGGGTCCGATCTCGACGTGCTAATCCAATCACCGCGGTTTGCGGATTTTGAATTTATCGAAGGTCTGCGGACGAATCTGATTCCGGTGCGCGTAGGCGCCGGAGAGTGGGTCGATCCGGCAGTTTTCCAAACCCGAGACAAGAGCAAGCCTCCCACTTACGACGTGGTAATGGTGGCTGCCTGGGATCCGTTGAAGCGCCACGAAGTCTTCTTTCGTGCTGCCGCGCAACTTAAGCGTGCGCGAGCGCCCCTGCGCTTTGCGCTGATCGGCTATGACATGGGATGGACGCGGGAACCGATCGAGCGCTTGCTTCGCCAATATGATCTGGAAAATGACGCAACCATCTACGAAGAGATTTCGCACGCTGAAGTAGCAAGCATCGTCGCGAATTCTAAAGTGTCGCTTTTGCTTTCGCAGCGCGAGGGCGCCAGCCGCGCAATCTATGAAAGCATGTTCTGCGGTACGCCGATCATCGTCTACCGCCATCAGTGCGGAGTTAATCTCGATCACGTCAACTCGCGTACAGGATTGCTGGCCGACGATGACGAATTGGCCGGCGCCATCCAAAAAGTTTTGGATAATTCAGAAGTTTTCGACGCGCGCGGATGGGCTCTGGAGAATGCGGGCTACGATAACGCTACGGACAAGATTAATGACGCGCTTTCAAGGTTGGCGACCACTCGCGGTTGCTCCTGGACGCGAAACATCGCGGCGAAGAAAAACGCTCCCAATCTCCGCTATGCCACAGCGGACACTTATCAACAGTTCGCACCCGAATATGAGCGCTTGAGTGAATTTCTACTGCCGCTGGACTGATTGCGTCTTAAGACTAGCATGAGAAACATTAAGGAAATCTTAACTCCGCCAAAACCAACGGACGCCCGGACAACCCTGCGGGGCCGCGCTGAGGCGGATCGTTTGGTCTCAACGCTCGAAACCGACGGAATCGTGATGCTGCCGAATATTCTCAGCGCCGAGCAATTGCGCGGAATGCAGCAGGCATTTGCGTCGCGTCTCCAACAGCTGCGCTGGAACAACTTTGAAGGCTATTCGAAGACTGAACCCTATCGTCACATGATCGAAGACGTGCTGATGCTGGATCAGGGTTTTGTCGATCTCGCTTTGCATCCTTTGGTCAAACAAATCCTGAACAACTATCTGGGGACTGAATACGCGTTGACCGAGGCCAAAGGCTGGAAATCGCTGGCAACGAAACGAGACTTTCACGGCTGGCATGGCGATTCGTGGTACGACCAGACCGTAGCCACTGAGATTCACAAAGAAGTTAAGCTGGCATTGTATCTGACCGATGTGCACAGCGGCGCCTTCAATTTCATTCGAGGAACTCATCAGCAGAGACATCCCTACGATGTGAAGCGCGCTGAAGCGAAGACCCTGCCGATGTCCCGGCTCCTCGAGGTCAAGGGCCAGGCTGGGACAGTCTTTCTGTTCGACAGCTCCGCCGTCCACCGCCAGGGCTACCCGATGCTCGAAACCCGCCAGGCGGTTTTCTATGCCTATCACGATCCGTCGATTCCGCTGCGCGAAGAAGACGTCAGCTATTATCGCTATCACCCGTTGCTGCTAAATGCGGCTTTTCTCGGCGACTTGTCTGAAGAAGACCGGCGCATTCTCGGCTTTGGCAACAAGATCAACTTTCAGCCGGCCTTCAACCGATCGGAACGACCTCCGTTGTCTTACCGCGCATTTTGTACGTCGTACAATGCTCGGATTCGCATCATTCGCCTTCGCGAACGAGCCATCGCGATTTTCAAGCGAGTCAGGCGAATCGTCTAGCAAGAAGATTCTGAACTTTCAATTATGTCGACCCTTCTTTCAATCTTTGGAGTTAAACCGCTGCGCATCGGAGGTACAGAGACCTTCGCTCGAGAGCTTTCACTTCAATTAGGAGAACTTGGCTGGAAGAGCGTGCTTTGCTTTCTCTCCGAGCCAACTACGGAAGTGCGACATTTTCTGGATCTGCCGAACGTGTCTTTGGAAGTGCTGGCAAATTCGACGAACGGAAATTGGAGTACGCGCCGGGACTTAATGGGAATTCTGGGTAAGCATCGGCCTGAGAAAGTGCATTTGCACTTTGTGAGCTTTCTAAACTCCTATTCGTGGCTAGCGCGCGCTCGAGGAGTCAAGCAGATATTTTTCACCGATCACCATTCACGGCCCGCGGGCTATGAGCAGCCGCGCGCGCCCTTTTGGAAGCGAAATGTGGCCCGGGCAATTAACCTGCCCTTAACCAAAGTGTTCTGCGTGAGCAAATACGGATTTGACTGCATGACTTCCTTCGATCTGCTGCCGTCAAATCGGTTTGAGATGATTTACAATGGCGTCGATCTTTCGCGAGTAAAAACCAACCCCGAGCTCGCTAACAAATTTCGCAAACGATATTCAATTCCCACAGATCGGGCGATCGTTACTCAGGTCAGTTGGATGATCCCTGAGAAAGGGATTGCCGATTTCCTCCTGGCCGCACAACTGGTGTTGGAGCAAAACCCCAGGGTGCAGTTTGTGCTGGTCGGCGACGGCGTCGATCGTGAACAGTACGTCCGGGCCGCGGCCGCGATGGGCATCGCCGATCACATCACCTGGACAGGAATGGTCGCTGACCCCTTCGGCGAGGGTGTTTTTGCAGCTGCCGATATCGTTTGCCAGTTCTCACGCTGGGAAGAGGTTTTTGGCTGGATGATCGCGGAAGCGATGGCCCACCAAAAGCCGGTAGTTGCGACGCGCGTCGGTGGTATCCCTGAGTTAATCGACGATAGCGTGTCAGGCTATCTAGTCAGCCGGAGTGACACCCTGGCGATGAGCAAGCGCATTCTTGAACTGCTGGGCGACGCTAATTTGCGCCGGCAGATGGGCGTGGCCGGTTGCGCGACTGTGACCGAGAAATTCGCCCTGCGAAAAAACGTGGCTCAGTTAGTCGAAGCCTATGGAATTGTTGAATCGAGCGTCAAAAGCTCGGCTAACCGGGGTGCTAAACTTTTTGATAGGGAGGCCGTTTCCTAATCTCGCGATGATCAGGAAAGACGAAACCATTAGGTATTTAACCTCACTGGCGGGCCCGAAAGTCGTGGTTGCCCCCTTGTTATGAGCCGTTAAGGCGTTGCGCCGTTTCTTTCCGGCCCGCACCAAAGAGAAGCCTTGCTTTAGAGATTGCCCCTCGACAGCAAAGTCACCAACAAATCCCCATGAGTGTCATTCCAACCAAACTCTATCAACCTGTGGTTATTGCCGCAGCGCTGGCATTTGTGTACGCCACGGTGCTTGAAAAGTTGGGCCGCGATTGGTGGCACGACGAGAACTATTCCCACGGCCTGTTAATTCCATTTGTCATTGGCTACATCCTCTGGCAAGAACGGCAACAATTTCGGACTCTACAGCCAAAGCCGGCCGTTTGGTTAGGGATCATCGGAGTGGCCTTTTCTTTGTTAGCCCTCTGGGCCGGGACAGCCGGAGCCGAACTCTTCGTGCAGCGATTTTCTCTGGCGCTTATGCTGGTCAGCGTCGTGATCTACTTCTGTGGTTTTCAATTCCTGCGACGGCTCATTGTCCCTCTCTCGTTATTGATTCTCGCTATTCCGATTCCGCAGATTGTCTTTAACAAAATCGCCTTCCCGCTCCAGCTTTTCGCTTCTCGCTGTGCGGTAGGCGCAATGTCGTTGCTGGAAATTCCAGTCCTGCGACAGGGCAACGTAATCGAATTAATGCCTCTGGGTGCGACCACGCCGAAGAGACTCGCTGTCGTCGAGGCTTGCAGTGGCATCCGTTCGCTGATGACGCTGGTTACCCTTGCTATGGTTTACGCTTATTTCACCAGGCCGAAAGCGGCGCCACCTTCGGATAAAGATTCTGGTAAGCGAATTCAAGAATCAAAGCCCGCGATTGGTTCCACACTGCGAAGCTTCGGTTTTTGGCGCTCCCTGATTTTGGTAATAGCGGCGGTGCCGATTGCAATTCTGACCAACGCCCTGCGCGTCAGCGGGACGGGCGTGTTGGCTCACTACTACGGCACACGCGTGGCTGACGGTTTCTTTCATTCGTTCTCAGGTTGGGTGATCTACATCGTTGCGGCTGTGCTACTGCTCGTCACCGGCTGGGTGCTGGATCGCGTCGGACGATTGTGGAGTCAGGACACTCCAGAGAACTTGAAAGCTGGTTACCAATCGCTGGACCGGGCCGAGGCTCGACTCTAAGAACATGGCCAAGACTCGAGACATCACCATTCGCTTCTGGCTTTTGCTGGCCGTGCTGCTTCTGGGCGGTGGCGTAATCAACTTTTGGGCGCGGGCCGGCGAAGCAATGGTCTCGCGTCGACCGCTGAAAGATTTCCCGGCGCAACTTGGATCTTGGCAGCAGGCGGGTCCGGATACCCGCTTTGATTCTGAGACTGAAAAGGTTCTTCGCGCCGATGATTACCTGGCTCGTAATTTTGAATCAGGCGGTCACCAGGCATCCTTCTATGTCGGCTACTACGCCACGCAGAGAAATGGCGCGACCTATCACAGCCCGCTCAATTGCCTGCCCGGCGCAGGTTGGACCATGAGTGAAGGAAGGCGCGTGGCTATCACCTCGCAAAGCGATGGTTCGACGTTTGAGGCAAACAGTTTTGTCATTCAAAATGGCAACGAACGGGCGCTCATGATCTACTGGTACCAAGGGCGCGGAAGGACCACTGCCAGCGAATATTGGGGAAAGTTCTATACCATCTTTGACAGCGTCCGGCGACGCCGTTCAGATGGGGCCATGGTCCGCGTGATGGTTCCCATGGGCAATTCGCCGGAGGAAGCCCACAAAACAGCGGCCGAAATAGCATCGCTCGCCGCCTCAGAGTTACCTGCCTTTGTTCCAAACTAGAAACCCTACCCATCTCCAGCCCCTTTCGGGATAAGAAATTACTGGGAAAGGATCCCAATTGTCGCTTTCTTATCTCTGACTCGCCCGAACGCGAGTGACGATTTTTGACACCCAACAGACTTCGCTTTGAGCGCCTTCACGTGACATTGCCCGTTGCTGAAGATCATCGCCAAACCGAACCAAACCAGCAGCCGAGTCGAACTTGATTCGAAAATCCGGTTGCCCATGGAGACAAGTCGCAATGAAAAATCGAGAGTGCCGCCGGAAGTTTTACGTCCTACCTCTGCTTACCCTGATCGCCGCCGCCCTGTTCCTGGGAGCGTGCACCACCCCGGAAAAAGCTAAAGCCCAACACGTCGCTCGTGGCCAGGAGCTTCTGAAAGAGAAGAAGTTTCAGGAAGCCTCGCTCGAGTTTCGCAACGCTTTACAAATCGATGACCGTCTCGCCGACGCTCATTGGGGTTTGGCAAACGCGTATGAAGGACTGCAGCGCTATCAGGAAGCGTTCGAAGAAATGAAACAGGTTGTCGAGCTTGACCCGAACAATCTGGACGTGCGCGTAAAGCTGGGTAACTACTATTTGATGGGCGGCAAGCAATCGCCGGCGGCAATCACCGAGGCCGAGCGACTGGCGAAGGAAGTCCTCCAAAAGAATCCCAACCACATCGAAGGCCACATCCTGATGGGCAGTGTTCTGTTTGCTCAGGATCACAAGCCTGAAGCCTTTGCCGAACTGAATCGAGCGATTGAACTCGATCCTCAACGGGTTGAGTCTTATCTGAGTCTCGCTCGCTTATACGCAGCGACCAAGGATCTGGCAACAGCAGAAGCCACCTATCAACGAGCCATTACCGTCAACGGCGCGTCCGCGCTGGCCCATTACGAATACGGAAAGTTCCTGGTGCAATCGAATCGCCTGGACACGGCCGAAGGGGAATTTTTGAAAGCGATCGAGGTTGATGGAAAAAGCCGCGAAGCCCGTTTCGTGCTGGCCAGCTTTTATCTGGTTAACAAACGATTCGATAAAGCTGAAGAAGCGTACAAGGCGCTCGCCGAGCTCGACAGAGATAAGCCGGAAGGGCGCGCAGTGTTGGGCGACTTCTATTCCGCCATCGGAAGACTTGATCAGGCCATCGCAATCTACCGAGAAGTTGTCGCGAAATCTCCGGACTATACCCAGGGTCATTATCGCCTCGCCGAAATTCTCATGAACAGCGGCGACATCGCAGGCGCCAAGAATGAAATTGACAGCATTCTTAAGAACGACGCGAAAGATCGCCAGGCCATTATCTTGCGCGCGCGCATGGAAATGCAGAGCGGAACGCCGAGCGATCTGAAACTGGCTATCGAAGATTTACGTGAAGCTCTCAAACAGGAACCAAACTCCCGAACCGCCCTGTTCTTCATGGCGGAAGCGAATTTCCGCTTAGGCCAAATGGATCAGGCCCGCACGTTTGCCGGGGACCTGGAACGCAACTACCCGGATTATCTGCCGGCCAAGCTGATGCAAGTGCAAATCAATCTCGCGGCCGGCGACGCCAAAGCCGCTTTGCAAATGGCGACCTTACTGCTGGATCGATTGATGAAGGCCTCGCCAGATCGCGACACGTCGCCACAGATGCTGGCGGAGCTGAGGGCCAACACCCTGGTTGCTCACGGCACAGCGGCGTTACAGATGCGGGACACCAGGACCGCGCGCGCTGATTTTCTTGCGGCTCATGACGCTGCTCCGGGAAGTCCGGACATCTACGTCAAGCTTGCTTCAGTTGCCCTGGCCGAAAACAAGGTTGATGAAGCGATCGGTTTCTATAACAACGCGCTGACAATCGACGGGATTAATTTCAATTCGTTGCGCGGTTTGATCGGCATCTACGCAGCCCAGAACCGCCTCGATCAGGCTCATGCCCGCGTTGACCATGCAATTAATTCACAACCCAATAACGCCAGCCTGCACTTTCTCAAGGGCCAGGTTTACGGCTATGAGCGAAACGCGCAGGCCGCGGAAGCAGAATTTCGTCGCACCCTTGAAATCGACGGCAACTATCTGGCCGCTTACTCGGCATTGGGCGCGATGTTCGTGAATACCAACCAGCAGGATCGGGCCATCGCCGAATATCAGAAGATCGTTGAGCGACGTCCCGACAACGCATCGGCGTATACGCTGATCGGAATGCTCGAAACCAGCCGGGGGAACATCGACGCAGCGGTCGACAACTATCGCAAGGCCCTGGCGAAAGACGAAACCGCCATCTTTGCCGCCAACAATCTGGCTTGGCTCTACGCCGAATATGGCAAGGGCAATCTTGATGAGGCCGTGCGCTTGGCTCAGGGAATTGTCCAAACACATCCCGAAGTCCCCAGCTTTGCCGATACGCTCGGATGGGTCTACTACAAAAAAGGCTTGTACGGCGCGGCTGTCGAGCAATTGAAGAAAGCCATCGCGGTCGACGATGCACAGGCGCGACGCAGCAACTCAGCCCCGTCGGCAATTTATCGCTATCACCTGGGCCTTGCTTTGGCAGCCAAGGGTGACAAGGCCGGCGCGCGGCGTGAGCTCGAGACCGCCCTGCGTTTAGGTGAGAAAAACAGATTTGCCGAAGCCGACGAAGCGCGCAAGGTTTTGACGACGCTGTAAATCTATCAGGTGTGTTTAGGAGCGAGCCCTGGCTCGACTCTAAACAAATGGATGAAGGAGTTTTCAATGAGTGTTGAATTCCGACCACGCAAGCTTGGCGAATACGCGCAGATCTTGCGCAAGCGCCTTTGGCTAATATTGCTGCCGACGATCGTTATCGGGCTGGCCATCGCTTATGTCGTGTTTCGACTTCCTGATATGTACGAGTCGTCCACGCTGATCGTGGTCAAAACCTCCACGCTGCCAAATTCAGTGGTACCCACCATCACGGAAGAGATGCTCACCCGCGAGCTGACCAGCATTTCCCAGGTGGTAACCAGCCGCAGCTCGCTGCAGCCATTGATGGAAAAATACGATCTCTATAAAGACGAGCGTCTGCGCGGAGAGGCAATGGAACTGCTGATTGATTCGATGCGCAAGCAGATCAAAGTAGAAGTCAACACCAGCCGCAACGACATCACCAACGGATTCAACATCACTTATCGCGGCCGCGATCCCAAAACCACCCAGGCTGTAGCCGCCGAGCTCGCGAGCAAGTACATCGACGAGCAGACTAAGGGAACGATCAACGCCGGCACTTCAGCTAAGCAGTTCATCGAGGAACAAGTGCGCGCGGCCAAAGAAGAACTCGACACGATTGACACCCAGCGCCTCACGTACCTGCAGCAGAACATAAACAACCTGCCGTCGCAATCTCAGGCGCTGGTAGGACGACTGACGGCGCTGCACGAAGGACAGAAGGCGATGATCGCTGAACTGGGCCGCTCACGTGACCTGGGCGCAGCTTATCGCAGCCAGCTTGCCGATATTACCAAGAGTTACGACCAGGAAATTGCCATGGCGGCCGAGAATACTACCGATCCGAAGACGACTATGGCGTGGGCGAACCTAGCCAATCGCCGCTCGGAACTGGAAGCTGAGCTGCAAAACCTGCTGACTCAATACAAAGAAAAGCATCCTGACGTGGTCGGCAAGAAATTGCAGCTCGAGTCGGTTAAGCGCGATCAGGATCAAATGATCTCTGAATGGAAAACTCGGATCGAAGAGCGACGGCAGCGACTTGTGCAATTGACTGACCCACGCCTGCTCACCCTGAGAACTCAAATCTCAATGGTGGACAGCGACATGCATCGGCAACAGAAACTATTAAACGAAACGAACAAACAGATTGCCGAGCTTGATGCCCGCATCAACGCTATTCCGAATGCCGAAGTTGGATTGGAAGCGATTGATCGCGAATATCAAACCAAGAAACTTAACTATGACAACCTGCTGGCCCAACAACAGAAGATCGTCGTCGGAGCCGACGCCGCCAAAGACCAACAGGGCGGCGGCATTCAGGTAGTTGACCCTGCGAACCTGCCGGAGAGCCCGGTTGCGCCCAAGCGTTTCATGCTGACGGTCGCGGGATTTGGGATCGGAATTGTCCTCGGGCTGCTGCTCGCAGTTGCGGTCGAGATGCGTCGCCTGTTTACGATTCAAACCGTGGAAGACGCCAAGCATTACACCAGCTTGCCACTGCTGGCGAGCATCCCCGAACTCATGACGGCGGCTGAAGCGCGCGCCATCCCGCGCCGTCATAAGTTAGCAATGGCCGCGGGCGTTGCCATCGCTTTGATTGCGGTGCCCGCACTGGCTTTCGTGCTGCGGTTAACGCATGTGTTCGACAAGTTCCTGTTGTAACTCAGGGCCCACTCTGCTGGAGGAGATATGTACGCTGAATTTTACGGACTTAACGAGTTGCCATTCGGGCTGACACCCGATCCCCGCTACATCTATTTCACGCCTTCGCATACTGAGGTGATGGCGAACCTTCACTACGGGATTGAAAGTGGCAAAGGGTTGATCGTAGTCACCGGCGAAGTCGGCACCGGAAAAACCACCATGTTGCGCTGGGTGATGCAGCGCCTGGACCGCACGGTACTGGTCGCCTACATCTTTAATCCGCGTCTTTCAGTGCCTGAGTTTTATCAGCATCTGGCGACCCTCTTCAACATCACGAATTGGGATAACAAGTCTGATTTCCTCATCGAGCTGGGTAAGGTGCTCGAGTCGCGTCACAGCCGTGGACTGCGAACCGTGCTGATCATCGATGAAGCGCACGGGCTCTCGACTAACGTCCTGGAAGAAGTTCGCTTGCTTTGCAATTTCGAATCAGATACTTCCAAGCAATTACAGATAGTCCTGACCGGACAGCCTGAGCTGCGGACGGTGCTGAACTATTCCGAGCTACGGCAACTGAAACAGCGAGTGGCTTTGCGTTGCGAAATCAGCGCCTTGCCCAACGTCGAAGAGACGGCGCAGTACATTTCTTCGCGCTTGAAAGTTGCCGGCGCCGCTCGCACTGACATTTTTTCGCCGGGCGCAGTTGATTACATCTTTCGCTGTTCCGAAGGAATTCCCCGCAACATAAACAACCTGTGCGACAACGCTTTGCTGAATGGTTTCGCTGCGGGCAACACCGTTATCAGCCGCGCAGCCGTCGAAGAGGTTGCCGGGACGTTTGACATGGTGCCTCGCGTAAATCGCGGCACGCAGAACGGCTTTGAGCGTGAAGTGCCGGCGCGAATCTTTAATGCTGCGGGCCGAGCGGAACTGTGGGCTGCGGGAAACGGTAATGGGAACGGTGAGTCGCATTTCACTTCCAGCGACTCATTAGAGACCTTTACTCCGATCAGCACACCTGAAACCGACATCGTTTATCAGGAATACACCCACCGTGACGACACTCCGGCAACCATTGATGAGCTGGGATCGGCTTTCAGCCGTTCCGGCCTGGGGAGAGGAAACAATGGGCAGAGTCTATGACGCGCTGAAGCGGGCTGAATCCGCGGAGCGTCCCTTCAAACCATCACAATCTTCTGTTCGCCGCTCGAGCAATTCGGACAACGTCGCTTATTTCCAACCGCGAAATGGCAACGAACATCCGTGGGAGGGTTCACCCTTCACCGGGATGCCGGCGGCAATCGATTCAGCGTTCACTGCGCACACGACGGAGGCGTCCGGCGGGCCGGCACTCCCCGGCGGACCAGCTTCTCGTGATGCTGGGGCAACCTTGAACGCTGTCGGATCGGCGCGCGCTGTCGAGTACTCGACTCGAGAGATCTTGGCCGCGCGCGTCGAACCACATCTGGTCGCCATTACCGAACCTCGTTCGCCCGAGTGCGAACAGTTTCGCGTCCTGCGAACTCACCTGTTGCAAGCGCGTGAGCGCGAAGGCAAACGCGCCTTTGTAATCACCAGTGCAGGGGTCGGCGAAGGCAAGACCCTAACGGCATTGAATCTGGCCTGGCTGCTGGCGCAAACCGACGGAGCGACTGCACTGGTCATCGATGCTGACTTGCGACATCCATGCACCGCCGATTACCTGAGTATTGAAGCCGAGTACGGTCTGTCTGAAGTGTTGACGGGTGAAATAAAACTTAACGAAGCGATTCTCCGCCTTAACCCGGCGGGCCTGCATCTGCTGCCCGGTGGTTCGCCGCGTGAAGACGTGGCCGAACTGTTGTCGGGTCCGCGGTTTGGCCGTTTGCTTGACGAAGCGCGGAAGATGTTCGAGTACATCATCATCGACGCGCCTCCGCTCGGCATTTTTACTGACGCCAACTTGCTGATCAATCGCGCCGACGCCGCTCTGATGGTGGTGCGAGCCGCGAGAACCCGCTACGCGGTGGTCGATCAACTGCTCGAACAACTGCCCCGCGAACGCATGCTGGGAGTGGTGCTGAACCGTGCGGAAACAAAACCGGAAGACGCGTCTTACTACTATCAGACGCGGCCGGGCCGGACGACTCAGGAAGTCGCTGAAACGGAACCGGAAGTCGAAAGTGACGGAGATGCAGAAGGGCCTGAGTTGATTTACATCCAGGAGGACTCAGTTTCTTGAGAGCTTCGCGTTTCAATGCGCGTATGCTGCTTTTGCTGCTGGTCGAAGCGATGTTGCTTTTCGGCGGCCTGGTACTCGCTGTGTATGTGCGTCTGGGCGCGGTCGAAGCCGAAGACACGTTGCTTCAGCGTAACGGGTTTTACAAAGCCGCCCTGGCGACGATTTTCTGTCTGGCCTCGTTTTATCTCTTCGACCTTTACGATTTCCTGGTGATGCACGATCGGCGCGAGCTGGTGCTCCGCTTGATGCAGGCACTTGGCCTGGCGTGGATAGCGTTGGCGATAATGTTTTACGCCGTCCCACAGGTAATGATTGGCCGCGGCGTTTCGTTTATCTCTCTGCCGCTGGCATTACTTCTGATGGTCGTCTGGCGCCTGGCGATTCACTGGATCCTGGGTCACCCGCAACTTGGCGAGCGCATTCTGATCGTGGGCTCGGGCCCGTTCGCAGTAGAAATCGCCCGGGAGACCCTGGGCCGGCCCGATGCCGGTTTTCGCGTGGTTGGGTTTGTTGATAACGATCCGGAACTGGTAGGCAAGAGCCTCATCAACCCGAAAGTAATTGGCCTGACTTCGGAACTAAGAAACATTGTGAAGAAGGAGAACATCGATCGGATCGTGGTCGCGATCGGTGATCGGCGCGGGCAGTTTCCTACTCAGGAGCTATTGCGCCTGAGTCTCTCGGGAGATGTTTCGATTGAGGAGAGCGCCTCCTTTTATGAACGTCTTACCGGCCGCGTGCTGCTCGATATGATCCGGCCGTCGTGGCTGATATTTTCCAGCCGCGGACAACGAGCGCGCATCAACGAATTAGCGCGCGTCATCATGCACCGGTCGGTGGCGCTAATCGGCGCCTTCATTTCTTTGCCCTTCGCGATCGTCACCGCCATCCTTATCAAAATCGATTCGCGCGGACCTGTTTTGTACAAGCAGGAACGGGTCGGCAAGAACGGCCGGATATTCACGTTGATGAAGTTTCGTTCCATGCGCGTTGACGCTGAAAAGGACGGCCCGGTCTGGGCCAAAGCCGAAGACGAACGCATGACCAGAGTGGGCCGGATTATCCGCAAGATTCGCGTCGACGAGATTCCGCAATTCTGGAGCATCTTGCGAGGCGACATGAATTTCGTTGGACCTCGGCCTGAACGTCCGCACTTCGTTGCCCAGTTGGCGCAGGAAATTCCTTACTACGAACAGCGTCATTTGATTCCACCGGGCCTGACGGGCTGGGCACAAATCAAGTATCCGTATGGCGCCTCAATTGAAGACGCCAGACAAAAGCTGCAATACGATCTGTATTACATCAAGAACCAGAGTTTGACGCTCGATGCGACGATCCTGTTCGAGACTGTCAAAACGATTCTGTTTGGAAGAGGAACCTAGCTCAGCTACAGAAGTTGGAGAAGAGTCATGAAGAAGTCACTAACATACTCACTTGTCCTGATGATCGCGATGGCGATTACTGCGGGTACTTTCGCGCAGTCACCAACCAGCAGTACGCGCCAGCGCCGTTCAACGTCGGAGGCTAAGCAAGACCCAGCCACGGCTGACAAACCCACGAGCGAATCGGCTGCTAAGGAAAGCGATAAGACCGGCGAGAAGTCCAGTGACAAAGCCACTGACAATACTGCCGACAAGCCCAGCGATCCGCCCACCGATAAAGCGACCGACTCGAAGGATAAAACCGGGCCTTTCACGGCTGACCCGCCGGTTACTCGCGCCGATCCGTCGACTGACGAAGCAGCGATCGTGCAGAACTACAATAACTTCTTCACGACCTATCAGCTGGGTCCCGAAGACATCATCTCAGTCACAGTTTTTGGCCAGGACCGCTACTCGAAAGGCGGTATCAAGATTCCACCCAGCGGTCGTATTTCACTCGCCCTGATTCCAGACGGGATCTTCGTAAATGGCAAAACCGTCGATCAGGTGGCGGAATTGATCAAGAAGCGTTACGACGAATACATCATCGATCCGCAAGTTTCGGTGTCGCTTGATCAGGCCGGATCGTATCGCTACAGCGTTATTGGTGACGTGGCGCAACCGGGCATCAGATTGATGACCCGCCGCCTGTCAGTAACTGAAGCTATTTCCGAAGCAGGCGGAATTTTGCAGACCGGCGACAAAAAGAAAGTTTTTGTTCTGCGCAAACAAGCCAAAGGAAATCTCACGCCCATTCCAGTCAATGTCTCAGCTATCTATCGCGGCCAGGCGCCTGACTCAGTCTATCTTCTGCCGGGCGACCAGGTGATCGTGCCCGGTAACAGCTTGAAGAAGTGGCAGACACTGACCAGCTTCCTGCCGGTGCTTAGCTTCGCCAAGATATTCACAGGTGGATGGTAGAACATAGTCGGCAGTAGGCAGTAAGCAGAAGGCAGGAGAGCGGATTCCCAATGTCAGAAACGAAGCGATTTGACACCGGCATTCTGCTGTCTGCCATTTGCCGTCTACCGTCTGCCTCCTGCCTCTTGCCCACTGCTCTCTTCTTACTCCTTTCTGCCTTCTGCCTTCTGCCTTCTGCTTCCGGGGCCACCTGGACGCGGCAACCGTCAAAAACAATGTCCTGGCTGCGCGCGGTCTACTTCCTCGATCAGAACCGCGGCTGGGTGGCCGGCAGCGGCGGCACGCTCTTGGAAACCAAAGACGGCGGCGCAACCTGGAAAAGACTCTTTCCCCTCGGCAAAGACACTCTGCTAGACGTGTACTTTGCCAACGAAGACGTTGGCTGGCTGTTAGCCGAACGTGACGTGCTCAAGCTGAAAACAAACGACGAACCGCGTGCCTATCTGCTCAAAACCACGGACGGCGGTTTCAGTTGGCGGCGGATCTTTTTGAAAAGCGTTGACGCAAATTCACGCCTCGTTCGCGCAGTCTTTGCGGATGCTGAATGCGGATGGGTGTTTGGTGAAACCGGTGTCGTGTTCGCGACCAAAGACGGCGGCGAGCGCTGGCTGCGTCAAGCCTCAGCGACAAAACATCTCTTGCTCGGCGGCGCTTTCACTGATTTTGCTCATGGCTGGCTGGTGGGGGCGGGCGCGACGATTCTGCAAACCAGCGACGGTGGCGCCACTTGGCGTGCCGGCCTGGTACGCGATGGCGCAGGGGCACGCTTTACCGCCACCAGCTTCGTCGGTAATCGCTCGGGCTGGGCCGTCGGGTTGGATGGACTCATTTTTGTGACCAACGACGGTGGACTCACCTGGTCGCCACAGAGGTCCAACGTCGATGTTGATTTGCTCGACGTCAGGTTTATCGATTCGGCGGAAGGCTGGGCAGCCGGTAACGAGGGCACACTTCTGCACACAACAGACGGCGGCCGGCATTGGACGACTGAAACCAGCGGGACTTCACATGCGCTGCATCGTCTCTTTTTCGTCGATCGAGATCACGCCTGGGCGGTCGGTTTTGGCGGCACCATCCTTTCCTATGGTCAAGCGAATGCGCCGAAACTGAAATTGTGAGCTAGCCTCTTCAAGCCAACGCATCTCCTTTAACTTGGCCTCATTGCCGAGTGCTCCTCGAAGTAGTAGAAGGGGCGCGCATTCCGTCCTGAAAAGTCTGCTCGTTCGCGGCGGCAGCGGCACTTCGGCAAAAGCCGACGCGATCAAGGGCATCACCAGTGACGACTGCCAAGTGAGTTCCTACACGCTATCCGATTGGAAGCTCACAATGATCGACGCTGAAGCAGCGCTGCTTACCTACACGGCGCGGCCATCGGAACCTGCGGCGGGCAACCGATACCAACGGCTTGGGCCAGTACAGTCTGGGTCAAACGCGGCCGGGGCTGGCTGGCGTTTTCTCATCAGGAGACTCTGGTGATGGGTCCATAAACGCCCTGGCAAGCGGATTAACCCGCCAATCAAATCTAAACCTTCACGGGCAGGCTTCACGCCTGCCCTTTTTGTTTTGTCCAACCTGATTCTCGCACCAAAGACAGCAGTTGCTCGCTTGCGGCATTCACTTTGCAGTCCTGCGTGAAGCTTCTGAATAAGAAGCGCAATCTGCACCATTTACGAACAATGGCCAGCGGAATGTGTTTCGAAGCGACTGTGCGCGAATTCGAGAGGCCGGGGACGATGACATCAATGTGGAAGCGAGGCGGACTCTCCTGTTCGCCAGGGTTACGAACGGATTGGGGAGGTTGTAGATGACTGCATTGGAAGAGAGAACGATCTCGAAACAGAAGACGGGCGCTGACGACGAGAATTTGCCTTCGCTCTTTGGACGTCTCAGCGATGACGTAACCAAACTTCTGGATCTGAGAATTGATCTGTTAAAGGTCGAGATCAAGGAAGAAGTTAATGCTTATGTTCGGGGCGTGCTGACAATAATGATCGGCCTCGTGGTCGCAGCGGTCGGTTTGGCTCTCGCTAACGTGGCGTTGGCCTTTTTCGTTTCCACGCTCTTTGCGAACACGGATTTGAGCCAGCCCGCAAGATACGGACTCGGATTTATCTTAACCGGTATTGTTTATCTTTTGCTTGGCATCGTGGCCGTGATCGTTTCAAAGAATCGCCTGGCGCGCCAGGGTCTCGTGCCGAAACGGAGCGTTAAGGAATTCGAAAAAGACAAAGAATTAGTAAAAACAGTTTTTGAAAGCTAGGTAAGGAGCAAATTATGGCTGAAATCAAAATACCCGCCCGCGCCCGACGCGCGGATGACGAGGCGCCGACTAAGACCGAACTCCAGCGCGAACTGCGGGAAACCCGCGCCTCTATGACTGAGACCGTGGAAGACATCAAGGAGATCGCCACTGAACAATACAAGTCAGTTAAGGAAACCGTGGATGGCGTACTGAACTTTCGCGAGCAGTTTCAGAACGAGCCGTTGGTGTGGAGTCTGGGGGCGCTTTCGGCGGGATTTGCCCTCGGTTACACCATGGGCTATGCGCACAAAGAGATGAAAGGATCCAAGGGCAAACACTCTGAGGTCAGCGCTTTTGCCAACAGTCTGGTTGATGAGCTGTCCACCGTGGGAAAGAGCATGGTAATGCCCAACCAGAACGTCAGGATCAAGAAGCATTTTGGTTATGACTTTTCCGAACTGAAGGAAGAGATCGGCG
>JBBPID010000077.1:0-24817 GCA_038040505.1 Acidobacteriota bacterium | reverse complement strand
CACCGGAACGCGAGCGTAAGAATGTCGAGTCCAGGAAGATGCTAATTGCCGAAGGTTGGACGATTCTGTTCGACCGGATGGACCTTCGCAACGGGGAGTTTATTGCTCAACGACCGCAGTAAGGCTTGCCCCCGTCGGGGCTTCCAATCGCAGACATGGGTAGATCTCCCGGCACCTTTTAAACCTCAACCAATTGGCCAAAGAGGATCTGAATTTTACACCATGCTGAGTGAGCCTTCAATCTCTTTGTGACGGGCCCGGATTAACTCGGTATTGTCCTAATCTGGGAATCCACACCCGCTATTGTGGCACAATGCTTGTCCCTTACGTGTGTTTTCGCACAGACGAACGCTTTCTTTCCGATCTATAAGTCACCATGAACACCACTACACTAATAATCATTATCGTCGTGTTACTTCTACTCTTCGGCGGCGGCGGGTACTTCTACCGCCGTGGGCGATAAGCGCCACCGCGCAAGAGAGGCTTAAAGGAAAGACTGGGACACCCAGCCAGCGGCGGGGCTAAGACTTCGCCGCTTTTTCGTTTTGGGGCTACCAGACGCACAACACTTTCGGCGCGCCTTAACCCTGTCCGGCCAGATAGGGATAAGACGCGACATCCTGGACGCTTCAGGCGCGCCCGATTACTCATTCAGGATTGGCTTTCCCTTCCGCTTGTGGCTGCTTTCTGATATGCGGCCTTCTCGTTGGGCTGTCCGCGGGACTGCAATACAATCGCCTTCGCTTTTTATTTCAAGCTACCGATTTCAGATTGAGACACTACCGGTTAGCTCAGTCAGCTTGCACCATCCTCTCAGTTTCATTAAATTGTTCAACTCAGCAAAATAGATACTTCTGTCGGGGGAAGAGTTTGAGTTCGTCCAAACCGCCACAGATGCTTTTACATTACCGGCTAGTCGACAAGGTCGGCAGCGGAGGCATGGGTGAAGTCTACAAAGCCGAAGACACTCGGCTCGGTCGCACCGTTGCGATCAAAGTGCTGCCGGAATCTGCCAACGAAAACCTGACGGCCAAGCGTCGCTTTCTGAAGGAAGCACAGTCCGCCTCGGCGCTCAATCATCCGAACATCGTCACGATTCATGCCATTGAGGAGACCGACGGCCGGGACTTTATCGTGATGGAATTCATCGAAGGCCGCACGCTGAAAGAGATGATCGCCAGCGACGGCGCCCTACCGCTGCCCAATCTGCTCGATGTGGGAAATCAGGTGGCGGACGCGCTCGACGCCGCGCATGAGATCGGCTTGATCCATCGCGACATCAAATCGGCGAACATTCTGGTGACGCCGCGCGGCCACGCCAAAGTACTCGACTTTGGATTGGCGAAAATCGTGCGCACAGTCGCCGACGCGGTGGTCGGAGAAGCGCCGACCTTAATGAACTTAACCGACCAGGGGACGGTACTCGGCACCGCGGCTTACATGTCGCCAGAGCAAACTCGCGGCGAAATTCTGGACGAGCGTTCGGATATTTTTTCCTTTGGTTGTGTACTGTACGAAGCCGCAACGCGTTCGCTGCCATTCACGGGCCCCAGCATTCTTGCGGTCATGCACGCAATCGCCACCGCCGATCCGACTCCGCCCGGCCGAATTAGACCAGAGCTGCCGCGCGAATTCGATTTGATAATTGAGCGGGCGCTGGCGAAGGAGAAAGAGCGACGCTATTCGTCGGTCGCGGAAATGGCCGAGGCGCTGAGAAATCTGCGCGCCACGCTCACCGGGCAATGGTTGGGTGCGCCAATCGTTTACGACAGGGATTTGATCGATTCGCGGGCTTCCGCATTTGTCGGACGTCAGCCTGAACTGGAAAGGCTTGAAGGATTCCTGCAACAGGCCATCGCCGGAACCGGCCGCGTCGTTTTCATCACCGGCGAACCGGGCATCGGCAAGACTTCGCTGTCCGACGAATTCCTGCGCCGCGCGCGCATGAGATATCCCGGATTGCTGGTGTCGCGGGGACGATGCGTCGAGCAATACGGAACCGGTGAAGCTTATTTGCCGTTTCTGGACGCGGTCGGCGCCTTGCTGGAAGGGCCCGGCCGGGAACGACTCGCTGCGGTGATGCGAACTTATGCGCCCACCTGGTGCACAGAGTTGCCGGCGGCCTTCGCTTCTTCCGGGACGCTGGAGAGATTGCAGCAGGAGACTATTGGCGCCACCAAAGAACGAATGATGCGCGAGATGGGCGATGCGCTCGGCATGTTTGCGACCACGTCTCCAATCGTTTTGTTGTTCGAGGATCTGCACTGGGCCGATCCCTCGAGCGTCGATCTGCTGCGGCATCTCTCTCAGCGCATCAATAGCCAGCATCTCTTGATCGCCGGAACTTTCCGGCCCGAAGACATCGAACGCAGCAACCACCCCTTGAAGAGTTACAAGGCGGAAATGCAGGCCCACCGGCTCTGCGAAGAAGTGGCCCTGACTTCTCTGGAGCGCGGTCATATTGCCGAGTACTTGAACGCGACCTTCGCGCCGAATGACTTCCCGCCTGAGCTGGCTGCGATGGTACATGACAAAACCGAAGGTCATCCGCTGTTCGCGACTAACTTGCTTCAATATTTGAGTGAGCGCGGCGATATTGGAAAAGCGAACGCCCATTGGTCACTGCTGCGTCCGCTGTCGGATTTGGATCTGGAAGCGCCCGAGAGCGTGCGCAGCATGATCAGCAAGAAGATCGACACGTTGGAAGCCGAAGAGCGCCGCACACTGCAATATGCCAGCGTCGAGGGCGCTGAATTCTTCTCCACGGTCGTTGCCAGCCTGCTCGAGATTGACGAGGTTGACCTCGAGGAACGCCTGGCTCATCTGGAAAAAACTCACCGGCTGATCGAGACACGCGGGGAAGAGGAGCTGCCGGATGGTTCCCTGGCGACGCGCTACCGGTTTGCGCATGCGCTCTACCAAAACTTTTTGTATAGCGACCTGGTGAACAAGCGCCGGGTGATGCTTCACCGGCAAGCGGGCGAGCAATTGGTGCGGCATTACGGGAAGCGAGTAAACCAGATTGCCACGCAGCTGGCGCTGCATTTTGAGCGAGGCCGCGATTTTCCCCGCGCGATCGAATTTCTGATTCAGGCCGGTGACAACGCCACCAAGCTTTACGCAAACGCCGAAGCCGCCGATCACTATTCGCGCGCCATCGGGTTGGTTGAAAAGCTTCCCGAGGAGGCCCAGCCGGAAACCCTGGTCACGCTTTTTCAAAAACGCGGGACAGTGAATATGGCGCTGAGCCGGTTTGCGCAATCGGTCGATGATTATACGAACATGCTTAATCATCAGAAGTCGCTCGGCTCGCCTGAGAAGCAGGCGGAAGCGCTAAATGCGCTGGCGCTGACCTTGTTCTTTTCGCACCGGCTGGAAGAAATGGAAGCGCGCGCGAATGAAGCTCTGGAGGCGGCAAAAGTCGCCGGCAGCGAGGCGTTAAGCGTACAGACGGCGGCCCTGATGGCCCTCAAGTATCTCTGTTATGGAGAACTGGATATCGCTAAACCGACTCTCGACGAACTTATCAAAAGGGCGCGCGCTATTGATCACAAGCCGGCGCTGGCGGCTGGATTAGCCTGGCGCGGGTGTCTCTATTTTTTCCAGACAGACTACGCTCGCGCTATCGAATGCGAGATTGAAGGCCGCCGGCTTGCTTCTGAGTTGCGCGATAGCTTTCTTCTGCTTACCTCGATGTTTTTTATGGGTCTGTCACAGTCAAACCTCGGACGCATGTCCGAGGGTCTGGCTACGCTTGAAGAGGCAATTCGAATGGCCGGCCGCAATGGCGACCTCTTCTGGCATCCGCGCATGCCCAACTGCATCGGCTGGATCCATCGTGAGTTGCAGGACTTCGACGGCGCTTTAAAGTATGACCAGGAAGGTTTGGAGATCGGCCACCGGCATAGCGTGCTCGAAGCCGAAGCCAATTCATTGATCAATCTCGGGATCGATTACACACACTCGGGCAACCAGGAAGAGACAGTGTCCGCGTTTCACCGGGTCCGCGACATCTTCGAGCGCGATGCCTGGTTTCGTTGGCGCTACAACATTCGTTTGCAAGCGGCCATGGCTGAGCATGCCTTGCGGCTGGGCGACACCGCAAAGGCGCGCGACGCCGTCGCGCGATTGCTCGAGACGGCCCGCAAAAACGAAGTTCATAAATACATTGCCGTGGGGCACAAGCTGCTGGCTCAGCTGGCGATTGCCGAAGGTGACATGGCTACGGCGGATTCCGAATACGTTGCCGCGCTTGAGGAATTGCGCGGCCATCCGGTTCCGGTAGTTGAATGGACGCTCTATGCTGAACTTGGCCGGTTGAAAGAGAGAACCGGCGATCGCCGCGGCGCCCGGGAAGCATTCGCCAAATCAATCGAGATTATCGACCGCATTGCCGGGGGCGTTTCGGATGAGAGTCTCCGCAACATCTTTCTGAACTCAGAAGTTGTATCCGAAATTAGGAGCCGAGCGACAAAGACGGCGATTCCGTAAGCCGGCTGAAACCCAAGACATGACGATCATCAATAAACTGGCCTGCTCGCTGGGTAGGCGCGACGAAGTGCCCAACCAGGAATTGGCCCGACAGATTCTCAAATCAAAAAATAAGAAGGCCGTCAGTGAGTTGGTTGAGAACCTTGCCAACCAGGACCAGCATATTCAAAGCGATTGCATTAAGGTCCTTTATGAGATTGGCGCCGATCAACCTGATTTGATCGCCGGCTACGACAAAGATTTTCTCGCGCTGCTCGACAGCAAGCACAACCGGCTGGTTTGGGGCGCGATGACGGCGCTGGATTACATCGCTTCGATCAACCCCGGCCGCATTCATAAAATGCTGGGCAAGATCATGATGGTGTCTGACCAGGGCTCAGTGATTACGAAAGATCATGCTGTAGGGATTTTGGTCAAACTCGCCGCCGACAAGAGATTTACGAAAGACGCCTTGGCACTCTTGCTCGATCAATTCAGATCTTGCGCCACCAATCAATTGCCGATGTATGCTGAAAATGCTCTCGCTGCAATTCCGGATGGGGCGAAGGGCGGGTTCATAAAAGTGCTGACCGCGAGGTTGCGCGACATCGAAAAGGAAAGCAAGCGCAAGCGGGTTGAGAAAGTTATTGCCAAACTGGGTAAGTGAGTTTTCCGCCTGCGAATTCCAAAGTTACTAGTTTTTCAAGCGCTGAATTTGAATAGTCGGCTGTTCCCCTAAGACGTGTTGGCGATAGAGCTTCGCCATGTCTTGATGATAGCCAGCGTCCTGGGCAATCGTTTCCGACGCACCATCTCCGTTTGACTGGGTTTGTGGGTTCTGTTTTCTGGAGCCAAGTCGCATCTTTTCTTCCCGCGAGGTTTTGGGAATGCCCAGATCGTCGAGATCTGTCTGTGCTTTAGCATCAACAGCCGCCGGGTCCAGCGTCAGCGAATGTTCGGTTGAAGCGAGCGGAACACTTTTGCCGGCGGCGAAAATTTCATGGCGACCGTGTGCTTCATACCATTTCACCAGCTTCGCCGTCATGTGCATCTTTTCGACGATCTGACGCCAGCCTATACCTGTGTTGTAGGCGCAGAATGAAATCTCACCCTCCTGCGTGGCATAAGGGATGATGCACATTTCGGTGCGGCGAAAATCATAATTGAACAGGTCCTGAAACCACATGCCGGCGATGAACAAAAAGTTCCAGCGATCCGTCCCGCGCCGCGCCATTCTTTGTTCCAGGGTTTCCCGGTTTTGTTTGCCTTGAGCCGTTCGTCTCGCGCCTACGCCGAATTTCTTCTCAAACTTTCTTAACAGGTCGATGAGCCGAAAGTGCGTCGGCGACAAAAAGGGATCATAGTTACGCAGCAGCGCCAACGCCATTCCGGCAATCGAGAGCACGGGACCACGTGCCGCGTCGTTTATCTGACTGAGATCTTTAGCGAATTGCTCTGCCCGCAGAAAGGCCGTCATCGGCGTGGCTTCGCCGGTGAACTTATCGACCATCACGGCCATGCCGGTCCCGCAATTTGGATGACAGCCACAGGCCAACTGTCCCCATTGTGAATCAGGCCCGCGGACCAGATCAGCCCAATCCGAAAAAGTCGACATGAAAGAGATGGGAAACCAATCGCGGGTAGGCTCACCCAGGCCCGTCTGACGTTTCACGTCATGGGCCAGATGCGACAACGTATAACGTTGGGCGTGGCGGCGCTCATCGGAAATCTCTTCGTCACGGCCGGTGAACGAAACTGGTTGGAATGAAAGGAAGATGATCTTTTTGGGATTGTCTAGCGCGAATTGGATTATTCGACCAACCTGTTCGTTGTTTACACCGTTGATGATAGTTACCACGGGGACAATACTGACGCCCGCCCGGTACAAATTTTCGATGGCCTGGAGCTTAACGTCGAAGAGATTACCGACCCCTCGGTATGAATTGGAAGCGTTTCCGATGCCATCAAACTGGAGATAGGCAAAACGCAACCCGGCTTGGGCGGCCGCCGTGGCGAACTCGGGGCGCTGGGCGAACTCGATGCCGTTGGTAGCAACCTGCACCGATTCGTAACCGACCTGGCGCGCGTAACGCACAGCTTCGATGAAGTGCGGAGAAAGCGTCGGTTCTCCACCTGAGAACTGCACGGAAAGTTGGCGCTTAGGCCTAATCGAGATCGCGTTGTCGAGGAGCTGTTTTATGTCTTCCCAGGTGAGCTCATGAACGAATCCGATTTGGTTCGCGTCCATGAAGCAGGGGTTGCACATCATGTTGCAGCGGTTGGTCAAGTCGATCGTCAAGACCGACCCGCGACCGTATTGAATCGAGCTCTCGCCGTGATTGTGCAGTTCCTCGTCACGATGCGCGCGAATGTCGCGGCCGGGAAATACTTCTTCAAGATGGCGAAGAAAAGCCGGATCGATTGCGATCAAATCTTCGAAATGGCCGTGCGTAGGGCAGTCCTTGACCATCAGGATTTTCTGATCTCGTTCAAGGATGGTCGCCTTAATTTCGCCAACCCTTTCATTGAGAAGCACGCTGAGGTCTCGCTTGCCATTGAGAATCTCTTCTCGGGCTTCTCGGACGCATACCGGACACAAGGAATCGGTTTGACGTGGCCAACCCAGCGGAGGTTTGGTTTTTTGCCAGGATTTCAGTAGTGGCTTGTCCGACCAGCGAGGGGTGAAGGATGCATTTGGCCGGATACTATTGAGGCGACTGAACACGCTCCACGCCCCATTTGCCAGGATGGATAACCCCTTCTCGGCATACTTGATAGGTCGGTGCATGTTTTGGTGCTCCGCGTTGTCATGTGCAGTTTATATGCGAAACGCCGCGGCGTCGAGAAAATTTGTCCGCGGTACAGAACCGCTCCTAAAAGTAGTGCGTTGAATCGAGGAACTCGTTAATATCATCGGCTTGGAAGAGTTGCTATGGAGCGAATTGTTGCAGTTATCCCGGCGCGAATGGGATCGTCGCGTCTTCCCGGCAAGCCTCTGGCCCCTTTGCTTGGGAGGCCGATGATTGAGCACGTGGTGCGTCGCGCTGAGATGTGCGATGTCCTGGCCGGCGTTTGCGTCGCTACCTGCGACGAAGAAATTCGGACTGCGGTCGAGTCACTCGGGTGCAAAACGATTATGACTTCAGCCCGGCACGAAAGGGCCAGTGAGCGGGTTGCCGAAGCGGCTGAAAGTCTCGAGGCAGATATCGTCGTAATGATTCAGGGTGACGAGCCCATGATCACTCCAGGTATGATCCAGGCTGCGGTCGCGCCAATGCTAAGCAACAAAGCTGTGCCTTGCGTAAATCTCGTCCGCCGGATAACAAACCGAGAAGAGTATTTCGATCCGAATACCATCAAGGTTGTGATGAATCTGAATGGCGATGCGCTTTACTTTTCCCGTGCGCCCATTCCATCTCTCGATATTTCCAGCCATAGGACCCCGGCGTTCAAACAGGTGTGCGTAATTCCATTTCGCAGCGACTTTTTGCGAGAGTACGCGCAATTGCCACCCACCCCTCTGGAGCAAGCAGAATCGATCGACATGTTACGGATAATTGAACACGGACGGCGTGTGCATTTGGTTTTAACCGAGGTCGAAACTCATTCCGTGGATACACCGGAAGATTTGCGCCTGGTGGAGTCGTTGATGAAGCATGATCCTCTCGTTTCCAGGTACGGCGATTCGATCGCCCGGATGGGGGCGCATTGATGAGCTGGCGAGTCCTGATTAGCGCGCCATACCTGCTTCGTGATTTGGAGGAGTATCGCCCGACACTCGAAGCAGACGGCGTGGAACTGGCGTTGCCGCCAGTCAGAGAACGATTGAGTGAAGCTGAGTTACTCCCGTTAGTCCAGGACATTGATGGCGCGATTTGCGGAGACGATCAATTTACTGAGCGCGTGCTCAGCGCGGCTTCCCGGTTGAAGGTGATCTCGAAATGGGGCACGGGTATCGATTCTATCGACATCGCCGCCGCGGCGAAATTGGGCATTCAAGTCTGCAATTCGCCCGACGTGTTTACGGACGCGGTCGCGGATACCACCCTCGGATACGTCCTTTGCTTCGCTCGGCAACTGCCGTGGATGGATCGCGAAATGCGCCAACAGCGATGGAACAAAACTCAGCTGGTTTCATTAAGAGAGTGCTCGCTGGGCGTAATCGGGCTCGGCAACATAGGCAAGGCGGTGGTGCGTCGCGCCCGCGAGTTTGGCATGAAGATCCTGGGCAATGACCCCGCGCAGCCGCAGGGTTCGTTTATTGAAGAAACCAGATTGCAGATGATGCCGTTGCGCGCATTGCTCGCGGAAGCTGACTTTATCACGCTGCACTGTGATCTCAACCCAACTTCGTTCCATCTTATTGGTCGAGAAGAGTTGCCGTTAATGCGACCCGGCGCGTACCTCATCAACACTTCGCGCGGGCCGGTGATTGATGAATCTGCACTGGTTGAAGCGTTGCGAGAAGGACGAATCGCCGGCGCCGCTCTCGACGTGTTTGAAATCGAGCCGCTTCCCGCGGACAGTCCCTTGCGCGAGATGGATAACTGCCTGCTCGCGCCGCACAATGCAAATAGCAGCCGGTCCGCCCGAAAACAGGTGCATCAGCGCACCATCGCCAATTTACTGCGCGCACTTCGCGAACCCTGAACCTATGGGAAATGCGCAACATTTTCTGCTGCTCCGCGGAATTAAGAGCGTGCTCTGCTGTGACGATGCCGAAGTCGTTCGCGGGATCGCCAGGTACGTCGTCTCACAACACCTCGGCTTGAGACTGGTGTCAGCGCTCGTCGAAAAGACGCGAGACACCCCAATTCCATCGGTGGTTGCCCTCATTGGATGGTTGAAGAGCTTTCTCTCGGTAAGCAAACCCGATCGATCAGACGGAACGGCGTGGATTGCTCGGCTTAGTAACGAGCGCCTGGTCATCGAGAAACTGGTCAAGCTCAGCCCTGACCTTGGTTGGAACGAATTGAAATTCAGATCACTGCCTCAGCCAGCGAGTGTTGCGCCGCTCTGGAACCGAGGCGGGCAAAGTCCTTCTCACAAAAAGGGTGCGTCGGATATTCGCCGCGTTTTCAGGATCGCGCGCTTGCTGCATCGCCGGTGCGATTTCTTCAAGGTTCTTCGCGTGGTTGAGCTGGTCGGCTACTACATGCGATATCTCGCCGTCTTTACCAGTGCCGATTTTGACGTTGCGGTAATGTCCAGTCACAGCAACCCACACGGTATTGCCTTTAACCAGGCAGCGCGAAAGTGCGGCCTGCCCACTGTTCTCATCACACACGGTATGCCGGTGCGGCCGGTGGCGAGGTTGTCGTTTAATCTAGCAGTCATCCACTGCGAGGCCGCGCGCCAGACGTATCTGGATGGTGGTTGTGAATTAGGCCGCGTCCTGATTCACGGCCGGCTGCAGGATCATCAGCCGATGCCGGCTGACCTGGCAAAAAAGCTGGTCGTCGGAATATTCCTCTGTAAGGATGTTAGGGAAGGGAATCTCGCAGCGCTAATAGATCGCCTGGTTAGCGAGCCTCGAGTGTCGCGAATCATTATCCGCCCTCACCCGAAGAATCTTTGGGCCTGGCTGGATACGTGGATCGCTTCGCGAAATGATTCTCGAATAAGTCGAACCGGCGGCCGTTCGGTATTGCAAGACGTAGCAGCTACAGACCTGGTTCTGGCCGGCAACTCGAGCGTCCTGGTCGACGCGGTCGTCGCCGGACGGCCAGCCGGTTACGTTCCAGGGTTGGATCACGGATCGCTTGACCTGCACCAGTTCGCTGCGAGCGGCCTTATTTTTCCGGTCGAAGAAGATTCAGAACTTGATCTCGAAGCGATGCTTCGCTTTTATCAGCGAGCTGACTGGCCGATCATCCTGGGAAGGTTCGCCAATGTTGAGGAAGAGGAATTAGCAGTGATGAATCGAGCTGTCGACATTATGCGCGCGTTGATCGCGCCGTTTGACGCGGGTGAGTTTACTGGGGCAGCAACTCCTGCAACTTTGCCGGTTCCTCTCCCAACCATTTTGGATTCTCTGCCGTCCCATCAAAGATAGAGCTCGTCTTGAAGGGCTCGAATTCGCCGCGCGACGCTGCTTCCGCGGTCTTCGCGAGGATTGATGCGAGTTGGTCCTCACTCAGCGGCTTGAACGTGCGTACTGCTTCGAAAGCCTGATCCAGCAGCTCCATGCTGTCGATTCCAGTGATGACGACGTCCGTCGGAAGATTGAGCACGTAGTGTAGACACTCAATCGGCGTCACTGTGTTTGACTTCAGCAGGATGCCATTCGCCATGCTCTTCATTCCCAGGACGCCGATCTTCTGCTTAGTCAATTCGGGCAGAACTCGTTTCTCAAAACTACGGTAATGGGCATCCATGACATTGAGCGGCATTTGCACCGTATCAAACTTGAATCCAAACTTCGCGGCGACTTCCAGCATGTAAAGATGAATCTGCGGATCTTTGTGTCCGGTGAACCCAAGGTAACGAATCTTGCCGGCGTCACGGGCGTCTATCAGCGCGGCATTAGCGCCTTCGTTATCAAAAATCCGATGCGGGTCTTCATAACGAATAATCTCGTGATGTTGTACCAGGTCGATCACATCGACCCCCAGCCGGCGCAGGGATTCGTCAACTTGTTTCGTCGCCTCTTTCTTCGAACGCCCGTCGATCTTGGTCATCAGAAACACTTTCTCACGATAACCGTCGCGCAGCGCTTTCCCCATGCGAATCTCGCTCGCACCTTCGTTGTAATCCCAGCAGTTATCCAAAAAGTTTATGCCGCGGTCTATCGCCGTGCGAATAATGCGAATACTTAGCTGCTCGTCGACGCGCGGTAATCCCAGGTGCCAACCGCCCAGTCCAATGGCCGACACCGTCTCACCGGTGCTGCCCAAAGTTCGAAAAATCATTTCGCCTGGCGACTTATTTGACGTCATATCGATTTCTCAACTTTGCGGATTCCTAACTGTCCGCCTCAAAACTATTGTTCAGATCAATTGCAGTTGCCGCGCAAGATCGGTAGCCGTCTGCGGACGTTCCTTCGGATCCTTAGCCAGGGCTTGCATAATGCCCGCGGAAATTCTTCTCGGGATTGCCAGCTCAGCCGGGAAAGGCGCCGGCGTCTCGTACAACTGCTTGTTGATGATTCCCGATACTTTTTCCGAAGAGAACGGCCGTGTCCCTGAGAGCATTTCATAGAACATCGCCCCGAGACTGTAAACATCCGAACGCGCGTCCAGTGGTTGACCCAGGCATTGCTCAGGCGACATGTAAAAGGGCGTGCCGATCACAACACCCGTGGCAGCCGCGGCCGCATCGGTGACCAGCTTGGCAAACCCGAAATCGACAATCCGCACACTCTCGAATTCCGAGTCATCATCCGGCGCAACTACCAGGACGTTTTCCGGCTTGAGATCGCGATGAACTACGCCGCGCCGGTGCGCGGCTCCGACGCCGGCACAGATCACGCGCATCAGACGCTTGCCACGCTCGACGGCGAACCGTTCTTCGCTATCCATCAGGTCGCGCAGCGGTGTGCCCTTTACCAACTCCATTACCATAAACGCCGGAACACTTCCGTCGCGGGTCTCGCCGAAGTCATGAATCGCAATTACGTTAGGGTGATGCGAGATGGCCGCGGCGCCGGCTTCCCGGCGAAAGCGGGCGCGGGCGCCGGCGTCCTCGGCGAGTTTCTGCAAGAGGACCTTTACCGCTACTTCGTCTCCGATGTGGACTCGGCGAGCACAATAGACAACACTCATCCCGCCTTCGCCAACTCTGGCAGTCAGCTGGTATTTGCCCTCGATGGTCTGGCCGATTAATGGATCCGGATGGACGAGCCGCACCGTGGGCAGGGAAGCCGAATGATGTTTCTCGTAATATGGATGTGTCCCAGCGCCCGGTAAGGTGAGTGGCAGGCCGCACTCCGAACAGTAAAGCGCACCGTCGTCCAGGAATAACTCGCACTCCGGACAAAACGAATGGTCGCTTCGCAAGTCCAGAAGCAACTGATCCAGTTCGTCCTCGATTGCATCCAGGCCGGCGGCCCCGGTCGACAAACTTCGCAGTCTGCGGTCGGTGTCAAATAGATAATACGCGGGTACCACGCCATGCTCGTTCAGGAAAGCCTCACGCAGCCGGCTCTCGTTGTCGAGCGCACAAGGCTCGGTCAGATTAAGTCTCGCGATCGCACTGCGGACTGCGCGAGTATCTTGCTCGTCGTCTGAGCGAGGCGCGTGGACCGCGATCACTCGCAAGCCTTCACGTTTCCGGCGATCACGCAGTTCGGCCACCTGCGGCAGATTGGCTTCGCAGGTTTCGGATTTGACGGCCCAAAAATGGATGAGCGTCGGGCGGCCGTTTGCTTCGCGGACATTCGGCGTCGCACGGTTAAGCCACTGAGTAACTTCCCGGAACGAGGGTAGCGGAGAATCGAGTTTCATGCGCGCGGCATCTTAACACGAGTGGGCGGTGGGCAGTGGGCAGTGAGCAGTGGGCGGTGGGCAGTGGGCAGTGAGTAGTGGCGGTGAGCAGTGGGCAGTGAGCAGTGAGCAGTGAGTAGTGAGCAGTGGGCGTGGGTAGTGCGGTGGTTGGCGTAATCGATCAACCAGCCCCGATTCATCGGGGCGGTCGTAGCTAAGCCCAAGGCGAGGTTTTGCGAGCCTTGGGTTACGATGTTAATAGATTTGTTGGAGCCGCGGAGCGGCGACCAATAGTGCGGAGTGGGAAGTGGACAGTAGGCGCGCATTCACTGCCGCCCAGTTCAACACACCCCACTGACGCGCTCATGGATCGATCTACCAAAGCTCGGATTTGGGCAACTTTTCTTAACGCCTATTCGTAGTTTCATTAAAGGACAGCTGTTTGAAACCGGGCCAATTATCACGAAAACGGGGGCACGGTAAAAATATTCGCAAAAAATTGAAACAGAACGCGATCTCAACCGTCTTTATCATTGAAGACGCAAGATGACGGACCAGCAGTTATGGTCCTGGCAAAATCGAGTCAGGGAGAAACGTTATGCTGAAAATACACGCCAGGAATTTGGGAAACGTCACTGTCCTTTGTTTGCAAGGGCGACTGGTAAACGGTGAGACGGCAGCGCTGCGTGATGCGATCGATTCGCAATCACAGGTCAGCTCGGTCGTACTCGATCTTGCGCGCGTGAGTGCTGTAGATGCCAGAGGCCTGGGCGTGATGTTGGAGCTGCGTGAACGCATCGAGTCAAAAGGGATCAGCTTCAAACTCATGAACGTCAGCAGGCTGGTCGGCCGCGTGCTTGAAGTCACCCATCTGGATTCTGTTTTCGAAGTGACCTCCGGGTTGGCGATCTTGCCGGCGGTTTCACGCGCGCACCCAGCTTCAATGTTCAAGCTGGCACCCTGCGCCTGAGGTCCACGGAAGGCATTGCCGATTGGCTTTCCCACGAAACACAAATCGGAATACCGCCCGACCTGTCGCTATCGCTCTCGGTGAGAACTTTAAGGCTCATAACAATCGGCAATCGGAAATTGAAAATCGACAATTCCTTTCACCAACTATCTTTCCAAAAACTTTGACACAGTTTAAGGCGTGAGATTCATGCGCCGGAGCAGCACGGCAAAACGTGGATCGGAATGCAGGCTGTCAAAAACGGGATCGACTTTGAGGTTGGGAATTCCCGACGCGCGCTCTTCGATCGCTTTCTCGAGCCCCAGGAAGGCCTGATCTTTATGGCCCAGCCTGACGTCAATACCCGCGAGGATGATCGGCGAGATGTAGGTCTCTGATGCGTGCGCCATCATGCGGTCCCTGCGCATTTGCAAATAAGCACGCCATCCTGAGGTTCGAAAAACCTCTTTGTCTTCTTCAATTCTCCTGGTCGCCGCTCCTTCAATTATCGCCGCCTTTACTTGTTCCTCGACAGCCAGCGCATACATTCCTTTTTGCTCGTAAGTCGTGCCCAGGACCCAATGATTGACCGCCACGCCCGGCTCGGCATCGATAATCCGTTGAAAGTGTTTCATCGCTTGATCATATTCATGCATGAAATAGAGGAGCCGGCCCCTTGACCGGTTGATAACCATCGAGTGCGGATCGAGTTCCTGAGCTCGCTCCATTTCTTTGGTAGCTTCGGCAAACCGCCCGGTGCTCATCAAGTACCAGCCATAAGCGAGATGAATTGAGGCGACATTAGGATTCAGATCAATCGCTCTAATAAACTCTTTCTCGGCGCCGGCCCAGTCAAAGTCAAATTGATATCTAACTTCGGCCAGGAGATTGCGGGCCTGCGCTAGTTCTGAATCCAGCTCAAGAGCTTTCGAGAGGTTGGCGTTGATTCTTGCCTTGATGTCCTTGTACGCAAGTTGATTGTCGCCGACGAGCGTAATCTGCAAATCCGCCATTCCCACGTAGGCCAGCGCAAACTTCGGGTCTCGCTGAATTGCCTGTTCGTAGTACTGAAACATCTTGCGGCGATTTTCCGGCGTGCGATTGTCCCAGAGGAATTGCGCCTGCAGGTATAACTGATATGCCTCGGGACTTTCCGTGTAGCGTTTGATGAGTCGCTCCTGCTCGCCACCATCAAGCTTCAACGGCAACATGTTGGCCACTCGTTCCGAGATCGAGTCCTGCACTTTGAAAATGTCGGTGAATTTTTCATCGAACTGCTGCGCCCATAGCACCGCACCGGTGCGAACGTCGGTCAAGCGCACGGTCACGCGGATGCGGTCCCCGGACTTTTGAATGCTGCCGTCCAGCACCGCATCAACTTGCAGATCCTGCCCAACCTTTACCGGATCAAGTTGCGGATCGACATATTTGCGCACGGCTCCCATGGGCCGAACAGCGAGTTGTTTGAGATTGCTCAGATGGGTAATCAGAGTTTCGGTCATTCCCATCTCGAGCGATTCGTTGCGGCTGTCCGAGCTGAGAGGCTTGAAAGGCAGAACCGCGATTGTCTTTACCGGGCCGATGGCAGGCTTGGTCTTTGACGGCACTGCCGCGCTGCGTGGTTTTCGGGTAAGCAGACCATAAGCAACCAGAGCGATTAAGCCCACCGCGAGAATTGCCACGAGTAACAGTCGCTTTGATAAATGTCGGCCGGGAACAGCATCGTTCGCGACTAACTGGTTGCCGCTAACAGTGCGAGGCTCTGCAACGTCCGGTTGCGCAAGCTCATCTGCGATTTCGTCCCGTTGATGCTTGGTCACGGGCGCGGCGAAGCGAAAACCTTTCCGCGCGACTGTCTCGATAAATTGCTTGCCGTTCTGAGTCTCGCCCAGCGTCTTTCTCACTGTCCAGACGTGTTGGGCAAGGTTCGCGTCCTCGACAAAACTGTCCGGCCAAAGCGCCTTCATCAACTCTTCCTTCTCGACCAGATGACCGGCCCGCGCCACCAGCAGCACCAGCGTATCGAAAGCCTTTGGAGTCAAAGACACGGGTTCGCCATCGCGCAGCAGCCGCCGCTCGGCTGGCTCGAGCTGGAACGCTTCGAATCGGTACAAGATGCTGGAAGACTCGCTCATTTAGGCCCGTTTTGAAGATTCTTTAACGAATCTTTGAGGTCACCTTAAAGCCCTTGAAGCCGGACTCTGACTAGACTCCCACCGTGAGTCACGGGAGCGAAATCGAATACGTAAGGTCGTGGTTGGCCTGAGCATTCTATTCCGTGACTCACCAAACATACAACGCGAGTCAGATGCGTGCTGGTTCCGAAAAGATGAAAGGAGTTCGAAATGAAGTTGCTGATTTCAGCCATGATGCTGGTCGCTTTTGTCGCCCACCCGACAAGCCCTCAGGAGTCACATAAAACCAGGACCGCCATAGTGCTCAACGAGCGCGGAGTCGCCGAATTAAGGCTCGGTCATTTCACCGAAGCTGCTGAATCATTCAAAGAGGCGGTGGTAATCGATGCGAACTTTGCGACTGCTCATAACAATCTGGGCGCCGCGTACAACGCGCTGGGCCGGTACGATGCTGCAGTGGTCGCGTTGAAGCACGCGGTGCGAATCAACCCGACATATGCTGAAGCCTTTTACGACCTGGGAGTCTCATATCTGAAACTTCGCCAATTCTCAGACGCGGTGCAGGCTTATCAACAGGCGCTTCGCTTCAAGCCCAATTTCAGTGAAGCAAAAAATAGCCTCGGTGTCGCTTACCACGAGTGGGGCAAACGCGAGCAGGCAATCGAGGCCTACTCTGCGGCGATTGTCTTAAGGCCGGCCTATCCCGAGGCCTTGAACAATCTGGGAACGGCGTGGGCTGAGGCAGGGAAGTACCAGCAAGCCGCGGACTGTTTCCGGCGGGCAATTGAGCTGAAGCCTGCGTGGGAATTGCCGCAATTCAATCTCGGCGTGGTCTTTCTTCAGACACACGACCGGGCAGGAGCCCTCGCTCAATATCGCGCTCTCAAAGGCATGTCGAAGGCACTGGCGGATAAGCTCTACGCTGAAATCTACGCGAGTAGATTGTTGGTGGTGTCTGGTAAGTACTGATGCACTTTGAACTGGCGGGCTTTTCTGATAGTAGAGTGCTTTAGCGCGGTGATTAACTTGACTCACCTTGTGACGGGGGTTTGGCTCTAAGAAGGAGGGAGCAAGGGTTTGTAACTCGAAGGCTGCAAGCCAGTAGCCAGTCGGAGGCGGAGATCAGCTGCGAAGCAGCGGTCGTAGCTAAGCCCAAGGCGAGGCTTTGCGAGCCTTGGGTCAAACCACCGGGGGTATCGAGCCCCGAAGGGGCGACAGCGAGCACCGGTAACGGGACCTGGTTACGCACTCTCGATCGCCGCTTCGCGGCTCGCCGAATCCAACGAACCAGTCCCAAGGCTCGCAAAGCCTCGCCTTGGGCTTAGCTACGACCGCTGCTTCGCAGCTCGCTGAAGGTTCACGTCTAGTATCGAGTAGCTACGATTAGATCCGTACAACGGTATCGGTGAGTCAAGCGCCAAGTTCACCGCTAAGGACGTTAACCGAGAGGCGTATCCGCAGATCTATTTTTCCCGTTCTTCTCGAAAAGACCCTGCAGAATCTCAGTCAGGCCATCGACTTCGAGTGGCTTAGTGAGGTGTGAAGCAAAACCTGCGGCGTCAGCTCGCGCAATGTCTTCAGCCTGTCCGAATCCAGTCAGGGCCAGCACGGGCACGTCGGTTCTTCCCGGAATCTGACGCAGCCGTCGCAGGAATTCGAAACCGTCCATCTCGGGCATCGAAATATCGGAAAGAATCACGTCAAAGTTTGCGGCCGCCGCGATTCGCAATGCTTCACCGCCGTTCCGCGCGCTGGTCACGGTCGCGCCATCAATCTCCAGGAGAATCTTGAGCATCGCGATCGTGTCTTCTGAATCATCGATCATAAGTACGTTCATGCCGGCCAATCGACCTTTTACAATTCCCGAAGTCGGCAAGGGCTCTAATTCAGCCTGCTGTTTTAAGGGGAGCCGAATCGTGAAACTGGCGCCCTGGTCCGTGCCTTTCGAGTCGGCCGCCACCGAACCACCGTGGAGTTCAACCAGCCTCCGCACCAGCGCGAGCCCGATACCCAGTCCTGACTGACGGCGAACGGTGCTGGCGTCGCCCTGACGAAACATTTCAAAAACATGGGGGAGAAAATCGGGTTGGATTCCTTGCCCGCTGTCCTGTATTACCAGCACGGCAGATTCATCTTCGGTGGTTAACGAGATATTTACCTGGCCTCCGGCGGGAGTGAATTTGACCGCGTTGTTGAGCAGGTTCCAGGTGACTTGTTGCAATCGCAAAGGGTCGGCCTCGACAAACAGGGCCTCATTAGACTCGTTGATGGCAATGGTGATGTTTTTTCCGTCGGCTTCGGTGCGGACTGTCTCGACGGCGTTTTCGATCATCGCGGACAGCCAAACGGTTTCACGATTCAAAGAGATCTTGCCCATTTGCAGTCGTGAAAGGTCGAGCAGGTCGTTAATCAATTGCGACTGAGACTGGGCATTTCGCTTGAGGGCTTCAGTCATTTGTCGCAGACTCGGCGAATCACCAATTTGCGGAGTGCGCAGCAGGATCTCGGAATAGCCCAGCACGACATTGAGTGGGTTGCGCAATTCGTGCGAGACCGTCGCGAGGAACTCATCCTTGAGACGGTTCGCTTTCTCGGCCGCCGCAACCGCTTCGTGTTCGCTTTCGAGCAAGTCGCGAACCTGGTACTGGCGGCGGCGCGCCCTGAGGGCGGCCTCGATGGAGGTGAGCAGCGTCATCACGCGCACCGGACGCTCAATCAGCGTCACGTTGGCAGCGTTGCCAAAGGCGATGAGCGCGGCAGAGTCGTTCGGCGACTCGCCGCCCCCGCCGCTGGTGAGTAGGATGATGGGAATATCAGACCAGGCGGGCTGCGTCGCGATGGCCCGCGCCACGCAGTCCAGAGCATCTCGGGTCAGCGCTTCACGGGTCAGAAACACGAGACCCGCGCCGTTCACCATCTCGTCGCACAGTTCCTCCATGCTTTCGCAGATGTTCGACGCCAGCGAGGCCTCGCTGATGAAACGCGCGGCCAATTCGCCGTCCCTGCCGGCGGGCGCCAGAATTAAGATCGTCTCGTCCCTGCCGTTTTGAGTTTCAGCTAGCATCGTCAACCGCGCTCAAAGAATCCTTTCTGCCGGCATAAACGGGGACCCCGGTAAGCACACCTCGAAACTCTCTGAGCACGCTCCCGATCTGAATCCCGGTCTCGGTAATCTTCATCTCGCGAATTGTGTTTTCGTGCGGCCCGGTTCGTTTCTTGACGACCGAAATCGCCCGGCGGACTGCGCCCTCGGCTTCGAAGTAACGCAGCATCAACACGGTGTCGGCCAGATAGCTAACCTCGACCGGGGTAATCATGTTGATGCCGAGAAACCCGTGCTGCGCCGTGACGACAATGGTGACGACGCCCTGCTGATTCAGATAAGCGAGCAGCTCATGCAGCTGGATTGAAAGGAAGCGTTCATCCGGCATCGCATTCAGGTAACCGTTAAGACTGTCAATGATCACCAGTCGCGCGCCATCCGCGTCGACTGATTGGCGGACTCTATGGGCAAACTCACCGGGCGAAAGCTCCGCCGGATCGACCTGCTGGATAGTCAACACACCATTTTCCACAAACTGGCGCATTTCGAGGCCGATATCTGCGGAGCGCGCGATGAATGACTCCTTAAGCTCGTCAAAGATAAATGCGGCGGCCGGCTCTCCCCGCGCGGCGCCGGCGGCGGCGAACTGCGCCGCTAAAGTTGACTTGCCGCTCCCGGTCGGACCCAGAATCAGCGTGGCGGTGCCGCGATCCAGCCCACCACCCAACAGCAGATCGAGTTCTTTGATTTCGCTGGGGACCGACTCTTTCACAAACTTATTGTGGTGTTCGGCGGCGACCAGCCGGGGAAACACATTGACGCCGCCCGTCTCGATATTGAAGTCGTGATAGCCTCCGCGAAACCTGGCTCCGCGTAGTTTCTTGATCCGCAGGCGGCGCCGTTCGGCGCCGTACTCAATCGCCAGATGCTCGAGCGAGACAACGCCGTGCGCGATTGACTGCACCTGCAGGTCCTGCCCGTCATAGACTTTGTCGTCCAGCAGCAGTACGGTGCTTTGCTGCCCGGCGAAATACTGCTTGAGCGCGAGTATCTGGCGGCGGAAGCGCAGAGGGTCGCGCGCCAGCAACCGCATTTCTGAAAGCGAATCAAAAACTACCCGGTGAGGCTTAATACGTTCCACCTCTTTGAGCACGGCATTGGTCGTTTCGCCCAATTCAATCTCGGACGGATGAAAGATGGTGTATTGCGCTTCCGGCTTGAGACTATCTTCGAGCGGAACCAACTCGTAGATAGTAAAGCCGTCGAGTGACCAGCCATGAGAGGCGGCCACCGCGTCCAACTCTTCTTTGGTTTCCGAGAGCGTGATGTAAAGACCGGTTTCGCCGCGGCGCGCGCCTTCCAAAAGAAATTCGAGCGCGATCGTCGTCTTTCCTGAGCCGGGTTCGCCTTCAACCAGGTAGAGGCGTTTCGCCGGGAAGCCACCTCCCAGAATGTCATCGAGTCCCGCGATTCCCGTAGCACTGCGCTCAGAGCCTGGTTTTGCGGCAGATTGGCTGGGTGCGTTTTTGGTCATAGCTGCTGAATGGTTCTCAACAAGTCTGTAAACAAAGATGCAGGCTTCCGTCTCGTCACATCGACAGGGCGGAGGGGAAGTCAACGAAGTCTTATCTGGGGAACTCTTCTAAACTGATCCGCCCGGGGTGAAGCGGCGCAAGCATTTCGAACCGTAAATTCCCAGAAAGTTTACTATCGAAATGATTAAGCGGCAACTTGGGCTTTGAATTAACGCTTCATGGTTCGTCCCTCAACAAGGAGATCCACCAATTACACGAACTGAACGAACCATTTGTGGTTCGTTACTCGCTCGTCTCTACCTGATCGATTGCGCAACAAAGAATGTTCTAAAAAAGTTAGGGATTGACCAGTGACTGTATGTTTTTGAAAGGTAGGGCTGATTCACACTTGGGATAACGTTGGTTTTCTGGCGGCATAGGTGTTGATACATGACTCGCAACGGGCTAAGGATAGTCCGATGGCCCATCTAATCAAATACGGGGAGGAATCGACATGCCAGAAGATAAAGAAAGAAATCAAGGACAGCCAGGCGGCGGTCAGAAACCGGGACCACAGGAAGGTGGCGGGGGCGGCCAGCAAAAACAGGGCGCCGACCGCGGTCAACAGGGCGGCCAGGGTGGCGAAGGGCAGCAAGCGCCGGGACGCAATCCGCAGGGCGATAAGTCCGCTGGGGACAAGGGCGGCGAGCAGCCGAGCCGCTAGCTTTACACGATTAGAAGCCGTTCACACCAAGGGCTCACGATCGATACTTTGAACGATGTTATCGACGTGGGCCTTTGTGTATTCAGGTTCGCGCTAATCGCCAACGCTCTGCAGTCTGATTCAAAACAGCGCAGAGTTCGGCCCTGCCAAAACGAAACTAGCGGGAAATCAGGGGGCGCGCCTGCCGGTCACCAGTTGCAGGATCAAAACAATCAAGGCGACCACTAAAAGCAAGTGGATTAGACCGCCGCCGATCTTCCCCAGGAATCCCAGGAGCCAAAGGACCAGCAGGATCACAAGAATTGTCCAAAGCATAGTCTCCCCTTTCGTTGGTTAGCTTGTGGATGACACGTATCGCCCGTTAAGAGAACACAAACGATGCTTTGTCTTTCGTATTGTCCGCTAAGTGTTCAGAATTCTCTTTCCATTAGTCAAAGTTTGCAAGTGCCGGGCCAGCGTTTACTCGGTGTAAATAAAAAATGTGCCGCAAACGACAGAGTTGGCACTGGTCTTGCTGCCTGAGAATCCGAGCATAAAGAACAGCAAAAACTTGAATCGTTAACGAACAAACCGATGTGCGTTCACCGAAAACCCGGCGCGGTGCGGGCACATCCCCGAATCTTGAAACTAACAGGAGACTACCGATGAAGAAACGTTTTCTTGCTTTAACCGCGCTCGGAGTTGGCGCAGGGGCGCTCTACGCTTTTAAGACTCTACGAGGCGGCCGCGAGCTCACGCAGGGCCGAGATGAGTCCGAAGAGGGGAGTGACGCCACCAGAGATGGGCAGGGTGAAAATGGCTTTGAAAGTAACGCCTCTGTGGGATCTTCTCTCGGCCGGATTAATGCCGGCAGTGAATCGCTCTCACTAGTCGAAGCGGATGAGCCGCAAATCGACGACCGGGGTACACATCAAGCTGAGGCCTCAAGTCTATTGAAAAATATTCGGGACGCGGCCTTTGACGCCAGTGACGAAAAACTGGCGCTCGCGCTGGGTCGACCCTCTGAGGAAATCGAGGATTGGATCAACGGCACCGGAGTCATTGATGGCGACGTGGTCATGAAAGCGCGAGTTCTGGCGAGTGAGAGAGGAATTCACGTCGAATAATTGCCTCCCGGGGCCAGCGGAACAGAAGGGGAAATGAAAATGAACGAAACGCCGCTAACACAGGAAGTCATCGATGGCGGAGGCGAGGACGAGAAGGAAAGCCTTTATGCCAGGGCAATCAAACATCCGCTGGTTACCAGCGGCATGATTCTGGCCGGGGCCGGCCTAGCCTACGCAGCAGTAAAAACGATCCAGGGCGCCACTGACAAGATCGCGCGAGAGGTGCACATTGAAACCTCAATCGCGATTGATAAATCGCCGGCAGAACTTTATGCCTTCTGGCGAGAATTCAAGAACCTGCCGCTGTTCATGAAGAACCTCGAATCGGTTGAAGAGTTGGACGCCAACCGGTCGCATTGGGTCGCCAAATCAATCAGCGGCGCGCGCGTTGAATGGGACGCCGAAATCTACAACGAGAAGGAAAACGAGTTGATCGCCTGGCGATCGCTGGAAAGTGCGGACGTGGTTAACGCCGGTTCAGTTCGTTTTCAGAAAGGTCCGGAAGGCCATGGCACCTATGTGCGGGTCACGATGAATTACAACCCGCCCGGGGGAAAGTTAGGCGCCGCCCTGGCCCAGCTCGTCGGCGCTGAGGCCTCTCAACTGATCAATGATGATTTGCGCCGGCTTAAACAAAAGTTGGAAACGGGAGAGATCGCGACCATTGCCGGGCAAACCTCGGGACTTGCCGAGCGAGAAGAGATCCCAGCTGAAGCAAAGGCCGCCACCATGGGTGATGCCGAAAAGATTAGCGCAGAAAAAGAGTTATCAAACACCCGGGCAGCTTAATACAGCTTAATTAGGAGACGCGTGCGTGTCCGGTAGCCACTAGCGGCTCATAACGGAAAACCGAACGCCGGCAGGATCTTGGATCTTGCCGGCGTTTTTTTGTTCATTGTTGCGCGTGGTCGCTTCAAATCGCGCTTTCAGCGCTTCACCGCTGTTGTCGCCTCTGTTTACTTAATCAGCGACGATAGGTTATTAAAACATCATAGATTCCGAGCCTTGAAAAATATTGTCTCATGCTAATCACGCTCGGCGACTTACGGGGCTTTACTGTCGCGCGGAACTTCTTCAAGCCCACCACGCTCAAACGCGCCCTCCACAGGATGGGTTTTGTGCAGGCCGATCCGATTCGGGCACCGGCGCGCGCTCAGGATCTGATCCTGCGTCATCGAGTCACGAATTATCATGCTGGTGACCTCGAACGCCACTACGCAGCGCTCGACATCGAAGAGGACTTCTTCATCATCTACGGCTTTGTGACAAAGTCGTTACATGGGCTGATGCATCCCCGCTCGGACTCACGCTTCACTGGCGAAGACGTGCGATCGCTCTGGCCCGCCAACCAAAAGAAGCAGCGTCAACGGGCGCAACTCCTGCTCGAGTTTGTGCGTGAACGCGGTGCCGTGCACCCGCGAGAAGTAGATGAACATTTTTCGCACGGCACGATTAAAAACTATTGGGGTGGTTCGTCGAACGCCACGACGCATCTGCTGGAAGAGATGCATTACCGCGGACTTCTGCGGGTAGCGCGGCGAGAGAAGGGAATCCGAATCTACAGCGCGCGCGAACAAGTGCACACGCCGACGAGTGCAGGGAAGGAAGTCCCGACCGTCGATCACGTGCGGGACACGCGTGCCACCTCTGAGCGGCGCCCGCGGATCGATGCGCTGGTAGATGTGGCTGTTCGCATTTACGCCCCGTTGCCCGGTCCCAGCCTGTCGTCCTTGGTCAGCCGTCTCCGGTTTGCCGTGCCGCAATGGCAGATGGAGTTGAAGAGTGCGTTGCAGCGAGCGAAACAACGGTTGTCGCAGGCGCGCGTTAATGGTGTCGACTGGTATTGGCCCCAGGATGAGACCGTGCCGCTCCCTGCGCCCGAAGATACCGTGCGGCTGTTGGCGCCGTTCGATCCATTGGTTCGTGACCGCGCGCGGTTCGGGCTCTTATGGGCCTGGGAATACCGTTTCGAAGCCTACACAGCTAAACCCAAACGCAAGCTCGGCTATTACGCTCTGCCTCTCGTTTGGCGCGACCGCGTGATTGGCTGGGGCAACCTCTCAGTGACGAATGGCGAGCTCAAGTCTGAGTTCGGCTATGCCGGAACTCAACCGCGCGATCGGAGATTCAAGCGCGAGCTCGAGGCGGAGTTGGAACGGGTACGGATCTTTCTGAATCTCGGATCCTAAGCGCTTTGCCCAAAAAAGCCAGGGCCGCGAACAAACTTCTCGAGCCCCGATTCATCGGGGCGGTCTTAGCTAAGCCCAAGGCGAGGTTTTGTGAGCCTTGGGAACCCATGCCGGTTTTGATCAGCGGAGCCTGCGAAGCAGGCGACGTCTCAGTCTCGAGTTCAAAGTCTTGAGTTTCGAGTCAGAATCAACGTGAGTGCCCCATTGAGTGATTGGTCGCCGCTTGTATGTTTGATCCATGTCAAGTAAGAACAGCGTTTTCAC
>JBBPID010000076.1:15114-25120 GCA_038040505.1 Acidobacteriota bacterium | reverse complement strand
CTGGTCGAACAGTGTCCCGAACCGTATGTCGAGATTCATCCCGAAACGGCGATGAAGTTGAAGGTCAATGATGGCGAGCGCGTCAAAGTGATCTCGCGTCGCGGCGACGGCATTTTTCCATCTCTAATAGTGAAAACGATTCGCAAGGACACGATCTTCATTCCGTATCATTGGGGTGAAGAATTGGCTGTTAATCAACTAACCAATCCGGCGCTCGATCCAATTTCCAAGATTCCTGAGTTCAAGGCATGCGCCGCGCGGATTGAGAAGATTCACTCGAGACAACTTCCGATTCTGGGCGAAAAGCGAAAAGGCATGTCTCGTAGTGAGTTTCGATAATTCGGCCACAGATGAACACGGACCGACACGGATTCAGAAACCGAAATGAATGGAACCGAGGTAAAGCAAAAATGCTTAATTTATCTGTGAGAATCCGTGATTATCTGTGGCTAGGTTTTTGAGGTACTTATGGAAGAAACAATGTTCATCGATCCGCAACGCTGCATTGGATGCCGCGCCTGCGTGGCAGCCTGCCGAGAGTGTGGAACGCATAAAGGCTATTCGATGATCTACGTCGACCACCTTGACCGTTCAGAGACAACTGCCACGATGCCGACGGTATGCATGCACTGTGTCGAGCCGACTTGTGCATTGGTTTGCCCTGCTGATGCAATTAAGACTACCGATGACGGTGTCGTGCTTTCCGCGTTGAAGCCGCGCTGTCTCGATTGTCGCAACTGCGTGAATGCTTGTCCGTTCGGCGTCCCCAAGTACAACACTGAGATGCACCTGCAAATGAAGTGTGACATGTGTTACGACCGCACTAGCGAAGGCATCAAGCCGATGTGCGCCAGCGTCTGTCCCACGGGCGCGATCACGTTCGGTAAATACGAAGACATTGTGCCCCTGCGCCGGACAAAGCCAGTCAATGCCCATGTGTTCGGCAATCAAAAAGTCGAAACCAAAGTCTATCTGATGTTGCCAACCGACGCTGAAGAGGTTGAGGTTGATGGTTGTGGGGTTTTTGAAGGCCGCGTGAGAACAGAACAGCAACCAGCAAGCGAATCGTGGATTGACCTGCAAGTTGAACAAACGGACAAGAGCAATGAGTTCTGATCTTAGTAAGACAATTGATAAGGTTTTGGCTGACACTCGGTCAGATGAAAGCGAGGTGCGGCTAGCCACAGCGCCGCACCAGCACGACTTTCCGTATGACCGGGAAGAAGAAGCCCAGGTTACTCGGCGCGAGTTCTGCAACTTTCTTGGACTGACCTCGGCCGCATTATTTGTTGGTGCCGCAGGCTTCGCCGGAAAGGCTGGGCTTGATGCCCGTGACGTCCCGGAATTTGTCTCGGCAAAGGTAGAGGGCGCGCAAGCGCTTGCTCCCGGATCGTCCCTGAATTTCAGGTACCCGACCACAAAAGACTCGGCAATTCTCATCCGCACGCTCGACGGTGAGTTTCATGCCTTCGGACAGAAATGCACACATCTTTCCTGTCCGGTTTACTTCGAGCGCGCGCATCAACGACTCGAGTGTCCATGTCACGATGGAGCATTCGATGCAAAGACCGGAAACGTTCTTTATGGCCCGCCACCCCGCCCGCTTGATCCGATTAAACTGGAGGTGCGCACGAACGGAGAAGTGTGGGCCATTGGCAGGGAGGCGAGCACCGGTGAACATTCGTTGTGATTTGAGAAAACATGCAGGACTCAACTAATCAAAACAATCCGCGAACCGTTCGCAAACTTGTCGGTGAAGGTAGAACTGCCGTCGCTCAGGCGCGGATGATTCTGCTAGTGATGGTGAACGTTGCCCAGCTTTGGATCCTTGCCGCTACTGTCGAAGCTGCACTTGCTCATCGTTATTCAGCGTTGCTGCCACTCGTCGTCGCCTCCGGCATCTGCTTTGTGGTTACGCTTACGCTGATTTTCTGGTGGCGTCCCGCTTCTCGACGTTTCACAAGCTCCGGTTACGTGAAACGATGAAACAGTCTATTGCCTCTCTGCTCGAAGACGACCACGAGTCCCTGGCCCAGTTACTCGCAGAACTCGACGCGGAGTTAGCAGAGCCGAACATCGCTCATGCGTTCGAGTTGCTCGATCTCTTATGGGCTCGACTGGCAATTCACCTCCGCGCCGAGAATCTCCATTTGTTTCCAGCTATCGCCAATGCTCCGGCCGCCGTCTTTACTGGAAAAGGCAGTTTGCCCACATCTGAGGAGGCGCACAACTTACTCTTGCGGCTGCGCTCTGATCACGATTTCTTCATGAAGGAACTTGCGCAAGCGATCAAAGTTATGCGCGAGATTACTGACAAGCAGCAGGCGGGCGCCAAAGACATTCAGGACGTGAGGCAGCGCCTGATTATCATCAGGAAACGCTTGGAGGTTCACAACCGGCTGGAAGAGAAACGAGCTTACACCTGGCCGGTAATGATCTTCGATGAGCCGACAGTTGCTCGGCTGCGTGAACGCGTTCAGCACGAACTTGTAAATCTTCCGCAGCGATTTGCATAGAAGTATGTTCGGCGATTTGGCTGATTGTTAGCCCTGCACATGCGCAGTATTCCGCGATTGCACCGCGAATTCTCGCAACTCCCCGCGTGCCCACTCCAAAAACCCCAGCAAAATACAGCGGCACAATCGTTGCTGAATTACAGCTGCTGGGCAGTTTGTGCCCGCAAGGAGGCTGCATTGGAAACAACCACGAGATTTGCGCCCGGCGAAGGGCTTAAGACGAACAAGATGCCTGGTCATTGGGTGTTGTCGCGTCTGGGGAAGCGCGTGTTGCGACCGGGCGGTATGAATCTTACCCGTCGCCTGCTTGAAGCACTCCGAGTTCAACACACAGATGACGTGGTTGAGTTCGCGCCGGGTATGGGCGTTACCGCGCGACTCACGCTTAAATTGGAGCCAGCGTCTTACATTGCCGTCGAACGGGACCAAGCGGCGGCAAAGACTGTCGCGATCTACTTAACGGGCGAGCGGCAGCAGTGTGTTGTAGGAAACGCGTCGGACACTGGCCTTCCGGATCAGAGCGCGACGGTCGTCTATGGTGAAGCCATGCTCACCATGCAAACCGAAGAAATCAAACGCCAGATCGTGCGAGAGGCCCATCGTCTACTCAAGAGTGGTGGTCGATATGGAATTCACGAGATGTGTCTGATGTCGGATAATCTCGATGAGAGGAAGAAGAGGGAGACCGAGCGAGCCTTGACTGGTGTCGTCCATCATGGTGTCAGACCGCTGGCCGTTTCCGAGTGGCGCTCGCTGTTGGAGTCGGAAGGGTTCGAGGTACAAACAGTCAACATGGCTACGATGAGTTTGTTGGAGCCAGGCCGACTGATCCGCGATGAGGGCTTAGCCGGCGCTGCGCGCTTTGTCTGGAATCTACTTCGTGATTCCGAGGCTCGGCGGCGGGTCTTGGAAATGAGGTCGGTGTTCAGGCGCCATCGCAGGCAACTTGGGGCAGTCGCGATTACTGGCATCAAACGCTAAGGACTGCTGTGATAGGCTAGTTGGTTCCCTAATGAATTGTCATGAGTGATCAAGAGCAAAAGTCGATGAAACCATCTGAGGTTAAGAACCTCCTGGACATGTTGCAGTACCAGGATGGCTCAATCGTCAGCCGTGTGCTGCTGAAGAACAAGGGCGGCACGGTGACTCTGTTCGCGTTCGACACAGGCGAAGGTCTCAGTGAGCACACCGCGCCGTTCGATGCCCTTGTAGTTGTCACAGATGGTGAAGCGGAAGTGGAGATCGCGGGCGAAAGTTTCAAGGTTCGGCAAGGAGAGACAATTATTTTGCCCGCTAATCAGCCTCACGCAGTGAAAGCAACCACCAAATTCAAGATGATTCTGATCATGATCCGCGCTTAGTCCTTAAGAAAGGTTTTGAAACAGCCAATCATAGGATTTGAAACCGACGATGAAGGCCATTGGCGAGCCGTGCTTCAGTGCGCGCATCCTCAACACGTTCGTCATGATCCACCGCTGGTGACAAGAGCGTGGGTACTAACCGAAGAAGGCCGGGCCTCACGCATCGGTATTGAATTGGACTGCAAACGCTGCGACGACGAAGCCGAAAAGGACGAAGGCTGAATGACGCCAGGCAGGATAAGCACAGCAGCCGCCAATTTATTTCCGGGCTACTTCGCCCTCGTGATGGCTACCGGAATCATTTCCATCGCTGCGTTTCAACTCCAGATGAAACCCGTGGCGTGGGTTCTGCTAGCCATCAACCTGATCGCCTACGTAATTCTTTGGCTACTCCTGCTGATTCGTCTAGTCCGCTTCTTCCCGCGCGTCAAAGCAGACATCATGGACCATGCTCGCGGACCCGGCTTTTTCACGGTCGTTGCTGGAACATGCGTACTTGGCAGTCAGTTGATAATTGTCGTCGGTCAGTACAGAGTGGCGGCGGCTCTCTGGTTCGTTGGAATACTGCTCTGGCTGCTTATCATGTACACCTTCTTCACTGCGGTAACGGTGCGCGCGGATAAGCCCGAATTTGAGACCGGGATCAGTGGTACCTGGTTACTCGCAGCGGTCGCGACGCAATCAGTTTCCGTCCTGGGAACCCTGCTGGCTGGGTACTTTACTACCTACCGAGACTCGTTGCTGTTCTTCACGCTTTGCATGTTTTTACTCGGCTGCATGCTTTATTTGATACTCATCACACTTATCTTTTACCGCTTTACGTTTGTGAAGCTAACGACTGTGACGCTGACTCCGCCTTACTGGATCAATATGGGTGCGGTCGCGATCACAACTCTCGCTGGAGCCAGACTAATTATCGAGGTTCCGAAGTGGAGCTTTCTCGGAGAGATTTCACCGTTCCTCAAAGGCTTCACCCTGTTTTTCTGGGCGGCCGGCACCTGGTGGATTCCCCTCCTATTAATACTTGGAGTTTGGCGCCACATCCGAAAGCATTTTCCTCTCGCCTATGACCCGCTGTACTGGGGAATGGTGTTCCCGCTGGGCATGTACACGGTCTGTACCCTTCAACTATCGAAAGCGATCGCCTTTGAACCCTTGCTGGTCATTCCGCGCTACTTTGTATTCGTAGCCCTGGCAGCATGGCTTGCCACTTTCATTGGATTATTTTGGAGTTGGATTCCACGAAAAACGATCGTCGGGACTACAGTGCACAACTGAAATTCTGTTTGCGCCGATAGACCGTGAGTTACAAGCGATAGCAGGTGAGGGTAGTCTAGCTCGCGACCGAGCGGGTTTTTCCCCGGTGAAATCAAAGCAAATGCGCCGCGCAACGGACTTAACTCGTAGTAAGGTTTGAGTCTCAAATAATGACTGCTTGTAAGTTACTGAAATGATTTGTGCCGAGGGTGGGAGTGCTTTCCGTGAGCCCGTTGCTGTAGTTCGCCTACGCTCGCCGCCGGAGTAAGCCGTTGCTCGCTTTCAGCAGCAAATAACATCGCATTGGAGGAATCACAATGCATCCTTTACGCAAACTACGGGAATCCGGTAAACCTACAGCCGCCCAGGTGAGCGAGCTGCTTGCCGAAAACATCGTATTCAACAGCCCGATCCTGATACGGCCGATCGAAGGCCGCGAAGTCATCGCGGCGATTTTCGCTCAGTCGAGCTCGACGCGTGGTTCGGGCACCTATACGGCCGAGTTTAAGCTCGATGAGCGCACCACCTTCTTGCGCTGGGTTGGAACCATGGATGGCCACAAGATCGAGAGTTGGGAGGTCATCGTGGATAACGAGCAGGGGCTGATAGTGGAGCGCACTATTGCCATGCGGCCGAATCCGGCGCTGAAACTGTTCCGCGATGCCATGTATGCATCACTCAAGGATAAGCTGCCACCCGATGTTTGGGACTATCCAACGCCATAGCGCCCATTGCCGCTGCGACAATGACCTGGGCGCGGCGCAAACTTTACCAACGTAGACATCAGAATTGAGAAGGCGGCCCGTTCAGGATCCATGGGCGCAGGGATCTTCCGCCTACGGCACCGCTCGGTTTTACAAGCGCCGCGGATCCGAGGCAGTTTCAATTCGGCGTCAAACTTCCTTTCTCTAATCTGGTTTGTTTGGAGGTCTATTTTGGAACAAAGCCTTCGCTTAAGACAGGCTGGGCGATGTAGATCTTGATGAGTGCCAACGCAACCAAGCACGCGTCAATGAGGAAAACACTCAGTTGGTGGATCGTCAGAGTCTGCTCCAGAGTGATTTCGCTTGCCCGTATTCCGCATTGACTGGACTGGCCTGAACTTGTTGACAGTTATCTTCTTCAGCAATATATTATGGAAGCTCACTATAAGAAGCTGGATTCTTCCCGAGCCTGCTTAACACCTTGCACACTCGCTAATCCAGCCAGTTAAGAACTTTCCCCGGCATCACTTGTTTCTTTCCAGGTGATTCTGTCAAGGAAAGAGCAGATTGGACCTCGCAACCATACTAGAGCGACCGCAGATGGAACACAGTATCAGATCCGTTGGACCAGAAGCGTCACCCCCATTCCGTATTGACGTTTTAGGGGCCAGAGAGTGCTTTTCCACCATCTAGACGTTAGAGTTTTATTTCGTCACCGCGCGAGTCTTTTGAAAGGTATCACGCGCGTACGAGGGATGGCTTTCGATGAAGCAGCAATTAAGCGTCCAACTGTTTAATTTCTGTCGTAGTGGTCAGCTATGCGAAACGCTGGCGACGATTCTGAAGGCCTCACTCGAAAATAAGGCAGAAGTGCATTGTGAGGACGTTAGTGACTTTTGCCCCGAATTTGAAGACTCCTTCTTTAAAGTGCATGAAACTTCAAATCCTCACTTGGTTTTGCTGATTCTTACAACCGCTCAGCTACCATTGGCCCGCAAACTTATCCCCGGCATCAAAAACGGCAAACATGATCCGGAGATCATGCTGGTAACCGACGAATGTGATGCCGATGAAATACTCTCCCTCATGTCTCTTGGCGCGTCTGACTTCATCATCCCACCTCTTAATGCTTCAGCCACGATGCCGCGAGTCTGGAGGCTGCTGCAAAAAGCAAAATCTCGAATCGAGGCAACGCAGTCCCTTAAGGCAAGGGTTGGCTTGCGGCTGCTTATTGGTGAGTCGCCGGTTTTTCTGGCAGAAGTTGAAAAAATCCGCCTGCTGGCGAGTTGCGATGGTCGAGTTTTGATCTTAGGCCAGAGCGGAACGGGTAAAGAACTGTTTGCGCGAGCAATTCACTATTTGAGCGCGCGCATGACACATCCGTTCGTTGCTGTGAGTTGCGGAGCCATTCCGGTTGATTTGTTGGAAAACGAAATGTTTGGCCACAAGAAGGGCGCATTCACCGGGGCGACGACATCGCAGCCGGGGTTAATCAGCGAAGCTGAAGGTGGAACACTTTTTCTCGACGAGATTGATTGTCTGCCGCTGTTGGCGCAAAGCAAACTGCTGCGCTTTCTACAGGAGGGCGAGTATAAACCGCTCGGCTCATCAAAATCCCAACCTGCTGATGTGCGCGTAATCGCAGCATCCAACATCGATTTAGAACAGGCGGTCAAAGAAGGAAGGCTACGGCAAGACCTCTATTATCGCCTTAACATAGCCCGAGTGAATTTGCCTGCCCTGCGTGATAGACGCAATGACATCCCACTTTTGGCAGAACACTTCCTTGAGAAATACGCTCATCAGTTCGGCAGAAGTCCTCAGTGGTTATCTGAAGCGGTGATGCAGAAGCTAATCTTCTACGATTGGCCCGGCAACATTCGAGAGCTTGAGAACGCGATCGAGCGCGCGGTCATGCTTACTGAGAAAAAACAGATTTCAGATACCGAGGTCCTTCTACCTCAAGCTGCCGCCGGCAGCGAAGACGGATCCTTCCAGGCGGAAAAAGCCAGAGTCGTGTCGCAATTTGAACGAACTTACATTCAGAACCTGATGGTTACGTGTCGTGGCAATGTGTCGCAAGCTGCGCGCGCCGCGAAAAAGAACCGGCGCGCGTTTTGGGAACTCATTCGCAAACACAAACTGGACGTACAAAGCTTCCGTACCAATTCTGCTTCGGCAAAGAATTAGGACATCTCGACTCCGACAGTGTGACAAATTCATCACAGTCTCTGAGACTCTCTTCATTCGGCCTCATCGCAATCACCCGCCATCGCTAGGCCCAAATAATCCCACCTGATCGAAAAACAATTGCGGAAATTGGCTGAACTCGTGCGGCCACGGAGTTGCAAGGCAGGCCTGCAAGACAACCAATTACGGCTGTGTGAACCACATGCGTCGAACGGAGGAGAGTCCAATCGTCCAGGACATATTGTCGTATCTCCTGACGCACACCGCAGCAGAAGATACCGTCGAGGGAATCGTGGAGTGGTGGTTGTTAGAGGAAAGGATCAAGCGTCGCATCAAAGAAGTGCAAAGCGTGCTCGATGAACTGGTCAGTCAGAGCCTAGTCCTCGCGCACGAATCAAAGGACTCAAAAATTCGCTATCGCATCAACAAACGGAAAGTAAAAAGAATTCGAGCGATCGTCAATTCTGAGCCTGTAAGGCGGTGAGTACGATTACCCATATCCCAGGCGAAACGCGAGGGGCCGTCACGATGCAGCGACACTCTGATCTCTGGCCGCGTCCAGAAAGATTATGAGTTCTGTCAGCGTGGTACCTGAAACGAGGACCGAAGCAGGACAATGTAGGAGCGAATATGCCGTCAACACTTACCTTTCCAGGCGTCTATATCGAGGAAATTCCGAGTGGCGTACGTACCATCTCCGGCGTGGCGACCTCAATAACAGCATTTGTTGGACGCGCCCTTCGCGGGCCGGTTGACACGCCCGTAGTAATCAACAGCAACGCTGATTTTCAGCGCATCTTCGGCGGCCTATGGTTGGAAAGCACCCTCGGTTACGCAGTCTCCGACTTCTTTATCAATGGTGGCGCTCAGGCAATCATCGTGCGGGTGTTCAATCCGGAAACGGGCGGTTCGGCAGTAAAAGGGAAGGCGCAGTTGGATGTCGGCGGCCTGAATCTGGAGGCCGCTGAGGAAGGACGGTGGGGCAAGTCACTCCGAGGTAGCGTAAACGCTGATATTCCGGATGAAGTTGCGACGAGAATGGGTCTGCCAAAGGCCGATCTGTTCAATCTTACAGTGAAGGAAGTTGATAGCGAAGAAAAGGTCATCAGGTCGGAAAGTTTTCTGAACGTTTCAGTGAAAGACAGTTCTCGCCGAATCGACAGAGTTCTGAAAGACGACTCACAGCTCGTCAGATGGCGAGGGGCCTTCCCGGCGCCAGGCAGTTTGCCGACAGTGAAAGCAGGAGATGACAAGGTTTCGGTTGAGGCCAAGAAGCTTCCTGATGCGGAGAAGAAAGTGGCCGAGACGAAAAAAACGTTGAAGCAGGCGGAGACCGCAAAAGTTCTGGTTCAGCAGGATATCGACGACGCGAAAGCAGCACTCAAGGCTGCTGAGGACGCCCAGCCTCCGGTACAGCAGGATATTGACGACGCGAAGGCGGCACTCAAGGCTGCTGAGGACGCCCTGCCTCCGGTTCAGCAGGACATTGACGCCGCGACAGCGGCACTCAAGACGGCTGATGACGAGCTAACTAAAATTCAGGGCGACATGGCCACCGCCGTTGCGGCTATCACCGGCGGTTCAGATGGGTTGAAAATTGACGAGACGACTTTCAACGGGCCAGGTACGGAAGGGAACAAGACCGGTCTTTTCGCGCTCGAGAAGGCTGACCTTTTCAACCTGCTTTGTCTCCCTCCTTATGAGCCCGGTGGCGACATCGATGACACATTGATTGGCGCGGCTGCAGCCTACTGCGAGAAGAAACGCGCCATGTTGATCATCGATCCGCCGGCCGCGTGGGACACGGTTGCCGAAACGATCGCAGGTGTGCCTGACATTGGCACCAGCAGCAAGAACTCTGTTCTCTTCTTTCCGCGTTTACGACAACCCAATCCACTGCGCGAGAACAAACTTGAAGACTTCGTGCCGTGTGGCGCGGTCGCGGGTGTATTCGCGCGCACCGATGCTCAGCGTGGGG
>JBBPID010000076.1:0-15014 GCA_038040505.1 Acidobacteriota bacterium | reverse complement strand
GCGGCATTGTCAACATTCTGGTCGGCTTTGCGCCCTTAAAGCCGGCAGAGTTTGTGATCATCAAGCTTCAGCAAATCGCTGGACAGATCCAAACATAGAATTTGAAACAGACTGAGGTCGTAACTACTAAGACGGAAGGATGAGTCCATGCCATCTAACCTTACTTTTCCCGGTGTTTACATTGAGGAGATTCCCAGTGGCGTTCGCACTATCGTGGGAGTCGCTACTTCGATCACTGCGTTTGTTGGCAAAGCCCTACGCGGTCCCACCGACCAGCCGGTAGTAATCAACAGCTACGGCGATTTCGAACGCATCTTCGGAGGTTTGTGGGTAGACAGCTACCTCGGCTACGGAGTGCGGGACTTTTACTTAAATGGAGGCAGTCAAGCGATTATAGTGCGTCTCCACAAGGGAGGGACTCCTGCCGAGATTGCCGTTGGCGGCATGCCGCTGGTTGCCACCAGCGTAGGTAAATGGGGGAACAACCTGGCGGTCACGGTGGACCATAAGACCAAGGACGCGGCCAACAGCAATCAGTTTAATCTCAAGATAGTCGAGACTGATCCAGTAACACAGCAGGCTGTACGCGTTGAGAACCTTCTCAATGTTTCTATCGACAAGGCCGATCCACGCTACGTACCGCTCGTGCTGAAAGATGACTCGCAGTTGGTCGAAGTCAAAAAGGACAACAACGGTAACCCGACTGTTCCCGCTGCACGTCCAGGCGAAGCGGCTGATATCAAGGCCACGCCAAACAGCGGAGCGGACGGAGGAGCCCTCGATCAAAATAGTTTTATCAACGGAACCAAAGAGGCCGACAAGAAAGGTCTTTTTGCTCTCGAAAACGCCGACCTTTTCAATCTGCTTTGCATTCCACCTTACGATGCAAATGGCAACATTGACACGCCCCTCGTTGAAAAGGCCGCCGCTTACTGTGAAAGAAAGCGCGCGATGTTCATACTCGATCCGCTGGCAGCCTGGGACACCGTGGCAGAAGTGATCACGGGTTTGCCGAATATCGGCGCCAACAGCACGAACGCCGCGCTCTTCTTTCCGCGTTTACGACAACCAAATCCCTTGCGCGAGAACAAACTTGAAGACTTTGTGCCGTGTGGCGCGGTCGCGGGTGTATTCGCGCGCACCGATGCTCAGCGTGGGGTGTGGAAGGCGCCAGCCGGACTCGATGCGACGCTGGTAGGCGTGCCGAAGCTCACAGTGCCTTTAACCAATGAAGAAAACGGACAACTGAATCCGTTGGGCGTGAACTGTCTACGCACGATGCCGGCTGCCGGCCGGGTGGTTTGGGGATCACGGACGCGTAAAGGCAACGACCAGCTGGCTTCAGAATGGAAGTACATACCGGTGCGACGCACCGCTCTTTTTATCGAAGAGAGTTTGTATCGCGCGCTGCAATGGGTGGTGTTTGAACCGAATGATGAACCGCTCTGGGCACAGATTAGGCTCAACGTCGGAGCCTTTATGAACTCGCTGTTCCGGCAGGGAGCATTTCAGGGTCAGTCCCCACGCGAGGCTTATTTTGTCAAATGCGACAAAGATACCACCACGCAAAACGACATCGACCGCGGCATTGTCAACATTCTGGTCGGCTTTGCGCCCTTAAAGCCGGCAGAGTTTGTAGTTATCAAACTCCAACAGATCGCGGGACAAATCCAAACGTAGCGTTTCAGGCGACGAACAGAAATCATCGGCTCCAGCTTTCCTGAAGCGGTGGGAGCAAAGACCAAACATTCAGATACGCGTTCGGAGGATCAGCCATGGCACAGTTCAGCGTCAATATTCAGCCGCAGCGTTTCGACCCATACAAGAACTTCAAGTTCAAGGTCAAGTGGGACGGGCGGTACGTCGCGGGCGTCAGTAAGGTCGGCGCACTTAAGCGCACAACTGAAGTAGTCAAACATCGGGACGGCGGTGACCCCAGCAGCACCCGGAAGTCACCAGGTCGCACTGAGTTCGAGGCCATCACGCTTGAGCGAGGCGTCACTCACGATCTGGAGTTTGAGAACTGGGCGAAAAAGGTCTGGGATTTCAATTCCGGCTTCGGTAAGGAAGTCTCGCTTAAGGACTTTCGCAAAGACATCATCATCGAGGTCTATAACGAATCGGGCCAAAAGGTAACCGCTTACAACATCCACCGCTGCTGGGTGTCGGAATTTCAGGCTCAGGCTGACCTGGATGCTAACGCGAATGCTGTTCTCATCCAGAATATCAAACTGGAAAACGAAGGTTGGGTGCGCGACCCCGACGTTGTTGAGCCTGCCGAACTCATCCTGACATAGGGTAAAGCGCTCTGAGACTTGAGCGATGAAGGGAACCATGAACGAGATGATCTCATCCGGTTCAGGTTCGCGGGCTGGAGATGCGAGCGCGTCCGCGCATTTTGTTTCGGCGGCGAAACTGCTGGAGGTTTGGGAAAGCGGACAGCAGCAGCCGCACGTAGAAAAAGCGTTAACGCTACTGGCAGCCGCTTACCCCAGTGCATCGCGCGAGACATTGGCTGCGCTGACTATCGGCAAACGCGACGCCCGACTAATTGCCCTTCGCGAAAGGTTGTTTGGGGCGCAACTGATCAGCCTAACCGACTGTCCGGGCTGCAGCGAGCGTCTCGAGCTCGTTTTCAATGTGCTGGACATTCGCACGCCACCGGGCCCGGAGCCTAAGGCGACGTTTTCATTGAGTCGATCCGGCTACAAGCTACAATTGCGACTGCCAAACAGTCTTGACCTGTTGGAACTGACAGGCTGTTCCACCACGGCGGAGATGCGCGCCAAATTGTTCGAGCAGTGCGTGCGGCGTATTAAGCATCAAGGCCGAACCAAAACCGCCGAACACGTCAAAGAAATACCGCTCGAAGTTGTTGAGCTGGCTATCGAGAGAATAGGCGAAGCCGACCCCCAGGCTGACGTTGAAGTTAACTTACTCTGCCCGTTATGCCGGCACGGATGGCAGACGTCTTTTGACATTGTTTCTTACCTTTGGACTGAACTTCACGCGTGGGCCACGCAACTGCTCCGTGAAGTTCACCTTTTGGCTTCGAGTTACGGCTGGCGCGAGTCAGACATTTTGAGCATGAGCCAGTGGCGTAGGCGCTGCTATCTGGAGTTGCTACTTGGATGAGTGACTATTTCACTAATCTTGTGACTAGAAGTTTTTCTCCCGAGGCTTCCGTTCAGCCACCGGGAGTTTCGCCGTATGTGGCGCCCGAGGCAGCCGAGAGTTCCTTCGAAGAGTCTTCGGATCCATTTGCAGACGCTGCCAAACTCGACGATGACGTGGTGGAAGCTGAAGAGGTAACTCCGGAAAGAAAGCCTTCGCGAAGTAAACCGCCGCGGCTTGAAGCAACTATTGAAAAGACGCCAGTCAAAAGCGATCAATCACCGTCAGCAGCTCCAGTCGCTAACAGTCGCGATACGATCACTGCACTCAAACCTGAATCGCCGCCGGACCTCGCAGCCTTGCGTGGCCGGTACAATCCACCTCCCGCGGATGACTCCCAAGCCGAGCTGCAAGACGCGCCGCTCAAGAGTGAAAGCCCAATCTCTCCCGTGAAGTTGATGTCATCTGAAAAGCCATCAGAAACGGAGGTGCTAACTCCAAAAGAGCTGAGCACAGTAGTTCCTGACCATCGACCTTTGCAAAAGCAGAGAATGGAAGAGTCCTGGTCCGATCCGGCTGCGTCTGCCGATGAAAGCTTGCCTCGAGAAAAAATTAGGGTTGCAAGACGAGTCGCTGGTAGTCCCGCAATTGTCGGGCACGTCACTCATCGCGAGCCGCTCGATGCCGGCGTTTCAACGTGGCACCCGATTAAAAAATCAGAAAAAGCAAGTCCGCTCTCGCCACGAACATTGCCTGCGCATCCAACGCGACCAGTCCCTTCGGCTGCCGAAAAGTTGGCGCCGCCCGCGGTACTCGAGAATGTCGCGCCGCCAATAACCGTGGCGCTGGAAAAAATTCAGGAAGTAAGACCCTCATTCACCGCACTAATTCCGAAAGTCAGCACGCAATCGCTGTTGCCGGTCAACCTCAAGTCTCGGCCAAACTTAGACTCCACACACGCACCGTATGAAACCGTCGCTCAAGTTCATCCTGGTGAAACCATTATCAATATCGCAATTGGACGCATCGAGGTGCGCGCCACACAGCGTGAGAGGTCTACAGGCGAACGTCAATTGAAGGGCCCCAGGGTAATGGACCTTGATGATTACGTAAGGCAGCGAAGTCGAGGTAACCGGTGAGCAACCATCTCGCAATTGCAACTGTAACCGCTTCACTGGCGCAGGTGCTTCAAGGTGTCGTGGAGAAAGACGTTGCCGGTTTGACGGTTACGACAACGCGTCCGGATAGCGCCAATGCTCCCGCCGGCACTACGCGGGTGAACATCTATTTGTATCAAGTGACGCCCAACGCTGCCTGGCGCAACTCCGATTTGCCGACCCGCGCTGACGACGGCAGGTTGATGCAAAAGCCACGAGTCGCGCTTGACCTGCATTACCTTCTGACTTTTTACGGAAACGAGGCTCAACTGGAGCCGCAGCGAATGCTGGGCAGCACGGTGCGCGCGCTTCATTCTCGGCCGGTGCTGACCAGGGATCAGATTCGGAAGACCATCGCCAGTTCCCAGTTCACCTTTTTGGTGTCGTCGAATCTCGCGGACGACATCGAGTTGGTTAAGCTCACACCCACTTCGCTTTCACTTGAAGAGCTTTCGAAACTTTGGGCCGTCTTCTTTCAAACGCAATACACACTCTCCATCACCTACCAGGGTACCGTGGTGCTAATCGAAACCGAAGATATTCCCGGAACAGCTTTGCCAGTGCTCGAGCGCAATATTTACGCCGTGCCCTTCCGCGCCCCGGTTATTCAGGAGATCAAACTCGATGCATCAGTGGCTGGGCCAATTACGTCGTTGAGCGACATTGTCATCAGTGGCCGGACGCTGCGGGGTGATGCGACCCAGATCAATTTCGCAGGCAGCAAGTTGCCGCCGCTGGTTCCTACGTCGATCACGGACACTGAGCTCAAGGTAAAGTTGCCCGCAGATTTGCGCGCCGGCGTGCAGGGCCTACAAGTCGAACAGCAATTCCTGATGGGCACTCCCGCAACGCTGCATCGCGGCTTCGAATCGAATATCGGCCCGTTTGTGTTGGCGCCGACCATCACTCAACCCAGTGCACCCGCTTTTGCTCAAACCTCGATTGACGCAACCACAAATTTGATCAGCGGCAATCTCACCGTCAACTTCGCGCCAAAGATCTTGAAGTCGCAGCGCCTTCGAGTACTCCTCAATGAATTTCAAGCGCCGACGAATCGCCCGCCTCTCGCCTACGTCTTTAATGCCCCTAAAGACAATGGCATTGGGCCTAACGATAAGGAAACAGACAAAGTTGTGTTCAAGCTTAAAGATGTTGCGGCTGCCGAATACCTGGTTCGCGTGCAAGTGGACGGCGCCGAAAGCTTGCTGGAACGAGACGCCGTTAACGGCAGTCCAACTTTCAATGAGTTCATCGCTCCCAGGATAAAAGTTGTATGAACCAGGAAAGTACATGGCAGCAAGGCAACGCCAGCTACCTGGCGGCGGCGCTCAATTGTGTGCGACTGCGGTTGGAGAAACAGACCCAGCGTGAATACGTACAGTATCCGACGTTTGAGGATCCTGCGCCTGCCGCTGTGCAATCCGAGCCTTCGCTGTTCTCACGTTGGTTCGGTCAGGCCGTGACCGCCAATCCGGCGCAGTCCGTCAGTCGACCGGCCCGCTTGTTGCCGGCGGCTACGATCGCCGGCATCGACGAGCAGATTGCTCAAGCAGGGAAGGCGATGGAAAGCGCTGCCATGATGGAACCACCGCCGGCGCTGCTGATCCTGGCAGAACGTTTTGGCCTGTCGCGCTTCGAACGCGATGTGCTGTTGCTCTGCGCGGCAATGGAACTCGATACCAGCATCGCATCGCTCTGCAGTCTCGCGCAGGGAAACAATCGCCCCTATCCGACTTTTGGCTTGGCCTTCACGCTGTTTGAGGAACCGGTTTGGGAGGCTCTTTCGCCTGAGCGGCCACTGCGACACTGGCGGTTGCTTGAAATAAACCAGCCGGGTGCGCAGCCGTTGACCACCAGCGCCCTGCGAGCCGATGAGCGGATCGTGAATTACCTGAAAGGCTTAAATTACGTCGACGATCGCTTGACGCCTTTTTTAGTTCCGCTAAAGCCCTGGGACAATTCCAAGGCGCTTCCAGAGTCGCAGCAGAGCGCAGCGGCGACAATCATCCACAAACTCCAGCTTAGTCATGAAACTCATCAGTTGCCTGTCATTCAATTGCCCGGAAGCGATTCGGCCAGCAAGCAATTGATTGCGTCTCAGGCAGTAAGCGTGCTGGGTTTGCACTTGTATCGTTTGCCCGCCGAATGGCTGCCGGCGAACGCTACCGATTTAGACACCCTGGCGCGTTTTATCAATCGCGAGAGCGCGCTGCTTCCGATTGCTTTTTATGTTGACGCCGGTGAAATCGACAAACCTGCCGGCGAAACAGTCGAAAACAATCGTGCTGGAATTCTCAATCGTTTTCTTACTCGCATTAACTGCCTGGTTTTTTTGGACACGCGTGATGTGCGTACGTTTCCTTCGGCGCAAACCATCACGTTGGACGTCGGCAAACCAACGCGCGCTGAACAGCAGATAGCCTGGGCGCAAGTGTTGGGCGAAACTGCCGGCAACAGTCCGGCCCAACTCGCCGGCCAATTCAATCTCGGACTCGGAGAAATCGATCGCATCGCTGAGATAGTTGCGGTTAGCAACACCGAGCCGTTGGTGAGCGATGTGCGCACGTTGCCCGAGCGACTCTGGGATGAATGTCTCGCCAGCACCCGCCCGCGGCTCGACGAGCTAGCGCCCCGAATCAGCGCCAAAGCCAGGTGGTCTAACCTGGTATTGCCTGCACAGGAGATGAATCTGTTGCGTCAAATCGCCGCCCAGGTGAACCAACGCGCCAAGGTTTACGAGGAGTGGGGATTCAGTCAGAAGATGAACCGCGGCCTGGGCATCAGCGCGTTGTTTGCCGGAGACAGTGGCACGGGCAAAACGATGGCCGCTGAAGTTGTTGCCAACGAGTTGCGCTTGAACCTTTATCGCATCGATCTGTCGGCAGTCGTCAGCAAATACATCGGCGAGACGGAAAAGAATTTACGGCGGCTGTTCGATGCGGCTGAAGATGGCGGAGCGATTCTATTCTTCGACGAGGCGGATGCGCTTTTTGGCAAACGAAGCGAAGTCAAAGACAGTCACGATCGCTATGCCAACATCGAGATCAATTATCTGCTACAGCGTCTCGAGGCCTATCGAGGCTTAGCGATTCTCGCGACGAACATGAAAGGCGCACTCGATACAGCTTTCACTCGTCGCTTGCGGTTCATTGTCAACTTCCCATTCCCGGGTCTCGCCGAGCGCCGCGAAATCTGGCTCGATGTCTTCCCGGCGCAAACATTAACCAGGGGATTGGATTTTGATCGCTTGGCACAGCTCAACCTTACCGGCGGCAACATTCATAACGTGGCACTCAATGCCGCCTTCCTGGCTGCCAAAGCAAACAAGCCGGTGACGATGCCACTGATCTTCAAAGCTGCGCGCGCGGAGTTTGGCAAACTCGAACGCCTGGTGAGTGAGGCGGATCTTTATTGGCCCGAAACTATCGATGACGAACCGGAAGAGACGGAACTGGTCGAAAGCGAGGAAGTGGCTGCGTGAAGATCAATATTCAAATTGAGCGGCTGGTGCTCGATCGGCTGCCCGTCGAGCATCAGCAAGGTCCTTTGTTGAAGGCCGCCGTGGAGGCAGAGCTGAGTCGTCTCTTAGTCGCGAATGGGTTAGCAAACAACTTGATGTCCGGAGGCGCTGTGGATTCGGTTCGTGCTCCAGGCATTCAATTCGGAAGTGACAGTAACCCGGTCAAGCTCGGTCAACAGATAGGTCGCGCGCTCAATGGAGGCATCGGCAAGCAAGTGAACTACTCATGAGCAATCGAGAAACAACCCTGGCGACTAAACCCGGATCACCTTCGGGTTGGGGCGGCATCCTGCAGCGCAAGTGTGGCTGTGGCAACCACACATTCGGCGGCGGCCCCTGCAGCGAGTGTCAAACTAAGCAGAGTTCGTTGGGGCGCGCGGTTCGAAATCCGGAAATTGAAACTGCAAACTCCGGCAGCGTGCCTCGGATCGTCCACGATGTTTTGCACTCACCCGGTCAGCCGCTTGATACAAGCAGTCGCTCATTTTTCGAATCGCGCTTCGGACATGATTTCAGTCGCGTGACTGCACACATCAGCCGGCAGGTCGCGCCTTCAGGAGAACTGAGCATGGGCGCAGCGAATGATCGCTTCGAACAAGAAGCCGATCAGGTGGCGCAACGTGTCAGTCACTCTGCCCCTCCGCTGCGGTCGTCGACTACGCCGCATTACGATTTCAGTCGTGTGCGTGTTCATACCGACGTACAGGCCGCTCAATCAGCACGGGCTATCAATGCGTTGGCTTACACAGTAGGGGAAAATATTGTGTTTGGAGCAGGCCAGTATGCCCCAGGGTCAAAACAAGGAAATCGCCTGCTGGCTCACGAATTGACGCATGTCGCGCAGCAAGAGGGTTCAAGCCCCACACAACAAATACAAAGAAAGGTCGTTGACGATAATGCTCATGTTACCTGCCGAGCGACCCGGCCGGGGGCCGTGGCTGCCATAACCAGCGCCGAAGCGGACGCGATAGTAATGGCGGAAGGCGCCGCAGCGGAAATTCGTTCCCGTTTAGCTCTCCATGCGCTGGTTCCTGCGATTGGCGAATCACCTGGCTTGAGACGTTTTCGGGACAGCCTGTGGCGAAGGTTTGGTTTTGACTACAACCTGGCACAGGTGCGAAATACCAATCTGCCCCTCCTGGCCCGCCGATACGAGTTAGTCGCTAGTTGGATCCGCCGTCTTAACCACCGGTATCCCTGCGGCGCGGTGGGTGTCGAACCGCCCGGGGACTGCACCACGCAACCAGGAGTCGGCCTTGCCTGGACATCAAGCGGAATAGACCAAACAGCACTATGCGACGGATTCTGGAACCAACCTGCGGCTGACGACCGGGCCGAAACGATCTTACATGAATGGTTCCACTTTGGTTTTGATTGGCTGGGAGATTGCGAACAACGAAACAATCAGAACAACACCGTGTGCTACGACATGTTTGCCGGAGAGATTGCCGGAACTGTAACCGCCGCAGACTACGCGGCGTGTTGTGCACCTCCAGCCGGCGCATTACCCCCACTGGCAGGACCTTAAGGACTGTCACAATTCCAGTCGATAGTCGGCTTGTTGCGACCGACGCCGACTAAACAGAGGTACGGGAGATGGCGAATGATCATCGGGTAAATGCAGGTGGGAGGAAGGATTTGATACCGCGCTTCTAAGCCTATTCCGTGAGCACTATGAATCGTCGACAAACAATACCGGCAGCTACTTTCACTCCTGTAGTTTCGCAGACCACGGGTCTGTTGCTGCAGCGAAAGTGCGGTGGCTGTGGCACCCACACGGTAGCGGGGGGCGGCTGCGCGGCTTGTGAGAAGAAAAAGAGTTTGGTGCAGCGGCGGGCAGCGCGCCTTGACGGGGTCAACGAGGTACCGGCGATAGTTCAGGAGGTGTTGAATTCGCCCGGTCAACCGCTCGACACCGCAACCCGTGCCTTCATGGAGCCGCGCTTTCATCACGATTTCAGCAAGGTACGCGTGCACACTGATGCGAAGGCAGCGGCCTCAGCCCGCGCCGTCAACGCGAATGCTTATACGGTTGGACCACAAATCGTATTCGACAGCGGGCAGTATCTTCCCCAGACAACCAGTGGAAAGAACTTACTGGCCCATGAACTAACCCACGTGCTGCAGCAATCGACAGGTCTGGCGCGTTCGGGCGGCAACGTCATCGGACCAACCAACGACGAGCATGAGCAGCAAGCCGACGCCGTTGCCCAGGCCATTGTTGGTATTCCTGGTAAGACAATCCCCAACCACAATTGGGCTCGCACGTCGCCGTTCCATCAGGTAAGAGTCGGCAGCGAAGTGCCGCCCGCGCCAGGCAGGCGACTACAACGGCGAAGCAAAGCGGACGAGGACTTTTTCGATCAACCGCTCACCGGTGAGACAGCCGAACCCGTGGGCGGTGGCGAAGCTCCCGAAAACAAGTTCACGTGCCCGCGCACACCGACGCTGCTCGGCGATGAAGTTCCTAAGCCGCCCTGTCCCAAGGCCACCCATACCGGAACCACCGAACTGGATCGTTTCAATTTTTGTCTCGACTCAGATCAATTGACTGATCCCGGACAACTGAACGGAATCGCCGCGACTGTGAATGGGGTTCATTCGTCCACGCATTTTCTGGTGCATGGATACGCCAGTCCGGAGGGAAAAGTCGACTACAACTTCCGACTTGCGTGCCATCGCGCCATCAAGATCGCTAACGCATTCAAGGAAGCAGTGCGCGCGCGTTTGCAAAAAGAAAGAAAGACCTCCGCCAAGCTGCAGACCGAAGTTGATAGCCGGGTTGAGACCGCCTCGCAGGGACCAACCTCTGAGCACGGCAAGGCCGAGGCTAACCGGGTGGCGATTGTCTATGGGCAAATCCCTGGTCGCGACGAGCCGGAACCCGGCTGTGATGATGCGCCGCGCAAGATCGGGGACATCAAACCCGAGGTCAACTGTGATGTGCCGACAAAGGACCTGCTTCATATGACCGGCGGCCAGCAGTTGACGCATTTCCACTTCTGCCTGGACTCGGACGTTCTGGCGGCTACCAATCCAACCAGCATACGCAACTTCGCTCATCGCCAGGCGGCGAACGCCGTCTTCTTTGTGCATGGATTCTCCAGCGTCGAAGGAGCAACGGATTCCAACGAGAGACTTTCCTGTCACCGGGCATTGCGCATCTTCCGCGAACTGATTAATGCCGGAGTAAAAGCTGAGCAGATTAAGGAGGTCAGCGGCCGGGGTGAAACCAACGAGTTCGGTGAGCCGGAGTTCAATCGCGTGGCGATCGTCTTTGCCGAAGGCGGAAAGATTAGTGATTTGCCGGGCGGGAAGAGGCAAGCGGACACTCGCGAAGCCAAGCTGGCGGTTAGAGATGAAGCGGTCAAACGAATCAATTCGGGCCAATATAACCTTGGCGCAGACGCTTACATTTCGACCTGGACCTGTGGCCGAACGTCAACCGTGCGGCAGGGCCTCGAGCGTTTAACGATTGAGGTAAAGGCCGATGACGCTAATGAGATTCTGAGAGATCAAGCTGACGGCACCGAAGAAGGGTTTGGGGTCAACTTTGTTACTCTCTCGAATGTCGCCTTGCGTGCCGACAATGCGATCGAATGCACGATGGGACGCCTCATCGATATGACTTTCCACCATGCCGTGTTGGGGAATCCGGATCTTGCCGAAAACTTAGTCGGTGATAAGGCCGCCCGTCATAAAGCCGGTTTGCACTTGATCCATCTGGCCGGTTTGTCTGCGTGCACCGGAAACCGGACCAAGGCTGAGGTTAAACGCAACGAGCCCATTGGGATCTCTGAACCGGAAACTGACGACCCGCAAGTTGTACCTAACATCATCCCGCTCCCGCCTTGCACCGAAGCGCCTCAGCCTACCAGGCTTCATCCTCCGGTGGCGGGAGGAAAGGGTCGCGAAGCACCAACGTTTGAGGTAATCGGTAAGCCGATTTACACGCCCGCGAGGGGTAAGTTGCTCACGGATTTTGAGAAAACGGAGAAAAACCGATCCAGGAACCGTCTCATAACCAAACCTGACGGGAGCATGTTCACGGCTAGTGCTGAGGTACAACTGAAAGGAAAGCCAGACACTTTCGCCGACTACGAAGTCGGTTTCATTCAGACCGTGCTCGATGAGGAAACGCAAGCGGATTACGACAGCGGGCATCACGTCATCCAAAAGCTACCCGCGCCAATTAGGCTGGCTGCAATGAAAAATAAGCCATTCGTGCCCGCTCCGTGGACCACCGCAGACTCGATGCAGCGACCTGGGAACGATGGCAAGGTTTCGGTAAACGCGACGGGGTCAGGCCTGAACACAGAAACAGCAATTGGATTGAGGCAGTTGAAGGGAACTTTGCCCAACTCTGCAATGCATGAATTTGAAGAAAACGCGGCCATTGCAATTTGGCTTATCGCCCGCCGACTCGGCGCGCCGCTGGATCGCTTCTCGGTTCACTTCCTGGACGGGGTCACCTACAACCTGCTCCAAACCTGCCATCTCGAGCATAGGCGCCGTGCCGGAGAACTGAAAAAGGAGGGCGTTCTGGCAGATTTTCAGGAGCAAGAGTTGTCAGTATTCAAGGGCAGTTTTCTTACCTCAAAACCGTCGGAATTGCCGGCCGATCCCTCGGTGGCTAAATTCACCGGTCCGATCGCCAGCGAGATCAACTTGTTCAATCAGGTCCGGAATATTGTCGAACCTGATGCCGCCACCGAGGCCGGCATGGGGATCCCTGAATTGACCAGGGTCGTGGCCGATATTCTTGACAACCTGGTGATCTTTAAAGACGACGAGGATGCAAAAAAAGGAGTGTCGGGCACCAGGATGCCGAGGCTCGGGTTCGATTTCATTCCGCTCACTTTCACGATTCCTTTCGTACGTAGGACTGGTCGCATGCGCGATCCCGAAGGAGAAGAGATTCTGACTAAAGCTACGGGCCCAGGTCTGGGCAGCGATGCCGCATTCCACCTTGCGAAGGCGCTTGAGTTTCGGATAAAGGACCGCAACTCCGAGGGTCAGGGGGTGGTGCTGAAACCTTCAGTGATTAAAGGCAGCGGCGAGTTTGGCGAGGTGGTGGTGAAGTTGGATCCAATCCAAAAACAACCCGGTTCCAATCCCGATCAGGATAGCGATCTCATTAAAAGGCCGGATGTGTTGAAGGACATGGCCGAAGCCTGGGCCTGTACGCTGGCTACCAAGAATGAAAAGTTGGTGGGCCGAGACTTTGGCGTCAGAGAGTTTGGGCGTTCGTATGCTATGGATCGCAACAAAGTACTACAGCAGGATCCGCCAGATCGTTTGAAGATGGGATGCCCGGAAGAACTCGGTGTAGGCACTCGGATGAACCTGCCCTGTCCGAGACCTTCGGACGGCGTAACGCTGGGTGGCTTCCACACACATCCTGAGCCTGAAATTCCGCCCAGGCCAACAGCTAAGGAAGACGAGAACGCGCAGGACGATTTCGATTTTGCGCGCGAGTGCGGCTCCCAGGCTTTCATAGTCACAGACTTCAAAGCATTCCGATACTTCGCCAATGGCGATGTGGGTCCGGCGATTAGTTTGCCCAGGACGAACGAGTGTCCCCGAAAGAACATACAAGTAGAAGATGAAAAGTGTAAACGAGCCGGCGACGGAGAGGACCAATGAGGGAGACCCGGGATAAAAAAACACTGCCCTCGACTGCATGGAAGGCCGGAGTCCTCCAGCGCAAGTGTTCAGGCTGCGGCACTCACACAGTCGCCGGCGGAGAGTGTGAGGAGTGCAAAAAGAGTTCATCTGGTCTGCAAACAAAGCTGGCAGTTGGGCAAACGGGCGATGTCTATGAACAGGAAGCGGATCATATTGCAGATCAGGTGTTGTCAGCACCGGGCTCCGCCGCAGTAACGGGCGCGCCGATGCAGATCCAGCGTCACGCCGGAGAGTCGGGTGCGTCGACGGAAGCGGCGCCGGCCAGTGTGGATCGAGCGCTGGGCGACTCCGGAAGCACGTTGGAGCCCGTGGTCCGCCAGAACATGGAACAGCGGTTCGGTCACGACTTCTCTCGAGTGCGCGTGCATTCCGACACGTCCGCTGCAGAATCGGCGCGCGACGTGAATGCTAAAGCCTACACCGTTGGGCACGACATCGTTTTCGGCGCCGGTCAATTCTCGCCCGGGACGCACGAAGGACAGAGACTGCTTGCGCATGAGCTAACGCATGTCGTGCAGCAACGGACCGGCCCGGCATCGGGAATTCAGCGGGCGCCCGATGATTGCAAAACTAAAAAACGCGTTGACACTGAGGCCGGCATTCTGGCGAGCGTCAAAGCGGCGCCCAAGGACCCCACAGTCCTGCCCGAACTGTACCTCGCTCTAAAACGGGCGCGCGCCTGCTTCACTGATTTCGACGAGGCTGCCTTTCTGGGGCTCGTACCTGAGGGAACAAAAATTTATACGGATGCCGATCGAAAAGCAGTGAGCGAGGGTCACTCACGCGCGGAAACAGTTGACGATCGAACGCTGGTGTGGGCCGAAAGTCTCAAACCCTTTGCGGGCTACCTCGCAAGTGGATTCGATAGCGCTAATCGTCTTTTGACCGGCGAGAATAGGCGCAAGCTGGGCTTTACGGAAGCGCCTTCACACAAGCCGTTCCGCGAATTTGCCGACAAGCAAAATAAGTCGACTCACCGCGCCGCTGCGCAAAAAGCATTTTCGGAATCCAATGTTCTCGTTTTCTCCGGCCATCAGTATGCGCAGTACAAGTTACCTGGAATTTGGAACACCGGTGACTGGGATGTAACGCTGGACGTGCGTGGCATCACCGGCCCGCTTACCAACGTGAAACTCCTTATCGCTACTAGTTGCGCAACACTCTGCAAAGAAGCCTACGACGTTTGGAAATCGATTTTTCCTAACGCTCACTTCCTGGGAGCCGCGCGCTCTACTCCGCTCAAGGGCTCGGTCCTTGCCAACGCCTTTGTAAAGAACCTGCCGAAGGATTTGCTCTTTGATCCGGGCGCGCCTGGCGTGTCGAGCGCGATCTCAGCATGGAAAGCAGCAGTGGAGAAGACTCAGACGGGCGCTGTTCGAGGCGGAGTTCTGGATATTGCCGGTGGCCAGGTTGAGTTTTGGGACGGCAAGAAATGGGTGAGCAAGCCGGCGACAGATCCGGACAACGAATGCAAAAAGAAAGAGGACTGGTCGGCCAATGTTCCCGACCCGCGCGCAGCGACTCCTTGATTGAAA
>JBBPID010000148.1:0-4405 GCA_038040505.1 Acidobacteriota bacterium | reverse complement strand
AGCGAGTGAGCAGGATCATTGTCGTCGCTTGACTCCTGTCAGCCATATCAACGTCAGAGTTGACGCGGCGGCGCGAATGAAATTCGAAATTCGAAATTCGAAATTTTCAAACCCGCCGCTCCGGTCCAATGGGTTTTGGATTTTGCACCAGATGATCAACGCCTGGTCGGCAGTTTGTAACGTTCGATAATCCCGAATCTGCCGGGTAGCGCGGGATTCTTGCGTTTCAAATAGCCACCCTCCCAAATAATGCTGGGATCGTCTTCAAAACACACCCGCTGGACGCGATATGGAACGACATCAAAGCTACGCGGTATGCCAGCCCAGCTGAGCATTTGCAGAAAGTTTGGATACCCTTCATCGGTCAACATCAAGTCAACCGTTTCATCGGGTTGTATCGGTAGTGGTGAAGAGCCGCTGCGCGTCAAACCACGCGAGTAATCAACGCCATAACTGAGTATGAACACTACTACGCGGCCCGCACCTGGAGGTGGCTCGAAACGTAAACCGACCTCGACGTAAGCAATTGGTTTGTCTGAAATGTTTTTTAGAGTGAAGGAGACACCTTTGAGCCAGTCATCGTCTCCTTTGAGTTTTTGTTCCGGCGCGATTTCAAAGCCTTTAAGTTTGATCGAAACAATTTCGAAAGGCATTTGAATGGTGGTGAAGTCAATGCCGGGTTTCAATTGACGGTCGCGAAGTTCCTGCGCGGAGGCAGATACAATTATCGTGCTCCCGACGATTAGTGCAACTAGAACTCGTCTCAACGTGATCTTGAGGTTGGCTACCATAGCAAAATCCAACTACTAATTATGCGTCATGAACCATAATACCGGCGACAACGGTATTATGCGTGACTCATAATACGCCTAAATCCGGTTATATCTGTCACTCCAACGAAAGCGGCGATGCCTCACCTACCGCCGCTTTAAAGACCGCTAACTTGTCAGAGCCAGCGCCGGTGGCGTAGGCGGCGCAGGTGCCGAGCGTAGCGTAGACCCCGAATCTGTCGCTTAACGATTCGTACCCTAAAGAGGTGCCAACGCTACCCAATTCTTATTGACACTCGGTCGCGCCTTCAACGATATTTGATAGCCGTTTGGTTCCACCTTTTAACTAGCAGGTTTTTTCGTTATCGGTACTTGTCTAATTGGAAGAACAGTTCCCCCACTTTGGGCTGCCGCATGTGATGCAACGCGTTGAGGCTCGCCGCAATCTGACCAGGTAAGCGAAATTCCATGCGCATCTTACTGGTAGAAGACGAACCACGTTTGGCGAATGTCATCGCGAAGGGTTTGCGAGAGAATACCTACGCGGTGGACATTGCGGAGGACGGCGACGCCGCGCTGTACCAAACCTCGATCAACGATTACGACTTGATTGTGCTCGATGTGTTATTGCCGGAACGCGATGGATTCGTTGTGTGCCGGGAATTGCGCGCCCGTGGCTACGCAGTTCCCATCCTGATGCTAACGGCTCGCGCCTCAATTGACGATCGGATCACTGGATTTGATGCGGGGGCCGATGACTATCTGACCAAGCCTTTTGCTTTTCGTGAGCTGCTGGCGCGAACTCGGGCGCTCCTCCGGCGCGATTCGCAGCGTCGTCCGGACATTTTTGAGATTGAGGATCTGGTCGTTGACTCAGCAAGTCATCGCGTATCTCGAGCGAACCACGAAGTCCAACTGACTGCGAAGGAGTATGCATTGTTGGAGCATCTGGCGCGACATGCCGGCCAACTGGTCTCTCGCGCGGAGATCGCCGCCCATGTTTGGGATGATTCGTTCGACCCTTTCTCGAACACGATCGAGGTCTACATGAACCGGCTGCGGAAGAAGATCGACGAAACCCATCAAATCAAATTACTTCACACGCGTCGTGGTGAAGGCTATATCCTCGAACCCCATCGCTAATTCGCAATAGTCTATTAATCTTCCGTTAAGGTAGACCTCCGTATACTCGATTCGACCACCGAGTTCGAGTATGTCGAAACGAGCGACGCCGAAGGCAATTTCCCTTGCGGTGCTACTGGCACTGTTCTGTCTGGAAGTGAATGGCCAGACGCCATCGCCCTCGCCGTCTCCCCAGCCGCCTTCAATTAACCAACCAAGCTTAAATGTTGTTCCTCTGACTTTGGATCAGGCATTGCGCCTGGCAAATGCGCAGGCCTCGACTTATCAAAGCGCAAAACTGAACGAGCGCATCGCTGCCGAGGATGTTAGACAGTCTCAGGCTGCATTCCTGCCAAAGGTCAGCGCGCCGCTCAGCTATATCTACACATCGCCCGCGCTCGGACTCCCACCGGGAGAGCCACGCGCACCGAGCTTTATCTCCAGCGACGGAATCGGAGTGTATCAGGCGTTTGTAAACGTTTCGGGCGATTTTGATATTGCCGGTAAATTGCGAGCGACTCTCGCAAAGAACCGGGCGCTGTTGGGTGCAGCCCACGCCGGAACTGAGGTGGCCAGACGAGCACTGGCCCGGGCGGTGATCGAGGCTTACTACGGTCTCTCGCTGGCTTCGGCAGAGCGACAAGCGGCTGAAGGAAACTTAACTGCGGCGGAGGAATTCGAACGTATCACTTCGCTGCTGCTAAGCGGAGGAGAAGTCGCTCCCGTCGATCTTACTCGAGCGCAATTGCAGACGATCGCGCGCCGCGATGAATTGGAGAAGGCGCGGGCAACTGAACAAATTGCCACCGGATCTGTTCAGCTCCTGATCGGGTACGATTTTTCTCGACCAATCCGGACGAGTGATCTGGCGTTGGCGGTACCGAGCGATTCTGAGCACCGCCAGTTCAAAGCCGATGACATATCTCGCCGGCCCGAATTCACTCTATTGGAGCAGCAGCTCCGGGCCGCGCACCAGGAAATAAAGATCGCTCGCGCCGATCGCCTCCCTGCCCTCTCGTATTCGATCAATGGCGGCTTTGAAACCGACTCGTTGAAAGGCCCACGTCTGAGAGAACACAGCGGCGTGTCGGCGGCCGTCAGCCTGACCATTCCAATCTTTGACTGGGGTGCGACTCGCAGCCGCGAGAGACAAGCACGTTTGCGAGCTGAAGTCGCTGAGAACGAGACGGCCTTAGCCAAACGCGGGTTTACGCAGGAATTCTATGTGGCGCAAGCGCAGGCTGAGAGTGCCGCGGCCCGCATTCGCCTGGCGCGTGAGGGAGTGAACAAAGCGCAGGACAACCTGGCGGCATCGATTGCCCGTTATCGCGCGGGTGAGGCCCAAATCATCGAGGTCACCGACGCGCAGACCACTCTGGTGGGCCAACGCGCCGCTCTCTATCAGGCGATCTTCGACTATCAGGTGGCGCTGGCGCGCCTGAAACTGGCAACCGGACAATGAGGATGAAATGCGTCCGCAGATTACACAGATTTGGAAACGGACCCAGCGATAGTATGACGCTCGGAGGGCGTAGCCCCACTCGGCGGTGTCAGCCTAACGGAAGGGCGGAGCCGCTTCCGCACATCAGACGGCGGAGCCGCCCTCTCGGCTCTTGCTCTGGTTGTGGCTGAATCTGCGTAATCTGTGGATGGACTTAATAATGGCGACAGGACAGTGATGAATAGCGAAGAACCGAATATCAGCAAGGACTCCGACCCTGACCGGCCTCCGGCCAGTAGTGTTTCTGTCGAGGAAGTAGGTGTTGTTGCGAGAACCGCGCGATATCGCCGGCGAAACCTCATCCTAATCACGATCGGTGTCGGACTAATTGGGTTGGCTCTGATCCTCCTTATGGTCTGGCGCTGGAGAAAATCCTCAACCGAAGCTGAGGCTGAAGTAACGCCGATCGTCAGCGTCAAGGTGGCCCAGGCTGAAAAAGGAAACATCGCCGCCCAGCTCACCGCCGTCGGCACAATCTGGCCCCGCGAAAAGGCTGACGTAGGCGCGAAGATCAGCGCCCAGATAAAAAGAATGGCCTTGCTCAAAAACAAGGTCGTTCGCGCTGGGGAGGTCATTGCTGTTTTAGAGTCGCGCGATCTGCAAACCCAGCGGGCCGAAGCCGCCGCGGCGCTGAACGAGGCGCGCGCGAACGAGCGCAGCCTGGTCACTGGAACAATCCCCAAGACGAACGCTGAAGATCAAAAGGCTCTGCGGGATGCCCGCGCAAAAGTGAACAACACTCGCGCGACCCTCGAACGGCGGCGCGTACTGTACGAGAAAGGCGGCATCTCGAAAAAGGATCTGGAGGCCTCGCAACTCGAGCTGACGACTGCCGAAGACGAGCTGCGTTTGCAAGAGCAAACTGTAGTTTTGCGAGCAAGAGCTTTGAACCCCAACGATCGAGCGCTGGCGGCGGCCCGCACGGCTCAGGCACAGCAACACCTGGCGACGCTCGACGCCCAGTTAAGCTACGCCACGATCCGCTCGCCCATAACGGGCGTGGTCATCGAAC
>JBBPID010000075.1:0-25189 GCA_038040505.1 Acidobacteriota bacterium | reverse complement strand
CGATCCGCGGGTGATTTGGCCGACCATCAAGGTCTGCGAACAACACGGCGCCGAGCCGATCATTTCCAAGAGCGGCCATGCCTTCATCAAAGATCGAATGAGAAAAGAGAATGCCATCTTTGCCGGCGAGATGAGCGCGCATTATTACTTCCGGGAAAACTACTACGCTGATAACGGCGTAATTCCCTTCCTCCTGATGGTCGAACACGTTTCGCGAACCGGCCAGCCATTCTCAGAAGTCATGCGCCCGTACATGGAAGGCCATTTCATGTCCGGCGAGCTGAATTATCGCGTCGCCGACGTGGCTAAGACTATCGCCGCGGTTAAAGATCGCTATCACAAAGAAGGCGAAGAGGACTTTACCGACGGCTACTCGCTAACCACCAACGACTGGCGATTTAATCTTCGTTCGTCGAACACCGAACCGCTGCTCCGCTTGAACATTGAAGCTCACAAAGACGGCCTGGTCGACAAGATTCGTGCTGACGTCGAAGCGATAATCGGATCGAAGCCCCACTAGAGTCTTGTCCTAAGGTCTCTTTACACACTTGCACCTTTGCGCCTTCGCGTACCGCGAAGCGGTTGCGGAACAGAGCCCAGGGTTGCCGCGTCTCGCGGCTACCCTGGGAAAACCTGTCGATAGAGAGGCGCAACCCTGACAGGGTTGCGAAATTTCTCGTCATGTATTGCCCAACGTAGACTTCGGCAACGTCGGGCTGAGGCCATAACCGCTTCGCGGTACCTCCCTCGCGCGGCACAGTCCTTGCCAATCTCGCTGTGAACGAAATCGAATTTGGTTCAAGAAGGAGACTTCAAAATGGGATTGATCCTGTTGATTGTGCTTATCATTTTGCTTTTGGGTGCGGTACCGGCGTGGCCATACAGCCGCAATTGGGGCTACGGCCCGAGTGGCGGCCTCGGTCTGCTGGTGGTGATCGTGCTGATCCTGTTACTGCTCAAAGTGTTCTAACCTGAGACGCTTTGTCTCAAGCTGGAATTCAAATAGTGCAGTAACTCCGGAGAGGTCTGCGCCTAGCGATGTGAACTTCCCGACTGAACAAAGGAGGTTAGAATGGGCAAAGCAATAGCGCAGAGGGTTTCGCGAGGGACGCTGAGGAAAACAGATCGTTGACGGGTCGTTGACTGCGGCGCCGTCTCAAATCAAACTCCTCACATGCCTGAGCTGCCCGAGGTCGAGCACGTCGTCCGCGCTTTGCGCCGCGCGGTGGTTGGGCGGACGATCGTTGCGACTGAGATCAACCTCCCAAAGTTGATTGCGCCCGCGACTCCCTCTCTCTTCAAGCGAAAATTAAAGAACCTCACGATCACCGGCATCTCGCGCAGAGGCAAATTCATTCTGATTGAGCTGGACCGAGTCCTCTCTGCTGACCCCGAACGTGGAAACCGGAAACCTGCGCGTCCGCAAGGGCAAGTCCTATTAGTTCATCTGCGGATGACCGGCAAGTTCCTGTACCTCAACTCCGAAGAAGAATTGCCGAAGCACTCGCATGCAGTGTTCTACCTTGATAACGAACGGCGTTTGGTGTTTCGGGATCAGCGACAGTTCGGAATCATGCGACTGGCTCCGGCGGCACAACTGAGTCAGGCGAAAGGGATCGCCGAACTGGCGCCTGAACCTTTCTCAGATGAATTCACTGTGGACTATCTGCGAGAAGTCTTTCGTCGCTCAACTCGCTCACTGAAAACTTTTCTCTTGGATCAAACCAGAGTTTTGGGCCTGGGAAACATTTACGCCGTGGAAGCTTTGTTTCGCGCCCGCATCAATCCATTCCGGCCGGTTAACAAAGTGTCGGCCAAACGCGTGGCGCGTCTGCACGCCGCGATTCAGGAGGTGCTCGACCTTGCGATTCAGCACATCAGCGGTGGATTCAACCTGGAAGAAGGTTTTTCCTACGGCGAAGTTTTTGAAAGATTCTGGCAGGTTTACGAACGCGAAGGCGAGCCTTGTGTGAACTGTGGCACCCGCATCCGCCGGATTGCACACGGCGGGAGATCAACGTACTGGTGTCCAAGGTGTCAGAGAAGATAACTGTCCGCAGATTACGCAGATTTTGGAGTGCGGTGGCAGAGCGAAGCGGCGACACCGCTTTGGATTTGCCACTGCTGTTTCTCAAGTTGAACTAAAGCGCCGTCGCCGCTTCGCTCTGCCGGCGCACTCCAAATGGCTTGAGTCTCAGCATCGTGCCCGGGGCGGCAATAGCCAGCCCCGGGCACTCATTGCTGATAGCGAACACCACCGATTACAGAAACCTACTGACCGGGAATCTTGATAATCCGTCCCGTAAAGATCTCAGTAACGTAGAGGTTGTCCTTATCTCTCACCATGCTGCTCGGAGAAATAAGACAGTTCGAGATTACCGTGCCTGGTCCGGCGGGTGTTTCAAAGCGCTGCAAGCGACCGGGATCGCCAGCCAGCAGGTTAGTGCTGATCTCCAATGTGAGATGACTGGTGCGGCCCTTCTCTTTGACGGATAGTACGTCGATGGCAGAAGTCAGCCCGGTTATGAGCGGCGTTGTAGCGCCAGTCGTGGGGTTGACCTTCATTACCGAAGCGTTACCGGGAAGAAATGGAAAACCGCGCAGAAGCGTCACCAACAGTTGCCCGTCAGACTCGCGGATGCTGTCGGGAACCGCTTCAATGAACGGCCCGCCAAACCCCGGAAAGAGCGGATTGATCAGCGGCGGAAAAGTCGTCAGGGTTGAGATCGAACCGCTGTGAATATCAACCGTGTACACCGCATTCTGACCACCGTCACTGACGAACAGATTGTTCCCGATTTGGGCGACGCCGTAGGGATTCGAGTGCCGGACATTGGGTGGAAAGAACGGCAGTGGGTCCGCAGTGTAATCGGGAAAGTCGGCGATCAACTCGATGGTAATCTTGTCTCCCTTTCCGTTGTTGAGTTTCAGTTTGTCGCCATTCTTCAGGGCCTGATGATCGGCGAGACTGAGTGTGAATCCACTGGTCGTCTTCTCCACCTCATTGCTGAAGTGAAGCGCAATAACTGAACTTAGGATTGGTGACGAGGGAGCCGGATTGGGAACCTCGGTGCCCGGGATAGGGCCGGCCAGAGTAGCATCCCCTTCGCCATTAACGATGTAGAGGGTTCGCCCTTGCAGGTACAGCCCGCTGGTGCCTGAGATGTCTCCGATTTCATTGAGGCCGGACGGCAGACCATCAACGAGCGTGCGGCGAGTGCCTTGCGCATCGACGGTTGAGACGCGGCCACTATTGGGCGCGAAGGTGCCCGACTCGGCCACTATCAGATTTCCTTTGGCGCCCTGAATAATCTTGCTGGGCAACTGAAGTCCACCAGTAAACGTACTTCCAGGGCATTGGGCCATCGCTGTTCCAACGAACGCGAGGCTTGTGATCAGCGCCAGAATTGTTACCACGATTCGGGTGAGACGCTGTGATTGTCTAGTCATCGGATTGTCCTTTCGATTGAGACCTTGGTTTTCATGCTGAAACCCTGACACCTTCCGAGTGGCAGAGCCCGGGGGAACCGGTGGCCTTGGCTCACCGCTCCTGCCCTATTTCCTGTTCATCTGCATAAGCGACAAACTCGAGCGAAAGTGTTCATGCTTTCTTTGGGAAATGCTAGAATCCGGCGCGAACACCATGGAAGGATTCCTGGAATGGCTCTATCCTCTCCTCATCAGGTCACCGGTTTGCTAATCGCCTGGAGTCACGGAGACAAACAGGCGTTGGACAAACTCGTGCCGCTGGTTAACGAAGAACTGCGGCGACTGGCGCATCACTACATGCGCCGGGAGCGCCCAGGGCACACTCTACAAACGACGGCCCTGGTCAATGAAGCCTATCTGCGGCTGGTCGATCAGCGAGCGGTACATTGGCATGACCGGTCGCACTTCTTTGCCGTCGCGGCTCAGGTGATGCGCCACATTCTGGTTGATTATGCGCGCACTAGCAGACGGGCCAAGCGAGGGGGCGACGCCCATAAGACTTCGCTCGAAGACGCCGCCGTCGTCTCTCCGATCCGTGCTGGCGACGTCGTCGCGCTCGACGAAGCGCTCAGCAGACTCGCAGAAATCGACGAACGGAAAAGCCGCATCGTCGAGCTACGATATTTCGGCGGCCTCACGATCGAGGAAACCGCCGACGTCATGAAGATTTCGGCAATGACCGTCAGGCGCGAATGGAGATCCGCGAAGGCTTGGCTCTACCAGGCAGTGAAGACCTCGTGACCATAGAATCGGATGAAATTGGTCGACGATTGTTACAGAACCCCGACCAGTCGGCGGTAAAGAGCGGGTTAAGGACTCAACCCACTGGCGCAAGAAATCCTATCCGGCGAATTTTGGTCCTTAATCGACAGACACATTAGTTGAGTCTTTATCCCGCTTGCTACCCCGACAAGTCGGGGTTCTGTAACGCCGACCGCTTTGCACGAATTGATCAGAGAACGGTTCGCGCGAATTTTCGCCTTTCAGTAATACTTTTTTTATGACCCCCGAACGCTGGCGCAAGATCGATGAAATCCTGCAAGCGGCGCTGGATCTCGCGCCAGAGCACCGAAGCGTTTTCCTCGATAAGGCGTGCGCCGGCGATGCCGCATTGCGCAGTGAGGTCGAAGCCTTCATCGATTCACATGATCAGGCCGGCAGCTTCATTGAGTCACCTGCGGTGGAAGCGACCGCGAGAGCGATGGCGGACAGTGAGTCTGAGTCAGCCGCCAAATCGTTAATCGGAAAATCTCTGAGCCATTACCGGTTGATTGAACTGCTGGGTGTCGGCGGCATGGGACAGGTTTACCTCGCCCGCGACGGAAAACTGGGCCGCAAAGTCGCGCTCAAAGTGCTCCCCACCTACTTCACCACCGAAACCAATCGCCTGCGTCGCTTTCAACAGGAGGCGGCTACGACTTCCGCGCTGAATCACCCGAATATCGTCACCATTTATGAAGTAGCCGAGGCCGGCGGCGTACAGTTCATCGCGACCGAACTCATCGAAGGTGAAACGCTGCGCCACCGCCTGAGGCAAGCTCGGCTGACCGTGCCGGAAGCACTCGAGGTCACGACGCAAGTCGCGGCGGCCCTGGAGGCCGCGCACGAAGCCAGGATCGTGCACCGCGATATCAAGCCTGAGAACATTATGATTCGACGGCGCGACCGGATTGTAAAAGTTCTGGACTTCGGACTCGCAAAACTAACGGACGATGCCGTCAGTCAGAGCGCGGTGTTCGAAACTCCGACTCGAGCACTAATCAAAACAGACGCGGGCATGGTGATGGGCACCGCGCACTATATGTCGCCCGAGCAGGCGCGGGGACTGCCGGTGGATACCCGCACAGACGTCTGGAGTCTGGGCGTTGTGTTGTACGAAGTTGTCGCCGGCGCCAGGCCTTTCAGGGGTGAGACAAATTCAGATGTGTTGGTTTCAATCCTTGAAAAAGAGCCGCCGCCGCTTTCGCACTACGCCGCTGATGTGCCCGCCGAATTGCAGTGGATCGTCAACAAAACGCTTCGCAAAAACAAGGACGAACGTTATCAAACAATTCGGGAATTGCTGACAGACTTGCGCACTCTAATGCGACAGTTGGAGTTTGCTGCTCACGCCGAAACCTCGCGGCCGCCGCCAGAGGTTGGTGTAACTGCGAAGTCTTACGCGAGCGCGCCACAGACTGCGTCGGCTCTCGGTGACTCGACCTCAATCGCGTCCGCGCCCACAGTTTCGAGCGCGGAGTATATCGTCCGCCAGATCAAGAGTCACAAACTGGGTGTGACCATATTCGTGGCTATCTTGTGCGCGGGGCTTATTGGCGGGGGCTATGCGCTCTATAAGCTGATCGATCGATCGAAAAACGGCGCACCTTTTAGCAAGATCAAGGTAGCAAAGTTAACGACGAGCGGAAGGGCCAGTCAGGCAGCAATCTCGCCGGATGGAAAGTATGTGGTTCATGTTACCGGAGAACCCGGACGACAAAGCCTATCTCTCCGGCACATAGACACAGGCAGCGATAAAGAGATCGTGGCTTCGAACGGAAGCAATTTCTCATGGATAACGTTCTCGCCTAATGGAAGCTATGTTCTTTACTGCCGCGTTGAATCAGGCTCGTACCCTTTCTATCAAGTGCCCGTCCTGGGCGGCACGCCAAAGAAAGTCATCGCGGATGATGCCGACACGCCCCCGACCTTTTCTCCTGATGGAAAACGCATGGCCTTTGTCCGCGGCCAGCCGCAAAAAGGAGAGGTCCTGCTAATGATCGCAAACGCGGATGGTTCAGGGGAACAAACTTTTGCTAGTTATAAACTCAGTAAGTTTAATACAACGGTCTGGCCGGCGCCGTCATGGTCGCCTGACGGAGAGACAATCGCCTTCGCGCACCGCACCCCTGAAGGTGACGGCAAAGGTACGAATGTGGTCACTATCCGTGTTAAAGACGGAGTCGAAAAGCAGATTACTTCCCGCGGGTGGTCCCTGATTGCCGTGCTGGCCTGGTTAGCGGATGGCAGTGGTTTGATCATGACCGCCGCAGACGCCGAATCGGGCCCCAGCCGGCAAATCTGGCATGTCTCTTACCCTGGCGGCGAAGCGCGCAGAGTTACAAACGATACGAACAATTATCTCGGCGTCAATCTGACGGCAGATTCGTCGGCTCTGGTTGCAGTGCAGTCTGAGCAAACATCAAACCTATGGACTGCTCCGGACGGCGACGCTGCGCGGGCCACACAAATCACCTCGACCCGGAATGAGGGTCTAGCCGGTCTGGCCTGGACGCCTGACGGTAGGATTGTTTACACCGCCGGGCTCCGCGGCCGGGCCAATCTCTTCCTCATGAACGCCGACGGCAGCGGGCAAAAAAACCTGACTAATGACGCTGGCAGCTCCAGCGGGCCGTCCGTAACACCGGATGGCCGCCAGATTGTTTTTAGTTCTTCGCGCGCCGGTCCGTACAATATTTGGATCATGGATATTGATGGCGGCAATCCCAGAAAATTGACCAGCGGTAGCCGGGACATCAATCCCAACTGCTCGCCGGACGGTCAATGGGTGTTCTACACCTCGACTGAGACAGACAAGCAGAGACTGACAAAGGTATCGATACAGGGCGGCAACCCAATCCAGCTGACGGATTATCCTTCAGCGCGCCCGCTAATCTCGCCCGACGGAAAGCAGCTAGCCTGCGGCTACGTCAATGAACAGGAAAGGCCTCCCCGATGGAGATTGGCAATTGTTCCCGCGGAAGGAGGTCCACCCATCAAGGTCTTTGATGTTATTGCCTTTGACTCGCCGTTTCAGTGGGCAGCGGACGGACGATCGGTGCTCTACAACAAGACCAACAATGGCGTGACCAACATCTGGAGTCAGCCCGTTGACGGCGGTCCGCCCAAACAATTGACTGACTTCAAGTCGGATCTGATCTTCCGATTCGATTGGTCGCGCCTTGGCAAACCGCTGATTATGGCGCGCGGAAATATTAGTAGCGATGTGGTTCTGATTAGCGACTTGAGGTAGCGGCCCACATGATTATCCGCAGATTACACAGATTATGGAGAGCGTTATTGGGTTATAGGGGCCTGGCCCATTCCCAACTCGCTGCACCCGGGAGCTCTTATTTTCCGAATCTGCGTAATCTGTGGATGCTCAAAGATTCCCCACAATGAAATCCGTCATCATCTGCCGCATGTGCTTGAGCAGCACCGGATCGGTGACGCCGTGACGCGACTTGGGATAGATCATGAACTGCACCTGCTTGCCGGCCTTCTGCAATTCATAGAGAAACTGCACCGTGTTTGCCATATGCACGTTGTCATCGATCGCGCCATGGATCAACAGCAACTTCCCGTGCAGATCTTTCGCGAAATGGACGGGTGAGCTTTTCCGGTACCCTTCGGGATTATTCTGCGGCATGTCCATATAACGCTCGGTATAGATCGTGTCGTAATTGCGCCAGTCGGAAACCGTCCCACCCGCAATCCCAATCTTGAATGTCTGGCTGTGCGTTAAGGCGTAACTCGTCATGAAGCCACCATAGCTCCAGCCCCAGATACCTATACGCGAGCCGTCCACGTAGGGCTGGTTCTTGAGCCATGCAAAGCCATCCTCTAGATCACGCAACTCAAGCTCGCCGAAGTTCTTGTAAAGCGGCCAGGCTGACTGCACACCTTTGCTGCTGGCGGTGCGGTTGTCACAAATCCAGATGATGTACCCCTTCTGCGCCAGCATCTGGTGCCACATGTAGGTTGCGCCGCCCCAGGCGTTGCGCACCTGCGGAGCCTGCGGCCCGCCGTAGGTGTAAGACAGGACCGGGTATTTTTTTGAGGGGTCGAAGTCCGGCGGCTTGATCATCATCGCTTCCATGTTGAAGCCGTCGCGTGTCTTCACATTCAGGAACTCGACCTTGCCGAGTTTGTACTGGCGCAAAGCATCGACCTTGTTTTCATCGATGACGCGAACCGATTTTCCGGTCGCATCATAAAGAGTTACTTGCGTCGGAGTGTTGGAGTCGTTGCGCGAATCGATGAAGTGCGTGGCGTTCGCGTTAAAAGAAACGCGATGATTGCCTTCAGTCATGGTCAAGCGATTTAAGCCAGAGCCGTCCAGGTTGCTCACGTATTCATGATTGGCGATGTAGCTGTGCTCAGTGCTGCTGAAATAGACCTTTCCCTTCACTTCATCAATCCCATCGATCGAACCCACGTCCCAATCGCCATTTGTTACCTGGCCAATCAATCTGCCGTCCGCGGCGTAATGGTAGATGTGCGTCCAACCGTTGCGATCGCTCACCCAGAGAAAGGAGCCGTCCTTCAACCAACGCAATCCCTCATCGTTGATTCCCATCCAGGCTTTAGTAGTTTCGCGAAACATCGTCGTTGACTTTCCGTCATCAGGATTCGCGGAATTCAAATCGATAAAGGTTTGAATACGGTTTTGCGCCATGAACCAAACCTTCTTGTTGTCCTGCATCCAACCAACGCGCACGATCAGCAAGTCTTCCGGTTGATATTTGTAAGTATCAACCCAGCGAACTTCACCTCCGGACGCGGCCGCCACGCCGAGTTTCACCGTCGGATTCGGGTCGCCGGCTTTTGGATAGGGTGTGGTCTCAACAATCTGATCCAGCGGAATGTGATCGACGACGGTAAAATCCGGCACCGGATGTTCATCGATTCTCAGAAACGCAATGCGCGCTGAGTCAGGGCTCCACCAGTAGGCGCCAAAGTTGCCGCGCCCGTAAACCTCTTCCTGATAGACCCAATCCAGACGGCCGTTGAGAATTTTCTCGTTGCCATCGCGCGTCAAAGCGCGCTCTCTCTGGTTCGCGATGTCCTCGACGTAGAGGTTATTGCCACGAACAAAACTAACCATCTTGCCGTCGGGACTAAATGCTTCACCAACTTCTTCTTCCGGATTGTAAGTAAGGCGCACCGCGCGATCGCTGCCGAATTCGTAATAGAACAAATCGTTAGCGCTATTAATGAGCACCCCGGTCTCGGCCGGATTCATTTGGTAGGAAGTCTGATTTGCCAGGCGCCGGGCGGCTTGACTGCCAATCCCCGAGAGCGCATCGAACGCGGCCTCCATCCTGGCGGCGTTGTAGAACGGTTCTGACTTTCCGGTTACCGCATTGACCTTCAACAAACGCGGAAAGGCCGTCCGATCTTTGCTTATCACGATGTAATGAATTCCGTCTTTCAGCCACCGCGGACTCGCGGGCGTGCCGGCGAAGTTAACTCGCTTGGCCGGATCGAAAATGTCGTCGATGGTAAGCAGCTTTTCCTGGGCTGGAATTGACGCAGAAAAAACCAGGAGAGCGATAGTTGCCAGACCGATATTTCTTAGACGTTTCAAGACAGTTCTCCTTCTCAATATCTCGGTCAAAGACTCTGTATTGTGCTTGGATGAAAGAAGCGTGCAAACGCAAAGGCGGAAAGGTTCCCCGGTGGTCGCGAATTATTCCCCTTGCTTCGCGTTGCCGCTTCCCTTTCGGTCCTGCGTCCGATCAGAACAAATACTAATCGACTCGTAACACACCCTCACGGGCTATCCGCACTCTGGGCGGTTTTGGCCAGATTGGCTGAGAAATCAAACTCCCGGCATCGCCTTCTTCAACGGACGGAGCAGAACCAGCAGCACAAAAGCCATGATCAGCGCCATCATGCCGAGTATGATGAAGAAGTTTGACTGCATCCAACGTTCCCAGAAGACGCCGATCGCCGTCAGCTTGTTGCCGATGGCCGTCGCCACAAACCAGCCGCCCATCATCATGCCACGCAACCTTATCGGTGCAACTTTAGAGACGAGCGACAGACCCATCGGCGAAAGCATTAACTCCCCAAGCGAGATAACCATGTAAGCGAGAATGAGCCACACCGGCGAGACCCGGAACAAATACGACTCGCTCATTATCTGGTCTTTGTACGTTAGCGCTGCCTCGGGTCCCACCATCGCGCTCACGGCTTTCATGAACATCTGCTCGCCGCTCAGGCCGTCGCCCGGAGAAATTTTCTTGCCCACGATCCCGGACTTCAGTTTCGTCAAGAGGTCTTCACCAAAGCTTTCGCTCCTCAATCTCTGGAGCGTTGCGTCGGGAACGGTCGGTGCTGATAGTTTACTAAGCACCTCTTCAGGGACACCTTTCGCGCGCAAGTCGTTTAGCGCGCGTTCAGTAACCCGAAAGCTGCCTGAGGCATAGGCGTTGGGGTCGACCGGGGATCCCTCGCCCACGCGGGCTGCAACGAACAGAATGCAGAAAGAGAGCGCCGTCAAAAACATACCCACCGCCATTTTGGTCGGTGTCGACGGTTCCTTGCCGCGCCGGTCAAGCCAACCCCAAAACCAGATGAGCGGGAACGTAAGGGTGATGATCCAGATCGGATTAATGGCGTTCGAGATGGTGCCCGATACGTTCCAATCGGTGTTGTCATCAGCCCAATAGGTCAGCGTCGAACCGTTTTGGTGAAAGACCATCCAGAACACGATCACAATCAGGAAAATCACGATCAAGGCACTGATGCGTTTCCACTCCGGCACCGCGTCCATGGTTTTCTGACGGCTGGCGTTGGTTGGCGGTGCGTCCACCGCGGTGGCGGCCACGTCGGCCACCTCCTGGGCGGGCATCTGCTCCGGCGTCCGGGCCTTGTTTTCAACCAGGTTTCGGAACCACCACAGGATGCTAACTGAGACGATCATGCCGAAAGCCGCGATGGCAAAGGCCGGATGATAGCCAAACTTTTGTTTGACGATTTCCATCACGATCGGAGCAGAGGCAGCTCCGACGTTGATGCCCATGTAGAAGATGTTATAGGCGCGATCTTTTAAGTGACTGCCTTCCGGATAAAGATTGCCTACCATCGTCGAGACGTTTGGCTTAAAGAAGCCATTGCCGATTACCAGGCACGTCAGCGCCGCGTAGACTGCCGTCATCGACCGGAACGAGAGCAGCCCGTGCCCCGCCATAAAGAACAGGCCGCCAATCATCACGGCTCGGCGATAGCCAAGTTTCCAGTCGGCGATAAAGCCGCCCACCAGTGGGCTGGCGTAGACGAACATCAAGTACCAGGCGTAAAGGCTCGTCGCTTCAGCGGCAGTCCAGCCAAAACCCTGTTCAGGGTTCCGCATGTAGAGCGTGAATAGCGCCAGCATCGAATAGAAGCTGAAGCGCTCCCACATCTCGGTGCCAAAAAGCACATACAAACCCTTCGGATGACGACTTACGCCGTCGATGTTGGCGGCAGAGTTCATCGTGTCAGCGGCTGTGGCCATAGCTTGGCTCCTCTTTGGTTTCGAACTCGGCGATAAGAAACGGGGGAAGATCGCGATTATGTTAGGCATTCAGCCAGAAGCGCACGGCCGTGTCAAGACTCGAAAAGGCGTGAGGGACGAGAGTCGGAGAAGCCTTTGCCTTGATCGACGATTGGAAACGGTTGCAGCCAGGTCAAAAGCCTGTTTCAATTGAGCCGTTGAAGTAAGGACCTATGGAGCACCGAATTTACAAAGTTGAGTCTTTCCGGATCGTTGGCCCGCACATCCTTCGGGTGACATTCGACGACGCCACCGAACAGATCATAGACTTCAAACCCATCTTAGCCGGAGAGCTATTTGGTCCACTGAAGGATCAGGCGTTGTTCGAGCAAGTCACCGTCGATCCTGAAGTTAATACTTTAGTTTGGCCCAACGGCGCGGCTTTCGACCCGGAGACATTACATGACTGGCCTGAATTCGTGGATGCGCTGACCACCCATGCGAAAGAATGGGAGTCGGTAGCCGCCTAAGCGTTGGGTGGCTTCTGGTTGACAGCTTACGCTCTTGAGCGTATAAACACTCTTGAAAAACGTGGTGAGTTAAGGCGACTTGCGGCCACGCAAAACAAACAGCTAAACAGCTCGGTGAGTTCGGAGGAACGAACCCAAAACTTCAGACGAATTGAAGTCCCGCGTTGTTTGGCGCGGGATTATTATTTTGAACTTGGTACTTTGTGCTTGGTACTTAGAACTTCGCACTTGACGGTCTCCCAAAGGCGCCGCTCAGGCCAAAAAGTCAGGTCTTGAGAGACGTCAAAGTACAAAGAACCAACCATTATGCAACCATTCCGCGAACTTCTTGATGGCGACGGCATCCACGTCTTTGATGGCGCGATGGGGACGATGCTCTATTCAAAGGGCATCTATATCAATCGCTCCTACGACGAGTTGAACCTCGTGGCACCCGACCTCGTTCGCGAAGTCCACGCCGAATACATTAAGGCCGGCGCCGACATCATTGAGACGAACACCTTCGGCGCCAACATGAATAAGCTCCAGCCGTACGGCCTGGAAGCAAACCTTCGCGAAATCAACATCAAAGCCGCGCAAATCGCCCGCGAAGCCGCCGGCAACCATATCTATGTCGCCGGCGCAGTCGGCCCGCTCGGCCTGCGCATCGAACCGTACGGCCCCACCTCGTTCGACGAAGCGAAACAGATGTTTACCGATCAGGTTTCGGCCCTGCTGGAAGGCGGCGTCGACCTTTTCGTTCTGGAAACCTTCTCCGACATCTCAGAACTCGAACAGGCAATGAAAGCGGTGCGCGAGCAGTGCGATTTGCCGATCGTCGCGCAGGTGACCATCCAGATGGACGGCAACACTCTGTTCGGCGCGACTCCGGAGGTCTTCGTTTCGAAGCTCGAGGAGTGGGGCGCCGATGTGATCGGACTCAACTGCGGCGTTGGTCCGGCGCTTGTGCTCACGGCGATCGAAAAGATGCGCACGCTTACGAATCTCAAGCTTTCGGCGCAACCGAATGCCGGACTGCCGCGCGAAGTTGGCGGCCGGCAGATTTACATGTGTTCCCCGGAATATCAGGCCGAGTACTCGCGCCGTATCGTCCAGGCCGGCGCACGGTTCGTCGGCGGTTGCTGCGGCACAACCCCAGCGCATATCAAGATGATTGCCGACGCGCTGCGGCAACTGAATCCACGCACTCAGCAGGTCACAGTTCCCGGCGCGGCCAAGGTCAGCGTGACCGAGCTGAAGCCGCCTGATGTTGTCGTGGTCCCGGCCGAAGAGCGTTCGAACTGGGCCCGGAAGATTGCCAAAGGCGAGTTTGTCACCACCGTCGAAGTGCTGCCGCCCAAAGGTTGTAGCCCCTGGAAGACGTTGGATGCGATCAGGCTTTTGAAAGACGCCGGTGTCGATGGCGTGAACATTCCCGACGGCCCGCGGGCGCAAACGCGCATGGGAGCGATGGCCACCGCCTTGATGGTTCAACGTGAAATTGGAATTGAAGCGGTGCTCCACTACTGCTGTCGCGATCGGAACCTTTTGGGAATGATGTCGGATCTTCTGGGTGCAGCGGCGCTTGGTCTACGCAACCTGCTGTTGATTACCGGCGATCCGCCGAAGATGGGACCCTATCCTGACGCCACAGCAGTTTTTGATATCGACGCGATCGGTCTGACGAACATGGTCAACAAGTTGAACCACGGCTTGGACATCGGCAACAATCCCATCGGTGAGCCGACCGCATTTTCAATCGGAGTGGGCGTGAATCCCGGCGCCGTGAATATGGAAGAAGAGATGAGGCGCTTTGAATGGAAGATCGAAGCCGGCGCCGAGTACGCAATCACCCAACCTGTGTTCGATACCCAGCAGTTGGCCGACTTTCTCAAGCGCATCGAACACTGTCGCATTCCCATCGTCGCCGGCATCTGGCCCCTGGTTTCCTTCCGCAACGCGGAATTCCTGCACAACGAAGTGCCGGGCGTGCAAGTGACGCCTGAGATCATGGAGCGCATGCGCACCGCTTCAGCCATCAGCAAAGAAGCGGGACGCGACGAAGGGTTACAGATCGCGCGCGAATCGCTCAAGGAAGTCCGCGATCTGATCCAGGGCGTCCAGGTTTCAGCGCCGTTTGGAAATGTGAAGTATGCGCTGGAAGTCTTCAGCGCCCTGCCTGAGTTTGCGACCCAGAAAGAAGATGCTGCGGTCGTCCATGCGACTGACTGAGTACGGGGAAGAGTAAGTCGCTACTCCACTTTGAATTTAGGTTGTACTTTCTTTCATTCAACCCGACCCGTTCCCGCTGAAGCATCTCACATCCGCTCGGACGGATCGTAAGCACCTAGTTCTCGCCGCCCGCGGCTTTTTCCAAGTTAAGGTTGGCGGGGACAGCAGATTTCTCTTGCCCAGAGGACTTGTCTGCGTCCAGGCAGGGCTGTTGAGGCTGGCGCAGGGAGGAGGCATCAAAGCATTTTTCCTCGACATGAATGCACTGACGCCATTGACGGACGTAATTAAGCCATTCGTCGTCTTTGAGTGTCGCTAACAGGACTTCAAGCTGGCCTTCCATAGCAGGCTCTACCGTCGCAATCCGGCTCAGCGGTCCCTTTCCTTCGTCATACGCGTTTTCAAAATCGGTTGCCGTACGAACCCCGTGAGATCGCAACCACTGGTGCACTTTGAGCGAGCCTTCCAGGTCCCTCGCTTCGCTGAAGGTAGTCTCTTCGGCATCATCGCTCGACTCTATCTGATCTACCTTTGCAGGATCACCTCCCTGAACGGGATTGCCACCGGCCTTGACCGCTTTTTTCTCGGCTTTTCTCTTCGCCTTCTCTTCATCATTCTGGTCAACCGTTAGGTGGAGATACAAGATAGCTTGATCGATCCAGTCAACCAGGCGAGGAACTGGAATGCGGGTTTCTAACATCAGATCAATCAGGTCATGGTGCGCCAGGCTTTCAATGTTCGTCACTCCTTCATCCAACAACCGCGCCCGGTCGTAGACATCTATCTCTTCCAGGTCCGTTAGTGGATATTTCTCCTTTGTATGAGGAATGAGCCTGCCGAAACTACTTCTGGTGCGGATGGCTTCTCGGATTAGGGTCAACCCAGTTTCGGGAAAGACTCCCACGATGAAAGCGAACATCAATGCAACAGGGTTCTCTCCTGGAGCCGGCAAAATGAGCGCCAAAACCCAGCCCAGGATTGCGACCACAAAGACACGGACAGTAATGCTGCTGTATGCCTTCGGTTTGAGGTCTGCTCGAACATATCGACGCAGGGCCGTATTCAGCGCAAAGAAGTATGCTCCGAGAAATCCGAAGCTGAACACCGTCTGTCTTGGCAGGAAAAGATCGAACAACCCATCCGGCTTCATATCAGCTGCCAGATACCCCAGCGGCATTAATGTCAGAATCCAGCCCAGCGTGATTACCACTGTTGCTACCAGAATTGGCGATCGGACGTGGCGGACCAGTCTTCCTTCACCGGCGTTGGTTTCGGAGCCATAGATCTCGTCCATTTGTCGCCCATACTTGGCGGTCACGTCCTTAAGAGATTTGACGTTTGGATCCAACCTGAAGATCTGTTGTTCGAACCTGTCACGCAGAGTGCCCAATTGCTGGCGGTCGAAGAGGAAATACAACAATGCCGGTAGGAAAGAGGCCGTAGCGATGAAGAAAAGTTGGAGTATGCGACCGATCATGGCCAGGGAAGTCTGACCAAACAATTGACGCCCGCCGCCAAAAAAGTAAATCACAAAGAAGGGCCCGCCGAGCCCGATTACCATACTGAGGAGAAGACTGAACGACTGCGCGGCCCACGGCTGCACCACCTCCCTGCCCTTAATCCACGTCCAGATACTCAAGCCGACTATGGCAAGGATAACAAACGCACCAGCCAGGGCGATAAGCCAAAACCATCGACCGAACCACGGGTTTTGCAGTCTCAGCTTATTTATCAGAGGACCGAACCAAATTACACCAAGAAACACCGGCACAAACAGATATGGAAGCCACTCGAGATTCAGAGCTCGTTCTTTGAACGCCCTCAGACTGATAATGCTCCGCAATTCCAGCAGAGTCAGACCCGGGAAAAGTTTGTAATCCTCAGCCGAAAGCTTGCGGTCTCTTTCCAAAGGGGCGAGTACTAGACATGCTGAAGAATCCCCCTTGATATAAAGGCGCTTAGCGGTCAGATTTTGAATGAGTCTTTCAGCCATGTCTTTGGACTTGTCCTTCACGTCCGCAGGATTGTCTTTCGGCTCCGTGGGATTATCTTTTGGTGTTTCGTTCTGGGATGAGTCCACTCCCGGCGTTTCCTCAACCTTGTCTGGCGGGGGGGGCTTCCCAGGCAAAAGGGCCTGAAGACGCTCTCTCAAAGTCATACGTGGCCTCGGTTTTGATTCGAAGTTCGTGACGGTGAGTCACGAGCGGGCAAACAATGTTAGCTTGGCGAGGACTAAAGTCTCTTCTGTGCGAAACGCAACAAGAACGCGACCACCTTATTCCTGGTCCTGGAAGTTGTCAACAAAAAGGCCGCCTATGTGATGAACCGAATGAAAAATCCGAGGCTGATAATGACGACTCCGGCCGGCTCCTCATTTCGCAGCTAGGCACTTCCGCTCAAACGCGTGTTGGAAGCCCGACCGTAAGGGAGGGCAAGATACGTGGTCTCCAAAGTGGGGGACAAGCGTGGATCGGCCATTATCAATCAAGCCCTTGCTTACGCGCGGGCTTCTGACACACTTGCCAGTCGCGTGTCCTGACTTCATCGTCCCGTTAGGGACGAAATGTTTATGGAACCAGCACCACATCAAAGACCTCTGAGCCCATTTATGGGCGGCAGACCATCTCGCTCCTACGGAGCTCTAAGAAATATTTTGTGGCACTCGGTGCTATAAACATTTCGCCGCTACGCGGCGATGTCCGTTGTGTCATAGTACGACCAGGGCCTGTTGCGCGATCAATCGAAGTACTGCGATCTCCAACAGGGTGGGCCACCGGTTCATCGTCCCGTCGGGACGAAATGTTTATAGCTCCCCCACCACCAAAACCTTTGAGCCCATTTATGGGCGACAGATGTCGCTCCTACGGAGCTATGGATCAATTTTGATCGTGGTTTTATAAACATTTCGCCGCTACGCGGCGAAGCTGCGGCTCGGGTCAGAAGCCCGACCGTCAGAGAGGGCCACTTGTCGATCATTCAATTAACGAGTTCATTACCAGGTTGCGGCAATTAACCTTGTCCTGCCTTACGTCGGGCTTCTGACACGGTCGGGCCTCAACTACTTCTCCGAATCCAGCAACAACCAAAAATACGGCATTACTTCGTTAGCCAACCGCCCGGTTCTTCCCATCATCCGGTTGCGATGGTCGCCGTTGTACTCTTCAAACACGTGATCGATGCCGCGCGCGGTGAGAGCCGCGGACAGAGCGCGTGCCGACGGTGGAATGTGGGTGAACTCGTCTTCGTATCCTGAATCAAACCTGAAGCCTCGCAGCTGGCGGAGATTGGCAGCATACTTCTCGACCATGTGCACCGGCATGTTCTCCTGCCAACGGCTGAACGCAGGCTCGGCCGTCTGCAACTTGCCGTCAACCATCGCGAAAGGCAAATCAATAAACAGCGGCGCGTTATTTGGATTGGGAGAGAAAGCCTGGGCGACCACAATAGCCCCAATCGCGTAGATTCCACCTTTCAACGCGTCGTCGGGCGAAGCGATTTTGTTTGTCGCTAGAAACTTAAATGACGGATTATCGATCGTCAGGTCCCTTCCCCAATCCAGCACCGCCGGGTTTATTCCGTAAATGACGCTGTAAACGTCGGGATGCTTCATTCCCAGTTTGATGGCGCCATAGCCGCCCATCGAATGGCCGGCGAGCCCGCGACTCTCTGGCCGCGCCAGGGTGCGATATTTGCCGTCGATGTACGTCACCAGATCCTTGACGGTAAAGTCTTCCCAGTTCCCTGTCGCGATTGAATTCGTATAGAAGCTGCCGCCCCAGTTCGTCAGCTCGTTGGGCATGACGACGATCATTTCGCCGAACCTCTTTTCGGCGATGCCGCGGTTCATCACGCCTTGCACGCTCGTCCAGGCGTCGTTCGGCCGCCAGGGTTTGGTCCATTCTTCGTCGGTGTCGGTGATCCCATGCAGAAGATAAACAACCGGGTAACGTTTGTTAGGAGAAGTGTCATAGCTCGGCGGCAGATAGATGCTGACGTTGCGATCGGCTGATTCGCCGGTCAGCGTTTTCTCGAGCGAGACGCCATGCACCTTCTCGCGAACCAGACGGCCTTCCTGGGCGATAGCGTAAGACGCGGCGAGAAACAACAGAAGAAAGGCGAAGAGCAACGCTATTCTTCGCCGGACGCCGATTTGGAGATTTCTTTGTTCAAAGTTGTTCATGATTCTTCTCCTCCTCGCTCGTTTAATTTTCGCAAATAGTTTCACGGTATTCTTCGAGCCATCTTCAGATGGCTTGCCCGAAGGGTTTCTAGACCAGCGCCTTTAGTAAAACGGCCGGTCAAGCAACCTGCCGGGGAAGCCGCGTGAACGCGGCTGCTTATCTCGCGACTGTCCCCGCACCGCGGGAACGCAGTTCGTAATTACCCAACATACTTCCGCAGCGCCGGTTCCAATTCCGGATACTTAAATTCAAACCCGGCATCGTTCAGACGTTTTGGGACGACCATCTGACTGGCGAGAAGCATTTCGTCGGCCATCTCGCCAAACGCCAGCCGCGCCGCAAAAGCCGGCATCGCCAGCGCGGTCGGACGTGACAGCACATGGCCGAGCGCTTTAGTGAAGACCTCGTTGCTTACCGGATTTGGCGAGACGACATTCACCGGCCCGCGGAAAGTTTCGTCGTGCAGCGCTAACTTAATAACGTCAACTGCATCGTCGATCGCTACCCAACTGATGAACTGTTTGCCCGAGCCGACTTTGCCGCCCATGCCCATTTTGAAAGGCATCAGGAGCTTGGCCAGCATGCCGCCGTTCTTCGCCAGGATCACTCCGAATCGCAGGTTGACCACGCGCACGCCGGCCTCGGTGGCTGGCTCAGTCGCCATTTCCCATTCGCGACAGACGCCGGCCAGAAAGCCGCCGCCTGAGTCGCTGTGTTCGTCGAGCACTTCATCGTCACGGTCGCCATAAAAACCTGTGGCGGAGGCACAGAGAAACACTCGCGGCTTCTTTGAGAGTTTGGCCATCGCCTCGCTCAGGAGATGCGTGCCGTTAACGCGGCTATCGTGAATCTTCTTTTTCTGATCGTCGGTCCAGCGCCCGCTGGCCACATTCTCTCCCGCCAGATTGATCACGGCATCGAAGCCTTCCAGCCGCGCCGGATCCATCTCGTCCTGATTTGGGTGCCATTCGATTTCGCCGGGCTTTGGCGTGCTGCGAACCAGACGAGTGACTTCAGCACCGTCTGCTTCCAGCACAGCGGTCAGGGCCGAGCCGATCAGCCCGCTGGCGCCCGCGATCAAAACTTTCATGCTCTCTCCTTAACAAACCAACCTGGCGGCAGGCGGTTCGACGTGCGTTTTATTCTGAAAGCAGAGGATGAGTCAATCCTAACCTAGTGAATGCAAAGATGCGAGTATCGCGGCCTGCGCGATTCAACTGGGTTTCACGGCGTGCAGAGTACCAACTTGAGTTGGGTTTTTATGTTCGTTACGACAAAGCCCGTACTAAAGTCGGCACTCTAACACCGCATCAAAGTAACCCCTTACTCTCAGGTGGCGAATGCGCTCACACTAAGCAGCACGAATAAAAGCTCATGTGCTAGTTAGTGTGATTTCGTGGATCGTCTAGTCCAGGCTTGCAAGATCCGTTGGATTGAAATTCCAACTCAACTCTGTAGAATCCCGGCGCCATTTTGCACCGGGCTCGCCTCAAACGCAGCGTTCGCATACTCGCCCTCATTGTTGCCGGCGGGGCGGTGCTCTGCCTGCTCACGCTGCGCGCGGCGCATACTCAGTCAAACGGAATTCGTCGCCTCACCAATACAACTGATGAAGGCACAAGTCTGAATCCATCAATTAGTGGCGACGGAAAGATTGTCGCTTTCGAAACGACTGAAGATGTTGCGGGAGCCGGTGGCAGCGATCATTTTCGCGCGATTCGCGCCAGCGTTGGCGTCGAACCAGCATTACTTTCTCAAATCGCCGGCAGTCGCGCGGTAGCGCCGGCCATTTCGCAAGACGGATCGCGCATCGCATTTGCTTCTACGGATGATCCGCTGGGAACCAACCCTGACGGTAATTCAGAAATATTCCTCTTCGACGGCGCGAAACTGATTCAGATCACGAATACGCAACCGGGCGATATCGCGGATCGCATCCGGAATGGAAACTTTCAACCGTCCATTTCCGACGATGGCCGCTTCATCGCCTTCTCGTCTAATCGTGATCTCGCCGGAGCAAACTCAGACGGCAATCTGGAAATCTTCATCTACGATTGTGTCGCCGATTCACTCGCGCAGCTAACCAACTCTTCCGGGATAAACGGTTTCTCTGACGCGAAGATAAGCGGTAACGGCGCGAGCGTGGCTTATCTTCGCGACTCTGGCCCAAGTCCGAATTCGCGCCGCGACTTACTCTTGCAGCCACGCGACGGCGCCAGCCCCGCCAAGGTCTTAAGTGAAAACGTGCAATCGCTACGGATGACTTACGGACGAGCGATTAGCGATGACGGGACACGTATCGTCTATTCAGCCGAAACCGCGGCGGACTCGAGCCAGGTATTTTTGTACGATGGTCGCGGGACCTCGATCGCCCGGCAGATCACTTCACTTGGCGCCCGCGCAACTGACGTCCCGCTCCAGCCAACCATCAGTGGCGATGGAACCGTAATCGCCTTTGCCACTCGCCGCACTATCACTGGTTTCAGCAACAGCGACAACAGCATCGAGCTCTACACCTACGATTTGGCTACCGCACAGTTTGCGCGAATTACAAATGCGCCTGGTGAAGCGGACGGCTTTGATGGTTCGAATCTCGCCACCGAGGTTGTTTCGTCTCTTAATGATGATGGAACGACGGTGGCTTTCAATTTTCCCCGAGCCTTATCCGGCCCCGTCAGCCCCGGGCTCGAGAACAGATCCGAAATTTACCTGGTCATCACAGCTCCCCGACCACCGTTCGGTGCGCTGATGGCGATTCTAAATGGCGCGTCTCTTGGGAATGAACCGTCGTCCGTCAAAGCCATCGCGCCCGACAGTATCGCCATCGCTCGCGGTAATTCGCTGGCTAATTCAACCGTGCAATCACAACCTCAGCCTGGTGGCAGCTTTCCGATCAATGTCAGCGGCACGACGGTGACGATCAACGGACGGCCGTCGCAAATCCTTTTCGTCTCGCCTCATCAGGTCAACTTCCTCGTCCCGGCTGAGACAGAATCCGGAAATGCCGAGGTGGTTGTAACGAACATCGACCACTTCTCTTCCCGCGCCAATGTCCCCGTACTCGCCGCAGCGCCCGGACTCTTCACCAGAAGCGGTGACGGCATCGGGGAGGGTTTGATCTTAAGCAGCGAGGCTTTGCAGGAGGGCCCATTCGATCCAACCGGCGGGAACTTGGGTTTGACGATTTTTGGGACCGGGCTGCGCAATGCGAAACGCACCGAGGTTGAGATAGGTGGCCGTGTCATCAAGGCTGAGTCAGTCACGCCGTCGCCGGACCTGGCAGGCCTGGACGAAGTCCGGGTGCAAGTACCCGAAGATCTGCGGGGGGCCGGCACGGTCAGTCTGTCAGTGCGCTCGGACGGACGAAACAGTAATCCGGTAAACATAACTTTCACCGGTGATCCGCAACGCGCCGTAATCATCAACGAAGTCCTGTCCGATCCTCCCGACGGGATCAACGGTGATGCCAATCATGACGGCGTAAGAGATGGAGCGCAGGATGAGTTTATCGAGTTGGTGAACGCAACTGCGAGCGAAATGATCGGCGTGGGTGGCTGGACAATTCGGACGCGGGCCCTCGGCGGCACAGTGGAAACCACACGCTTTACCTTCGCGCCCGGCACTACGATTCAGGCAGGCGAAGCGATCGTCGTCTTTGGCGGCGCCGGCATCAACTTTAGCTCTGACAATGAAGTGTTTGGTTGTGCCCAGGTCTACAAGGCGACCTCGACGGCCGGCCTTTCACTAACCAACGGTGGTCTCACAATTTTGGTTCGCGATGCAGGCGGCAATTTGATCACTGATTTTACCTACGGAGGATCGACAGGATTGGACGGCGCCAACAATCAATCCTTAACACGTTCTCCGGACACAACCGGCAATTTCCTGCAACACACCTCTGCAGCCGGAACGAACGGTAGGCGCTTCTCACCCGGCTTGAAAGTTGACGGCAAGCCTTTTGGAAACTGTCCCGGCCGTTTGGCAACGGTCGACATTGTTCCGACGGCTTCGACCATCGTCGTCGGCCAGACAACGCACTTCACCGCGCAGGCGTTCGATCAGTTTGGCCGAGCTATGAGCGGCGTCGCGATTGAGTTCGCTTCTGACAACTCAAATGTCGCATCAGTGGATTCTGTCTCGACTGATTTAAGCGCGGGGATGGCAACGGCAGCAATCACCGGACGCAACCCAGGCGGGGCTCACATCAGCGCAGCCGCAACCGTCGGCAGCACGAGCCTCAGCAGCAACCAGTCGGGGTTGACGGTTACCGGCCCGTCATTATCGATTAATGATGTCAGCCGCATTGAAGGTGACTCTGGACCAACAATCTTCACATTTACCGTCAGTCTCTCGGAACCCGCACCGGCCAGCGTCAAATTCGACATTGCCACTCACGATGGCTCCGCTACGTTAGCCGATCAGGATTACTTCGGTCGCACCCTGACCGCACAGACGATACCCGCCGGACAACAGAGTTACGCTTTTGAAGTTACGGTGAACGGCGATCTGAAAATCGAGTCGAACGAAAACTTCTTTGTTGAGGTCAGCAATGTATCAGGCGCCAGTATCCACGATGGCCAGGCGTCAGGAAATATCGTCAACGACGACAGCCCGGTGCTCAGCATTAACGATGTGTCCGCCAGGGAGGGTGATAGCGGATCGTCGATTTTCACCTTTACAGTAAGTTCAACTTTGCCGGCTCCGGCAGGCGGGATCACGTTTGAAATAAACACCCAGGACCACACCGCTACGGTCGCCGGCGGTGATTACGTCGCGCGAAGTCTGATCGGCCAAACGATTCCCGCCGGACAGCAGACCTACAGTTTCGACGTCACGGTTAACAGCGACGTCCTCGTCGAGCCTGACGAAAACTTTTTCGTCAATATCACCCACGTGTCAGACAATGCCGCTGTCTCTGATGCCCAGGCAACGGGCACGATTGAAAACGACGATGACGCCAACCTGGTAATCAGTCAGGTGTACGGCGGCGGTGATAATTCCGGCGCGCCGTTCCGCAACGACTTTGTGGAAGTCTATAACCGCGGGACGACGACGATAGATTTCTCCGTCACACCCTATTCGCTACAGTACGCCAGCCTCGGTTCCAATTTTGGAAGCGCAAAAACGAATCTTGCCAGTGGGGTAATTCCGGCGGGCCGGTATTTCCTCATTCAGCAAGCAGGAGGCAACACCAACGGGATCGCCCTGCCGACGCCTGACGCCGTCGGTACGATTTCGATGGCCAGCACCTCAGGCAAGGCAGGGTTGGTCGCTGGAACAAATGCGCTCGCGATCGCAACTTGTCCCGGCGATGACAGCTTATCTCCCTTCAATCCAGGTAATTCCCTGCTGGCCGATATCGTTGGCTACGGCGGCAGCGCGACCAACGCCGGACATTGTTACGAAGGAGCCGGACCCGCGGCCGCATCCTCCAACAGCACTGCTGTGTTTAGAAAAGCCGGTGGATGTGTGGACACTGGCCAGAACAACGGCGACTTTTTTGTCGCTTCGCCGAGTCCGCGGAATAGCAATTCGCCGCCTGGCGATTGCAAACCGGAAGTAACTATTAATGACGTGACAGTAACCGAGGGAAATACCGGAACCGTTAGCGCGACCTTCACAGTTACTCTTTCGGCTGTAAGCAGCCAATCCGTAAACGTGACTTACGCGACTGCGGATGGGACCGGCTCAGCGCCTGCAGACTATCAGACGCAAAACGGCACGCTCACTTTCAACGCCGGAGATCTTACCAAAACCGTCACGGTGTTGGTGAACAGCGACTCGCTGGATGAGCCGAACGAAACGTTCTTCGTAAATCTTACCAACGTCGTAAACGGCGTTCTGCTGGATGGTCAGGGCCAGGGCACAATTAATGACAACGATCCGACCCCGTCACTCTCAGTGAACGACGTTGCCATTGCTGAAGGCGATGCCGGAATGACCGACCTCAGCTTTACGTTGAGTCTGTCGGCGGCCAGCGGCCGATCAATTACGGTTAACTACACAACAGTCGACAACACTGCCGTCGCCGGCATTGACTATCAGTCAACCACTGGCGTGCTTAACTTCAAGCCGGGCGATACTTCAAAGCAAATCACCGTCCCGGTTACCGGCGACGCCGAGTTTGAGCCAAACGAAACGTTTTCATTAGTGCTGTCCGGGGCCACGAACGCCACCATCTCTGACGCTCAGGGACAGGGCACAATCCTGAACGACGATTCCGCGCCGCCGACACCAACGCTTTCAATTGCCGACGCCAACATCGTAGAAGGCAACAGCGGAAGTTTAACCGTTACTTTCAAGGTCACACTCTCGCTTTCAAGCAGCAATCCAGTCATGGTTGATTTTGCGACCACCAATGGTACGGCGACGACAAGTGGCAATGACTATCAAGCTGCGGTCGGAACGCTCATCTTCAGCCCCGGCGAAGCGAGCAAAACAATAAGTATTTCGATCAATGGAGATACTTTGGTCGAAGTTGATGAGACCTTTGTCGTCAATCTCAGCAACGCTACGGGAGGAGCGGTGATTGGAAA
>JBBPID010000074.1:0-25457 GCA_038040505.1 Acidobacteriota bacterium | reverse complement strand
CTGAAGCTCAGATGTATCAGTCGCATCCGCTGGCCCAACAGCGACAGGATGCCTTTCTTCACCGACGCTCTATCAGGGATGCGATTCTGCGGATTATTGAACGTCACCCCGCGAAGCCGGTAAACCGAAGTTTCTTTGTCTCAATTCCTACGTTGGTCGAGGGATATCTGGTTTCAGCAGTCTTGTCTGTGAAGGCGGACATCTTGAATTCTTATCATCGACTCGCCTCGGGCGAGGTCAGCATACATGAGTATCGGACAATGCCTGTGGCGCGTTCTTTGATAGATGCCGTGATTGATGAGTTACTTTATCAGGCCTCTGATGGACTCCTCAGACCCGATCCTGGTCTCGGAAGAGAAGGACCCGAGGCTGAAGAGACGATCCGATCTGCCGGCCGCCGCCTTGCCAGGAACACGGCTTTCCGGACTAATCAACATGCGCTCGACGCGGATTATTTTTTCTATGATGCTTGCGACAAGATCTCACTATTGAGGTACGAGCAGGCCGAAGGACACGGTCGGCTTCTACTGGCTCCCAAGGATTATGACGGAGTACGCACCGAGATTGCTTTCAAGGACAAGGTCCGACTGAAAAACCACAGACGCGTTCGAAAGCTGTTGGAACTTGCGTCCGCGGGTGGTGCACTTCATACAGACTCCGAATACGTTTTTGGCTTGCTGAGTGACGATGATGTTATGGAAACCCACGAAGACGTATTCGAGATAATCTTCCGGGGCCACCATCATTGGGAGCTGCGTCACGCAGGGCAAGTTTTAATGGGAGTCCGATTCGGTCAACCCTATCTGCCAAATCCAATCCGATACGAGTCGAAGTTGCGTCAAGATTTGCCCAGACTATTCCCGGGAATTGACGACACTTCAACCGAACTCCTCTTATCGCTGGTGGAGGAGTCGGAAAGGGAGCGGCATGGAACACTCTTGATCATTTCAGGCGAAGCAGCGTCTGAGACGTTACGACTGAAAGACCAAGCCACAACAATCGAGCCACGTCTCCTATCACGAGAATTACTCGCCCACTTGACTGGGATCGATGGGGCGGTGCTCTTGGATGCAACCGGCCAGTGCCATGCCATCGGAGTGATCCTTGATGGTCAAGCGACGCCGCAGGGAGATCCCGCGCGTGGTGCCCGTTACAACTCAGCCGTGCGCTATGTGCAATCAGCTATGGAGCGGGACATTGCGACCCTTGGTGTAGTTGTCTCCGAAGACGGTGGGGTGGATTTGATTCCCGATTTGCGCCCTATGTTAAAGCGGTCACCTCTTGCCTCGGCGATTGCTGAGCTAGAGGAGATCTCGAAGGCTGACGAAATCCGGCGACGTCGCTACAGCCAGCTCTATGATTTCTTGAGACAATGGCGTTTCTATCTCTTGTCGGAGGACTGCCAGCGTATCAACGCAGCGATCGAAGAGGTCGAACGGCGATTTGATGAAGAAGATCCAATGCGGATGAAAATAATTCGCGAACCCTTCAATCCAGATCCTGTCATGGATCCATCGTTTTATTATGAGTCCGAGGATTCGCCGACGGAGACAGGTAATCCTTCGCCCGTTTAAGATTACGAGAGAGACTTCGAATGACCAGGAATAAACGCGGCCTGCCATTCTGCTAGTGAAAAAGAAACTGCTCATTACTGCAGCAATCGTTCTGACGCTACTGGCTGGGGCGGCCACGGTGCGCTGGTGGCTAAATCCTTCGCTGAGATGGCTGGGAGTCAACAGCGAACTGCTTCAAGGGCTCGACGCTCTTATTCAGATATTCCTATCCGTAGGTGCGGGAATCGCAATATATGTGAAGTTGTTGCGCAAACTAACGGCGCGGAGGGTCCACAAAGCCTGTCGTGCCATCACTCGACGACGGGCCAAGCTTATGATCGATGGCCGAAGTGTCATAGAGCGGCCGGACCTGGACCAGGAGTTTGATGAGTTCCTTTCCTCAGATTACCGTTACGGGTTTGCCATCGGCGCCTCTGGAGTGGGGAAGACCATCGCCATGGCCGCCGAGGGCAGGCGCCTCTTGGATCGCGGCTGGACGGTGCTGCTCTTGCGGGGTCGATTATTCACGGTCGCGAGCGCGCTTGAAGAGCTGGCGCATGAACTTCAGGTTGCTCCGAACACTTTAAGCTGGGCTACGATTGCGGAATTCTGGACCTCCGGGACCAAGGCTCCTTCAGGGTTCGTACTGATGATCGATCCACTTGATCTGACTGCTATCGACGCGATCGACCGCGAACTCGAGCTCCTCCATGATGCGATCGGAACGGTAGCGCCGGAACGTGTGAAAGTCATTGCTTCTGCACGCGATACTGCTTGGGAAAGATTCCACGATCTCAGCTCTTTTACTCTGTATGAACCTACTGGGGGAGTTGGACGAAAGAGCGGCCGCAGATATTCAGAGTTGCCCGTGACTGATTTTACGAATTATGAACTTGATCGCGCGCTACAGATGATTGGAGATACCGAACTCATCACTCCAGGCCGCCATGGGGCAAACGTCAATGCGCACGTCGCCACCCTGCGCGGCATGGTGAAACATCCCGCAACCTTCGAACACTACGCTGAATTGAGACAAAGCGGAGACGACAGTTTGGTCCAGAACCTGACGTGGAGTAGCTTTCTTGGCGAACGCCTGGCGAAGATCCTCTTGCAGGTGCGGCAACAAAGTAAGACCACCCTCGATCTGCAGGACCACTTAATCCGCTTAGCCCTGGTCGGTCAGCGGGAGAAGTCGAGTGACTTCCAGGTCGAGGTCGAACTGGTAAAGCAAGAACTACCTTCGCTATTCGGTAGGCAAACCTCAGAAACTCCCTCGGCTTACGAAGCGCTTATTGACAACGGGGTTTTGAACGAAGCAGGCGGGCCCAATGGCGCCAAGTTGGGTTTTCGCATTAGCGATGCGGGTCCGTACTTTCTCTCGTTTGGCCTGGAGCGGCAACTGGCCGGAAGATCGACCGACGACATCGAGAAGGCTGCCGGCGACTGGCTAGAAGCGGCCTCGAGTTTTCAGCCGCTGCTGGATGCCCTGCTCGCGTGGGTTGACCGACTAGCAGAGAACCCATTGGATGAACGGTTACTGGCGCTGCTTAGAGCCATGGTGCAGCAATACCAGTTTCGACACAGTTCCCTCTTCAGTCTGATGAGCCCTCGGGTGATGCAGTCGGTGTTCGTGCTGGCCGAGCGTGCCGACGACGATAGTTATCATGACTACTGGGAAGTAGCACGCGAAGTGAGATCTTCCCCGGAAGCGCTTGCGGAGATTCGCCGGCGTTTGGAGGATCGCGAGCCTCGGATACGCAGACTGGCTGCGGAACTCAGCGGGCGGCATCGGGATGTCGAAGCGGCTTTTGATCTGATCAGCTTACTGGACGATGACGACCATGACGTGAGTCACAATGCCTACGTGGCGCTGGGCAAGGTAGGACGGGCGGCTGGCGAACCGCTCTTGCAAATAGCCGACGACCCGGCCCGCCCTGCGTCTTTGCGTAGCCGCTGTCTTAACGCCCTGCGGGGGGTAGGTTTCCGCGACGCGCGGGTTGCAGAAGTAATTACCCATTGCTTGCGAGACGGCGTGGCCGGCGATTCCGAACTATTGCGAAGCGCGCTGCTCGCCGCAGCACACCTCAAAGTTAAGGGTCAGACCGAACTTGCATTGAAAGCGCTCCCCCAAGGAGAGGAGTGGGTGGCGTTGGCCGGGGCAAAGTATCTTACGGACGTACCTGATGCCACTGCTTTCGGGCCCCTGGAAGAACTTCTGAAACCACGACCAACCGGCGCGGGTGGCTTCCTGAGGCGATATTCACTGCCGCAGCAGGTGATGGCCGCGCTCGTTTCGATTGACCGTGACCGAGCCGAACCCATAGTGCTGGCCACGATCCGCGACGGTCTTAATGGTACGGGCGAACTTAATCCCGTTGAGGCAATCTGGGCTGCGGATCGAATCGACACTACTCAGGGACGTAGTGTGGTCCTAGAGGCGTTCCTTGCGCAGTTGCAGGATACTCCCGAACGCAATGAGCTCTGGCGGAGTGGTGAACTGCTCGCCGGCACTTGGCTCCCGGATCACCTGCGCTCATTGGTGGCCACCACCGCCGAATCACTCAACCGCGACGGAAATGATTTGGCCAGGCTACTGGTTGACGCGATAGCACCTAACATGCGCGAGCATGATGAGTTTCCGCTCGGTGATCGGCTCAATCGGGTCAAGGATCTGCTACCTGGGGCAAAGTGCGAGGCCCGGAATTTTGCTCCTGAGGCTGTGCGGCTCCTGGCCGACGCCAGGGAATTGAGCGGCGCTGAGCTTTGTAAGCTTTTGTGGATAGCCGGAGACAACCGGGCCGAGCACGCCCTTATTAGAAAGCTTGAAGCTCCGGTATCGACCGCGCGTGCGACTTGGTACGAAAGAAACAGCGTAGTCCGGGCCCTGGGAACCTGTGGAAGTCGGGGGGGGTGCGCAAGCAGTGATCTCGTATGTTCGATCGGAGAAAGAAATCTCGATCTATTTTGACGAGCAAACACTCTTTCCATTACTGCGGCGCAAAATCATCAGCGCCGATGAAATCGTTGATGTAGCGCGGGACTCGAGAGTCCCAGCCGGGGGCAGAATCGCCAGCCTGCTGGCTCTGGCCGATCACGATGCTCCGGCACACAGAGACGTTTTTCTAGCCGTTGCCAAAGATGACGACGAAACAATACAACGCTACGCGGTGCGGATGCTTGGTGGTACGAAGGACACGTCGGTCGTTCCGTTTCTTCGAGACCTGCTGCGCCCTTCTACCGTGCTCGGGATTCGCGCGCAGGCGGCAGAGTCCCTAGCCTGGCTTGACGCCCGGTCAGCATTGCCTGATATCGAACGCGCTGCGGCGCAAAGCAGCCCGAGAAGCTTTGTGCGATCGCTGTCACATTTTGCCGCAGCTTCCTCGCTACCAATCGTTTTGGACGGGTTGGTCAAAGAGGCTCCAGACGAGCGTTATGAGTCTTTAAGAGCGATCGGATCATTTTGGAAGTATCCGACTGGGCGCCAAGCCGTGCTCGGGGAGTTTGCTAAATGGTCGACTGATGGCCAGGACTGGTTTGACAACCAGAGCTCCTTGATCGTTGGGATGGTAAGCCATGAACCCAATGAATGTCTGAAACAGTTTAATACGGCTTACGATAATGGGCACATTAATCCGCGCGCGCGGGAGACCATGGCCTCGCGAATACCTCAGCTCTTCGCCGGAGGAGTGGTCGGTCGCCAACTGCTGAAAGAGAGTATTAAGCGTCTGGTTTGTGACCTTCACGTGCCGGCGCGCGAGCGCACAGTAAATGCTCTTGCTAAGCTCGAACCCGCGTTTTGCACACTTATCTATGAGGAACTGAAGCGGTCAGCGGCGTCAGAGCGCGAGCGGGCATGTGCAACCTACATGCTGGGCTTCTGGAGCAGCGATTCCGGAGAGATAGCAAAGGCTCGCTTTGACGGCGAGCTGCTTGTTCGGCAAGCCGCCGATGCTGCTCGCGACGCTCGGCGCTTAAGGAAGGCCATGAAGTGGCACGTGCAACGTTTTTCCTCAAATGATGGCTTGGCCAGACTTTCCTCATACCTCTGCTTAAAGGAACATGCCCAATTGTCGACAATTTGGGAACTCAATGACGCGATTGGACCACCATCGCTGTCTCACGCGTTCTCCCATGAACTGACGACGGCAATTGGTGAACGATTGAAGAACGACTATCGTAAGAAAGAGGATGAAGAGAAGAAACTCGAAGACTCGCGTGGTACCGTATGGTTCAACTGATCGCGGACTTTGAGACAGGTCGGTAATGATGTTGGTCCCAATTCAAGGAGGCTAGGCAGTGACCTTTCTATGACACCCTACTACTTACTTTTTGTTTGCGAACACCAGCTCATTCCATTCAACTAGGTTCTTTGGCGCCACTGGATCATTTGCCAGATGGATGGCTTTAACGAGCGCCAGGCGTATATACGTTTGAATAGCTCCGACAAATTCTTCGATATAAACTACGGTCCCGTCAGGACGCTTCGGTAACTTCATACTACTAACATCGCCTCCATGCGCTAACTTGCTTCGAAGATCGTAAGCGTCACGCATCCACCTGAATATTGTTCGTTGCGATTCGGGTTCGCTGGCAAGAAATAGCGCGGCGCGCAGCGAGAGGCGATATCGTATCTCGCCGATGTAGTTATCCTTATTGTAATCGGAGAAGAAGAGGGCTTCCGCGGAGATCATCAAATCGATGATTCGATCTTCCGCTCGCTGCCGCTCATGAGCGTAACCGAAGCGACGGATGGCCACGTCTAAGAAACTGCGCTTCCTGTCCGCCGCGCTCTGGAAACTCTGCCAGAACTGCTCAAAACCATTCAACCACTGGTCTTCAAGGCTGCTCACATAAAAGAGATCGGGTTGGAAGCGCCCTCGAAAGAAACGGTCTTGATCAAACGCCCATTTGGATGGGCGGTGAATGATCGCGGACGAATAGGCACTTTCAATTCCGGCGAGCCGCAGCGCGTTTACGACCTGTTCAATTCGGTCGTGTGCGGCTCGTTGTGTTCTTTGGTCTTGTTCTCTCGCCTGAGGGTTTGGCTGGTGATCGTCGCCGACAACTTTTGGCAGACGACACTCTGTTCTCACGATACAAACGTTGTCGTGGAACGGATGCCCACTCGACCGCCGCTTCATCTTTCGTGCGGTTCGGTCGAGTTCCTCAACGGGCAGGGTCGTTATTTCGAGATCATCGGCAAGCCGCAGGGAGCGCGCTATCGCGATGCCCGGCAACGGCGCGATGACTTCATAAACGATGTCGGAGCAATAGTAGGCTTCTTCAAATCGCGTATACTCATATTCGAAATAGACTGGGTCAAAATCGCCCTGCCCCTCCCGCATTCCCAGATCAAGAACTCTAGTCATTAATCCTTCTGCGCTTTGGCTGCGTTCTCTCATGCCGCTGTTTGTTCCCGTCAGAACTTCGGTTTGAGAAGTAACTATCGGATCGTTAAGAAGCGTCTCCAAACATGTCTGATACTCGGGCAATTTCTGTAACTCGTTCGTCATTCCGAGTCGAGCAAAAAAGACTGCGTCCTCATCATCCTGGAATTGTGAGACTTGTTGAGCGCCGCGCCGTACTACAAGATCAATCGCCGTCGCGACATAGCGCTTCATCGCCTCGTACAAGGCAAAATTTTGATGGAGTTCTGACATTGTTTCCAAGACTTCTTAATTTTAACTCCTGTCGGCTTACCAGTGAACTGGTGCTACCGATTGCCGAAGATTCTGAAAATGCCATTCTCCGCGTCATGGCGGTCAGGATCGTATCTTTGTGGACTTTGAACGAAGTGGAGCACTCAGAATGAAGTGGCGAGTTGACGGCTGGCTCCCATGGGCAGATGAGGGTGACGACGCTGTGCTGGGCAGACGGAGTTGGATATGAGGATGAAATATGGACTTGGGAGCCCCCTGAACAAAATATTTGGGATTTTCTTAATCTTCACAGAGAGAGGCAGATCGGTAGTGACTGCTTCCTAGCCAGCAGTGTTCCAATCGAAGGCGATGAAGAAGATTGTGATAACGAATATGTCAGCTGACTTTTTCGCTGGCCCTGCCATCAGGAGTGCCCTCCCGACGGCCCGATCTCAGACGGAGAAATCTTGCCGCTACCCCATATGTGGTACAGACTGGCCCCACATCTCTGAAACGCCGTGAGTTGGAACCTTTCATGCTCAACGGCGGAACTCACACGCTAAAGAATTAGGCGGCAAGCTGCGCATGCGGCAATCATCAAGTTGTCAAGGAATTCAGAAAAAACCGAAATGAGCTTTTCAAGATATCAGAAGTTTCCGCGTTGGCGATATCGGAAGTGCCGGGGTTGGCCAACACTAGCTATGCGAGGTGGCGATATGTCCACAAAGGATCACAATAAAACGCTGGTCATGTTATATGCGGCGATTGGCTCATTTTACAGTTGTGGCATCATCGCCGCACCGTGGATCATCGAAAAGAACTTTAGAAGGCCGGAGCAAATACCAAGTGCGATACTCGTATTTGGATTAGTTTTTCTCATAGCCCTTCTCTTTTGGTTATCTGCGATTTATATGCACCGACGCAAGCCTATCGGCAGAACCCTAGCGCTCATCGCCGCGCCCATCACCCTCTTCGCATTCTGGCCCGTCGGAATTTACACCTGGTGGTTCATGCATAGTGGTGGCGGCCGGTCCTTATACGGCGTATTTGACGCTTCTTAAGGCTTCCCGGCAACAGTCAAAAACGTTTGATGAAGCTCCAGCTGAATCACATTTCCAAAAAGTGCTTGCGCGCCTCGTTGCAACCGAGGCTAACCCGCAGTGTGAGACTTAGTTGAGTATCCGCTAAGTTCACTCAGTTGCATCCCAGAAAGGCCCGGTTTATGCTGCGGCACTCCGAGAGCACGTAGTTCGGACTCCGGCCAAGCCGGGGACTCTCAAGCAAAGAAAGAAGTAGACACACTAACGCCCACTTGCCAATGAGAGTTGTCATTGGCAGCTATAATTTGCTGGAATCGCGCTACTGCTCTAGAAAAGCGCCAGCAGGCTTACGAACAGATTTATCGCCACTTCGGCCACCGAGGACGCGGTTTCTGTGCGTGACTCACCTAGAGTCGTAATCTCCGTGGGAACTGCCGGTTCGTCGGTCGTCGAGGTTGGGTCGGCAACAGCGCAAGGTGGCGTTTGTATTTGTCCTGGATCCGGCGTACCGCATGCGAAAGCTGATGCTGCGAATACCAGGGTTAAGGCCAGTACTACACCTAGCCTTTTTAGATTGTTCATGTTTTTCTCCTAACGTCGTGGGTTGGTTGGATCTTCTGTGAAATGGCGCCGCGCAGTTCAGAGGCGGCGCTTAGCCATCAGTAAAGCTGGACTTTATCTTCTTCTGTGCAATTATTATAGCAGTCACTCAGAAAGGTAGACCTCACATGTACTTAACATCTGAGCTAAAGGCGCTTAAGGAGCAAAGTAGCAGTCTCACTGTTGCTGAGCGGGCACAGATCTGCTGCCGGCTGGCTAAACACTTCGAGAAGGCCGGTCACTACCATGAGGCCTGTGATGCGCTGAGTGAGTTCTGGCCCGAACAGGAGTGCCCACCAAAGGTAGAGTCTCTTGACGACCCGACCAGGGCCTGCGTTCTGCTAAGAATCGGCGTGTTGGCTGCGTGGTTGGGCAGCGCGAATCAGACTGGCGGTAGTCAGGAGACTGCAAAGAATTTCATAACTCAAAGTCTCGAGATTTTTGAACGGCTTCAGCTGTCTGACGAACTGGCTGAGGCGCATGGCGACCTGGCGCTCTGTTATTGGCGTGAAGGTGCGTTTGACGAGGCACGAATTCATCTAACGGATGCCTTGGGGCGTTTGAGTGACCAGGTGACCGATCTCAAAGCGATTATTCTCATTCGTTCGGGCATGGTTGAAGTAACCGCGGGACGTTTCGATGAGGCCTTGCGATTTTATGAGAGCGCTGCGCCTCTTGTGGAGCGGAGCGATGACCACGCTTTAAAAGGTGCCTTTCACAATGGCATCGGTACTTTGCTAAACGATATAGGCATTGCCGAGAAGCGAGAAGACTATATCGATCGGGCGTTGGTAGACTACGCTGCCGCAAGTTTTCATTTCGAGCAGACAGGTCACACTCCATACCAAGCCTCTGTCGAGAACAATCTCGGCTTCCTTTTCTTCACAGTCGGAAACTTCGCAGAAGCGCACAAACATCTTGGTCGCGCCGGAAGGTTCTTTCTCGAGATCAACGATGAATTGCATCTTGCTCAAGTAAACGAAACTCGCGCAAGAACTTTTCTGGCTGAAGGAGAATTACTGGCCGCTGATCGCCTTGCGCGTTCTGCCGTCAAGACGCTCGAAAAAGGCGGAGAGCAAGCGCTCTTGTCCGAGGCCTTGACCACGTACGGCGTCGTAGTGGCACGCCTCGGGAATTACTCACGTGCGCGAGACTTGCTTGAACGCGCAATCGACGTTGCAGAGACGGCTGGTGATCCGGAAGGCGCTGGGCGCGCCAGGTTGAGTATCATCGAAGACCTGAGTGAGCACACTTCTAGCAAAGAACTGGTCACGGTATACAAATCCGCTGCCGAGGTTTTGGAGCACTCTCAAGACGCATTGACAAGCAAGCGCCTGTTTTCGTGCGCGGGCAAGGTGATTGATGGGCTGGCAGCGTCGGGCGACGACACTCAGCAACCGACTGAACACTCGTGGGAAGGATTTTCTTTCAGACAGCAAGTGCTCAATTGTGAGAAGACCCTTATTGAACGCGCGCTTAAAGACGCCGGAGGCTCAGTGACCAGGGCGGCCCGCTTGCTGGGCTTCAGTCATCATCAAAGTCTCATCGCATTAATAAACTCTCGGCACAAGGACTTGCTCAAGACAAGGTCTACAGTCCGGAAGCGAAGGCGCCATCTTTTCTCCGAACCCAGGAAAATCAAAAAGAAGATCGCAACAGGTACTGCGAAGCCAAGTGCGTCACAAATCTCAATTCTGCATGTTGAGGACAATAGGGTCGTATCGAGGTTGATCCAAGACGCTCTAGCGCCCGAAGGAATGCATGTTGACTCTTGCATTAATGGCATAACAGCGCTGGAAGTACTAAGGAGTGACGCGCCGTACGACGCCTTGATAGTTGACAACGATCTGCCCGGACTTAGTGGGTTGGAGTTAGTTCTTCGCGTGCGGAGCATGCCTCACAGACGGGAGACGCCGATAATTATGCTTTCAGGAGCCGATTGCGAAAAGGAAGCGTGGCGCGCCGGGGTTAGTGACTTTCTCCGCAAGCCAGATGACATTGAAAAGATTTCGTCGACGATAGCGAGACTCCTGGAAGAAAACAAAAAACGAACGGATTAGGTTGCCTTAGCAATCCAAAGCGGCCAACAAGGCGATGCCACGAATATCTCGGGCGGGGAAAAACGCTTTTGAAGCTGAAAAGCGGAACAAGTGCGATTCAGAAGGTTCTAAAGAAACGGATTCGAGGATCGGAACTCTAATTTGTCTAAACGTCAGCTGCCGACGTAAAGAACTTTGACATTCAGCCGATGAGTATTAGGAGTGACAGCATTTTAGACGCAAAAAATCTAGTTGAAAATTGGCTGAGAATTAGCTTGACACCTTGCAAGACGAGGCATAGTCTCCCGGCGTTCACATAATCTTCGACGTGTGACTCCCGATGCGAAGCTCTCACGTTAAAGAGTTTCCAGAGTTTGTAAGATGCTCATCCTCCAAATCCTTCAATTCAGATCATTTCTAATGATCGCGCTCCTTCTCTTCGCGACCGCTGCATCGAGTTGCGCGCAGGAAAAGCCCAAACGAATGATTCCGGGGCCATCCGTCAAAGAGTTAGTCCCTGAGTCGCCCAATGAGAAGGAAGACGGCATCTCTCAAATCATCTTTGCGCAGTTATTCAAGCCAGCGCCGACCGAATACAAGCATGTTGGCACGGGCGCGCTAAAGAATGCACCACCCCTACCGACGGGATACACTCTTTACAAAGACCGAATTTACGAGGTTAAGACGCAGGCCATTATTACCTCAGCCTTCAACATCACAGTTTTCAATCTACCGTCTGCTGAGAACGAACAAGAGTTCAAGAAGCTTGACATCCTCCATCTCAAATACGATTTGATGAGTCCCGCTGGAAAATCATGGGAGGACGTTACTCTTTTTACAGAAAATACAGACGAACGGATTTTTCACTACATACCGAAGACCAAGTACGATTCCTTACAACCGGATTTCAAATCAAGGCGTATTGCCGGCATCAGTGATGAATTTGGCATATTCGCAGTTGCATTTGCCCCGGAATCCGAGCCCGGACGAGCAGGGCCCTTTCCTAAAGTCACACTAAAGGCGACTAGCTCCCCAGAGCCTGTTCAGGCGGGCGAAGAGGTAACTCACACACTCACTTTCACGAATGAAGGAAACAGCGCCGCTGCCGAAGTAAACGTCAAAGAAGTGCTCATACAACTTGAATATGTTTCAGCTACTTCAAATCAGGGAATCTGCCAGCAAAAGGGAGCCAACAACATTATTGTGTGCCATTTGGGAGTCTTACCAGGGGGAACCAGCGCAACAATCACAATTGTCGCTCGCTCACGAGCTGAGCTGATTCGCGAGGATACAATGCCAATTGTCACTGATATTGAAGTGGTTTTTAAGCAAACGTCTACTGATTTTGTCGACGAGAGAGGTCAGATGTTTTCGCAATTTACGACAACCGTAGTGAAGAAGAAGGAGCCGCGGAACAATAGATTAAATAAATAAGGCCCTGCCGTTACTTGCCGTAACAGCAGGGCCGGCAAAAACAACAAGCCTCGTCACCAAGCAGGTGCAAAGGATGCCGTTCTAGTCAAACTCATCCTAGCCCAACTGGTGGCAATGGCTCAACCCTCATCGCCTCGGCAATGAGAACGGAGGAAGCCAAATGCCCACCCTCGGATACCCCAATCGGTCTCAACGGAAGCCACGACTAGTAAAACTTGCGATCGCCTTCGTATTCTCTTTGCTGGCAAGCTGTATGTTGCTCGGCGGAGTCTGGGCTAAGCGACTTGATTTGGCTCGGGCTAGCGTGACTGCCAAATCCAATAACGCTCTGCCTCAGAATCAAACCCCGACACCGAGCCCTGCCATAGGACAACAAACTATCAGTAACGTCCCGCCGGAGAATTTGCCGCACCCATCTGCGCAAGCGTTCGCGTCTGCAACAACATCAGGAACCCAAGTCTATATTAACTTCGATAACATCGCGTCCGGTGCAGGCATTTCAAACCAATATCCACCGGCAGTGTTCTCGACCGATCCGAGCCACTATACCTTTGCCTATGGAGGCACCTACTACGGCTCTTCTTTTCCAAACCATCTTGATCGAGGACCCATATCTTATTTTGACAATGGCGGATTTCACCCACTTTATGTAGATTTCACGACTCCCGTTAATGATCTCCGATTCTATTTACTTGCTGTTGACGATTACCGCCAAGGCGTCGCCCAGCTAAATATTTTTCAAAATAATCGGCTAACAGCGTCGCGCTCTTTACCCGGATTAGGAAATTGGACCTCTCCCATTCTGGTAAACGTCGGCAGTTCGGGCGGCGGTATGGGCTATGACAACGTAACGAGAATTGAAATTGTAAATATCACGGACGCCCTTGGCCTATCATTTGACGATTTCAGTTTTACAGTCCCACCGCCGCCGTCACCTACTCCGACACCAACTCCATCGCCATCACCTACACCATTCCCGCCGACAAACCTAATTGCCGAGGGCGACGTAGAGAAGATCTCGATGGTTTGGGACAGTTCAACCGGCGCCAGTAGTTACAATGTGAAACGCAGGACGACATCTGACCCATGGACCACAATCGCCACGGGAATCGTGCCAACGCCGATTGCGGGAGTCTTCTGGAATCGATATGTAGACGACGACGTGATTCCTGATACGCAGTACTTCTATGCCGTTACTGCCGTCAATGCCAATGGTCAGAGTCTGGATTCAAATGTAGTGTCAGTAACATTGTTTCCAAGCTGTGGGACCCATGTAGAACCGCGACCTAGTACTGAGTTCATTCCAAACATTGGAGGAACCGGCTGGAGCTTAACCGCCAGCGTCAGCGACAGAGACGGTTTGCTACTTAGGGATGTGAGCCTCAATGGTCGTTACATGGCAGAGATGATGAGCATACCCTATTTCCATCTCAAGACGAATAGAATGCCCGCGGAACAAAGCGGAGAACTGATGCCAAATGGTAACGCTCCTACTATGCGCTCTCGCCTCTATCGCTATTACGCGCCAAGTAATAGGCCTGGCACTAAGCACGTGCAAGCGGTTTATGCTGTCGATCATCTTACCCCGACTTCCAAGAGTTGCCTGCTAATAACTCAGGACTATGAGTTCAATCCATATTATCCAGGTGACAAGTGTGAACCATCTGGACAGTTACCATGTGCGCGCTTTTATCCAAGAGTGTCTTACCAATTTTATGGGCGAGCCGGAGAGACGCTGGAGTCGATCAACATCCCTGAACGTCTGCACTATCGTGTGGGTGGTCTTGTCAAAAACACGATAAGCCTGATGCGAGACTGGGATACCGTTGCTCCTCCTGTCATCATGTTCCAAAACGAGGCCAATCCTTTAACTAACGAACTAGTCGATTCCGTTGTAAGAAACGGCCGTGACCTAGGCCAATGGGATAATATCCATCAAACCAATGCAGAAAGGGTGTCACACCCGACAGAACATTTGGAACACTTCTGGGCAGGATGTCCAGAGTGTGTCCACACCCACTGGCGCTGGCCTGCGTATCTCTTCTTGCCGCCTATAGGATTCACTGAGGCTACTGGATCGCCAAATATCGGCAACAGCATCTACCGACAAACCAACCAGGATCTCGACATCGGTATTCTTCGATACAAGCCTGGTGAAGAGCATCCAACTGCTAACGCAAACTGTCCGATACCAGATTTCCGTTGTTTTCATAATCCGACAGAAAGTATTCGGGATCCGCTTGTGAAGTACACATTGCCAACGCCGCGGTTTTCATCGCGACGCTACACAGTGATGGGTCCAGCGGACGTTCTCTACTGGTATTCGGGGACCAGCCACGAACCTGAATCAGACTTGTTCTTTAGGCACGGCAGCTTTTTCAATCCAAAACTGAATCAGCAAATGACAGCGACGAATTCACCTGCTAGCGGGGGAAGCTCTCTCCAAACCGCTCAGGACGGGATTAGGTCAATCACTTACGGTGATGTTTACAAAGATGGCGCTACGATCTTTAGCAATGTCGATCCAAGCACACTAGGCGGCCTGCCGGCGGGTTACGCCCCGCTGAATAACCTCGCTTACCGGATTGTCACAGATGCGATCGTATCGGGCCCACACATAGTAGCTATTGATGTTCCTTCAATTAATGATCAGAGTGTTTTCAATGATCTGGCGATCTTTCACCTGGAGATGGATCCTTTCGATCCGGATAACATGATCTGGGTTGACGACACCATTCTTCCGCCTAATACCCCCGCGCCCGACTTCACCAATCGAGTAGTCAACGCTCGTGTCAATGATGTCGGTTATTTTGTGATCGGCAAGCTTGTGCAGGTCCAACCTGATCCGGGCAGTTCGGATTTGTCGGTTACGTTGGGTCATTCCTCTACTTCAGTCGTTGTCGAGAACAATCTAAGTTACACGATACACGTTGTGAATGGGGGTACGCAGCCTTCCTCGGGAGTTGGCGTTATCGATGTTTTGCCGCAGGAAGCAATGTTCGTTTCCGCTTCTGCGAGTCAGGGCACGTGCAAATACAAAAGTGGAAGTGTCTATTGCAAGCCTGGCACGTTGATGAGCGGCAACAGCGCCGACATTACGATCGTCGCCAATACGGTTGAAGGTAAAACCGGGATTCCGTCTCAAGGCAGATCGATCATCAACACCGTCGTCGTTGCCGGAGGTAATGACGATCCGAATCTCGACAATAACTCGGCCACCGATACTGTGTTGTTGCAGCCAAATTCTAATTCGCGGCCGTCGGTGAGTATTTCGTCTCCGACATCAGGTGCGACCTACGCACCTTCCGCATCAATAAATATCATTGCCACTGCAAGCGATAGCGACGGAACCATCTCAAAGGTTGAAATCTTTGACGGAGCGACATTGATTGGAACGCCAACTTCAGGGGCAGCGAATCAATATCAGCTCTCGTGGACGCCGACTTCCGGCCCACACAGCCTCGTTGCGGTTGCAACTGATAACGGAAGTAGAACAAACATTTCCGATCCAGTAAGTATCTTCGTTAACGGCAATGGAAACATCAGCATTACAAGTCCATCGCAGAATGCTGTCTTTGATCCATCCTCAAACATCACTGTAACTGCGAATGCCACGGGCTCAGTGAGTCGGGTTGAGTTCTTTGCTAATTCAATCTCACTTGGTGAAAGCTTTGGTGGGAATCCATACAGCGTTACATGGAACGGTGTGGCTGCCGGAAACTATACGTTGACAGCGGTGGTCACGGATAGCTCAGGAGCAAAAACAACTTCCGCTCCCGTAAGCATATCCGTAAGCAACAGGCCAACTGTGACGATCGTTAGTCCGACAGACGGAACGTCATATCCGATGTCGTCCAAAGTTGCCATCATGGCAACAGCCCAAGACAGTGATGGGTTCGTCAAGAAGGTTGATTTTTATGCAAACAGCTCAATAGTCGGTACCGGCTTATTCCTAGGTCAGGACAGATTCACGATTGACTGGATATCTGTGCCTCCTGGCATTTATTCCCTAGCTGCAGTTGCCACAGACGATCTCGGCGCAACCACAACCTCAGGGTCAATAACGATCGGCGTCAACACGCCTAGTCCGAGTGCCGGAGAGTTCATCTGGTTTGACGATGCCTTACCGCCCGGGACGCTCAGTCACACGGATGACGAAGGTTGGTATTGGGTAGATGCGAATCCGGGAGCGCTTTCGGGAGCAAAGGCGCATCAGTCGCGGAGCTTCGGGCAGATCGATCCGCCCAACAGTCTACATCAGCACTATTTTGAAGGCGCCACCACGACGCTGCCCGTGAACGCCGGAGACAAACTTTTCACGTATGTTTTCCTCGACGGCAACAGCATGCCGCATGAAATCATGTTGCAGTGGAAAGATGCTAACGGCTGGGAACATCGCGCTTACTGGGGAGCTAACAACATTAACTGGGGAGTCGATGGAACCAACAGCCGCCGTTTCATGGGGCCATTGCCGAAGGCCGGCCAGTGGGTGCGTCTGGAAGTACCCTCAAATCTTGTTGGCCTGGAAGGAAGTACGCTGAACGGAATGGCGTTCACACTGGACGCGGGCCGAGCCACGTTCGATCTCGCGGGCAAAACTACTGCGAATGCCGCGCCGCGGCCTGTAACGCCGCCGGGTGATTCAGTATGGATCGAAGATGGGTTGCCGTCGGGATCGGTTACCGCGACGGTTAACGACCAGTGGAACTGGGTGACTAGTCCACATTATTCCGGACTCGGGGCACACCAATCTCAGGTGAGTGTCAATCACAACAGTATTATCTATCGTTCGCACTCTTTTACGGGCGCGCAGGCTCCGATGCAGGTGAATCCTGGCGATGTGCTCTTCACTTATGTCTATGTGGATCCATCCGCCCCGGCTCAGCAGATAATGCTGCAATGGTATGACGGTACGAGCTGGGAGCATCGCGCGTTTTGGAGCAATATTTACCTCGGATCAAAGATACCGGACTCTGGTGTTTGGGGAACAGAGAGTCAACGATATATGGGTGCACTGCCTCCGACCGGAAGCTGGTATCGTCTGGAAGTTCCTGCCAGCTACGTTGGCCTCGACGGCAAGGCCGTCAGCGGCATGGCTTTCAGTCTATATGGATTAGAACCCACCGCTACGTGGGATCGGTCAGGAAAGGCCGCGCAGATTACTTCAGCACCCCGACCGCTTTCCGCAACTGCGGGCGTATTCAGGCTATTCAACAGCACGTACGGTTACGCATTCGAGACAACTGATCTCGCAGCGCAGGATCACGCTGTGCAAACGGCAAACGTGTTTTTCGCGTATACCAGCCAAGCAGCCGGGACAGTGCCAATGTATCGCTTTCGCAGACCGACTAACTACGAATACTTCTATTCCAGATGCAAGGAGTGCTATGTCCCACCGAGTTGGCAATTCGAAGGCATCGCGTTCTATGTTTACCCAGACGCAACCACGCCGGGCACCGCCCCTCTTTATCTATACCATGACAGTCAGTTTCATTACTTCTTAACGGTCAATCAGAATGAAGCGGCAGGTATGACCTTGGATGGCACGGCGGCGTATGTCTATGCTACCAACCCTGTCGCGCCCGTTAACTCCGCGCCGGTTATCAGCCTCACGAACCCAGCCAACGGCGCACTCTTCACCGCGCCCGCAACCGTGAGCATTAACGCCTCAGCCTCTGATAGCGATGGCAGTATCAGCAAGGTTGAATTCTTCCAGGGCTCAACCAAACTGGGTGAAGTCAGCACAGCCCCATATAGTTTTGATTGGAACAATGTTGTTAGCGGGAGTTACGTCCTTACCGCTGTTGCCACAGACAATCTCGGCAGTGGAGCTGTGTCCAATCCAGTCAGCATTACTGTTAATGCTCCCCCTAATGTGAACCTCAATAATCCGGGGCCAGGGACGAATTTCCCTGCGAATACTCCAATCACCATCAATGCAAGCGCCAGCGACAGTGACGGCACGATTGCGAAGGTTGAATTCTTTGTGAACGGCAATAAGCTGGGAGAAGTCACAAATGGTCCATACGCATTTACCTGGAACAACGCTTCTACAGGGACCTACAGCGTAACAGCAACCGCTACAGATAACTTAGGCGCAACAAGCACTTCGGGCGCAGTGAGCATAACAGTTGGAAAGTCAGACCAGTCGATTACTTTCGACCCGATTCCAGACAAGACATATGGCGACGCGCCGTTTTCAATCAACGCCACTTCGTCATCGGGACTTCCCGTCAACTTCACAGTGATTTCCGGCGCTGCAACCCTTTCCGCTAATTCGGTCACGATTACCGGTGCGGGTTCAGTCAGCATAAGAGGAGATCAGGCAGGAAACGACAGTTTCAATCCGGCTCAGTCTGTCACGCGGTCATTCAATGTGGCGAAGGCCGCCCAGACAATTACATTTAATGCGATCGCGGGCAAAACGTATGGGGACGCGCCGTTCGGTGTGAGCGGTTCATCATCATCCGGCCTGCCGGTCAGTTTCGCAATCGTGTCAGGACCAGCGACGATCTCCGGCAATACGGTGACAATCACTGGCGTTGGCACTGTCACAGTTCGTGCCTCTCAAGCCGGCAACACAAACTACAACGCGGCTGCTGATGTCGATCGTTCGTTCATAATAAACAAGGGCGCAGCAACGATCACGCTCAGCAATCTGAGCCAGACTTACAACGGAACGCCAAAGACAGCCACGGCGACGACTAATCCGGCTGGATTGAGCGCAGTGACGATTACTTACAACGGCTCTTCCACAGCTCCGACTAATGCCGGCAGCTACTCAGTGGTGGCATCGCTGACCAACGACAATTATCAAGCTGCCAACGCTGCCGGCACACTAACCGTTGCGATGGCCGCGCAGACCATTACCTTCAATACCCTGGCGGATAAGACCTACGGAAATTCTCCCTTCATCGTGAGCGCTTCATCTTCTTCCGGCTTGTCTGTGAGCTTCTCAATTGTCTCGGGCCCGGCAACCATCTCAGGCAGCACAGTCACAATCACTGGAGCCGGCACAGTCACAGTGCGCGCCTCGCAAGCAGGGAATGAAAACTACAACGCGGCTGCTCATGTCGATCGCTCTTTCAGTGTGGCCAAGGCAACAGCCACGATTACGCTCAGCAATTTGAATCAGACTTACAACGCTTCACCAAAGCCTGCGACTGCTACAACGAATCCCGCAGGGCTCAGTGGAGTTTCGATTACCTACAACGGCTCGTCATCTGCACCAACGAATGCCGGTACTTACTCGGTGGTTGCTTCGCTTACAAACAATGATTACACAGCCGGAAATGCTACCGGTACTCTAATCATCGGCAAGTCGACGCCGAATGTCACATGGAACAACCCGGCCGACATTGTTTACGGCACGGCGCTGAGTTCTACGCAGCTCAATGCGACCGCGTCTTTTGGGGGTAGCGGCCTGGCGGGAACGTTTGCTTATACACCAGGGCCGGGCACGGTATTGAATGCCGGTAGCAACCAGACGCTTTCCACGACTTTTACGCCTACTGACATCATCAATTTCAACAACGCTCCCGGGAGCGCGCACATCAACGTGACCTCAGTTGGGGGATGGACGAACGGCTACACGTACCGGCGAAGCGTTACGATCGACCACGCCAAGGTTCCAAATAGCGATCAGATTAACTTTCCGCTCCTGATCAGCGGGACGTATTCCTATCTGGCGACTGTGGCCAATGGCGGCAATGTTCAAAACGCTAATGGCTATGACATCATTTTCACTTCGGACTCGGGCTGCACCACGAAGCTCGAACACGAAGTCGAAACCTACAATGCGGCGAACGGAGCGGTGAACTACTGGGTTAAGGTGCCGACGCTCTCGCCTACCACTGATACTTCCATTTACCTGTGCTACGGCAATGCGAACATCACTACCGATCAGTCAAACAAGACCGGAGTCTGGGATACGAACTTCAAAGGTGTCTGGCACTTGCCTAACGGCACGACTTTGAACGTGGCTGATTCTACCAACAATCTAAACGGCACAAACGGCGGCGCCACAGCCGTTGGAGGTAAAGTTGGTGGCGGGGCCGGATTCGACGGCTCGAGCCAGTACATTGGCGTCGGCACGATGGGGCTGACCACGCTGTCCTTCGAAGCCTGGGTTAATCTGCAAAGCGGCGGCGCGGCCGACTGGAACGTCTACGGTGACTTTGGCTGGAACAGCACGGACGGTTTTGCGGCCGCCTGTAATAATGTTGGTGGCAACTATTACTTCGCGAAACAGGCGGTAGTGGTAATGAACAGCGGGGTGGCTTGTTCGCCCGGTGTTTGGAAACATGTGGTCTGGACAATCGCGACGGACAACAAAGCACGGCTCTACGTGAACGGAGTTTTGGTCTATACCGATGCCAACACCAGCGCCGTGATTACGGCCACGCATAATGGGGCGCTCGGCAGTCGTCGCGATATCGCCGGCAACCCATTCAAGTTCTTCAAAGGGTATTTGGACGAAGTCCGCATTTCGAACGTCGCGCGCGCTGCCGACTGGATTGCGACGGAATACGCCAACCAAAGCTCACCTGCTAGTTTCTATACGATTTCTTCGAGCAGCGGCGGGACTTATGCGTACCGGCGAAGTATCACGATCGATCACACGAAGGTTCCCAATAGCGATCAGGTTAACTTTCCGCTTCTGATCAGCGGGACGTATTCCTATTTGGCGACTGTGGCCAATGCCGGCAATGTTCAAAACGCTAACGGCTATGACATCATTTTCACTTCCGACTCTGGTTGTGCCACGAAGCTCGATCACGAAATAGAGACCTACAACGCTACAACCGGAGCGGTCAACTATTGGGTCAAGGTGCCAACCGTGTCGCACACAAGTGACACATTAATCTACGTATGCTACGGCAATGCCAGCATCACGACTGACCAGTCAAACAGTACTGCAGTCTGGGATTCAAATTACAAAGGTGTGTGGCATCTACCCAACGGGTCAACCCTTTCCAGCAGTGACTCAACAGCCAATGGCAGCCATGGGACAAATCACTCGGCAACGGCGGTCGCCGGAAAGATCAACGGTGGGGCCGGGTTCGACGGCTCGAGCCAGTACATCGGCACTCCCCAGATCGTTGCCACCTACACAACCGTAGAGCATTGGGTCTATCGAACCGGAAATGCGAGTTTCGCGATTATGGCCGACGCGGGTTGGAATAGCACGGACGGCTTCGTTACCGTGGTCACTGGAACCGTACATGCGTTCGTTAAGCAAGCGCGAGCAGCCATAAATTCGACGACGAGTTCAGCTATCAATACGTGGGAGCATGTAGTTTGGACTGTTGATGTCGACAATAAGGCCAGACTGTATGTCAACGGTGTACTCACTTATACGGACACTGACACCCAAGCCATCATTAACCAAACCCACGGCGGGTCTCTGGGTTCCAGACTGGATGCTTCGGGAAATCCGATTAAGTACTTTCCCGGGCAGCTGGACGAAGTCCGCAATACAAACGTCCCGCGATCTGCCTACTGGATTGCGACGGAATACAACAACCAAAACTCACCTGCCACTTTTTATGTAATAACGGCTCAATAGGGAAACCAAAGGAGTGAAAGGACTAAAGCCTTGTAGGCAATAAACAGACGCGGTTAGAGCTTAGAGGAAATTTCGAGATGAACCGCCCCAGTGGTCGCCCCGACGGGATCAAGTTGGCTTTTAGCAGTACCTGCGACAGTCTTGTGGAGACCTGCAAGAATCGGATTACGACTGAGGGATACTCACTAGGACGGCAATACGGAGCAACAAAGAGGTCTATTTAATGAATGCCGACGGAGGTGCCGCGTTGCGGCTGGCGAATACGCTGGAAAACGATGACTCGCCGGCATGGGCAAGCGATGGGACGAAGATCACTTTCGCAGTGAGCGTGAAAGAGAGTGCTGTGATCCTGTCGCACAGATTCGGATTATGAATTTTGACGGCAGCAATCAGCTCGACCTATCAAACAATGGCTTTGGCGACTATTGTCCGAGTTGGTCGCATTGACAGTTTGGGTTTAGACACGCCCTTTATGTTTGATTAGGCACGGCCTCCCGCCCGGCGAGATCGAGAGGAGCAGTGCCTTGGGGCCGCCGTGACTAGGGTGGGAACACGGCGGCCTTAGTTAGAAATCTCCAAAGCAATATAAGGGAGTTACGGTGATCGGCCACATCGTTTGCGCTGGCAAGCGAAAGTCTAGCGATAGGGTTGCAGTGTGAGTTTCAAAAGGTATCTGCGGGCAGCCGGCCCATGGCCACCCAAATATTCGCCTCGCACTCATTTTGATCAAACACTAAAGTTGAAATGTCTCAGATCGAGCCTTCCATGCGTAAGCGTGAAAGCCTTCGTAAAATTCGAACAGATATACAATATCAAGCCTGTTATCAAAAACATTTCGGCCATAGCGGAAAACAGTCGGCTCCGGCGTGGCTACCGACGTGAATGGCAGGGAACCAATAAAGTTCGCGAAATCAGCCCGGTTATTCGAAACGCCTTCTAGCTTTTCTCGAGATAGCGAGTTCGGCATCAAAACATCCCAATCATCGGAGATTCTACCGATCTCTCTGAAGAGGACACCCCTTGCGATCGCCTTCATGACAATCTCAAACCTAGGCAAGTTAAGCCGAATGCCAGCTGCTTCTTGGCCGTCATTTACCGCTGCCTTTTCGCGTTGAAAAGTCTCGAAGAATAAGGCTTCGCTTCGCTCGAATGATCTTAGGACTGCTCCCTGGGCCAACTGCCTCGCCGTACCCTTACAGTTTCCGTGGCTCACGACAAGATTACGGACGTACTCGACGTCTTTTGAATTTCCGATATTATGTTCCTCGCAAGCGGGAACCGTCCAGAGGTCTCTTCGAAAACCGCGCGGAAAGAACGCTAGCGGCGGCACGTGCTCCCTAGTAGTGCCTTCAGCACCACAGATGTAACAGCGCTTCACCATATCGGTGTGTGATGTCTTGATACTTCGAAATCAGTTTGCCGTTGAATCGGCGGCACTCCGACTTCTAGCACCATAAGCTAATTCGCCTAAAGCCTGTTGACTATCTGGATTCGGCGTTTTAACAGGTCGATGCCACCTGGCGCAGTCTGTGAAGATCCACAAGTCACTGAGTGTTCATTCAACACTTGATTAGTCTGCGACACAGGTTTATTGTCTAGCGAAATTGAAAAATCGCACGCTCAATCAACAGTTCTAAGCTCCCGTCGATAAGACACACGATAGTATCTTGGGCTGCTCTTTCGGCGAAAGGCAAGAATGTACCAAGAAAAAGGCGCGAAACAGTCTGATCGTTTGGTTCTTCATCGGCTCGCCGCAGGGAGCGGGTCAAGCACATTCGCGCACGATGTGTTCACAGGCCTTACCGCCGATCCGAAGGCACTACCGTCAAAGTATTTTTATGACGAACTTGGCTCACACCTTTTTGAAGCATTATGCTGTTTGCCCGAATACTACGTTACTCGAGATGAACGCGAGATCCTCGAGAAGTATTCAGTGGAGATAATCGATGCCGTTAACTTGCCTGCGAGGCACGGCGTGCGACTTATTGAGTTGGGAAGCGGAAGCGCTGAGAAAACTCGCCAGTTTATCGCGCCCTTATTAACTCGCACCGCCGAACTGCACTACGTTCCGATCGACATTTCCGAGACTAGCCTCATTCGAAGTTCCGAAGAGTTACTCCAACTTTACCCTCAATTGAGAATCACGGCTTATGCTGGAGATTTTTCTCCCGCTCTCGACGCTCTTACTCAACCTGCCGCAGCGGATCAACAAACGCAAAGAACTATTGTGATGTTTCTAGGGTCAAGTATAGGCAACCTCACCCGGGAAGAGTCAATAACGCTGTTAAGACAAGTTCGAGGACTTCTGGGACCTAACGATGTAATGCTGCTGGGCGCAGATCTCAAGAAATCATTAGACATACTGTTACCCGCATACAACGACGCACTCAAGGTAACAGCCGCGTTCAATCTCAATCTGCTTGTACGGATCAATCGCGAGCTTGGTGGTACGTTTGATATCGAACGATTCGAGCACCGAGCGCTCTACAATGAAGAACTTAGCCGGATTGAAATGCATCTATTTAGTCGTATGGCACACTCTGTCAGGATACAAAAAATCGATCTCGAAGTCGCGTTTGTAGCAGGCGAGTCGGTTCACACAGAGAACTCATACAAATTTGATTTGCGGATGCTTGAAAACCTTGCAGGCATAACGGGATTCTTCCTTGAGAAGACATGGCATGACTCCAACAAGCGAGTTAGTTTTAGTCTATTCACCGCAAAGTAAACCGACGACTAAGATCACCATCTCCTACAAACTCCCTAAAGGAATTCGTGAGACATTCGAATCTCTAAAGCAGAGAGGGTTTCAGCGGATACGCCGCTATTTTGCGCTCCTAATTGACTGATGCAAAAATACACTCATATAATCCTCGCTTACCTATGCTGCCGTAGCTCAGTTGGCTAGAGCGCCTGACTGTGGATCAGGAGGTCAAGGGTTCGAGCCCCTTCGGCAGTACCATTATTTTGCGCCCGCCGCTTACTTCGTTTCTTCCCTCGACGTAGAAACGAGGTTTTACCGCATGGTTCAGTACCGATGGCGCTAAGAGTTGTACATGAATTCCGGTTTGCGAAATCGAGCGCATAACTAGCGTAGGGAGAATATCAATGAGTAGTTCCAAGCCAGAGCGACGTCCGGTTCCCCGATTACCAAGGGGATTTAGAGACACATTCGCCGCGGATGTTGTATTCAGGCAGCGCATGATCGACACCATCCGCGAGGTTTACGAGCGTTATGGCTTCGCCCCTTTGGAGACCCCAGCCGTCGAATACGTTGAGGCGTTGGGTAAGTTCTTGCCGGAAAGCAGCACTCCGGCTGGGGGGATCTTTGCGTTCCAGGAAGAAGATAACAGTTGGCTGGCGCTGCGTTACGACCTCACTGCGCCGCTGTCAAGAATCTTTGCGGAACATCGACATGAGATTCCCCTTCCCTTTAGGCGCTATCAAATCGGGCTCGTATGGCGTAACGAGAAACCGGGACCGGGACGTTTCCGCGAGTTTTATCAGTTCGATATAGATACCGTTGGATCGGCTTCCATGGCTGGCGATGCTGAAGTCTGCTGCGCGGTGGCTGACGCGCTGGA
>JBBPID010000073.1:0-25606 GCA_038040505.1 Acidobacteriota bacterium | reverse complement strand
TGGGCCAATCTGCTCCTCGGCGGAATTGCTATTCTGCTTTTGCTCATTGGACTGAAACGCGCTTTTTCACCTGACCGCCGCCGGCTATCAAAGATTGTCGCAGCGCTCGTAGCCACGCTGAGCGTCCTCGTCATAGGTCTGTTTCTCTTCTCGTTTTTTGTCGCCGCCCGTTGGTTGCCGGCGTCTCGAGGCGCTCCGCAGGTTGGCCAGAAGGCGCCCGACTTTAGCCTCGTCGATACGAATAATAAGCAAGTGTCGCTTTCCAATTTGTTGTCTGAGCCAATTAACGGAAAGCCGCCCCGGGGCGTTCTAATGATCTTCTATCGTGGTTACTGGTGACCGTCGTGTAACTCCGAGTTGCGGAGCATTCAAGCGAGGTTGGACCGATTTCATGATGTAGGCATTCGCCCGGTGGCGATTAGCGTCGACCCTCCGGAAGTCTCACGGGATCTTTGTCAGAAGGCCGGTTACACCTTTACATTTCTTTCCGATCCGAAAGCGGAAACGATTCGCCGCTATGACCTTGTCCATGCCGGACAGGGAATCAGTGGCGAGGACATTGCCCGGCCGGCCGAGTTCTTGTTGGACTCGACCGGCACGGTGCGCTGGGCCAACTTAACAGAAAATTATTGGATTCGTGCGCGTCCCGAACAGATCCTGGAAGCGTCAAAGGCGCTCCAGTGATTATTTTAGGAATGACTACGGCGACCGATGAAGTTCTAAATATTTAGTGGGCAGCTGCGAAGATTTACTTCTGCTCACTGCCAACTGCTCAGTGCTGACCGATCCGATATGGCTCGCATTTCCGGTCTCGAGAAGAATAAGGCGCCCTGGCACTTGCGCTGGTTTTATCGGGTGATGCGCAAGATGTTTGGCAAGGATCTAACGCCGGTCAAAATGCAGATGCGGGTCCCGGGAATCGTCTGGGGCACGATCGGCATGGAAGCCGGCCTCGGCAGAAAGCGCCGTGTCTCGCTGCGATTCATTCAGCTGGGCAAGGTGAGAACCGCGTCGCGCATCGGCTGCCCATTTTGAGTCGACATAAATTCTGCCGTGGGCAGAAAAGCGGGATTGAGCGATGAAAAGCTGCTGGCTCTCTCCGGCGCAGACCTTTCAGTTTTCAACGACAAGGAACGACTGGTGGTTGAGTTGGCGGATGCGATGGCGGCCACGCCTTCAAACGTGTCTGAAGGCTTGTATGCCCGGCTGCGCGCGCAGTTTTCCGAAGAACAGCTGCTCGAATTGGGAGCGCATCTCGCCTTCGAAAATTTTCGCGCCCGCTACAATCGTGTCTTCGACGTTGAGAGTGACGAGCTTTACACACCGCGTCCGGCTGGCGAGGCTGCGCAGGTGAACGGGAGCCGGTAGTTAGTAGTTTGGAGTGCGGTGACTTGTCACCGCTTTGGTTGAGTTGGAGCGACTAGCTTCGGGAATGGGAAACAGGGCGACCGCAAAGGAAAAAGCTGCGACAAGTCGCAGCACTCCAAATATGAAACGCTGTCCCTCATTGTTGATTCGCTTCGCAACATCGGTGCTGCTGATTCTTTGCGGGAGTATCTCAGCCATGTCTCCGGCCGTCCCGGTTGAGAAGTCCTGTCGTGAACATCCGCAATTGGTCGGCAAATGCTTCAACGTGCACGGCCGGCTGTCGACCTTCAACGGAAATCCCGCCGTCCGGCTTTGGAACTTGCGCACGAGGCGCATGCTCGGCGTTTCGGATCAGCGCTTCAGCGTGCCCGGCTATCGCAATATCCCGGAAGACCTGGCAAAACAACTGGACGGAGAGACCAATATCTACGGCGACTTTCTGGTTTGCCCCTTTACTCGTCCACGGCCGCGAGAGATGCAGTTGATCTGTGTCGAATCAGCAAAGCATGTCATGGTGAAATGATGAGAGTAGAGAAACCCGAAATACTCAAAATGACCGACCAAAACTTTCAGTGCGACTAAGCTTCTTTCTCGCTGGCGGTCGCCTTGCGCGCCTCAGCGCGTTCCGGCCTGGCATAACGATCGAGGCCGAACCCGAGAAAGATCGTCGCGATGATGAAGGCCGACGAGAAAAAGTAAGGTGACGAAACCCCGAGCCTATCAAATGCCCAACCAAAGAACAGTGGCGCAATGATGCGCGCGACGCCGCCGTAGGTCTGTTGCATGCCCATGTACAGGCCCCGTTCTCTGGGACTGATCACGCGTGACAGGAGGGCGGTAACGCACGGGAAGGTGAACGCCGTTCCCAGCGGAATCAGCGCGACCGCGATTGCCAGCATCAGGAGATTTTGCGACAACGGCATTGCCAAAACTCCGCCCGCCAGCAGCACCAAACCCAGACGGGATAAGTTTGCTTCGCCCAGCCAGTCGACCATGCGGCCGAGAAGCAATACACGGGTGAAGACTGAAATCGCCCCGACGTACATGAAGAAATAGCCAATCGTCTGCTCGGTAACCTGAAAACGAGCGTTGAGGAACAGGGCCAGCACCGAAAAGCTTCCCTGAAAAGCCCCGATAGCGATCGCATAAATCCAGATCAGACGCGACGATGGCTCGCTGGCGTGCGAGATGACGCGCCAAATCGCCTGCGATGATGTGCGACGAACTTCTCCTTCCTGCGCCTGATCGCCGAAATCCCGCGATTCCTTAAGAAAGCGCGACACGAAGATCATGTTCAGCCCACAGAGTCCCGCCGCCAGGATTCCCGGCCCCGCGCGTCCCATCTGAAGCGACGACGGCCCCGGCATCAGATCGCGCTGACCCAATGTGATTGCGAACGAGCCGAGCACCGGCCCCAGGGCCACACCCAGATTGGTTGCCGAAGAAAGCCATCCCAGTGCGCGCGCGCGGTCTTTCGGATCAGTCGAATCAGCAACGTACGCCTGAATCACGCCCACCGTTCCACCGCCGGCGCCCTGGACGATGCGAGAGAGAAAAAGAACGAACAGCGAGTGAGCAAAACCAAAAATCAGATAGGCGATAGCGGCCGCGCCCAGCGCGATTAGCAGAGTGGGACGGCGCCCCACCCGGTCGGAAAACCGTCCCCACATCGGCGCGCTCACCAGTTGGGCGACGGTGAAAGCGGCGACAATAAACCCGGAGATGATTCCGATGCCAAAGTGGATCCCCAGAAAATCGATACCGGAGCCGCCCAAACTCTTCACATAAAACGGCAGCAGCGGGATGATCATCAGCAGGCCGACCATGTCCACGAATGCTGTGGCCATGAGCGTGAAAAGCTTTGCCGGGATCTTGCGCACTTCCCGCCACAGCACATAGAGCAGCGCGATGGCGATGGCGCCAAGCAGCACGCGCACTATTGGTGATTGAAAGGATTGACCGATGTTCTGCTGGATCAGAAGAAGCATTGAAAGTGCGGTCAAATCCTCCGTGGCTGCACGCAAGGTTCGACGTGTTCAAGTGACTACTGCTTCAGGGTTTCGCGACTCAACATAATACACCATCGCGGTCGCTGCCTATTGGATGAATGATTGCTCGTCAGCTGCGTTTGGTTTCCGGATTTGATACACGACATTCTCGATCGTCTTGCCGTGTGAATCTGTCTTGCTTCGCCGTCCGATCTGCACCCCGCCGATTTTCTCTACCGCTTTTTGCGAACGGAGATTCGTTTCCCCAATTACAAAAATAACGCTCTCGACGAACCTGAAAGCATGATTAAGCATGAGCTGTTTCAATTCTCCGTTATACTTTCCGCCCCAGTAAGAGCGAGCCAGAAAGGTCCAGCCGATCTCGATCTCACTCTTCTCAGGATCAAATCCAAAGTACCGCGATGAACCGATAACCTCATGCGTCCGCCGGTCGATGACGATCAGGGGCCGCCCGATTCCAAAGCCTCCCGGAAAAACTCTCTGAAAACCGTTTCCTGGTAGCGATCTTGAGCAGGATGCTGCTCCCAAATCCGCGAATCCGAAGCGACCGCAAAAAGTTTCTCCCAATCTGCCGGTAGCAACGGCCGAACTTCCAGCAATTCGCCCTTAAGGTGAGGTTGTAGTTCAAACGTCTGAGACTTTTTCGGCTCCCGATTCGAAGGCTGTTGCTGGCTCATGCGCGAAACAATGGAGCAAGCGGGCTCGAAATTCAAGGCGGTGTTGAGGCGTCTGCCCGGAACCTCAATTGGATCTGCGGGGCATTAGCCCGACGTCAGGAAGGGCGCAGCCGTGACTCGTGTGAATTGAACCGGTCACAAATCGTAACCGGTTCGCACGAACCTTTGTCCAACATGGATTCCAAGTCTTACCAGGGGTAGAATAGCCCGCACCGAACCAGAACAGACAAATGGACGATTTCGATCACTCTGAAATGTTAACTGAGGTCCCGCCTGCCAAGGGTGAAGCGCGGACGCGCATGATTCCCAAGGCCCCGACGGACGAAGAGAATTTTCGTAAAGGGCAGAGCCGGATTCTTGAGATGATCGCTCGCAATGAACCTCTCAGCAAGATTCTCGATAGCCTGGTACTGCTGATCGAAGAACAGTCTCCGGAGATGCTCTGTTCGATACTCCTGCTAAGCGATGACGGCAATCACATTCGGCACGGCGCCGCGCCGAGCCTACCCGATGAGTACGTCAATGCGATCGACGGCTCCCCGATCGGACCCAAGAATGGCTCGTGCGGTACGGCGATGTATCGCGGCAAGTCCGTGGTCGTCAGTGATGTTCTTATAGATCCGCTCTGGGATGACTACCGAGATTTGGCGTCAGCCGCGGGCCTGCGAGCTTGCTGGTCCACGCCGATAATGTCGGGACGTGGCAAGGTGCTGGGTTCGTTTGCGATGTACTACCGCCAGCCGCAGGCGCCAACCGGAGAGGAAGCCCGCCTCACCGACGTGGCCACACACATTGCCGGACTGGCCATTGAGCATCAGGCCGCCCAGGAACTGCTGCGTCGCACGCAAGCGGAACTGGCACGAGCAACTCAGATGACCAGCATGCGTCAGGTTGCGGTGTCTATTGGGCAGGAGATCAACCAGACGCTTGCGGCGATCGTGGAGAATGCGGACCAAACTCTGCTGTCGCTCAACGAGGACAAGTACGATCTCGCTAAGATCCGCGAGTCACTCACCAACATCTCCAATGCCGGCCGTCGCACAATCGAGGTGATCGCCCGCATTCGCGCCCTGGCAAAGCACAGCGAGCCGCAGAAGGCGCCGCTCAATCTTAATGAGCTGGCTCGCGAGGTGCTCGATCTCGTCGCACACGAGGCACAGCGAAAGCACATCGCGTTGCACACAGAACTGGCAGAAAACGTACCGTCAGTCCCAGGCGACCGCGTGCAGCTACAGCAGGTGTTGCTCAACCTCGCCATTAACGGGGTGGAAGCCATGAATGAAAGCAGCGACCAACAGACGCTGGAGTTAACTGTGAAAACTGCTCGTGCGGAAAACGGCGAGGTGATGGTCGCCGTTACGGACCGGGGCACCGGAATCAAACCGCAAGAGGTCGAGCGGGTCTTCAGGGCTTTTCACACGACCAAGAACGTTGGCCTCGGGATGGGGTTGGCAATTAGCCGCTCGATTATCGAAGCGCACGGCGGCCGTCTTTGGGCCGAGCCCAACATCGGTCCCGGTAGCACCTTCAAATTCACCCTCCCGAATGGCACCGGGAGCTCACAGTCAGCCTGACGATCCACGAAAACAAACGAAACCGGCTGTGCCGTCTGATGTGCGGAAGACCTCTGGGCTTCCGGAAAGTTCGATATTGAATATCGGGCTACGCCCAGGTGCGTTTGCGTGTCAGCACCCACGCGCTATCATGACTTGACCAAATCATGAACAAGGGAGACGAGTATGAAACTCACTGAGTTCTTACTGGCAGAAATGAACCGCGAGGTCGAACGTTCGCGGCGGGCACTCGAGCAGGTGCCCGATGGCAAGTTCGACTGGAAGCCGCATGATAAGTCGATGATCTTCGGATACCTGACAAACATGGTGGCGACCATTCCGATGTGGATCACGATGCAAATAAACCAGGATGAGCTGGACGTCGCTCCGCCGCCCGGCGAATCAAAGTTCGAACAGAAGCGCCTGGAAACCAGCGCAGAGTTTCTCGAAGCGCTCGACAAAGCCGCGGCCGGCGCGCAGGCCGCTTTCGAAAAGACTTCTGATGAGCACCTCCAAACCAACTGGCGTTTGCTGGCCGGTGGAAAGGTCGTCGTGGAGGCGCCCCGTTACGAGATGATTCAGGACACCATCAATCATTGGACCCATCATCGTGGCCAGATGACTGTCTATCTGCGTTTGATGGGCGCCAAAGTCCCGGCCATTTATGGGCCATCGGCGGACGACAGTAGTTTTAAGTAGAGATTCCGTCCAATTAACGCTCTTACGCGCGTCATTGCGCAAAAAGTCCGCACCGCAACGTCATGTGACCGCGCGGTGCGTGCGTTTGAACTGCTGTTCGCCAGAGTATGCTTCTCATCCCGACAACGTCACTCCTCGTTTCGAACAAACGTCGATTTGCCGTCTTATGCGGCGTACTGCTGATAAGCCTGCTGTCGTTTGAAGTCCAGGCGCAGACAAGCCAGCGAACGCCGGCAAGGAATTCTTTGCCACGCGTCGGGACAATCAAAGACTATCCCGCGACTGGATTAATGACGGGTTGCGGCAATTGGTATTATTACCCGGCGACTCGAGCCAGTTCGTCAGACGCTGATTACATTTTTCTTGCCCGCGGCGACGGCGACGGCGCGTGGATGAATCTAGGTGGGAGCGACGTGCTCTTGCGGCTAATTAAGTCTTTGACCGGAAAGAATCAAAAGCCGCGGCGGTACTTCTATCGTTTCGGAACACTCCGCATAACTGTTCTTTTTGAAAAGTTCAAACCCGAAGACGCTCCCGTTGCTGAAGGTGATCACATGTTTAAGATGAAGATTACCCTGCGCAAAGGAAACGCCACGCGAGTTGTCCGCGCGGTCGGAGGATCCGACTGCTGAGGACGATCCGAATGATCAGAATCAAGGGGTAGCAGGATCTGATCCGCGCGTACAAGATTAATCTCCGGCTGAATAGGTCCTACTTCTTCAGCAGCTTATTCTTGTCCAAAAACTGAATCACCGCGGCGTTAAACTCCTTCGGCTTCTCCATCATTAAGAAGTGCCCCACGCCGTCCCACATTTGAAACTCCATGTTAGGCGCAAGGCCGCGAAAAGACTCTTCCACGTTGGGTGGGTAAAACGGGTTCTTAGCCATGAGTGCCAGCACCGGCACGTTGATTTTGTCTTCTCCCCAAATCGCCGGGTCAGCCATTCCTTCCATCGCGCTCACTAAAACGTGCTGTGGCGTGTTCAAAGCCGAAGCCTTTATTCGCTCACGGACCTCGACGGAAAGATTCGGCCCGCTAATCGCGTTTAGCATCTGGCCGGTGGCTTCCCGGTAGTTAGCGCCGCGAAAACCCGAAATCAGGCGATCCATCATGGCCTTGTCGCCAAACGGCCGCAGCGAGCCGTCAACGATGACAATCGCCAAGGTCTTTCCGGGGTACTTGCGATAGAACTGTCTGGCTACCGGCGTTCCCATGCTGTGGCCCATCACAACTGCGCGCTTAACTTTAGCATCGCGCAAAACAGCATCAACCGCGCGCGCGAAGAGATCCATGCTGTAAGTGGTTTGTGGTTTATCGCTCTGGCCGTGGCCGGGAAGATCGATCGCGATCACGCGATTCCGCACGGTAAGGTCGGGAATATTGTCGCGCCAGGCGTCAATATTCTGCGTCCAACCGTGAATCAGGACCAGGGCCTCGCTGCCCTTGCCATAGTTCACATAATGTATGCGCGCGCCGTCGAGCGTCACAAACCGCGACTCTCCGGTTGCGCTCTTGTCTGCGTGAGTTGAATTTGCAGGTGCAGGGTTTATTCCCGCGCGTGCGGGTTCTTCAAAGACGCTTGAAGTCCCGAGCACGAGCGCGAAGACGAGAGTAAGTGCGAAGAAGAGCGGGCGATGCCGGTGAAATCCGCTCATCCGGATGAAAGCGTCCTTCAGACTTTTGCTCATAAGAATCTCCTTCGTTCCGAGTGTAATACTTCCTGTGCGCCGCCGGGGTTTCTTTGTTTTGGATAGTCTACGCCTGGTGATGAGGCAAACGAAACGCGGCTGAGCCTCGAGTCCACGATTGAAGGGGCGAGATAATTTGGACCTGCCAAAGCGGTAACAAGTTACCGCACGCCAAATTCAGCCGCTTCACTTAACCTTCTTCGCCGTTAACGTCTCGCCGTTGGCTAGGATTTCAATTCCCGAGACCTTGCCTTTCTCACCGTTGAGAAACCTGATTTGAACTTCGCCCAGCTTGAGAAAGAACTTCGACTCAGACTCAGCGAACATTTCCGACTTACTGCCTCTCGGTATGTCGATGAATAGTCGATCGCCTTCGCGCGTGACCGTGAAAGTGCGTCGCTCGTTGAGCTCATAACCGCCCAAATAGGAGTCAAACATTTTGAGGTCGGGTTTCACCGCCGTGCGCACGTTTCTGCGGCGGCGCTCGAGCCAATTCACAATGGCCGCCTGAGAAACTCTTTCGCACTCGTAACCATAATCACCCGATTCTTTGCTCAAACGCGCCAGTTCCCTGGAGAAGGTTCCGCTGTCCTGGGTCCAACGAGGTTCGGCCAGCGTGCGGCGCTGCAAATCCTCGAACACGAAAATACGCAGAAAGGTGCAAGCGAGCGCGTTGGTTTCGATTCCGCCGGTCCGGTAGAAAGGGTCGCTAAGCGCTTCATTGTTTGCGAGCAGAATCAGAGAGATGTTCTTGTCCGGCACCTTCAGATACGTCGCTGAGAATCCAGTTCCCCAATGTCCGTAGTGCCAGATCAGCTTGAGTCCGCGATAATTTTCGGCGAACCAACCCAGTCCATGCGGTAGAGGTTGGCCGGCGTTTGAAAGAAACGGCGTCCAGGCCAGAGCTTGAGTTTCCGTTTTGATAAACGCGTGTCGATCAATTGCCACATCGTATTTCGCCATATCCAGCACCGTCGATAATAAGCCCGCCGCGGCGCTGATGTTTTTGGGAGGATAAGGCGCGCGGATAATCTCGCTGCCATACACCGTGTATGGCTGAGCAAACTTCGTCAGATTTCTTTGGTATTGATTCAGTCTGTCTTTTCCCAGAAGCTCGGAAGCCTTGCTCTCATCGTCCACCGTATCGTGGCCCGGCACGCTCGCGGTCATCTGCAGGGGGTCCAGGAAGGTCTTTACCAAAAGCTCGCGAAAGGATTTACCCGTCTTCTTCTCGATGACGGCCGTCAGGTAAGCGTAACGATCGCCACTGTATTGGTAGCGCTCGCCCGGAGTGCCCTGCGACGTGTGACTTAGCAGATGTTTGATCTTGACTGAGTCGTCCGTGAAATCCGTGGAGTAGTGCGACATTGGTTCATTAAGATCCAGCTGTCCCTGTTCGACGAGTTGCATGACAAGCGTGGCGGCGAGTGTTTTGGTAAGCGAGGCGATGTGATAAAGCGTTTCAGGTGTCGCCGACACTTGCTTTTCGAGATCCGCAAATCCAAATCCCTTTGCCCAGAGCACCTTCTGGTCTTTTACAATCACCGCCGACATCCCCGGAATCTTGAGCAACTGGCGCAACTCATCGACCTGCTTTTCGAAACGATCGATTCGCTTATCATCCGATTGCGGTTGATAGAGAGTTGCGCGACAGCCGATGCTGGGCGGCGCTGAAAAAAGTAAAACTGCGAGGACGATTCGAAGTGTGCGGCGCTTAAGGGCGCGGTTACGGATTGTCATTTGATTGGGCACGTTCTGCGCAGTGTATTCGATTCTGCAGTATTCTCAGAGTAGCCAGCGCGAGAGACAAAACGATCCACGAACATACACGAAGGGCTTAGCTTTTCCTCCGTTTCGTGTGATTTCGTGGATCGTTCTTGCCGGAGCGCCGAGCGAGACGGTACAGAACCGGGAGCGGTAGCGACCGGATCATAGACTCGACTTGAATGCCCGCATCCCCTCGCTACCGCTGGGGGGTGCTGTATCAACCCGCCGCCTCGTTCGGTTTTCCAAGCTAATCTGCGGCCAAGTGTTTACCGGCGCGTCCACGCTTCAGAAACTGCTTCGCATCTTTCAAAATCATCGACCAGCAGTCGTCGATACTAACATCTAGTTGTCAGGCTCTAGAATTAACCGCCGGCGCGTTTGGTCGAAGATTATGACTTTGAATTGGCGAAAGATTTCGTTGCTGATTTGTCCCGCCGACTGTGTCTCGGCACTCTCACCTTTGGTCGCCAGGGAAAAGTGAACCACTGGATTGGCGATCACCGTGCGACCCAGCCGAACGTTGGTGGCCCGACCGAGCCGGATTTTGCTGGTTCCGCCAATTCCGCGCATGCCCGCTTCCGTAGTCTGCTGTTTCGAATCGAGCAGCCTCCGGCGTTTTACAAACTTACTATTGAAAAAAATCCCGCTCTCTGCTCCGGTATCAATCCCAAACAAAGCCGTCACCGGGGCCAGCCCCGGCAAGCTGACTGTTGCCGGAATGGATGGATAGTTGTCGATGATTCTAATCGGTAAGATGTCGCCGCGTCCGCGATAACGATACGTTCGCGGGCTATTAAGGTCGATTACTTCGTTGACGTAATCAATCCTGACCACAAAACGGCTGATGAAATCGTAGCCGAGAATTCCGCCGATGGGTTCTCCCGCGACCGGCGACGTAAAATCCAGCGCCAACACACCGATTTCTTTCAGTCGGAAACTGGCTCCCGGCAGATCGAACCTGACATTGCTGGTGAAGGCAATATCATCCTCACCTTCGCCAACTCCGGTTGCTTTCGTATCGCCGTACAGTTTGAGACCCAATGCTTGCGCCTGTTTGGTGCTGATCGCCGTCTGTTCGAATCCACTGTCCAGCCCGAATAACAGCGGCTCAGAGCCGTTGACGCGAACACGCAGGAACATGTGTCCCTTTTCGCTCAGCTCAAAAGGAATTGCCAGAGCGCTCGATCCTCTGGAGTAGCGGATGTCTTCCCGAGCCTGCGCGGCAACTCGCGGGCCTCCATGCGAGAAACATATTGAGAGAAAGGTGATGACCAGGATGCCGGGCAGTAATTTTCTAAGATGTTTCATCAGGCCTCCGCACAACAGATTTGTAGCAGAGGCTTTTGACGCCATCCAGTTGAGTTTGTTCCCCGCTATCGGACTCATGCGTCCACGAAAGCGGGCGAATGCTTGATGCGCAACAATCATCCCACCGCTACGCCGGCTGGAGCACATACCCAGGAGCGGCGACGCCGGGCCAGAGTTCATAAAAGATTTCCGGGCTTTCGGTTCCTCCGTTGCGCGGACTGGGATTGAGACCGAGGGCGCGCGCGGCCGCGATGCTCAATTCTCCGATCTTGTTGCGCGGACCTTTATCGGCGACTACGCAGTCGGCCGATCGGTCACCTCGGGTGACGCGCGCCTTGCAGCCGCGAACCACGCCGGCCGTTCCCTGGATAATCAAAGACGGAACGACAATGTAAGGCACGGTTTCGGCATCGACGTAGGCGGCCGGATCGTTCGCCGGTTTGTTCATGTGGCGATACAAGGTCGTCGAGGCGATTATTCCGCCTTCGAAAACCTTCGGCTGATTGTCCGGCCCAAGAAGTACGATGTCGCGGGCCCAGGAATGGGCGCAGATGACCTTACCGTTAACAATTTTCATCCCGCCGTTGGCCAGATGTTCTGAGCCGCTGTTGTCAGCTTTGTAGGCGGCCTGCCCGCCATTCTGGCCATTGGCGCCGTCGGCATCAATATCGCCATCCGCGGTGAAAAAGACGCCAAGGTCGTCGTCTTCCTTCACTTCACAGGAATAGTTTTCGTTGGTGATGGTGCCAATTGTCCTCATGGGATTCTCCTTTGAAATTGATGCCAAAAAAATTTCTTTACCTATCATGACGTAATCCGTGAATACATTTCTACAATTCTCTCCGTAGAGCCGGCGACCTTTCCGGCTCTTGCAGCGATAATAAGCTTGAATGGACTCAAACGCAGAGACGCAAAGAACGCCGAGGTTGCGCAGAGACTTTCTAACAGGCTGAAGTCAAGAAAAAGCTGCGCGATTTTCAGAGGAGCGGAGTGTAAGGCCCTCCCAATGGGAGAGGGAGCAAGTCACTGCTCGTTGGCTGACAGCAGATTGATTGAGCGCGCTTCGCGGCCCGTCTTCATATCCCAAAACTTGATCGTTCGGTCGACGCTGCCGGTCAGCAGAAAGCGATCGTCGCGCGTGAAGACCAGTCCGTTGATGTCGAACTTGTGGCCTTCAAGCGTGAAAAGCTTCTCGCCGGTCTGAGCATTCCACACTATGGCCTGAACATACGCATAAGTGTTTTGCTTATCGAGTCCGGCACTACTGGCCGCGATCAGTTTCCCGTCGTGACTGAAGGCAATCGAACTCGAGATGTGAGTGAGGCCCGCCTTTCCGATCGTCGACATACTTCGCACCTCGCGCCAGGTTGAGGTGTCCCAGAGCTTCACTACCGAATCGCCGAATGATGCCAACAGGCGGTAATCGGTGCTGAACACCAGCCTAAAGGCGGAGTTATCGTGCGCCTTCCAAAATTTCGTTTCCTTTCCCGAGGCCACGTCCCACTCGCTGATCGTGCCATCGCCGTTGCCGCCATAAATCTTCTTTCCATCGCGGCCGAACACAAACGAATAAGTAGCCATGTCGATGTCGGCGGAATTAATGTGCACCAGCGACTTCAGCTCAGCGCCGGTCTTTATGTCCCAAAGCTTGAGCATTCCGTCGTTACCCGAGGCGGCGAGCGTCCGGCCGTCCGGGCTGAACTCCACAGCCTTGACCGAGCAGCGGAAGCCGTTGAATTGTTTTAGCTCTCGTCCGGTCGAGACATCCCAAATCCTCGCGGTCAGATCGCGGCTGGAAGAAGCGAGGAGTTTTTCATCAGGACTGAAGATGGCCCTATAGACCATATTTGTGTGCCCGGTGAGGGTCCGCTGGACAACTCCAGTGGCCATGTCGATAAGCCTGATCGTGCCATCGCCCGCGGCCACCACCAGTGTCTTGCCATCACGGCTCAGACTCAAACCACCAACGCCGGGCTTAGGGTTTGGAGACATAGGCGGAGTCGGCCGGCAATTCGAAAGTGTCTTTGAAATTGTTTGGGCCTGACACGAAGTCAGGCTGAAGGTGAGAAGGGAAGCAAGAGAGGTCGCGCGGAACAGGAGTCTTAGCATTGAGAGTTTTCCTTTCGGCGGGCTTCTGACATTTAGTCCTTGAGATGCCTGAAACTCGGAACGAGGCGGCCTGCCGAGAGTAATAAGAACTTCCTAAGCAAACTCCTCCGCAGTCTTCGGCCAGTCATCACGCAGGATGCGGGACAGCGCCCGATCAGCCAGCAGCTTGCCGCTGGTCTGACAACCGGGACAGTAATTCGTCTCGTTGGTCGCGTAACGGATGCGTTGGATTTTCGCGCCACAACGGGGACACGACTCTTTGTAGCGGCCGTGGACAGCCATCCCTTCCCGAAATGCGGTTACCTTTTCCGGAAATTGATCGTTGGCTTCTTCGCGCAGCCGCTTGACCCAATCCGTCAGAGTCCGCAGTGTCGCCTGATGAAGCCGCTCGAGTTCTTCCTCGGGCATTTTCTGGGTGAGCCGGACTGGCGAAAGCCCGGCCTGCCACAAAATCTCGTCTGAGTAGGCATTGCCGATCCCACTGAACAGACGCGGATCGGTTAAAGCGCGCTTCAAAGTGTGGTTCTCAGATTGAAGCACGGAGCTGAACGACTTTAGATCAATAAACTCGCCGAGCGTTTCGCCCGTCTCCAGCCCTGGCTTCAAAAACAATTCAACGCCGCCGCGATCGAGGCTGCGCAGATTGTCCTGGCCGGCAATGATATGAAGCGAAGCGCGCCTCTGAGTTCCCGCCTCAGTTAACGAAAGAGTTCCGTTATCAAATTCGAACGCGGCCAGATCGCGTTTGGGACGCAACCGAGCGGCCTTTTTCGGGTCTCGAGGTGCGTCGGCTTTCCAGTGAAGCCGGCCGGCGATCATCAAATGAAGAACCAGCCACAAGTCGCCTTCCAAACCGATGCAGATTCTTTTGCCGAGCCGCCGCAGTTCCCGGACGCTCTTACCTTCTACAGCTGAGAGAGGAGGTGTCGCTGTCCGCAGCAGGAAAGGAGATTCGAGTTGCACTCGCTCAAGCTTGTAACCCGCGATTCGTTTTTGCAGCGCTTCAATATAGACGACGATGTCTGGGAATTCCGGCATGAATTCAACTTGAGTGGTTGACTGGTACTGCCCGCGTACCACGCGCAAGACGCGCGTGCCGAATCAAAGTGCTTACTGCCTAAGTCCCTTCATGATCTCGGCATGCTCCTCGAGGATTTCGGTCGTTTGTTCGGGGTTCGGTTTGAGTGACCAATCGCCATGGTCCCAGGTGCCTCCGAGAACGATTCCGTCGCGACGTGGAAACATGTAACCGCTGGCTAGATAACAGTAGTCAATCTCCGGCTGCGGCAAAAGGATTTCCAGTTGGCCACGCACAGGTTCAAGTTGCTGATCATCAAAAAGAGCGCGGGCGCCTAACCCAGTGCAGTTGAAGATGACTTGTTCCGGAAGCCGCTTCAGCTCTTCACGACTGCGAAACTCTTTGACCACCAACTTGCCGCCCGCGATATAGAAGTCGCGCAGGAGCGCGTTGAGATATACCGGCGGCTCGATCAGCATCGTTTGGTACTGCCGCGCATACTTGTAGCCAAAATAATGGTCGGGGTCGCGATGAACCTCCTGGGCCGGATATAGATCGTTACCGCCAGTCAGTTCGCGCGTGAGGTTTGCCTCATTGACGATCAATTCAAGAGTCTCGATCCAGCGCACACCGTATTCAGGGCCCACAAGGTTTTGAAAAGCTCGATTCGAAATGCGACACGCGAGGCGAAACTGTTCGTTGAACTTTGCGGTGACGGAGCTGGGGTCATAAACCGAGGTAGGGGACCAGAAACCGCCGGCGATGTTCGAGGTTGTGTCAGGCGGCAGGTCTTTGGCGTAAATCGTCACCGTGCCTGAGCCATCCTGGAAACGTCTTTGCAGCAGACGGGCAGTCGAGAGACCGTTAACGCCGCAACCAATCACGGCGAAGCAGCGTGGACTCCGAGCGCTCCTTTTGCCCGACAACCCGGTCGGCAACGCTCCCGGCTCTGACAGGATATCCACTGCCAACGATGCGGTTCCCCACGAGAGCGTGATTCCCGCACCGCCATGCCCGTAGTTATGCACCAGAAGTTTGCGGCCGATTTGCTGGGCGGAAACGACAAAGCCCTCGGGGCGATACGGTCTGAGGCCGACGACTTCGCGGATGACTCGGTCGCGAGAAACCTTGATCGGCGCAAAGTGTCGAGCGGGAATCAATCCGCCGGCGAGAACACGCGAGGGCGCGGCAATTACCAGAGCGCTGCTGGCCACGGCGCCGCGCAGGAAACCGCGCCGATCGATATCAAAAGGCATCGCCGTGATTACAGCGTTTCACGTTGAAATGTGCAAGGGTGGAGAAATGCGAAGAGCAAAGAGCAAAGGGATCTGAATCAATAACTTCGCGGCTTTGCCGCAGCACATAGCGGTAAGGCTCTGCCTTACCGGCGCAGCCTTCTTTTTTTAGATCGGCGGCGAGGCTCAGCCTCGCCCCTTCTCGCGAGGAGAAACCGACGGTAAGCCGTAGGCTTACCGCTATGTGCTGCGGCACAGCCGCAAAAGCGTGCGAACGCCACCCAGCCGTGGCCGCAGATGTCTCGCGCTTCACCGCTTGTTGACGGAAGAATCTCTTCGCTGGATTAATACTATGCGAATAGGAGATTTGAGATGCAGCATTTGAAAGCGCGAATTCTTGGACTGGTGCTAATTGTGATTTCGGTTGCGCTCATTTACGTTAACTGGCGTCAACTGTTGCAGGAAGGTCGTTACTCGATGAAGCTGGCAGCCTTCGGCCCGGTGGTGGGAATCGGAGGACTATTCCTCCTGATAGTTCCAACGATGGCCGGAAAGCCAACGACCACTAAGGAAAAAATCATAGCGCTGGCAGTGATCATAATTGGGTTGGCCGCCGGGTTGGTGAACTGGTACTTGATGGATCCCGCTTTTTTCGGAAGGTGAAGAAAAAGGCCGGGGAGCGAAGATCATCGGCCGAGGTCAAATCTAAAGCCACCATAGCGAAGCTGGGTCTTCAGCGAGCAGTTGGCGAAAGACGGCGGAATAGAGTTGGTACCCGTGGTCACCGTTAGTAAGAAAAACCAGGGCCGTCTGCTTCTCAGGCTCAACCCAGGCAAAGTTCTTGAAGCCCGGACCGTCACCCCAGTGAAACAGCGCGGGCCGGCGAAAGGTCCGGTCTACGCCCCACCCGCGAGTCCAGGCGATCCTGGGGTTTACCTGGACCCGTTCGCGATAGTCCCCGGCGTTGGCTGCAGTGTCAGCGAGGACGCGCTTGAGGAACATCGCATACTCGCGCGCGCTGGTCCACAGTGATCCCGCCATGTTGGGGGCAATCGCGACGGGAAGTGCCGGTGTCTTCGCCTTCTCGTAGGCTGAAACGATTTGAGCATAACTCGCCGACGCGGGATTGAGACCGGCCTTCCGTGTCAAATCAAAGTTTCGCCGCTCATAAAAAACCATGGAACGTTCGAGGGGATTGGCTCGGCGGTCGTGGCCATTCACCGCATTTGCCTGCAACACAGGACTCCAGGCAAAGGTGCTCGAACGCATGCCAAATGGATAAAGCACACTCTCCTTCATATAGGTGGCGATCGGCACGCCCACGATTTTTTCAACGACTCGCTGAAGCAGAACAATGCCTTCGCCTGAATATTGCCATTTGCTGCCGGGGACAAAATCCAAAGTCAGCGGCTTATCGAGTTGAAACCGCCAGTTCGGCAGACCTGAACTGTGGGTCAAGACATGCTCGGCGGTAATCCATCTTGCGTTACCACTGAGCCCAAGGTCGACATAATCCTGGAGAGGTTTGTCCCAGTCCAGTTTTCTCTTTCGGACCAGATCTCTAACCGCCCAGGCGAAAACAGGTTTTGAGAGTGAGGCCGCCGGAAAGTAGGTATTCGGGGTGACCAGAGTCTTATCGATGACCGATCTAACGCCGGCAACCCGTTCGAAGGGTGTGCCGTTGATAACCCCGGCCACCGCGATGGCCGGCACTTCCGTTACCGCCAGCATCAACTCGAAATCAAGGTCTTTAGATCGTTGCGGTCGCCTTTGACCAGGGATTGTGGCGGGCTTATATGCGGCAGCTGCCATAACTATAGGCAGGGTTGAGAAAAATGTTCTGCGTCGCATTCTTAACTCTGGAAGCCTCGTCTCTTTAAGAGTAGCCGAAAAACAAGCGGCGATCAGGTCGTTTCCGGTTTCACGACGCCACCAAAAAATTGTTCCGATACTTTAGAAACCGCTCACCGGTAATCCAGTACCGGTGACTCGAAGAATCAAATTATCCGGAACTGATAGTTACCGGCGCTTAGGCTTTGTCTTTCCTGGCACAGTTAAGGCTTGCGCGTTGCGTAACTTATCAACTCGAGCTGTCAAACGAGTATCTCCAATTTTCTTTGCAACTTCCCCCAACCCCGCGGTTGGGCCGCGCCAGTGCAGCGCCGAAACGTTTTTGAAGAGCGGCGCGTCAGTTCGCAGCGTCGCAAGATCCTTGAACAGCAGGGCGAGGGCAAGATTGTCATCCTTTAGAATTCCGGCCGGGAACTCTTCGATGTGGCCATGACGATTGATGAGAGTGGCGGCGGTCTTCGTTCCCAGGCCGCGTATGCCCGGATAGCCGTCGGCTGCGTCGCCCACGAGGGCCAGGTAATCGGCGATGAATTCGGGCGAAACGCCGTATTTCGCGCGAATGGCTTGCTCATTACGAATCTCATTCTTACGGCGATCGATTTGCACCACCCGATCGGCGACTACACATTGCGCGAGATCCTTATCAGGAGTCCAGATACAAACTTTTTCCACCCGCTTGTCTTTGGCAGCGAGGTGCGCTGCTGAGGCGAGCGCATCATCAGCTTCCAGTTCGATCATTGGCCAAACGGCCACGCCCATCGCCGCCAGAGCTTCTTCCAGCGGATGAAACTGGGCCCAAAGGGCGCGTTCGATCCCGGCTCCCGTTTTGTATCCCGGCCAAAGTTTGTTACGGAACGATTCGATGATGTGGTCCGTGGCCACGCCGACGTGGGTGGCGCCGTCTTCAAACATCTTCGCGACCATGTGCAGTACACCTGAGACAGCGCCGAAGGGCGGGTCCGTCTTGTGGAAACGCCTGAGGCCGTAGAAGTGCCGAAACAGTTCGTAAGTGCCGTCGATGAGATGAACGATCATAGTTGGAAGTGAATCTGCGAATTCTAATGTACGCGTGACGGATGGCCAATGATTCGGGAGGTGTGTTCGCGGCTTTGCCGCAGCACATTGCGGTAAGCCTGTGGCTTACCGTCAGGAATCCACCCCTAATGGATGGCGGCGAGGCTGGGCCCCGCCGCCGATGAAAAGGGAATGCACGCCGGTAAGGCAGAGCCTTCCGCTATGTTCTGCGGCAATGCCGCGTTTGTTAAACTTTCGCCAGTTCTATTACTAACGGGCGGGAATTTCCAACACAGAGAGGATGTTGCCCGCCGGATCCTTGAACCAGGCGATCTGTGGACCGGCGTTGCGATGTATCCCTTTCTCGTCCGTTTTGATTTCGCCTTCGTACTGCTCAAAACGGATCCCGCGTGAACTGAGCTGGTCGACAGCTTGATCGATATCCTCGACGATAAAATTAAGGACGGTAAACGAAGCGGGTTCGTGGTTGGGCTTGGGATAGATAAAGACCTGGCCGCCGCCGGCCAGCCGCAGATCCAAACCTTCCGGCGTTTGGGAAACTTCCAAACCGAGCTTTTGACTATAGAACGCTTTGGCCTTGTCGAGGTCATCCGCCGAAAAGCTGCTGAATGCCCTGGTGTCTTTGAACATACGCTTCTACCTCCAATGATTTGGCCTGCCGGTGTAGGCGATTCTTCTCGTTGGGGGTTATGGCTTAGCGTTCCCGCAGCGGCGACATTCGCCAGCGGCCATACGCCACGAATGCGCACAGAATCGCCGTGGCCAGCGGCATCAGGGCCATCGCTCCACCGCCCATTTTTAAGGTTACTACTGTCGCACCGATCACGATGATCATAAGTCCGATGGCAGCCAGCGGTGTCAGCCACGTCTTAATCCTGAAGAGGCCCGGGAGGATCAGCCCCAGGCCGCCGAGGACCTCAGCGACACCGATAAAACGGAGGAACAGTCCCGGCATGGCCATTTGCTTGGTCATCTCTTCGATCGGCAGGATCAATTTCGTCACGCCGCCGAACAGAAACAGGAGCGCCAGCAGCACCTGAATGATCCATAGAACAACGTTCATGATTCATCTCCTTCGCGCCACCCGTGCTTTCTTCTTTCAGCCGGCGGCGCGACCGCAATTACAAAGTTTTCCTCGGCCGTTAGGGTTTGGGCGCCGATTCGGACACTGTTTTCAATTGCGCCAGGCCCTTCTCGAAATCGGCCCCGACCATCTTGTCAATGTTCATGACCAGGTGAAAAGCTTTGGCGATAAAATTCTTGTCACCAACCATGCCCCAGGTCACGCGGGTTTGATTGCCTTCCGGCTGAAAAGTGAAAGTCGTGTCACTGTTAGCCGCGAATGGCTTTAGAAACTCAAGCTTGATCTTGATCAAATCGCTGGGGCGGCTCTCGGCGATGGTCATTTTTCCTTCACCCACGTCGCTGTTGCCCGCCCACGTGTAGGCGGCTCCGGTCCCGGCGGGAGGGCCCTCAAACGTCTGCTTCATCGCCGGGTCGAGTTTTGCCCACGGCGACCAGTCGTTCCATTTGTGGAAATCGTTTACCTGGGCAAAGACTGTCGGCGCCGGGGCATTGATCGTAGCTGATCGCTCAACCTTGTAGGTCGAGGGTTGGAAGGCGACAAATACGACCAACAGCACAATTAGAATCAGCAGGCCCAGCAGGATTTTCTTAATCATGGGGGATCATCTCCTTTGTTTTAAGGGAAAACTAAAACCGCCCTGTTTTTTTGAAGAGCATACGCTACCTGGCAATCATCGTGCTACTTCTTCTGCTTCGTCTTCGCGTGGGCCTCGTTCTGTTTGATTCGATCCCGGACCAGTTTCTTCACGAGTGTGGCCGGAAGCGGCTTGTCGATGGTGAAGCGAATGGTGCCTTTCGATGTTTCGTAGTCCTTGAGCTCCTTCTTGTAAGCATCCATGACTCCGGAACCGGGGAAGAGACTGCAGTGGTTCTTGAACGCTGCAAAACCGACCACCATTCCGTGGTGCTTATACATCGGCATTTGGTAGCTGATTGTTTCAGTGGCCATGGGCGCGGCCGCTTTGATGGTCCGGCGTAGTTTCTCGAGCTCTGCGCGCGCTTCTTTCGGCACCGCGGCGAGATACTCGTCCACGTTTTTGGCCGCGGCTGCAGTCATGCTGCCTTTTGTTTTCTTCATCATAGTTCCTCCAGTTGGTGTTAAGCCTCAACGCCGGACACGCAACCCTGGGAGCTGAATCCTTAAGGCGCCTGATCGCAGTTGATCATCCACGGGATGCCAAATTGATCGACGCACATTCCGAAGCCTGGCGACCAGAAGGTTTGCTCGAACGGCATTATCAAGCTCCCGTTTTCGGCGAGGGCCTCGAAGATTCGCTTGCCTTCGGTCACGTCTTTGAGATGAATGGAAACGTTCATGCCCGTGGGCTTCTGGTATTGGCCTGGTGGAGAGTCGGCGCCCATGATCACGGCGTCGCCGACATTCAGCGTGGTGTGCATGATCTTACTGTGCGTTTCCGCCGGAAATTGATCGGCGCCCGGCATCTCGCCCCAGGTCATGCTGAAGGTAATCTTGCCGCCCAGCACGCGCTCGTAAAACTTAAAAGCGGTTTCGCACTGCCCGTTGAAATTCAGATATGAATTGATGTTCATTGCTGTCTCCTCGAAATCATAAAGGTGGGGCGCTGTACTTTATTCACTCTTCACTGATAAGTCGAACGAGGGGAAGGGAAATCGACAGCTCGGGATCTTTTTTGGAAATATTATCGACAGCGACGGGATTTACTCGCTTTAATGCAAGTTGCAAGGCTACATGATTCTCTGCGGAGCCAGTCTCATTCACACCTGGCTTAAGCCAGGTGAACTGCGGCAGGTTGATGGCGATAGATTCTCAATCGTCGCCTCTCATGTGATTGGTCGTCGGCTGACCTATTCCGAGCTTACAGGCAAGGACTCTAAAGACGCCTGAAAACTACCCTACCGCAAGCCTTCGCGTGGGAAGCACAAGAAGACGCGGCTCCGCTAAACGCTTGCAGTTCAAAGCCCGTAACACAAAAGTAGCAACTAAGTCATTGACTTAGTCTAAAAAACCGCTTTACTCTCACAAACAATCGTGATAGTAGCTGCTATAATTCTAGTGGAGCATTCCGGCCTTACGTAAAAACGCTCCGGCGAAAGTTGTCTTAATCAGTTTCCCCGCTATCGAAGGTACAAAGTGGCGCTAACAATTCCAGAACCAGTCGTGGCCGGACTGACGAAGATTGCCACGCTTCCCGAAGAGTCCTTCCAGGAACTGCTGGCAGCTCTTGAAAAAATTCCGTTAAAGATACACACAACTCGCATCTTTGAAGATGCGTCACTATTCGAGGTTAAGACACTTACGCATGATGAAGTAAAACTCATTAGAGACACGCTATTTCCTCTCTACGTAGGTCGCGCTGGCACTGTTCCGGTATCTAAATACGTTGATGAAGTCGCTGAGTCTTTAGTTGAATTGAAGCGCGATGATCTTGCGTGGACACAATCTGCTGAGAGTCTAGAACATTTTGAAAACCGTCTAGAGACGCTTCTCAGCGTGCGAGCAATCGAAACTGTTGCAAGAGCGCAGGACTTACAAATAGAGCACGATAAACTCTATGCCTTTAGTAGAGTTGCAAGTCAGATTCGTCCGGTTTTTAACGAGGATCTAGAAAACCCTCCGACCGCTGCTATAATCGAACACATGCTAACAATTAACTATCATGATGCTGGAAAACGGTGTTCATTTGTAGTCGCGTTAGACGTGAAGGACGTCGAAGAATTGGCTGAGACGCTTAAGCGCGCCGAGGCAAAGACAGAGAGCCTCAAATCTATTATTGCCTCGACGGGCCTGGCTTACATCGAGGTTGTGTAGTTCAAGCAGGGAATAAAATGGAAGGGTCTCTAAGACGACTGAGCTTGGGAGAATCTAAGGTGGAACGCTCCACCGAAGGGATATCTACGGTCAAAGAGGGTTGGTTGCAAATCGCGGAACAGAAGAAGGCTAAACAGGCAAGAGAAGCACTAGAATATGCGCGCGGCTTATCCGAAACCATCGAGGCGAAAGTCAAGATGGTCATTGAGGCGCGCGCTCGTCAAATCGCCGAACAACTACTCGCTATCCATCGGAAGCAGTGGGAGGCCACGCAAGCTAAATCATTAGAACTTAGGTTTCAATCTTTAGCTGATCAATGGCGTAAAGATACAGCACACCTGTCCTCTGTTACAAAACAAGTAATGCACCCAAGCTATCAAAGAATCATCGGACTCGGTCCTGCTGTCCTGCCAATCTTGCTCCAAGAATTAAGAAAAGAATCCGGGTATTGGTTTTGGGCACTCAATGCGATCACCGGAGAAGACCCTATTCGACCAGAGGACTTGGGCGATGTTCCACGAATGACAGAAGCATGGTTGAATTGGGGTAAGCAACGCAGACTCATTTGAAGGTATGTCCTCCGCTTATCTTGAAGCGATCTTCCACCACCTCCGAGATGATATTTATCGCATCACCAGTCCTCGGACTCAGAACTACAATTGCATAGCGTGGGCGGCGGACGAAACTCATCGCAAGTGGTGGCCTATAGGTGCACATTGGCCCCCCAATGTACCACGCGAAGAGACAGTGGCGGCTTTCATCCTCGCGTTTGCTACGCGAAACTACGAACTGTGTGACAATGGCGCACTGGAAAAGGGTTATGAAAAAGTTGCCATCTATGTAGATCCAAGTCAGACGCCAACTCACATGGCAAGGCAATTGAGTTCTGGAAGGTGGACGAGTAAGCTAGGAGACTTAGAGGACATCGAACACCAAACACTACAGCAACTAGAAGAGGGGTCTTACGGTCATGCAATTCAATATCTGAAACGTCCGATTGCTGTTGATCGTAAACCCTCGGGCTGCTTGACCGTCGCAGCTCTCAGTTTATTCCGCTCGATGTGGGGATTAAGAGTGAGCACCGCATGAAGAAGCAGACAGCAACTGAGCCGAGTCCGTTCGAAAACTTTGATCGGCTGTTTCGCGGGATTATTGCCGTTCCAAAATCCGAAGTTGAGAAGGAAGAAGCAAAGGAACGTATCAAGAATCGCGCCATGAGAGCCAAGCGGAAACGCGCCAAAAAGAAAGCCTGAATAACTCACACAGGAGAAACTGCAATGCCCGAAGCCGCAAAATCTGACCTACCGTTGGGAGCAGCGATTCTAGGCGCAGCAATAGTCGGACTACTTTGCCTTTGGTTCTTTGGTGTTTGGGGTGGAATTGTGGGCGCAATAGTCGGCGGGGTAATTGGAATGATTCTCGCTAACGCCGGAGGGAGCCGCTCATGATTATCCAGAACAGTCCGCAAGGCGATCTTCTCAATAGAATTGGACAGGCGTTCCTTAGAGTCGATACACGTTGGATTTTCGTTGGTGCGCTTCTCTTCGTCGGCATGTTTTGGCTTGTCGTGAAATATAAAAAACAACGCGACATGTCACGAGATGACGCTATGAGTCTGGGACTTACCGTGTTGCAGTTGTATAGCGCGCCTGTGCTGTTCTCTATGCTCGTGCTAACTCAGCCTCCGGCGGTTGATCTCGTTAGCAACGTTCAGCGCCAAGGCGCGGGTCTCCTCGCGTTCATCTTTTTGGTCGCTGGTGTGTTTATTCAGATCAAGAAACTCTGGACGACCTCCGGTTAGTCAATGTATATAATTACCGTTTAAACGGTTTCTTTCCCTCGACAGTTTCTTGTCACCCGGCTTAAGCCGGGTGTGAATGAAACCTTGCGTCTGTCTTTGCAAACCCTTTTTCTTCGCGCCATCAACTTCAGCTTCTTAATCCTGGCCACCATCGTCTGACCCGCTGACAGTAGGCCTCGTAATCTTGCGCGAAGCTTCTTCGGAGCGTGGGCTCTTCATACCCGACGACAAAGATGTGAGTTATGAGAAAGAAAAGCCCGGCATATCCGGCCAGCTGCCACGAACCGTAAAAGAGCGCGGCGCCGGCGAGTGCGAGTCCCGCGCCGATGTACATGGGATTCCGTACGAAATGATAGGGACCGCGAATCACCAGACGCCGGGGCGGGTCGAACGGCGCGGGCGTACCGCGTCCAACGAACGCGAAGGTGAAGATGCACCACAGCGCGAGCGCGGCGCCTAATAGACTCACCGCCATTCCGGCAATTTGCGGCGTGGCAATCGTCGCCGGGCGCACAATGCCTGACCAGGACAAAAGACGAGTGGGCAGATAGATGAGCAGTAGGCCGATGAACAGGGCAGAGTAGGTAATTGTGCGGATCAGGACAAACATGCTGATTTGGCGCAACTCAAAATAGTATCAGAAGCCCGACCGTCAGGGAGGGCAACTAACTAGACTTGCCCTCCCTGACGGTCGGGCTTCTGACACGCGCGCCCCACCACCGAATCTTTTATTGCTGCGCCGCCTTCGCGATACGCGCTGCGAGCCGGCGGGTAACTGACGGACCGGTGAGTTCTCTGAGGGCGTCCTTGCCCACCCAGCGTTCAGTGGCCTGGGTTGATGCGGCCAGACGCCGGGCAGTCGCCACGGCGGCGGCGTTGAGTGCGGGGTTGCGTTTGCCGATTGCGCGCAGCGCCATGTTCACAGCTTTTTTCACAAAGTTCCGTTCATCTGAAGCCGCGCGTTCGATGAAAGCGAGTCCTTCGACAAACTGTGCGTCGGTCGCGCTCTTGTCGTGAACGGTCAGGCTCCAAAGCAGTGCAAAGGCCGCACGCTTGACGAATTCTTCGCGCCGGTTATGCCACTCGGCGACCTTCCGCCAGGCATGTGGTGTGCGGTCAAACAGGGCAAAGCACAGCGTGTCGACGATGGCCCAGTTGTCGAACTCACGCGCCCAGCGATCCATTTGAGCCGGCGTAACGAGCGCCGGGTCATCCACAAAAGATGTCAGCATCCGCGCCTCGTACCACCCGCTCTTCCAGAGCTCGGCGGCCAATTCATGATTGTATCCAAGGCGCTTGCCCAGGACCCGGATATTCGCCACCGAGACGCCGAACGCGTTATCCGAGGGGATGGCGTAGCGCGCCATTCCCTCGAGATTGCGTTTGGTGCTATGGCGCTTCAACCATGTCAGCGCAGCCTGGACCTCGCTCTCGAGCGAAGTCTTCGTGCTTTTTTTGGCCGCCGTGGCCGCCGGAGTTCGCTTTTTTCTGGTTGTCATGCCGAATCTCACAGACAAAGTGGTGTCTTATCTTGATGATTGTTGCTCTCCAGGTGAAGATGATCCACGAAACACACTAGCCGGAAATGCTGTTTCGTGCAGCTTCGTGTG
>JBBPID010000072.1:3400-25899 GCA_038040505.1 Acidobacteriota bacterium | reverse complement strand
CTCGATCGTGAAAACGCTGTTCTTACTTGACATGGATCAAACATACAAGCGGCGAAACGGCGGCGTCCACCGTCCAGCTCAATTGAAAAGACTATTCACGTAAACTTCCGAATCAAAGACCACGAGGTCGTCAACTTTCTCGCCGATACCGGCATAGCGAATCGGCAGACCAAGCTCTTTGGCAATCGCCACCGCGATTCCGCCTTTGGCGGTGCCGTCTAGTTTCGTCAGGACGATCCCAGTCACGCCGGCTATCTTCAAAAACTGCCGCGCCTGTTCGAGTCCATTTTGACCGGTGACGGCGTCGACCACTAAAAGGGTTTCGTGGGGCGCACCCTCAACTTCGCGGCCGGCGACACGCTTCATCTTTTCCAGCTCAGCCATCAAATTCGATTTGTTGTGCAGCCTTCCGGCGGTGTCGACGATTAACACATCCGAGCCGCGGGCCTTTGCCGCTTTCATAGAATCAAAAAGCACCGCCGCCGGATCCGTTCCCTGCTTTTGCTGAATCAAAGGTACGCCCGTGCGCTCGGCCCAGATCGCGAGCTGATCAGAGGCCGCCGCGCGAAAGGTGTCCGCGGCGCAAATCAAAACGTCATTGCCCTCGGCTTTAATGCGCTGAGCCAACTTACCAATGGTCGTGGTTTTGCCGACGCCATTAACGCCGACAATCATCATCACGTAGGGCGCGACGCTTTCGGGAACGCTGGCTTCTGAAGCCACGCCGTGTTGCTCGGAAGCGTTCAGGATCGATAGCAACTCGGCTTTGATTGCCTGCTTTAGCTTGGCGATGTCATCGATTTCTTTGCGGCTGATCCCGCGGCGAACGGTCTCAAGCACGTGCAGCGTCGTGGGCACGCCGATATCCGCGCTGATCAGAGCTTCTTCAAGTTCGTCGAGCAGCGAGGCATCGATTCGCTTCGCACCGGCAAAGACCGTGTCGATCTTGTCCGACAGGGATTCACGCGTGGCCGCCACCGCACGGCGAAAGCGCGCCGAGAATTCCAGTTCGAGCGCGGCTTCCTGGGCCTGCAATTCCTCGATCGAGAGGTTTAGCCCCAGGACGGAGGTTTGCCACGGCGAGCGCGCGCCGCTGTCAGCCGGCTCAGGCGCGGCCGATTCCGGCGGGACCTCGGTAGTGGATTCGGGTTGAATCTCGGCAGGCTTCGTTTCAGCAGCGCGGTTAAGCCCAAGCGAGACAAACTCATCCTTTTTCCTGCGCCAAAATGCCATTGATAACTTTCCTGGATCGAAAGAATAATTGAATTCTGTGGATTATAAACCGAAAGCGGCGCATCGCCGCAAAGGCAGTGCGCCGCCACGTTAGATTTGTGACCAGTTTCTACTAACTGACCGTCAACAGATTATCTGCAATCGGCTCGATCGAAGGCAAAGGATTCGCTGGCCGGTTGACTGCGTTGCTGCTGTTGCGAATCGAGCGGGTAACACCGGGACGAATCTTCCCCGCTTCGCAGGCGGCGACGAACGCGGCCACCACACGCGCGTCGTAACGCGTGCCGACAAGGTCTTTCAGACGCGTTAGCGCAGATTCCGGATCCATCGCGCGCTGATAGGGCCGCTCAGTGGTCATCGCATCAAACGTGTCGGCGACGGAAACTACGCGGGCCTGCATTGGGATCTCGTCACCCTTTAGACCCTGGGGATAGCCGCCGCCGTTCATCATTTCGTGATGCATGTACATGCCTGGTAAAAAGTCGCGCATCGCCGGAATCTGAGACATGATCTTGTAGCCCTTCTGCGGATGCGTCTTCATAAGTTCGTATTCCGAGTCCGTAAGCGCGGCGGGCTTCTTAAGCACGTTATCATCTATGCCAATCTTGCCAATGTCATGCAACAGAGCGCTAACACGAATTCGTTCGATCTCGCTTTCTGGTAATCCCAGTCCCTGCGCTGTCGCCACGGAAAAACGCGAGACGCGTTCAGAATGGCCGCGGGTGTAGGGATCCTTACCGTCAATAGCGGCCGCGAGAGCTTTCACAGTGCCGAGAAAGAGTTCGTGGTTTTCGTCCGCCGAACGCTGCAGATCGCCGATGAAACGCTCGATCTGATCCGTCATTTGATTGAACGAAACGCCCAGTTGTCCGAGTTCAGTTCGGCCGGGAACCTTAACGCGTTGCGAGAAATCGCCAGCCGCAATGCGATGTGCGCCCGCCGCCAGCTCTCGCACCGGACGAGTCAGCTTCTCAGCAAAATAGAATCCAATTAGCAGGACCAGGGCCGCGGCCAGCAAACTTATGTAGAGCGTTTGTCGTCGCATATCACGCACTGACGCCAGGGCAGCCGCCTCGTCCTGAATCGCTACCACGCCTAACAACGAATTACGATCCAGCTCGGCCGTCGCATATGACCCCAGCATCGGTGTGGTGCGGCCATCGCGCTCGAGGGTGAAAGGTTCCAACGCCGATTGCACCTGGGCTCCGGTCTCGAGCCAATCCTGAACTACTTTCAAATCCGTCATCGGACGTTCAGAGAAAGCCACCGCGGCGTCGGGATGTGCAACCGCCTTTCCGTTCTGGTCGACAACAAAGACTACCGGCAGTCCGGAGTCGAGCAACTCCTGGGCGCTTTTTGAAGATGTTTGCTGTACTGCTTTGAAGACTTCCTGAAAAGAAACCACTGCCACCACGGCGGCGGCAATCTCATCCCCGTCCAAAACCGGCGCCGCGATCGTGAGTCCCATCTCTTGTCCCGAACGAATGATTTGCGGGCGGCCCATGATTACGCCGCGGCCGTTCATGCGGGCCAGCACCTCACTGATGCGCTGGTCGAGTTCTTCACGCTTGATTAGATCCGGCTGAAACGCCCGGTGAACCTCTCCTTGCACGGGACAGATCGCCAGGGCTATGAGATTGGGATCATCCTGCAGAGTCCTTTCCAGGCGAACCTCATCACGCGTATTTGCCAGCCCGCGAATTCCCCCGGAGATTTCAAGGGCGCGCGCCAGGCCAGTGACTACATCGCGATAACGTTGTCCGTAAAGCTCAATCTGCCGGGCCTTGTCCTGCACCAGCTGTGCTTGATAACGGCCTTCGATAGCGCGCAGTTCTTCGGCGCTTCGCCGTGACAGCAGCGCGCCGGCGAGGCCCAACGGGAGCAGGCCTACCAGCAACAAAACTGCCAGCACAACATAGAGCAGGCGGATTCGGCTAACGCGTTGGAACACTGGGAATTCGGGAAAATCCTCTGCGGCAAGATGCGGAAATCTTTTTTGAGATGGGTACGGACCGTTGACCACCCGAGTGGGGATCCGCTCGTTGGCCACGCGGCCTCTTGCTAGACTAGTCGTTCAGACGCTGTACTGTCAACCATTTTGACCAAGTTTTAACTGCTGAAATACTTGGAATAAGGCGTCGCAAAAGGGTGCAGCTTGTTCCGCGACGTGGGGTAAAGGGCCCGCTCGTTTGAACTAATCGCCGCCCGGTTCAGTTTCGTGTGATACTTTCCCGACTTGGGGGCCGGGGGCGGCGTCTAAAGTCTTGAGGCGCGCGACTTATTGCGCGAAAGGCATTTGGAAAGAGCCACGCGGCGGGCCGCGAGCACGTACCAGATGGAAACAGCCACCAGCGACGAGCAAATGGTCGAACGTGCATTGTCCGGCGAGCCGGAGGCGTTTGGCGAGATCGTGCGGCGCTGGGAGCGCCGCATCTTCGCGCTTTCGTTCGGGATGCTGGGTCGCGAAGAGGACGCCCGCGACGCGACCCAGGAGACTTTTCTGGCCGCGTTTCGAAATTTGCGCGGCTTTCGCGGCGAGGCAAAGGTTTCATCATGGCTGCATCGGATCGCCGTCAACCAGTGCATTACGCGTCAGCGACGCGCCAAGGTTCGGGGCGAAACCGCGCTCGAAGACGAGGCGGAAAAGAACGCGGCCATTTTTGCCATACCTGCGGATGCCTCGCCGGCGCGTACGGCTGAAAGCGTCGAGCGTAGTCTGGCGGTGAAGCGAGCAGTGTCGGCGCTGCCTGCGGAACTTCGACAGGTGGTGGTGATGAAGGAATTTGAAGAGCTTACTTTTCAGGAGATTTCCGAGGCGCTCGAATTGCCGTTGAGCACAGTCAAGAGCCGGCTCTACACGGCGCTCCGGCAACTGCAGATGCGTCTGCACAAGTTTGGCGAGCCAGCAAGGTGAACGCGAAGGTTGAGGTAATAGAGATGAAAGAGATTAACGAACGTCCAGTTTGCCACCGGGCTGAAGACCTGGTGACTTACCTGTACAACGAAGCCAGCGAAACCGAAAGTCGAGACTTTGCCAGTCACGCCCAGGCGTGCGACGCCTGCCGAGCCGAGCTTGCTGTCTTTCAACAGGTTCATGAATCAATCTCGCTCTGGCGGAATGAAGCGCTGGGCGCATCTTTCACTACTGGATTCTCGCCCTCACCGGTCATGACTGAAACTGCATCAGTGCGAACAGAGCCGCGCAGACTTTCGGCGTTGGCTGCGTTGCGACAGTTCTTTGTTGTGTCCCCTTTGTGGCTGCGGGGCGCGACTGCTTTCGCGGCGCTGATGCTTTGCGTGTTGGCGGTCCTGGCGATCTCGCGTTCGTGGAATAAACCCGTGACACTTTCGAACAATCAACCTCGAAACGATCAAATCACAAACGAGCAGTTCGAGGCCGCCGTCGCGAAGGAGGTAAACTCACGAATCGAGAAGCTGAAGATTGAAAGCTCAACTGGCACGGAGTCTGCGCCTCCGGTCAAGAAAGCCAGTGAGAAAGATCGCCCAACTCAACTGGCCGGCACGCGTGTGAAGGCTCGCCAACCAGGATTGACCCGCCAGGAACGCGAACAATTGGCGGCTGACCTGCGACTGATTCCGAGAGATGACGAGGATTTGCCGTTTGTATTTTCCGAGGAGCCCAATCAGTAAGAGCTTCCGATGAAGTGTTTTAGGAAGATGCCACTATGAGATACAAAGCTACACGAAGATGCGGTTCTGCCCTGGCCGCTTTGGTTCTGATGGTTGGCGCCGGCGCGCTGGCCCAGGCACAGAATCAACAGCCCCCGATCGAACCAGCTCAAACGCAAACCCAGGCGCCGCCCAATCAGATTCCCGATTTGGCGCCCCTGAATCTTACCCAGGATCAGATCCAACGGATTCGCATAATCAACGCCGAGCTTAAGGACCAAAGGCAAGCCGCCGTACTACGCTTGCGCCTGGCACGTCGCGCCCTGACTGAAGCAATCGAGTCGCCAACGCCAAACGAAGCCTTAATTGATCAGCGTTCTCGTGAGCTAGCAGAGGCCCAGGCCGCCACGATTCGGATTCGTTCGCTCGCTGAGTCGCGGATACTTCTTCAGGTATTGACTCCCGAACAGCGTGTGCGGTTGAGAGAGATCCGGCAGCAAAACCAGGCGGGCCGGCGAGGCGGCGACCAACAATTGCCGCGAAATCGCGCTCTCCGGCGCCAGGACCGCGTGCCGGGGAACAATAATACTCTGGCGCCGCTGACCGCCCCACGACGACAACAGAGACGTCCTTAAGATCAACCTGAACTCGAACGTTCCCAGCAGCCGGTCTGAGTTATCAGACCGGCTTTTCTTTTGACCACAAATTTCGCTGCCACAAGGATTAACCTTGACGCCTACGGCTGGTTTTGCGCATGATAGGCCGCTCTATTGATATCAGTTCGCATCGCGCCGGCGCGTTTCGCACTGTTAAGTAACCACCAATGCGGATGGCTGGCCGAGCTATAACCTCTCAACTGGCTCGGGCCGCCGCCAAGCTGCCGGCTTTTCGTCACTGAGTCTCGCATGAACATATTCACGCGCTTTGTGCTTGAACTGCAGGAAATGTCCTTGCTGGTAGGACGCGCCGCGCGTGGCCTCTTCAGAAAACCGCGTTATGTGCCCGAGACCATTGCGCAGATGGACAGTATCGGGGTCGGCTCGCTGACGATAATCATTCTGACGGGGTTTTTCACCGGCGGCGTCCTGACCCTCCAGACCTACCAGACCCTGGCGTCTTACGGCGCGGTAGATCAACTCGGATACCTGGTTTCGGTTTCCCTGGTTCGAGAATTGGGTCCGGTCCTGACCGCACTAATGGTTACCGGACGCGTGGTGTCTGCCATTTCGGCAGAACTGGGTTCGATGGTGGTTTCGCAGCAGATTGACGCCATGCGCGCTCTGGGCACCGACCCGATTCGCAAGCTGGTAGCGCCGCGGATTCTCGCCTTAATCATAACTCTGCCACTGTTAACGCTGGTCGCCGACGTGATGGGGATAGGCGGGGGTTGGGCGGTTTCCAGTTTGCTCTTCGGCCTGCCCTCATCGATGTTCATAAACTCGGTGCGCGACGGGATCACGACCGACGACATTATTGGGGGCATCATCAAACCTTTGTTCTTCGCAATGCTGATGGGTACAATCGCGTGTCGCAAAGGGCTGAAAACCGAGGGCGGTACGGTTGGCGTCGGACGTTCAACCACGTCGGCCGTAGTAATGGCTTCTATCATTGTAATTATCGCCGACTTTATTCTGGCGCGCGCCCTGCAACTCGTTTTAGGTACAACATCATGATGACGCAGAGCTCAATCGATCAAAAAACCGGAGTGGACCATCGCGTCAGCGATCATGCAGCGGAATCAACGTTTCGCGAAGTGGACGATTCCGATCGGGCTATTCCGGCGATAGAGTTTCGCAACGTCACGATGATTTATGACGAACGGAAGGTCCTCAACAATCTCAGCTTCAAAGTGATGAAGGGTGAGACGAAAATCATCCTGGGCGGTTCGGGCTGTGGCAAGTCAACCACGATCAAGCTGGTGCTCGGTCTGCTTAAACCAGACAGCGGTGAAATCCTGGTGGACGGCGAGGACGTGACGAACTACTCGGAAGACCAGATGACGCGGGTGCGCAAAAAGATCGGCATGATCTTTCAGGAAGGCGCGCTGTTTGATTCGCTTTCGGTTTACGAAAACGTGGCGTTTAAGCTTCACGAGCAAGGGGTGCCCGAAGAGGACGTCGAAGCCGAAGTGCGCCGCATGCTGCGGTTCGTGAATCTTGAAGACGCGATAGACCAGATGCCGGCCGAGCTTTCAGGCGGCATGCGCCGAAGGGTGGGAATTGCGCGGGCCCTGGTGGGCGATCCGAAGATTGTGATGTTCGACGAACCGACCGCCGGTCTGGATCCTCCAACTGCGCGCACCATCTGCGAATTGGCGATGAAGCTGCGAGACCTGGAAGATGTGTCCTCTATCTTTGTGACGCATGAAATGAACAATCTTGATTACCTGACTTCTGAATACGCGGTGGTTAATGAAGAGGGCAAGGTGGTCTTTGAGAAGGAAGGCGAGAAGCTTTGCCTAATCAACAGTAAAGTTTTAATGATGCGCGACGGAGAGGTCATCTTTAGCGGCACCGATGAGACCCTGCGCAAAAATGAGGATCCGTATATTCATCGATTCCTTCGCGGACACTGAGAGATTTTTTTGATTTGCGATTGCCGTTTTAGAAAACGGCCGGGCAGAATCCAATTCGCAAAATGTAAAATCAGAAATCGGAGCGGGCCATGCCAAGATCAACCAAAACCATTGGTCTCAGCGAACTGCGAGTTGGTTTGCTGGTGCTTATCGCCATCACCGTCTTGATCGTTCTGATTCTGAACGCCTCAGGAAACCTTAACCCGTTTGCCAGCCACCTGCGCTTGCGGGCGCGGTTTGCCGACGCGAATGGACTGCGCGACGGGTCAGAAGTGCGGCTCGCGGGCGTGCGCATCGGCAAAGTCGATCGCATCAGACTGCTCACGGCATCGGAAGTCGGTACGGCGCCAAATCCGCAAAAGGTTGAAGCCTTTTTGGTGATCGACAGCAAGATCGACGGCATCCCTGCGTCCGAACGAATCCGCACCGACTCAACCGCCCAACAGGCTTCGCCCAGCATTCTGGGCAGCGAAATGATCGTCAACATTACTCCGGGCACGGCCCTGGGCAAGCCGGTCACTGAGAACTTTCTGTTGCCCTCGACTTCAGGCAGCACCATGAGCGACCTCGCTACTTCCGGCACCGATCTCGCTCAAAAGCTAAGCAAACTATCGGACCAGCTCAACGAAGTCGTTAAGAATGTTCGCGAAGGCAAGGGCACCGTGGGCCGCCTTTTCAACGATGAAGCGCTCTATAACAACTTGAACGCGATGATTCGCGATGCCGAAGAAATCGCGCAGCAAATTAAGAGCGGCCGGGGTTCGGCGGGCAGGTTTATTTATGATGAGGCGCTCTACAACAACGCCAATGAAATAGCCGCGAATCTGCGCAAGCTCTCCGCAGATCTCACCGCCGGGCGCGGCTCGGCGGGTAAATTCCTCCAGAGCGACGAAATGTACAATAAGGTTAACCGGATTGCCGATCGCGTAAATCATTCGATGGATCAGATCGATGCGATTGTCGCCGATGTGAATGCCGGGCGCGGCACGTTGGGCAAGCTGGTCAAGGATGAAGGACTCTACAACGATACTCGCACGGCGATCGCCCGCTTCAATACCACCGCGGCCCGCATTGATAACGTGGTCGCCGGAGCGCAACGCGGCGAAGGCACGCTCGGGAAACTCATCACTGACGATCAGCTTTACTCAAACGTAAACAACCTTTCGTCAGAAGGCGTGAAACTGCTTTATGACTTCCGTCAAAACCCAAAGAAGTACTTGACGATCAAGTTCCAGTTGTTCTAACTCCGCCGGCAGCGTCGCTGCCACATGCAAGGTAAGCTCAGGGTTTTGCTCCTAATTGGTTTTGGTGAAGCTCCGGGTTCCTGTTTGCGGGACGCGGCTGTAAAGCACCAACTCAACCGTCTAGGGAAGTCCGACGTTTCCCCTCATCGACGGTTGCGCCTGAAGAAGTTCACTTACCGTGAGGTCCCTATGAAAAATCGAAAATCCTACAAACAAGTCATAGCCTTGATTTGCGCTCTGGCTGTGTTGGCATCATCGTCCGTCTACACCCTTGCGCAAAAGAGTGCGCCAGCCAAACGGGCCCTCAGCCATCAGGATTATGATTCGTGGCGCTCGATTCAATCGCCCCAGATTTCGCGCGACGGCAAATTCGTCGCCTACGCCTACATGGCGCAGGACGGCGACAGTGAGATCGTTGTGCGCAGTCTGGCGAACAGCAAAGAGTGGCGCGCGGCGCGTGGCTATCGCCCGCCTACGCCACCGCCCGATGACGCCATTCCCAACCTGGGTGAAACCATTGCGGCGCAGGCGCGCCTGGTTCGACCCATCTTCACTGCCGACAGTCGCTTTGCCGTCTTCAGTATCGAACCGACGAAAGCCGAACTAGCTAAAGCGACGAAGGAAAAGAAGAAGCCCGAGGACATGCCAAAGAACGCGCTCGGGATCATGAATCTGGCGAGTGGGGATGTCGCACGCATTGAGCGGGTTAAGAATTTTCAAGTTCCGGAAGACGGTTCCGGATTCATCGCTTATCTGCTGGAGCCGAAATCTGAAGCCAAGAGGCCTGAGGAGCGCAAAGACGTTCCCAAGGAACCGCCGACCGAGACTTCTGCGAACAATACACCAGCAGCATCGCCACCTCCGGTCAGCGCGGCAAACTCTGCTAACCCCGGTCAAAGGGGGCCTGCGGCGGGACGTCCTTCGGGCAAAAAGGAATACGGTTCCGAGTTAATTCTGCGCAATACCACGACCGGCGCCGAACGCACTTTCAATGACGTGCTCGATTACACTTTGAGCAAAGACGCGAAGACGCTCGTGTTCGCGGTCTCTTCCAAAAAAGAAGAGACCAACGGCGCCTTTGCCGTGTCGCTTCCCGGCGAAACGAGTCCGGCGCCTCTGCTGACTGGAAAAGGCAAGTATCAAAAACTTACCTGGGATGAAGATCAGACCGAGTTGGCTTTCATCAGCGACCGCGACGATCAGGAATCGAAACAGCCGAAATTCAAAGTCTACCTTTGGAATCGCAGCGGCACTTCGCCCGCCATGGAAAGCGCCAGCCGTAATCACACGGCCACGGCCGTCAACGCCGCGACTGAGGTTGTCTCGACTTCGTCGGCGGGATTCAGAAAGGACTTTGTCGTCAGCGATAAAGCCACGCTGGGCTTCTCGTTGGATGGCAGTCATTTGTTCCTGGGAGCGGCGCCACCCCCCGAGCACGAGAAGAATCCGGAAGCAGAGGTTCCGGCCGAAGAAAAGGTGCTCGTCGATCTCTGGCATTGGAAAGACGAATACGTTCAACCGATTCAGCGGATTCGGGCCGAGTTGGAGCGCGCCCGCTCGTATCGCGCCACCTATCTGGTTAAGGAAAGAAAATTTGTCCAGCTCGCCGACGAGTCGATGGAGACTATCTCGCCTTCAAACGATGGCCGGTACGCGATCGGCTCTGACAATCGTGCTTACCGCGTTGCCAGCGATTACGACCCGGGCTTGTCGGATTACTATCTGGTGAACACTCTTGACGGCACGCGCAAGCTGGTCGGCCCGAAACAGAGATTTGGCGTTTCGCTTTCACCGGGCGGCCGTTACGCGCTGTACTTTGACGGACGCGACTGGAACACCTATTCGATCGCGGATGGCCGAGTCGCGAATCTTACCCGTTCGCTGGGTGCGCGCTTCTTCAACGAGGATAACGACACGCCGAGCATTCCCGGATCGTACGGCATCGGCGGCTGGACCAAAGACGATCGCGAAGTCCTCATCTACGATCGTTACGACATCTGGCAGGTTGCGCCTGACGGCACCGGCGCGAAGAACCTGACCGACGGCGTTGGCCGCAAGGACAAAACTGCTTTCCGTTACGTGCGCCTGGATCCAAAGGAGCGTTCGATCGACCCGGCTGCGCCTTTGCTGTTGCGCGCGTCCAATGAAGAGACTCGCGACTCAGGCTTCTATCGCGATCGCGTCAACGGCGGAATGCCGGAAAAACTCCTGATGGCCGCGAAGGACTTCAACACTCCCATCAAAGCCCGGGACGCCGACGTCCTTATGTTCGGTGCTTCGCGCTTCGACGAGTATCCCGACATCTGGGTCACCGGCATGGGATTCAAAGACCTTAAGAAGGTTAGCAACGGCGACGCGCAGCGCGCGCAGTTCAACTGGGGCTCGGGTGAGCTGGTCAATTTCAAGAACACCGACGGCGTCCCTCTGAAAGGGTTGCTGCTTAAGCCCGAGAACTTTGATCCGAAAAAGAAGTACCCGATGATGGTCTACATCTACGAAAGGCTCACGCAGGGACTGCATGCCTTTCGGAATCCCTCGCCGGGAACTTCGATTAATCCGACCTACTACGTCAGCAATGGCTATCTTGTCTATATGCCTGACATCGTTTACACGATCGGATATCCGGGACAGAGCGCTTTGAAGTGTGTGTTGCCGGCAATCCAGGCCGTCGTCGATAAAGGTTTCGTGGACGAGAAAGCGATCGGAATTCAGGGGCACAGCTGGGGCGGTTATCAAATCGCTTACATGGTCACCCAGACGAACCGTTTCAAAGCCGCTGCGCCCGGCGCGCTGGTGTCCAACATGACCAGCGCCTACAGCGGCATTCGCTGGGGCACCGGCCTGCCGCGCCAGTTCCAGTACGAACATTCGCAATCGCGAATTGGCGGGAGTCTTTGGGAATACCCGATGAGGTACCTGGAAAACTCGCCGGTCTTTCGTGCCGATCGGGTAGAGACCCCGCTGCTGATGATTCACAACGACGAAGACGATGCGGTGCCATGGTACCAGGGCATCGAATACTTCCTCGCTCTGCGCCGGCTGAACAAAGAGGTCTACATGTTCAGCTACAACGGCGAAAAGCACGGCCTGCGCAAGCGAGCCAACCAGAAGGACTACACGAGGCGTTTGCAGGAATTCTTCGATCACTTTTTGAAAGGAGCTCCGGCGCCCGAGTGGATGGAAAAAGGCATTCCTTATCTGCAACGCGAGAAGGAGAAGGAAAAGTATCGGGTGACGGATGACAAGCGCGAGCCTTAATTGCTCATGACAAAATGAGTGGGGAAATAAAAAGGCGGCCATGACGGCCGCCTTTTTCCCTGAGGAGCTCAACCCCAGGTTTCGAGCCCTTCCTCACAGTCGGGCTACGGCCTTTCGGCACACTGCCCACTGCCCACTGCTCACCATTGCTGTTCCTGCCTTCTCTTTTCTTTTTCAGTAGTCAAAATCTGGCCGTCGATGGCACTCACGCAGACATACGTGACCTCGTCGCCGTTGGCGATCACCACGTTGTAGAAGACCTTGTCTTCACGCTCGCCGAACAGCCAGCTTTGCAGCACCGTGCCCGGATACTTGCTGGTGGCGATTTGAATCGCCTGGGCCATTGAGATCTTCGCCCATTTGGCCGCAGTCAGACCGCCGCTGCGTTTCTGTTCTAGTCGCTCCTTACGCACGCGGACTTCGGACTCCGCAACTTCCGTCTTCTCGCGCTCTTTCATTTCGCTTTCTTCGCCGCCCGAGCGCTCTTTCATCTCTTTCTCTTTGAGCTTCTCGCGTTGTTCCACCTCGCGGTCCACATTGCCGGAGCGCTCTTTCATCTGGCGGTCCTTAGTTTTAACCCGCTCTTCCAGCTCCTGCTGACGTTTTGATTCCAACCTGAAATCGAACTCCACCGTGATGACCATCGAGGCAGGTTCACCGTTCTTAATCCCTGGTTCGAAACGCATTTTGCGAGCGGCTTCGATTGCGGCCTGATCGATAGATGGATAGACCGAGCGCTTGACCACGATGTTCTGCGGCAAGCCCTGATGGTCGATGGTCATGCCTAGCTGCACCGTGCCTTCGATTCCTTTTTCCCTGGCATCCTGAGGATATTCCGGCTCGACGCGGTGGATTAGGCGCACCTTTCGATCGACTTTCGACTGCTGCAACTCTTCAGCACGCCGCTGAGACTCACGTAGACGCGCTTCGAGCTCGGGGACCTCTCCATACAGCTGGGCCAGCTTATCGCGCGCTTCTTTCATCCGCGCTTCGTCCTGGGGATAGGCCTTCAGGATCTCAGCATATCGCTGTTCGGCCTCGCGCATTTTCTGAGGGCTGGTTTGGATTAACTTGTAGTACTCCTGCAGCGCGCGCTCGTGCTGCTCCAGGTTTCGCTGGGTTTCCCACAGTCTCGCCTCGGCTTCCGCGCTTAATCCGGACTTCTGCTGCTCGTACTGTTGGATCAGACGCAGGTGTTCCTCCAGATTCCTTTGCACTTCGATGAGTCTCGCTTCAATTTCTCGACGCTGGGCTGCTGAGGCGGTCTGCATTCTCTGCTCCAACTGAGACGCCTGGCGCTTCAGCTCCTCAATCGCCTGGTCCTGGCTGCGGCGCTCGAGCTTTTTGTCCGATTGTGGCAATGCAGTTTGAGCAAGTTCCGGCTGATCAATATTCAGAGTTAAAGCGAAGGTCGCCCCGGCTGCGCAAGGAACTGCCAGCAGCAGCAAGGCGAACACCAGCAATAAGGTTTTGTGGCGGGGAGTAAATCTTGGCGTGTTCAGCAACAACATGATTCTTGCCTCCAGATTGTCTGATTCCGTAATTCCGATCGTGGTGTTTTCGGCCAGGCGGCGCGTGACTGGCACCGAGCCAATCAAGTGCACCAGCGAGCGCGCATAGACTTCCGGCCGCAAGAGTCTGGCTGCAACCGACTCGTCACAGCAAAGCTCTCGCGTGCGCTTGATTCGTCGCCGGATAAGAGCTGCCGCCGGATGAAACGAAAGCGGCAGATAAATAAATTCGTAGATCAAGTTGAAGAGATAGTCGCGCCGCCGCACGTGCGCCAGCTCGTGACCAATAGCTGATTTCAGCAGTTCTTCATTGAGGTCGTGCAGCAGACGCTCAGGCAAAATAATCAAAGGCCGGAGCGTCCCAACGGTAATCGGAACGGGCACGAGTGACGAGCAAAGAATCTTTACCCGGGATACGCCGAGAGCGCGCTGGCACTCGCGGATAATCGCCAGGTGCGGCTCGAGAAAGTTGAACTCATACGCCCTTCTGACAATTGCCCTGGTTCTCAACCACGCGCGAACGAGATTTGTGAAGCGATACAGGAGAAAGACTGCATAAAGTCCTATCAGCACTCCTGCCAGATTCTGATTCACACGAATTCCGGACTGAAACGAGCTGCGCCGCGCTGGTTCGGTCGCGCCGCCCGGTTCCGACAAAGGCTCGTCGATAGGCTCAACGTCAGGCGAAATTATTCTGGTGGTAACCACGGGTTGTTTGACCAGCGGTTCCAGGCGCTCTGGCGATGAGATGGCGGTCTTGCCTAAATTTGACGAGCTCAAAACAGGAAGCAGAAAAGAAACCAGGAGCGCTCCGACCCAAAGCAGGTGGCGGTAACGGGCCGCTGTCCCGCGCAACAACCAGTTACAGACCAGCGCAAAGATTGTAACCAGCGCGACTTGCCACGCGGCGTTCAGCAGAACCGTCAACACGAGTTGAGCAGCGCTTCTCATTTCTTTGCTCGATCTTCTTCTTCCAGAAGCTTGTGCAGGCGCGCCAGTGTTTTGGGCGTCAGATGCTTGGTTTCGACCAGACTCATCACCAGACTTTCGGCTGAGCCGCCGAACAAGCGTTCCACGATGTCACCTACGTGCTGACTGACAGCCTGGCTATGACTGACCACCGGTTTGTAAAAATAGGCGCGATCCTTTAGCGCCCGTTTCACTTTTCCTTTTCGATGCAGAATATTGAGCATCGTCTGCACGGTGGTGTAAGCCAATTGCCGTTTCAGACCCTGTTGCACGGTCTGCACGTTGGCGGGGCCTGACTCCCAGAGCACGTGCATAATCTCGAGCTCCAACGGTGTCAGGTGTTCGGTCTTCTTACGGGCCAAGGGTTTCAGCTCCTAAGTTTTTAGGACTATAAATCCGCACCGTCGGAATTGTCAACTAATTTCTTAGGAGTTCGTTCGCGGACCTTGCTCAAGAAGTAATGCGAACGCGGATTCGGCTATGCTTTTCTGGATACCAGTTGGGGATTTCGCCAGAGTATCCTGCAACTGCGCGTCAGAGTCCAGAGTTGTCCTTCAAGCAACCTTCTCCTGAACCAGCACCTGAAACGACGCTGCCATTCCGGTGGGCAAGATGAGCTCTCGAGCACTTAAGCTTAGCTGCACGACGTCAGCCGAGTCTCGGTCTGAATTCGTCATCTCTCCCAGCACAGACAGCAGTCCTTCCCCCGCCAGAAACTGATCAAGCCGCTCCCAGCGCAGGGTGCGGAGGCCGGCTCGCTCGCCGGCTTCCATCAGATGCGTCCAGTCAATCGTCGTCGTCAGGTCCTGCTCTCCGGGCGCGGCCAATACATCCTGAAGCATTTGATGCCGATGAAAAGCACGCAGCGTTCCGCTTTGCCGGTTGGGCGCGTTCCTTAACTCATTTCTTTCGGCGCCATAATCAACCGTGATCACATAGCCGCGTTCGACTAAACCGGCGGCACGGGCAATAAATCTTTCAGCCTCAAGATTGATTTCGGCGATCTGCCCTTCTGACAGTTCCAGGCCATCACGGCGGCAGTGCGCGGCCGCAGCTTTATCCAAATCACCTTCGATCCAGACAAAGTTCTTTTCGTTCACTCCGACAAACAGCTCACGCAGGCCTGCTTCGCGACCAATGACGCGATGGACTGGAAACGCGTCGATGAGTTCATTTGAAAAGACAATACCTGCGGCCGCGAGTGAATTGATATCTTTGAAATTTTGAAAGCTGACTCGATCGGCGAATCTTGAGAGACGGGCGGCGGCCCGTTGCCGCGCGGCAGGACTGATTTCATCGATCACGTAACGAGTTACTTCAAAGACTTTGGGGGCGTTTTTCTTCAGGCTCTGCAATACGCCCTGCGCGAATTCGCCGTTGCCGGCTCCTGATTCAAAAATGATGAAAGTAGACGGCCATTTGAGATCGGCGAAAAGCTTTGAAATGTAAAAAGCGAAAGTGGCGGCGAAGAGCGGGCTGGTCTCTGGCGCGGTGCGATAGTCACCTGTCCGGCCCTGCTGAATTCGATCTGGGCGACAGTAATATCCGTCGAGCTCATCGTAAAGCGCGGCGGACATCCACTCGCAGAAGGTCATTGGGCCTTCCCTCTCGATCCGTGCGCGCAGACGTTCAGCCAGCGAGTCCTCGCTGCTTAACTTGCCGGAATTTGCCATCGCTAAACGATTGCCTGCAAGGATGCAGTCTCAGGCAAACCGCTATTCGCCTTCACTTTCCTTCTTCTCGAGTAAGCGGGTGGTGTTGTCGGTCACACTTGGGGGCTGCAGGATTTCGGCGGTGTGTGGTTGTCTCCAGGACGAAGCCGGGTTAGCTTGCGCCGGCGGCAGCGAGACGCGCGCTTGTTGGGCTGCGACCATCGGCGGCGAATAAGAGATCGGCCTCATGAATTGCGGTGGCGGGGCGCCCTCTTCGAAAATTCCCGCGAACAGCATGCGTAGGGGTCCGCCAAGGAAGCAAATAATTGCTGCGAGCGCGCAGAAGAAACCAAAGACGTTCTCTAATCTGCCTGGAGCAAAGCCGGCCATTACCGCCAGTATGGGGACCAGGATCGCGCCGATTAGCATTAGCGTCGCGCCCTGCCTAACGCCTTTCTTTCTGGGCGAAGGACCCTTTGGTGCTACGTCGTGCTGGTATTGTGGAATCAAACCGCCGTTTGCGAGCAGATGCATCGCACCTTCCATCGGAAAGCCACAACGCGAACAGAATCGCATTGAATCGGTAGCTTGTTGTTGGCCACATCGAGGACAGTACATAAGCTTTCGCCTTTGCTCTGGCCTTTATACCGCTTGCGCCAGCCTCGCTGCAATGGTCTGCTTGGGAAGGACGCCGACAAGTGTATCTATGAGTTCGCCATTTTTGAAGATCAGCAGGGTCGGGATGCTGCGAATACCGAAGCGATTCGACACTTGCGGGTTTTCGTCAACATTCAATTTGGCAAAAAGGTAACGTCCGTTGGCCTCGGCGGCCAGTTCGTCCAAAACCGGTGCGATCATCCGGCAGGGTGTGCACCAGGCCGCCCAGCAATCCACCAGGACGGGTCGTGAGCCCGCGCCCAAAACCTCTTGTTCAAAACTGCTGTCCGTCACTGAGTGTGGTTTGCCGCCGTTCGCCGGCCCCGCCTGCGGAGCAGCTTCAAGCGGCGTCCCACAACGACCGCAAACGGGCTGCTGATCTCCGGCGCGATCCCGAATTCGATTTTTGGCCTGGCATCGTGGACAGGTTACGATCATAAACTTTCACTTTACCCTGTTGGTTTGGCAGTCAAAAGATTCAGAGTGGCTTGGGCGCCTCCCTGATAACTCGCCGCGCGCACCAGAGTGTCCAGCAACAATGGAAACAACAGCGTCGCACCCGCAGGCGCCATGATTTCTTTCAAGAGGTCCTTGTCGCTTTCGAAAAACTCAAAGCCATGGCGCCGGGTGGCTTCGACTTCATCGAGGTAGCTGCCAACTTTTTCCGGCGTCGTCAAATTCTCAGGCAGCGTCCACTCGAACGGATCGTCCCAGAGATTGCTGGTGATCCCACCGAAAGTCTGCTCGACGGCGGCTGCGGCTCGCAAGATGTATTCGCCGCACGAACGAACGGGAAACAGATTCGAACTAACCGGCGGTTGTCGATAGAGCAGGTCCGCCGGGATCGCCTTAATCAAATCATGATTCGCCGAGTGCAGTTCGGCAAACTGCCGATCCAGGCACGAAAGCAATTTGTCCATTGAGGCATTGATTCATCGGAGCGGCCGATGAACCAATCTAGGTCAATTGGATTTATCTCCTCTAAATGTGCGAATTCTTTTTGAGGAGAGCGTGGGTATAATAGCACGCGGGCACCAACTGATGAATTGACAGGATTAACAGGATTCACCAGGCAAGAAAACCCTGACGGCTGTGGTAAATCCTGTAAATCCTGTCTGTACTTCTTCTACGCTTCTGCCTTTTGTTCGAAAGGCGATTCCTGCCTGGCTTCAAAAGAGCGATCGCGCGCGGCGACGTAGAGCCGCAAAGCAATGGAAAGGATTCCAAAGGCGAGAACGATCCATAAGATTGCCCAGATGATTGCGGGTATGTGTGTCGCAGTCGCCATGTTCACTGCGTCGTTGGGGACCGAAGGCGCAAACGGTGATGAAAGAAAGAATACGGTTTTTAGATCCAGCAAGGCATTCAGCACGCACTGCACAGCCAACATGCTTAGGACGAACGTGGCTACGCGAGGGCTGGCAAAACGCGCCACCGCTAACAATCCAATTGCGAGCGCAAGTCCGGCGAAGAAGGTAAAGGGTATGCCGCTGAGTGAAACCCATGATCCGGAAACCAGGGGTTTGAAAAATCCAAAGATACTTGTCAGTATGAGGATAACGACCGCTGAGCCCGCCAGCACGATGCGCGCCGCCACCGCGCGGCGAATGAGTACCAACAGGAGCGCGCCAAAACTCATCGCGCCGAGGTACCCGGCACTGGAAACGAACATTTGCGAGAACGTCCCGCCCTGGGTCGTGTAAGTTTCGCCGCTCGCATTCAGGGCAACACTCAAACTCTGAACCGAATTGCCGGTTAACAAGGCCGCGATTGCATGCCCGCCCTCATGGATGAAAGTAACGAAAATTCGAAAGGGATAACTCAGAATTTCAGCATAAGGAACGAACCACAGGATTATAGAAAGCGCCGTCGCAAACAGCAGGGTTTTGGCCTGCGGTCGAGCGTCCTGAGAAAGTCGGTACTTCATAAATAAGCCCCTCCGCGAGTCTCACCAGTCACGATCAAGAACGCAGAATTCGCCCGGCGTGTTCCTAAGGATTTCCTTCGCGGCGGTAGTCGCCCGATTTTCCGCCGGTTTTCAACTCCAGACGCACCTCAGTAATGGTCATCGATTTGTCCAAAGCCTTGCACATGTCATAAATGGTCAGCGCGGCGACGGAAACGGCGGTTAGCGCCTCCATCTCAACTCCGGTCTGGGCCAAAGTAGTCACTTCCGAGGTTAGATAGACCGAAGTGTCTTCCAGCGTCGCGGACACATCGACATGTGTGAGCGGCAGCGGATGGCAGAGCGGAATCAGCTCAGCGGCCCGCTTGGCGGCCATGATACCGGCCAGCCGGGCGGCTTCGAGTGGATCGCCCTTCGGCGCGCGGGAAGCGCGAATTGCGGCGACGGTGTCCGCAGACATCAACACGCGAGCAGAGGCGACCGCACGGCGATTGCTGACTGCCTTCTCCGACGTATCGACCATGCGGGCCCGGCCCTGGTCGTCGATGTGAGTCAAGTTGCTCATCGTTCAGGTTAACTCTAATTCAACACAGCATGGATAATTAACGTATTCCCTCCCAACAGAACTTCCCTGGACGCCAGCTCATCCGTCCACCTTTCCTCTCGTTTTTGCCTCGGGGTCAAAGCCGCCACCAACTTAATTAACGCAACCGCCGGCCAATACAGCCACGCATTAGACTTGGGTTTGTCGCGATGCACACTCGCGATCTGAAAACCATTCTTCTCGAGGATGTAACGCAGCTCGGAATATCCAATCGGATTGACGTGAGCCGCAATCTCTTCCCGGTTATCGTAATCAGCTCGCAACCGCTCGGCGTGGCCTCGCGTGATGGGTTTGAAGTGAGAGGTATATCCATAGAGCAGCCACTTCAGCCGCTCCTCTATGTTCAAAATGTTCGGCACGCTGACGACTAACTGTCCGCCCGGCTTAGTCAGCCGCGCGAATTCGCGAATGGCCTGCTGCGGATTCTCAATATGTTCGAGTCCTTCCAGACAGGTAATGTAATCAAAGGTCCGATCAGCGAACGGCAATTCCCCGTTAAGATCGCCACGCTGGATTGCGACACCCTCTAAACTGAAGATCTCCGGATAAAGGTCGCAGCAACTCACTTCAAATCCCGCTGCGATCAAACGCGCCGCCAGGGCGCCTTCCCCCGCCGGCACATCCAGCAGGGTTCCTCTTGGTTGGGCCTGCAAAATCTCGACAACGGTGTCGTGAATCGCCTGATGAGCGAGCGGAGTAGGGGACGCGCGTGGTTGGGCTTCGGCGGCCACGACACCCGGCTGCGCCGCAGCCGACCCCGCTATTTTCGCTGAATTCACGAGTAATTCGTCCAGTGTTGCTCCGAAAAGTGCCGCTGCGCCGGGCGCGAAAAGATTCTGCTTGATTTTAGCCGAGCATAACAGAATAATCCGAACTCGAAAATCCAATTACCCACTGTGGGTCGTAGAGTCTACGATTTTTGATTTTAATTAAGCTGACCCCGGAGGCTTACACCGTGTTCGAGACTGATAGAGAAGTTCTGGCTTGGTACGAGCGGCAGACGCGCGCGCTTACCAAAGAATTCCTTGACAGCATTCCCTGGCATGAGGTCAAAAACTATGAAATCAAGCCGGCGTTCATCCCGGTGCTGTACTACATGCGCGACGTTGAATACTTCACGGAGATGTACTACCGCGAGGTTAGGCGCACCCCGACCGGAAGGGATCGTGTAATCCGGCAATTTATGGACAAGTGGAGTGTCGAAGAGGACGACCACGGCGAAACTATCAATAAATTCATTGAAGCCTCAGGGCTTCCGACCAGCGATAAATGGCGGAAGGAAGCCAGAGCTCAAATACCGTGGCACTACCTGGCCGGTAATTTTTTTGCGGACTATGCCTGCAATCCTTTCGGCAAATACTTTCATGCCCCACACATGGTTTGGGGCACCATTAACGAAATCACCACCCTGCAGGGCTATCGCCGCATGGCCGAACTGGCCGGGCATCCCGTGCTTAAGAAAGTGCTGACTGCGATCATGCACGAAGAAGCGATCCACTCGAACTTTTACTGGCACATGGCCCGGGTGAAACTGAGACAGGCGAAGTTTTCGCGGGATCTGGCCAAGTTCATTATCCGCCGTTTTTGGACACCGGTTGGGCAGGGCGCCAAACCCGAACACTACACCAACTACATCATCGCCACTTTGTTCAGCGGGCGAGAGGGATTTGACTGCTTTAAGCGGACCGTCTCAGATCGAGTGGGGCGTTTGCCCGGCTTCGCGGGTTTTACGGGATTGACCGACCGCATGGCGCCGATCATGCAGCCGTGAGGGAATACTCGCGGCAAGACTTTGTAAAAAAGATTCTCAGGCAGGGCGGCTATGCCGTCTGATTTGCGGAAGGCCTGCGGCCTTCCGGCGCCCATGCACATTGAATATCGGGCTGCGCCCAGTTTGCGCAGAGCCCCAAGCCGTCAGGGCAAACGAACAACTCTGACAATATCCCCGGCCCTCAACTCTACACCGGCCGGCAGATTTATAAGGGCGGACGCTCTGGCGAAAGCCACGAAATCCGACGAACCACCCCACTTCAAAGGCTCGGCCAGAAGCAGACCCCGTTCATCTGTGCGCAGATCCGCGGGCAGATAACTCTCGCGGTCTTTCGAACCTCTCAGATCGCGCGCCAGGACTGCCGTATGTTCGTGAAGTTGCGTATCGTGGGCGCCCTGCATTGCGCGCAAAGCAGTGCGAGCAAATAGATTGAATGTGACTGCAACTGAAACGGGATTGCCGGGCAGGCCAAAGATCAGAGTGTCGCCGAGACGCGCGAAAACGGTTGGTTTACCCGGACGCAACGCGACCCTTTCAAAAAAGATTTCCGCGCCGAGCTCTTTCAAAGCGGCTTTCGTGAAGTCGTAGATTCCCATTGAAACGCCGCCCGAAGTGACGAGCATGTCTGAGGTGCTCGCGGCAGCGGCGATCTGTCGCTTGAGTTCTTCGGTATCGTCTCCCGCCAGCGGCAAACGTTCCACTGTCGCGCCGGCGAGCGTTGCGTAGGCTGCAATCGTGTAGTTGTTCGAGTCGCGAATTTGATCAGCGCCGGGCTTTTCATTGACATCGACCAACTCGCTGCCGGTGGCCATTACCGCGACCCGCGGACGTTGGCCGACTTTCACTTTCGCATAACCGAACGAGGCGAGAGTCGCAATCATCGCCGCATTGATCTCCTCGCCGGCGCTGAGAACTGTCTCGCCGGCTTTGATTTCAGCGGCCTGCCTGACAATCGATCGGCCCGCTTCGACCGGCTCGAGAATTTCGACGAAGCCTGCGCCGTTCTCTTCGCGCGTCAACTCAACTTGCTGGACCGCATCGGCGCCGGCAGGCACAGGCGCCCCGGTCATAATGCGCACGGCTTCGCCGCCTTTCAGCTCGTGATGCCAACCCGCGCCGGCGGCCGATTCGCCGGCGATACGCAGACGCGACGGCGTGGTGGCGACGTCAGCCGCGCGCACTGCGTAGCCGTCCATCTGCGCGCGATCAAATGGTGGGAGATCTGTGTCAGCGGTAATGTCCTCAGCCAGGATGCGCCCGAGCGTCTGGCCCAGCGGAACTGATTCTGTTTTCAGTGCCGGGGAGTGCTGCAGCACGATTTCGATTGCTTGAGCGACGGGAATCATTATCGAGAGTCTAAAAGCAAAAGCGGTTGCTCTTCAAACTCTGAAAAGCAACCGCTAATGAAATGGCGGAGCCGACGGGACTCGAACCCGCGACCTCCGACGTGACAGGCCGGCGTTCTAACCAACTGAACTACGACTCCGCA
>JBBPID010000072.1:0-3300 GCA_038040505.1 Acidobacteriota bacterium | reverse complement strand
CGGAGGGACTCGAACCCCCAACCTCTTCCTTGTAAGGGAAGCCGTCTACCATTGACATACGTGCCCGTTTTCAAAAATCGTCACGGCGAAGGGTGATCGTAAGGAAAGCAACGATGGGTGTCAAGAAGCGCGGCTGCAGGAGCTTCCCAATTTAGCGGCGTTTAGAGTACCAACTTTAGTTGGGTTTTTCGTTGCGTAACAAAGCCCGACTAAAGTCAGTACTCTGAACACCGTTTATCAAAGTAGGGCAACCTGAGCTTGCGGTGAGTTCTACTGGCGCTTTCGTCTCGCGAAGTTTGCGGCTATATTTACTTAACCCAGACCTTCAATAAAACCATGAGCGCATTCCTGGCAAAACTCAGACTACTGGGATGTCTTATTCTGGCCGTTGCGTGGCTCGGCGTTTTAGTCGCGGCCGGGAATCCCACACGCCAGGACCAGCAACCAGCAAATCAGCAACGCCCTCGCAAAGTAGGAGGGCAGACACCTTCGCCGCAACCCACGCCACCGTCTGCCGAAGAGGTTGGCGAGGGTGATGTGGTCCGGGTTGAAACGCAATTGGTTTCGGTTCCGGCGGTGGTTAGCGATCGCAATGGCCGGCCGCTCCCTGGTTTGCGGGCCGAGAACTTTGCCATTTTCGAAGACGGCAAGGCGCAAAGGATTGCCAACTTTGCTACGACGGAAACACCATTTGAAATTGCCCTGCTGCTCGACACCTCAGGTTCGACGCGCGAAGAACTTGGTTTGATCCGCGATGCCGCCAATGCTTTTATCAATGCTTTGCGTCCGGGCGACCGCGTGGCAATTGTGGCTTTCAACAACACGCCGCGAAACGGCTCGCCCCTGGCCACAGTCGAAGTTGCCTCAATGCTTGTCGACGACCGGCAGGCCTTGCGACGGGCCATTGCCAGCCTTGGCACCAGCAATGGAACTCCTTTCTATGACGCCCTCGGGCGAATTGCCGACCAGGTTTTTCGCGAGCCCGCGCGTCCGGAAGTGCGCGGACGGCGCGCGATTGTGGCGCTGACTGACGGCGTCGACTCGAGCAGCAACTCGGGTTACGAGGACGCCCGGGCCAAGCTTTCCCGATCCGGCGTGGCTAGCTACTTCATTCAGGTGAGCACTGAAGACTACGTTGAAGATCGGCTGTTGAAGGATTGCCAGGACGATGGGCGGCTGACGCTGTCAGCTAAACAGCTGGAGAGATTTCGGCAGCTTTTCGTGCCGCAGGCGCAAAAGGAAGAGTACCAGGATTTCTGCCGCCTGGGTCAATTCGAGCGGATGGACATCAGCCGGCAGCTTTACAATCTGGCGCGCAAAGAAATGAACGACCTGGCGCGCGCTTCGGGCGGCAGAAATTTCGCGGCCCTGAGTCTCAACGAAGCGCGGGCCGCGTTTGCGCAAGTCGCGCTCGAGATCGGCACGCAATACAGTCTGGGTTATTATCCGGCGAACAAAGCACGGGACGGCAGCTTTCGTCAGATCAAGGTAGAGACGCGCGGCCTCAAGGACGCGACGGTGCGTGCGCGCGAGGGATACTTTGCCCCGAGGCAGTAATTCTATAGGACCTATATGACCTATCCGACCTATTTTGATCGAGTCACCCTGGTGGTTCTCGACGGCGCCGGGATCGGCGCCATGCCGGACGCGCCCGAGTGGGGCGATGCGGGTTCGGATACCTTCGGTCACATCTGCGAATCGCGTGCGGTGCGTCTGCCTAATTTGCAGAGCCTCGGCCTCGGTAACATTCGCTCACTCGCCGGCGTTCCCGCGATTGAAAACCCGCGCGGCAGCTATGGCAAGTGCGCCCTCAAATCCAACGGCAAGGACACCACCACCGGTCATTGGGAGATGGCCGGCATCATTCTGGAACGCGCCTTTCCCACCTACCCGCATGGCTTTCCGCAAACTGTCCTCGATGAATTTGTCAGCCGGACGGGTGTGCCCGGCGTGCTGGGAAATATTCCGGCCTCGGGAACTGAGATCATCAAGGATCTGGGCGAGGAACACGTTAAGACCAGAAAGCCAATCGTCTATACTTCCGCGGATTCGGTGTTTCAAATTGCCGCCCATGAAGAAGTGATTCCGCTCGATCGTCTGTACGAGATCTGCGAGACCGCGCGCGACCTGCTTCGCGGTGAACATGAAGTGGGGCGAGTGATTGCGCGGCCATTTCTGGGAGAGACGGGCGGCTTCTATCGCACTGAGAACCGGCACGACTATGCGGTCCCGCCCCCACGCGAAAATCTTCTGCCGCTGCTGAGCGAGCACGGACTCGACGTGGTTTGCATCGGTAAGATCGCTTCAATTTACGACTCAGCCGGCGTGACCCGTGACCTGACAGCCAAAAATAACGAGCAATCGATCGATCAAACGATCAGCGCTTTACAGGAAAACTCGCGTGGTTTGATCTTTTCCAATCTAGTGGACTTCGATATGCTCTACGGCCATCGCCGCGACACTGAAGGGTATGCGCGCGCGTTGGAGCATTTCGATTCGCGCTGGCCTGAAATCGAAGCCGCCATGCGTCCGGATGACTTGCTGATGATCACGGCCGATCACGGCAATGACCCTACTTATCCGGGCACGGATCACACGCGCGAGTACGCACCACTGATCGTTTTCGGCAAACAGGCACGAGCGGGCGTCAATCTCGGCACACGCAAATCGCTCGCCGATATTGGCCACACCATTGCTGAAAACTTCGGCTTGAGGTTGGGCGCCGGCGAAAGTTTCCTTTCTCAGCTTAAGTGAAAAGCATAGTCTCTGAATTACAGGCGTATAGAGTACCAACTTTAGTTGGGTTCTTCTCTTCGTTAGGAAAAAGCCCGACTAAAGTCGGTACTCTAGACACCGCTTTTTCAGATTAAGGAAATAACCAGAAAGCGAATCACCGAATGAACATCTGGAAAAAAGGCTTAATACTCTTGGCTGTGTGCTTCCTCGGTTGCCTCTTAGGCAGCTCCAATCTAAACGCCCAGACAACCCTGATGAACGTGCCTTCGACCGATGTCGTGGCCGCTAAAAAGGTTTATGTCGAAATGGACTTCTTAACCAACTACGCCTGGCAAAGACAGGGTTCATTTCAAAACTATATTCCGCGCGCAGTTGTGGGTGTTGGTCGCAACGTCGAAGCCGGGGTCAATGTTTCCTTCACACACATTTCCGGAGAGAGCGGCCAGCCGATCGAAGTGCAGCCGAACCTCAAATGGAACTTCTATAGCAATGAAGGCAAAGGGACCGCGGCTTCTGTCGGTTGTGTTCTCTACACGCCGCTAAACCATCGGACCGGAACGAATA
>JBBPID010000071.1:0-26066 GCA_038040505.1 Acidobacteriota bacterium | reverse complement strand
GATCGCGCTCGAATTTGTTTTTGGCGGCAGAGGTAAAGCTGCCGATGAACTCGTACTTGCCGTCGCCGTCCAGGTCGGTTGCGGTGAGATTCGTCACTTTGATCGCAGCCATCAGATTTGCCGGCGTGCGGTTTTGCGAATATATGCTTTTGACCAAGGTCATCACGGCGGCCCGTTCAACTTCGGTGGGCGCGCGGCGCGCTGAGGCTCGTTTGCCAAGCGTTTCGGAATTCGTCGCCAGAGCCATCACCCTCCCGCCTAACTTAGCGGAAGTTGCCGGCGTTACTTCAGCGTGAATGTTGTTGCAGCCTTCGCTCCACTTCTTGAGGGTTACGGTGCCCGCTTCTCCCCCGCCAAAGATCAAACGGTAGACTTTGCCGGGCGCGAAATACTGTTTGCCGAAATCCTTTTGCTTGTCTTTTTGTTCGTCGGTGTACGGCGCTCGCAGCTGCTTGCCGTCAACTATTACCACCACATCCATGCGGCCTTCGCCTGAATCGGCCGAAACGGAAAAGACCACGGCTTGTTTGCGCGCCTGGGCGACATTGGCCGCGCGCTTTTCCGGCTTCGCGCTCACGGTCAGGATCGAAGCAACCAACAACAGAACCAATGGAAACACTCTCGATCGACTAGTAACCAGACGGGATTCGTTTCTCACTTTCAAACACTCCTTCAGAAGTTTCGGCAAAATTGCGGGATATCATACACAGAAAAGTGGTGAGGTTAGCTATCTCCCTCTCCCATTGGGAGAGGGTTGGGGTGAGGATGCTCAGCATGGCGACCGGCTGACGAGGCCCGTAGGGCCGTCATGAAATAGCCACGACCGTTAGGTCGTGGTTGAGAAGTTGAAAATATGCCGAGGTCCGAAGGACCGGCATGATGAATCATGTCGGCCCTCCGGGCCTCGTCTTCTTCGTGGAACCGTGAACCGCGACCTCACGGTCGCGGCTATTTCATATCGGCCCTTCGGGCCTCGAATCTGATCGCGCTTGTCACTCGCCGAGGCCATCACTATACTCATTTCGTTTCTCCACCTGGTCACCAAAAACTTCTATATCGTTTTGCCACCGACGACACATCAGGGAACGCTTGACGCCAAAGGCTTTCGCTTTGCTATTGTGGCCAGTCGTTGGAACGATTCCCTGGTGTCCCGACTGATCGGCGGCGCCCTCGACGCGCTCACGGAACTTGGCGCGGAAGAAACAGAGATCGAGGTTTTTCGAGTTCCGGGCTCGTTTGAAATTCCTCTGTGCGCGCTCAAAGCCGCGCAGTCGGAAAAGTTCGACGCGGTGATTTGTCTCGGCGTGATCATTCGCGGACAAACACCGCACTTTGAATACATCGCGGCTGAGACTACGCGCGGCATCGGCGCTGCCGGCCTGTCAACCGGGATACCTTTGCTGTTTGGGGTAATTACGGCCGAGAATGTCGACCAGGCTGTCGAACGCGCCGGAGTAAAGCTGGGCAACAAAGGCTTCGAGGCGGCGACCGCGGCCGTCGAGCTCGTCAATCTATATAAGAAGACGTGAAAAGGTTGATGCTGATTGATGCTTTGTACTTTGTAGCCGGCGATCGAAGATCAAAGCTCAAAGTACAAAGCTCGTATTAAGAGATTATGGGTTCCCGTCGTAAGGCGCGCGAATGCGCCTTGCAAATGCTCTTTGCGGCTGATGTGGCCGGCACCCGCGCAGATGAACTCGCGCGCACCTTTTGGTCTGAGCTGGCTGATGGCGAGCTTGACCCGCAGGCGCGCGACTTTGCGACCAGGCTGGCGATCGGCGCCCTCGCCCATCAGGCAGAGGTCGACGAGCGGATTCGCTCGCGCGCAGAGCACTGGCGGATTTCGCGAATGGCGCTGGTCGATCGCAATGTCCTGCGCCTGGCCGTCTATGAATTTCTGCATGAGCCGACTCCCCGCACGGTAACGATTAACGAAGCCCTGGAAATCGCCCGCCGTTTTTCAACTTACGAAGCCACCCAGTTCATCAACGGCATCCTCGACGCCATCAAACGCGATTTGGATCAGAGCTCGCCCCAGACCGACGTGCCACTCGACGGAGAGCTGGAAGACGAAGTTTCGGTCGAGGAGCAGGAGGAAGAATCCTCTGATTAGCAAAGCGGCTTGGCCGCGGCACATCGCGGAAAGGCTCTGCCTTTCGTGCCGAAAGTGTTAGATGAGTGCGAGGCTGCGCCTCGAACAGCGGCGGCGTAGCCGCAAGTCGAAGATATGCGAACGGTAAGCCAGAGGCTTACCGCCATGTGCTGCGGCAAAGCCGCAACCTCTTTTCGCCCGGATGTAAGACACCAGCAGTTAATCAGAAAATCTCACGAGAAACCACCGACTTAGGCTACACTTCTGCGGCAATGGACGAGGCACAGGCTCAGTTTGTCGCTGACGCTCAGGAGATCGTGGACCGGCTTTATCACGATCTCGAGCAGTTGCGTCCCGCGCGTCTGCACGGGCCTCAGCGGCGCGAACTGGCGGCGCGGGTTTTTCGCCGCGTGCATACCCTCAAAGGTTCCGCCGCGACCCTCGGATTGAAGTCCGTCAGCGAGATTGCGCACGAATTTGAAGGCGTGCTCGACGGCGTCCGCCTGGGTCGCGTGGAAATATCAGACGAGGTGCTCGACGCTTTCGACGAAGCGGTTGACGCGATGGCGCGAGCCCTGGAGACTGCTTTGTCTCGGGAACCACCGTCCGACACCACCGCGATCCGGCAAAACCTGAATTCCATCGCGCAAAAAAGCGGGAAGCAAGAAACCATCGCCAACACTCTGCGTTCCGTTTTACCAGACGAGATTGCTCGTTCGCTCAGCGAGTATGATCTGCAACACGCGCGCGAAGCGATTCGCGAAGGCGCAAAGCTCTTCATTGTCTCAGCTGGTTTCGCTATCGACACGTTTGACGAAAAGTTTCGGGAGCTGAGCCGTCTGCTGGGCCAGAGTGGCGAAGTAATCGCCACCGTGCCCGGTGAATCGGGAGCACCTGACGAAATTTGCTTTCGCCTGCTCTATGCGGCCGAACTGATCGCTAACGAGTCAATGCGCCAGGCCACCACTATGGGCCGCATCGAAGTCAGCGAACTCAAACTTGAGCAATCGCCCGTCACCGCCAGAGAATCGCCGGCCCAGACCACGTCTTTGCGTTCGCCGGTCGAGGTGGCCTCTTCGGTAAAGATCGAGTTGGGCCGCCTGGACGAACTGATCTCGGATGCCAGCGAGCTGTTTCGCGAAACTACCCGCACGCTGGCGACTCTGAACAGTCCCCTGCAGAGCCAGGATGTCCGAACCAGGGGCGCGGGTCTGGGCCGGAAGTTCGTCGAGCTCGAAGAGCGTCTAATCAAACTGCGCCTCGTGCCATGTGCGGAAATTCTCGAACGGGCCGCTATGCGGGCCGGCCGAATCGCGGCCCGTCAGCTCGGCAAACAGGTTGAGTTCGAGATTGCCGGAAGCGAAGTAGGCATTGATAAGACGCTGGCCGATACGATTGCCGAACCGCTCCTGCATCTGGTGCGCAACGCAGTCGGCCATGGAATTGAAAGCCCGGAAGAGAGAGCATCCGCCGGCAAGAATCCGACCGGCAGCGTGAAGCTGGCGGCGTTCAGTGAAGGCAGCCGGATCCATATCACCGTAACCGACGATGGCCGCGGCATCGATTTGGATCGCATTGTCGCCGCGGCGCGCGAACACGGAATCGCCGCCAACGGCGCCGGTCTGACGATGGATCAATGCCTGCGGCTGATCTTTCGTCCGGGCTTTTCTACGACCTCGGAAGTATCGGAATTGTCGGGCCGAGGCATCGGCCTCGTCGTCGTCGATCGAGCCATGGGCCAAGCCGGCGGCGAAGTGCGAGTGGCCACCGAAAAGGGAGCGGGCACGACTTTCGTGATGATTCTTCCGGCCGGGCTTGCGCTGATGCGTTGCCAGACCGTTCGCTGTGGCCAGGGTTTTTTCGGGGTGGGCTCGGCGCGGGTGATTGGCCGGCGCCTGCTCGACGCGCGTGAATCGGCGGAAATCCAAAACGCGAAGACGGTCGAGTGGGAGGGAGAAAATCTCCCGGTATTCATGCTGCCCAATCTCCTGGCTGAACCTGCCGAGACGTTCACACCGGCGCTCCAGAGTCTGATCGTCTGGCAATCCGATCGTAATCGCCCCGCTCGGAAAGGCGTGCCTGAAAGGCTGGGCTTGCTGGTCGACAGCATAGAGACTGAGAATGAAACGCTGGTGCGCAGCCTCGGCCGCCACGCCGCTCGCTGGCACGGGATAGCCGGCGCGGCGCAATTGGCCGATGGAAATCTCGCGCTGATTCTGGATGTAGAGGAACTGATCAAGTCCCAGCAGCTGGCTTTATAGAAGCAGATGGGTAAAGCGAGGCCAGCCGAAACGCGCCTGACGCATCTATCTAGTTAGCCGTCGATGGGCGGCTTTAGAATATGACGAGCCCCCCAAATAGATTTGCGCCTTACTTAGTTAAAGGAGTCGTCTTGGTGCTGTTGTTCGGCCTGACCGCAGCGTCGCTCGCCCAGAGTGGATCGGAACGCACGTATCCGAAAGAGATTCGCGGCTACAAAGTCGAACGCGCTGTTGTCGAACTCAAAAAGCCGGAGCCAAACAAAGACGAAAAGAAACCCGAGAACCAAACTACAGATCAAGCTCAACCTCAGACCCAGCCCCAAACTCAGAATCAGACTCAGAATCAGCCTCAGACTCAGCCTTCGACCAATGGACAGACAACGAACACTTCACCGTCCACCGATGCTAATCCTGACGCGCTGATTAAGCTGGGTAAACCACAGTTGGCGCGGGTCACGCCGCTGGGAGTCACCTTTGAAGTTCCCATCGTCGTCGCCGCAGTCAAGCAGAAAGGTCACATCGAGTTTTTGCTATTCGAAGACATGGTGGTCAACGGCCACTCTGTCGAGATTGATGAGTATCACCACGAATTTGATCTGCCGACCAAACAGCCGCTGACTTTGCGCGACCAGTTGCGCGTCTATATTTATACGCCGGGCGCCTTGCTCGCGGCTGTCGATGAGTGGAGCAATTCGAAAGAGACGTGGCCCGTGACCGGCCGGATTTATGTCTTTGGAAAATTCAAGAAGTTCGGGTTCAGCTTTAAGCGCTGCATCCCGGTGGAATTGAATGTGACGATGCGAAATCCTCTGAGGGAACGTTAATGGGCGCCGAATCCGCAGCGATTGCCGCCGCCATTGCGAACGCCATCAAAGCGAGTGGCGTAGTTGTTCGGGTGTCGCCCGAGGACTTTGCCAGCATCCTGCGCCGCGTTGAAAAGCCGCTGGTCATCTACAACAAGGGTGGGTTCTTTACGACGAAACACCAGTACCTAACCAGCTACAAAGGTTTCGCCTTCTACACCAAATCTGCAAATCAAATGGACCTTCCCAAGTCGGTTGAGGTAATCATCGCCCAAAACATTTGGATTCCCTCGTGATCTTGTTGTCAGAAGCCCGACCGTCAGAGAGGGCAACAAGCGAGTTGGGTCTGTTACAAATAATGCCCGAGCTTATTGGCTTAGGTACCGCGAAGCGGTTACGGCCTTCAGCCGGGGCGTTGCCGAAGGCTACGTTGGGTAACTCGAGGGCAAACAATTTCGCAACCCTGTCAGGGTTGCGATTCGTTCGTCGACGGCTACCCAGGGTAGCCGCGAAACGCGGCAACCCTGGGCTGTGTGTTGCAACCGCTTCGCGGTAGTCTATTGCGACCTGACCAAACTTTGGTGAGCTTCTCTTCTGACACACTTCACTTGGAAAGGGCATAAACCTTCGCAATATCCGTGAAGTAGATATGCGTCGCATCCACGGCGAGGTACTTGATCCAGCCGGCCTGGCCCTGGTCAAGCACGGTGGGCGCTCCGCCAGCCTTCGGAACTTTTTTCAGTGCAATGGGACCAAACGAGCCGGTTCCGGGGATTTCGTCAAAGCAGTAGACGTTCGTATCATCCATGATGAATTCGTAAACATGATTGATTGAGGGAGCAAGTTGAGTTACCTCGCCGGTCTTCCTGACAAACTTCATCAGCGCCGATTTCCCTTTGGTATTCATCTGGGCGTAATAAAAGTTATCCGCGTCTGACAGCAAGCCGAGGCTGGGGGTCTTTGACGAATTGTGATAGACCTCAGTTATCTCGCCGCCCTTTTTTGAAATCTTTTGTATGCCGCTGCCCGTCATCCAGTAAACGAAGTCACTGTCGATGGCAAGACCGGACGTCGGCGGTTGCGGAGGGGTCAGTTGCTTCGCCGAACCACCGATCCGGGGCGCGACCATAATCGGTTGTGGCGGCGAACCTTCACCGGCCCAGATCAACCAGTAAATATTCTCACCGTCAACCAACATCTCGTCGGGATTTGGCGCACCCTCAATGATCTTCTCGCTCTCGCCGCCTTCCTTTGGGACACGAAGAATGTTGCCGCCATCGGACCAGTAAAGATATTTGTTGTCCACCGCCAGCGACCCACTGGGAATACGCTCGCCACCTTTTACCAGGACCGAAATACTACCGTCCCGCAAAGAGATTTTCTTGATGTTGTTGGTTCCCTCTTTCATGCTGGCGACGGTCCCGCCGGTGACGAAGAAGATGGATTGGCCGTCAGAAATTATCTTTGAGGGATGATCTTCTTTCTCGGAAAGCACTCTCGCTTTCGTCCATGAAGGCGAGTTAGTGGGATTGGTTGAGCGACAACCAAGGATAGCGAGGATTAAAAGCGCCAGAGAAAGAATTAAGGATGAGGTTTTGGAGTGACGTTTGAGCATGATGTTAGAACCCGACCCGTCGGGGTTCTGATATTCAGCCTACGCCCAGTCTACTGTCGGATGCATGGTGTGCCATTTCGTCGCTTGCTCGAAGGCCAGCGCCACCCGCAGCGGTGAAGCTTCGTCGTAAAGTCCGCCGGTGAACATGATCGACTGCGGCAAATGCTGGACGGTCGGATTATTGGCTCCTCCCGGAACGTCGAGAAAGCCGCACGGAACACAGACGGCCGGATGTCCCGTCAAATTCGTAATCAGCAGACTCGCGCTGCCGGGGGCCGGTGAGACAAAAACGTCCCACTGCATCATCAGCTTGTCCATCTCGCGCATGAGCAGCATCCGCGCGCGCTGCGCCCGCAGGTATTCGACTGCGGGGACAAAGCGGGAGGTGCGGAACGAATTAGGCCAGTCACCCGCGTCCTGGCCGGAAAGCTGATTCACGCGCCCGTCGCGCGTGATGTCGTCAAAAGCTGTCGCGGCTTCTGCGGTCAGGATGAAGCGGATGTTCTGGCTCGGAAACTTTGGCAGCTCAATCGGCGTCATCTTCACGCCGGCCTGCTCCAGCGCGTCCAAAGCTGCTTTGTACATTGTCTTTCGCTGCTCTTGAAGCTGTCGTTGCTGTTCGTTCTGCGGTTGAAAACCGGCGCCATCAAATTCCGTCTTCAGGTAAGCGACTCGCAGCTTGCTGAGCGGAACATCAGCTGACCAGTTGAAGGGCGCATCGCCCACGGTAATGTCGCGATCGTCCGGACCAAACATTGCATCGAGCGCGGCTGCACAATCTTCCACTCCGCGGCAAATTGGTCCGATCTTATCCATCGTCCAACTCAATCCCATCGCGCCATAGCGGCTGACGCGGCCATACGTCGGACGCAGGCCGGTGACGCCGCATCGCGACGACGGCGACACGATCGAACCCAGGGTTTCGGTGCCGATGGAAAAGCCAACGAGTCCGGCGGCCGTCGCTGACGCAGGTCCGGCCGATGAGCCGCTCGAGCCCTGGCGATCCTCGTCAGGCACCCACGGATTGCGGGTGACACCCCCGTACCACTTAGGCCCCTGCGCGAGAGCTCCCATCGAGAGTTTCGCCACCAGCACGGCGCCCGCGTCGCGCAAGCGTTCGACCACGGTCGCATCGTAATCGATCATTTGATCGCGATAAGGTTCGGCGCCCCAGGTCGTCTTGATTCCCTTCGTCGCGAACAAATCCTTGGCGCCCCACGGAATTCCGTGGAGCGGGCCGCGATACTTCCCGCGCTTGAGATCGTTATCGGCGTCCTGGGCCTGCTTCATCGCCAATTCATCGGTAAGGGTGACGATGCAGAGCAGCTTTGGCCCAAAACGCTTCAGCCTTCCCAAATACATTTTGGTAAGTTCGACGGAAGAAACCTTCCTGGTGCGAATCAGTTCCGCAAGCTGAGGCACAGTTGCGAACGCGAGATCGTCGACTGACTTGAATTGCGCCGGCTCGTTTTTCCCGAATTTGAATTTGGTTTTAGTGGCGGCGCGCTTGATATGAAAACCGGGCTGCGCCGGATGAAAGGCAGTAGCCGGCTCAGTATCCAGAGGCACGTCGACTTTTCGAATCGCTTCGTAACTGTCCAGGTTTCGATTAACGCCGGGCAGCGCCATGTCTTCCTGTTTTTCCGTGAGTTCGATCCCGACTAGCTTCTCGGCGTCGTTAAGCGCGTCCCGGTTAATGCGCATCGGCGTGGGCGATGGTCGCGGCGAAGGGGTGGGTGTCGGCGTGGGCGTCTGGGCTGAAGCAGACAGCGGCAACTCTGAAATTGCCAGCCCCGCAGCTCCGGCGGCCGGAAGCAGCTTTACGAAGGTGCGGCGATCGATTGAAGATTTGGTTCGAGTCTTGCGAATTGGTTTGCTCATAGGTTTTATTGTTCGCAGAAGAGATTAGGGTAGCTAGCCCTCCCTAACGGTCGGGCTTCTGACACTCGTGCTCACTGCCCACTGCTCACTGCCCACTACTCAAGGGACTGGGCGCGCCATATCTCATCTTCACCACCTTGGCCTTGCCTGTGCGATAAACCGTAACGACATAAAGATTGTCGTACTCAGTCTCAGGGATCACCGGATACTGCGGCCCGCCCAGCGCTGCGATGATTTCGGGCACCGTGCTGTTGTGACCTGCTATGAAGATGAGTTGGCCAGCGTGTTGCGACTTGATCTGGCTGAGTAGCTCGGCGGTGTTTTTGGAATTGACTTGATTGATCGGCAACCCCAGCTTATCGGCGAGCGGCTTCACCGTCTGCTGCGTGCGCTTGTACTGCGTCGCATAGATGGCGTTGATCCCGGCATCGCCAAACATGCGGACGATTTCCTGCGCGCGCGCCTGGCCCGCCGGGCTGAGATCCACATCAGGGTTGTTTGGATCGATGACTTTCTCGGCGTGCCGGATCAAAATCACCGTCGTGATTGGGCGTGAGAAAACAGATAAAATGCCAAAAACAATTACCGCACCCAGGACTGCGAAGAGCATTACAAAGACAAGTACGGTCTTCAGGCCTGCCCGTCGTTCTGGAACTTCGCCGGTCATAGGAATCTCCGTTTCGGATGGATTAGTACGTGCTCGAATGGCCGCCTACAATACCATTGGTCGACTGTGAATTCGAGGGATTTCTTCCGAAACGCCATGGATGCAACGGGCCGCGGAAGGTGATAGTCTATAGTTTCAAAAGAGGATGATAATTTGAGTCAAATGAAAACCGATTACTCGGAATTCATAGCCGAGAACTTTGGCGCCAACGCCACTTACGTCGAGGGCCTGCTGGCTCGCTGGCGCAGCGATCCGGCTCTGGTTGACGAGTCCTGGCGCACTTATTTCGAAGAAATGATCGGCTCTACGACCGAGGCCACGGCGCCCGACAACGGACAAGCGGTGGTTATACCGCAGGCCGACGGCAGCGGCGCCCAGGCCAGGGTCGAGGCAACTCGCAGCAGCAGTAGTGACGGCGCCGGCGCCGCACCGGCGGCAATTCCGGAAACGAGCGCGCCCAAACCTCAGCCGCAACCTTCCGCCGCCCCCGAAGCCGGTGCGCAAACTACTCCGATTCGCGGCGCAGCGCTCAAGATCGTCGAGAACATGGAAGCCAGTTTGGGCGTGCCGACGGCTACTTCGCAAAGACGCATTCCCGTAAAGCTGCTTGACGAAAATCGCCGGCTCATCAATCGTCATCTGCAGGCAAATGACCGCCGCAAGGCTTCCTACACTCACCTGATTGCGTGGGCGATCCTGCGCGCGCTGGAAGGCTATCCACAACTCAATGACGGATTCGAAGTTGTCGAGGAACAACCCGTGCGCGTCAAGCGAGAAGCGGTGAACCTTGGGATCGCGATTGACCTGGAAAAGAAAGACGGCACGCGTACGCTTTTGGTTCCCAACATCAAGCAGGCGAACCTGCTTAACTTTTCACAGTTTCTCGAAACCTACGATGACGTCGTCGCCCGCGCGCGCTCCGGCAAACTGCAGATTGCCGATTTTCAGGGCACCACCCTCTCGCTTACCAATCCCGGAACGATCGGCACCGTGGCCTCGACCCCGCGCTTAATGCCCGGGCAATCGTTAATTGTGGCGACCGGCGCAATTGAATATCCGGCTGAGTATCAGGCGATGGCGCCGCAGGTCCTGCCGCAACTCGGGATTAGCAAAGCGATCACAATCAGCAGCACTTACGATCATCGAATTATCCAGGGCGCTGAATCAGGCGCGTTTCTGGCGCGAGTGCACGAGTTGCTGCTGGGCAAGCACAATTTTTACGACGAGATTTTTGCGGATCTCGGCATTCCTTACGCGCCGTTGCGCTGGAACCTCGATCGCAATCCGTTCTTTCTCGGCGCCGATCAGATGCAGGAGCAATCGATCCGTCAGGCGCGCGTGATGGAACTGATCAATGCTTATCGCGTGCGCGGCCATTTGATTGCTGATATCGACCCACTGCATGCGATGCCGCTGCTCTATCACGCCGAACTGGACATCGAAACTTACAATCTGACGATCTGGGACCTCGATAGAACTTTCATTAGCGGTGGATTGGCCGGCACCGAAACCGCAACCCTGCGCGAGATTCTCGATATTTTGCAGCGCGCCTACTGCGGAAAAGTCGGCACCGAATACCGGCATATCCAAAGTAAGGAAGAAAAACTCTGGCTGCGCGAACAGATTCGTCAGGAGTTTGTCGAACCTGAACCGATCGACATCGAGATTAAGAAGCGGATTCTTTGGAAGCTGATTTCTGCCGAACAGTTCGAACGCTTTCTAAACACCAAGTTCCTCGGCCAGAAACGGTTTTCCATTGAAGGCTGCGAAACGATAATTCCCTTACTCGATCAGTTGATCGAGCGTGCCGGCGATCTGGGCATCGAAGAGATCACTATGGGCATGGCGCATCGCGGTCGTCTGAATGTGCTGGCTAACGTGATCGGCCATTTTTGTGAACGCATCTTCACTTCCTTTGAAGGGACTGTGCACCCATCGTTCCCAGCGGACGAAGGGGACGTGAAATATCACCAGGGCGCGGCGGGTGAACGCCAGACCACCAGCGATAAGCACGTTCGCTTAACGCTTTCACCGAATCCCAGCCACCTGGAAGCAGTCGATCCGGTGGTCGAGGGCATGACCCGCGCGACCCAGGACGCGATGATGGATCGCAGCGAGATTGATCGCGACGCCGCGATGAACAGCGCGCTGCCCGTTTTGTTGCACGGGGACGCCGCCTTTGCCGGTCAGGGCATTGTGATGGAGACGCTGCAACTCGCGCAGTTGCGCGGGTACCGCACGGGCGGGACGATTCACATCATCATCAACAATCAGATCGGCTTTACCACTTCGCCTGAAGCCGGCCGCTCGTCAATCTACTCGACCGACGTCGCGCGCATGACGCAGTCACCAATCTTTCACATCAACGGCGACGATCCCGAAGCAGCTTACCGGACTTTGCGGATCGCGCTGGGCTATCGACAGCAGTACAAGAAGGACGTGGTTTTGGACGTAGTCGGTTTTCGTCGATTGGGCCATAACGAAGCTGACGAGCCGAGCTATACCCAGCCGCTGATGTACCAGCGCGTGAAGGAACATCCCGGCGTCCGCGCGAAGTATGCGAAGCAACTCGTGCGCGAAGGCGTCATCGATGAAGACGGGGTGAAGCAACTGATCGAAAAACGCATCCGTGGTTACGAAGACGCACTGGCGCGGGCCAAGGAAATTGCGGTACAGGGCAAATCAGGGGAACCCACGGGGCGGATAACTCCGGAACTCGACGGATCAGACGTAATCGACACCAGCGTCCAGAGTGAGACCATCACGCGTATTACGCGAGAAATCTCAGTGGTTCCCGAAGGTTTTCATCTCAACCCAAAGATGGTCAGCCAGTTGGCGCGACGCGCGAAGATGGGTGACGGCACCCAGCCGATCGATTGGGCCTTTGCCGAGGCGGTGGCGTTTGGTTCGCTCGCGCTCGAGGGCACGCGCGTCCGTTTGAGCGGCCAGGATTCCGGACGGGGCACATTCAGCCAACGTCACGCCGTGCTTTACGACACCCAAACCGGTAAGTCATGGGCGCCGTTGTCTGAGTTGCGTTCGGAAGACAATCCGCGTGGCCGCTTCGAAGTTTTCGACAGCTCGCTGTCCGAAGCTGGTGTGCTTGGCTTTGAATATGGCTACTCAGTCGTGGCTGCGGACGCCCTCGTGTTATGGGAGGCGCAGTTTGGCGACTTTAACAATGTCGCGCAGTCGATCATCGATCAGTACGTCGCCGCCGGCGAAGACAAGTGGCAACAGACTTCGCGTCTGACCATGCTGTTGCCGCACGGTTACGAGGGCCAGGGACCAGAGCATTCGAGCGCGCGGCTCGAGCGTTACCTGCAGTTGTGCGCGGAGAATGATTTACAGGTCTGTTATCCGACGACGCCGGCGCAATACTTTCATCTGCTGCGCCGCCAGATTCGACCGGGCTACGAACGCCCGCTGGCGATCATGACCCCGAAGAGCCTGCTGCGATTGCCGGCGGCTGGATCATCTCTGGACGACCTTAGCAGCGGCGGTTTCGTGCCGGTGATTGACGATGCAGAAATAGAGACTCCGCAGGACGTCGAACGACTCGTGTTGTGCAGCGGCAAGGTCTTCTATGATCTAAGCGAGGCGCGAAGGAAAGCGCCAGAACCCCGCGTCGCAATTATTCGCTTCGAGCAATTCTATCCGTTTCCACACCGAGCTTTGACGGAAGTGCTCGCTCGCTATCCAAACGCAAAGCAGATCGTCTGGTGTCAGGAAGAGCCGAAGAGCATGGGCGGCTGGACGTTCATGGAGTCGCGGCTGGAAAACTTGCTTCCCGGATGCGATCGCCCGCTGTATGTCGGCCGCACGCCATCCGCCAGTCCGGCGACCGGGAATTACGCGATCCACGTGCACGAGCAGGAGAGTTTGGTTAAGGAAGCGTTGACGATCGACTAGTCTCGAGCATACCCATTATGCGCTCCGGTCATCGACGCAACCACGCCAAATGGCTCCGCTGTGCCGCTGCGCGGCAAGTCTTCGACTTGCCGGCTGCGAACCTTGTTTTTCCCAGGGTCTCCGACCTGCCACGGTCATAGACCATTAAGATTAGTGGGGACTTAACGGCAAGTCGAAGACTTGCCGCGCATCGGAGTGGCGGAGCCATTGGCGTGGTTGCGTCGATGACCAGAGTGCTTATGCCCGCTCGATGAGCCGAGTATATTATCGCCGTCTAACGGTAGAATTAGACACCAAGATAGGGGCAGGCTTTTGGGTCACTTGTGGTGTCTAATACATGTTATCCCGCTTCGGACATTCCTTCGGGCTCCGATATCAACGTATTGTCTTTTCGCGTGAAAGCCGATTTGTCTATTGACTCGCTGCCAGAATTGTCATACAAGCGCCTTGGTTTACCAATCCCTTGCCAGCAGGAGAACCAACCATGAAAAGATTTTCTCTAGTTGCGGTGCTCTTGGTGCTTTGTTTCTTCGGCACCCAGGCACAAACTCAGGATAATACGACGCCGGGCCCGGTTTGGCGTGTGTCTCTCTACAAGGTCAAGCCCGGTAAGATGAATGATGTCTTGATGGATCTGCGGCAGAACTTCCGTGTGGTGAACGAGGAGTACAAAAAGCAGGGTCTGATTGTGGATTATAAGGTCTATAGCAACAGCACCACAGAGGGACCCAACGATTGGGATTATGCGATCTCCATCGCGTTCAAGAATTGGGCAGCCCTCGACACTTTCCCGCAGCAGTCTGACGCTATTACGCTCAAACATTATGGGACGAGGGAAAAGCGCCAGGCGGCGGCTGACGCGCGCAACCAGTGGCGCGACGTGATATCGAGTCGCCTCATAAGGGAGCAGACATTGAAACCTCTCCCGTAAAATGGAAAGCGTGGGGTGGGTGCCTCCAGAGTCGTCATCAAAGGCTATTTGAGTGGTCCGCACGATAGAAGCGTGGCGACCCTGTCGGCGCTTTCGTTCTATTCGTAGATTGCAAACAAGATGCTCAGGGACTGTGTAACGTAGAGGTCGACTACACAATCTACAAACCGGACGGCACCGTATTCGCCGAGCACAACGCACAGCCACTATGGAAAGGACTGGCACCGCCTGCTCCAAACATTCAATTGGGCAAAGCGACTCGCCCTCCGATTCGGAAAGATGATCCTGCGGGTGAATACAAAGTGAAAGGCGAAGGTTTCCGATCTCAACGCGTACATCTCCTTTGAGTTGGAAACGAAATTCCGTTTGAATGAAATATTCGAACGGCGCGGCATAACAATTCGTTGGACGCGAGCGGCGGGAGCCCTGACATTGCCGAATGCCGATTTCGAATTGCCGATTTGATTTCGCCGACCGGTCAACTCCGACGTTGGAGGCCTCATCAGAGAAAACAAGGTTACTTGGGCGGCGGCGCGTGAACAGGAGCAGCTGAATGTTCAAGAAGCATTCGTTAGTTCTTCTGGCAGTAATCGGTTCGTTCATCTGCTCACCCGTTTGCACCAGGGCTCAAGACCAGCGAGACGAAATTGTGCGGGTCAAGACGCGTGTGGTCTTCATCGATACTCTGGTGATCGATAGGACGACTGGAATGCCGGTGGGCGACTTGACGCGCGAGAATTTCGAGGTGCGAGCGGATGGAAAACCTCGCCAGCTGTCATATTTCAGTCGCGCGGGCGAAGGTCGGCGGCGTCCGCTCGCGATCCTGCTCGTGGTTGACTTAGTGTCGCATGACTCGGAAGAGTACCGGCGACGGGCCGACGTGCTGAAGTCTTTGGCCGCGGCCTTTCAGAGACTATCTGCGGAAGATGAGGTGGCCATTGTCGCCCACCTGGGCGGCCCGAGCGCCCAGTTGAAAACTCTTTCCGACTTCACCCGCGACCGCGAACAGATAACGGAAGCACTAGCGGCAATTCAAACTCTTCCCGCGCCCCAGGCTTCATGGTATCGCGACGAACTGGACAACGTTCTCAAAATCGCGGAAGACGCAGCGGCTAAGCGACGTGACTCGCAAATTATTATCGTTACCCTATCAATTCCATTTGGGCCCATGCGTTTTTCGGAGCGCGACAAGATTGTGGCCCGGCTAATCCGCATCAATACGACGTTCAGTCCGCTGATTCGCGAAGTAGGCGGCGGATCAATAAAGATGCGCAACGTTCCCGGCAAATTTCCGACGCCTCCGAGATCGGTGTTTACGGCTGTTGGACGTCTGACGGGCAACGACATGTACGCCCCTGGACACATAGCGGAACAAACCGGAGGCGACGCTACGATTGTTCGCCAACCTGAAGACTATGGCGCCGCACTCGCAAAGTTTGTTGCCAGCCTGGCTGCCCGTTATGACCTCGGGTTCACACTGAAAGAGAACGAGCAAGATGATGGTCGTATGCACAAGCTTGAGGTGAGGATCAGGGCCCGCGACACTAAAGGAAAAGATCGGAAGCTCGTAGCCAGGGCTCGTCGCGGTTATTACTTGAAGAGACCAGAACCGCCAGTTGAGAAATGAGGATACTTGCGGCTCCGATGATAGATTGCCGATTTCCCATTGCCGATTTGAATTCACGCCGCCCGATCAGCTCCAACGTTGGGTTGCTCCCCGGTACAGAACCGGGAGCGGTAGCGACCGGATTAAGGATTCAAGTTGTTCGACAACCACGAACTGAACCATTGGTGGCGGAGCACGATGTGAAACTCACTATTCGACCACTGAGTTGAATGGCAGGATCCCGTCGCTACCGCTCCGGGTTCTGAACCTGCCGTTACGTCGCCGGCATCCAACAAATCGTGGCCGCTCTTTGCTTAACGAAACATAGGTGGCTACTCGCCCTTGGAGGGAAGGAGAATCATTATGGCTATTTGGTTTTGGCTGGCTCTCGCCTCGAATGCTGTCGTCTGGTCAATCTTCTTCTATCGACTCTCACATCGTCGTTGGAATTTTGCGGCGCTGATTGTCGGGATACTGCATATGCTGTTTTCGGTAGTAGTGTCATTCGCTCCCTTCCGCTCATTCCTTGATCCGAATTACCCCGGATTGGGACTCGGTTTCCTTCGCTTTGAAGGGATGGCGGCGACGCTCCCGGCGACCTTGATTTTTGGCTGGGCGGTAGCCGCAGCCTGGCTCGCTGTCAGTCCAGGCAGAGGACGCTGGATGACGTTGATTCTAGTCGGTGACATCTTCTTAGCACTAAATTTCGGTGGTTCGACTCTGCTCGAAGGAAGCTCAGATAACTGGCGAATTGACTTCGGTGAAGGCAGATCGATAACTGGATTAGCGAGCGCGATCATTCTGTTGTTGTTCTTTACGTTTCCGTTTGTCGCAAGTGCAATCTGGGCCGCAAGCCATAGTCGCTCGAATCGGACTGCGCGCCCGCTTACTTTCGATTTGCAGGAAGAGGGTAACGATACTGAAGATCATCCGAAGGACATAAACAGTTTTCGTTTCTCTGAAAGCCGCGTCTAACACGGCGTTGGCGTCTTTAAATCGCCAGAGGATCTAAGAATGTCGTTATGGGTACACTGGAAAGAACGCGAGGGCGGGCGAAGCCTCTATCTTCTTGACGTGCCCTTTGAATTGGCGTTCCTTCTGGTTGGCATCGTAATCGTGCTGCTCGTCTTTCTCGTGCGCCGCTTCGGTTTACTTTGATCGGATGGCGTCGCCCAACAAATCGTTGCCGGCCTAACGCCACGGTGCTAATGAGAAAGGCCGCTGGGAAACAATCAGCATCCCCCAATATTCGTCGCCAGCTTCTTTCTTAAGATGAGAGCGATAATCGCCGAGAACACCGAGCCGAAAAGCGCAAAAGAAATCGACACTCCGAGAAACGCTTTTACGACGCTGGTTTCCCCTTCCTGCTGCATCAGCTTCGGGCCAACGACGGCGAGCATTATCGCAAAGTAGGCGCTGGTCAGAATCGCGTAGGTGACGGCGATTTTGGTTCCGGTTACCCATCCGTCACCGAACGTGAGGGTCCCGCCATTTTGCTTGCGCTTCTCCCTAATCCCCAGAATCAGTCCGAGGCTCGCCGCCAGGTTGAAAACCACGATGTCGGCAATTTGGGCAGTTGAACCTTCCAGATGCAGGACAAAATGTTTCAGCGCCACCCAGGCGGCAATAACCAGGGTGACTGCGATTCCGTATTTGAGGGCTAGCTTCATATTTCTCCTAAAGGAGCGTTCCCCGGTCTTTTATCAGAAGATCGAGTTTGACCGCAAACATCGGATAGATCGAATCGAGGGTTCGACCTATCATTGGCCTCATTAAATCCCAGAGAGGTGAAGTAAGATGTTACAGATTCAAACCACCATGCCGGCCGCAATGAACAACCCGGAATTATGGAACGCAGTGCTTTCGCGGGACGCTTCGCGCGATGGCAGTTTTGTGTTTGCCGTCCGCTCGACCGGTATTTATTGCCGGCCGTCGTGTCCGGCGCGCCGGCCGCGGCGCGAACAGGTGCGCTTTTTTCAGGTGCCCGAAGCCGCCGAACAGGCCGGCTTTCGGGCCTGCCGTCGTTGCCATCCGCGGCGCGCGAAGACCGCTAATCCGCAAATCGAGCTGGTGCGACAGATCTGTCATGCGATCGACGAACATGACGAAGAGCCGATGACTCTGAAAACCCTGAGCGCCGAAACCGGAGTCAGCGCGCATCATCTGCAACGCACCTTCAAAGAGGTGATGGGCATCACGCCGCGTCAATACAAAGAGAACCGGCGGCTGGTAGCCTTCAAAGCAAACGTAAAAGCGGGCGCGAGTGTCACGGACGCAATGTACGACGCAGGCTTTGGCTCCAGCCGCAGCCTTTACGAAAAATCATCCGAGCGGCTCGGGATGACGCCCGCAACTTACGGCCGCGGCGGACAAGGCATGCGGATCATTTACACGGTCGCCGGCTGTGCGCTGGGCCGCGTGCTGGTGGCCGCAACTGAACGCGGTGTGTGTTCAGTCGCGTTGGGAGACGCGGATGCAGATCTGGTCACGGCTCTTTTTGCCGAGTATCCAAAAGCGTCAATCGATTCAAAAGATACCGTGATCAGTCCTTCCCTGAACTTGTGGTTAAGCAAAGTATTGGAGCACCTCAACGGCAAGACCGCGCACATCGATTTGCCGCTCGATATCCAGGCGACTGCGTTTCAATGGCGAGTCTGGGAAGAGTTGCGCCGCATTCCGCTCGGCGCCACCCGTTCATACCAGGAGATCGCGAACGCGATTGGCAAACCAAAAGCCGTGCGCGCCGTCGCCGGTGCCTGTGCCGGCAATCACGTGGCGGTAGTCATTCCCTGCCATCGAGTTATTCGCGAAGACAAGAACCTGGGCGGTTATCGTTGGGGACTGGAACGCAAGCGAACTTTACTTGAGCGGGAAAAGAAAGTCGGGTAGCCGCCTGTTGTAAGAACGATCCACGAAACACAGGAAATTCCACTAAGAAAACTTGTTCGTGCAGTTTCGTGTGATGTAGTGGATCGTTTGTGGCCTAAGCGATCCACACCGTCTTGACGTTCACGAACTCGCGAATTCCGAAGTGGCCGAGTTCCCTGCCGAAACCCGAGTTCTTGATCCCACCAAACGGCAGCCGCGGATCTGACGCGACCATGCCGTTGATAAAGACCGAGCCGGCTTGCAGTTCTTCGACGAACCGCTTGATCTCACCCTCATCATCCGTCCAGGCCGCCGAACCCAGACCAAAAGTCGTGGCATTGGCAACTTCGATCGCTTCGTCAACGTTAGCTACGCGAAACAGCGATGCGACCGGCCCAAAAAGCTCATCACGGTAAGCCGGCGAGTCTCGAGGAATGTCCGCTAATACAGTCGGCTGGTAAAAATTGCCGCCCGCCAAATCTCCGTCGGCATTGAACTTTTGCCCGCCAGTGAGGATTTTTGCGCCGGCGGCTACGCTGACCTGCACTTGCTCTGCCAGGTCCTCCAGAATCTGCGGGGTCGCCAGTGGGCCAATGTCCGTCGCCTCATTCAAGGGATCGTCGACCCGCAAGGCCTGCATAACCTCCACAAATCGTTTTTCGAATTCCTCGTAGATTTTGGCGTGCACGATGAAGCGTTTCGCCGCGATGCACGATTGGCCATTATTGATCGTGCGCGCTTTGACTGCGGTTGTTACGGCCGCTTCCAAATCAGCCGAAGGCATGACGATGAATGGGTCGCTGCCGCCCAATTCGAGCACTGTCTTTTTGATCTGTTTGCCGGCAATTCCGGCTACACTGCGGCCCGCGGGCTCGCTCCCGGTAAGCGTGGCTGCGGCCACACGCGGATCTTCGAGCACGCGCTGAACCTCTGCAGATTCAACCAGCAAAGTCTGAAACGTGCCCTCGGGAAAACCCGCCCGGCGAAAAATGTCTTCAATGGCGAGGGCACATTGGGGAACATTTGAAGCATGTTTCAGCAACCCCACGTTTCCCGCGATCAACGCGGGCGCCGCGAAACGAAAGACCTGCCAGAAGGGAAAGTTCCAGGGCATGATGGCGAGTACGACTCCGAGTGGTTCAAAACTAACGTAGCTGGTCGCGGCGTTAGTCTCGACCATTTCATCAGCCAGGTGTTGCTCGCCGTTCTCAGCGTAATAGCGACAGACCCAGGAACACTTTTCTACTTCCTGCACCGCGGACTTGATGGGCTTTCCCATCTCCAGGGTCATCAGCCGCGCGAACTCGTGCTTTTCACTTTCCAGAATCTCCGCCGCTTTGAGCATAAGCTGAGCGCGGTCGCTGATACTCAGGCGCGAATGAACGCGAAAAGCATCCGACGCTTTCTGCAACTTCGCTTCGAGTTGTTGTTCGTTGAGTGATTCGAAGGTCTCGAGCGTCTTGCCGGTGGCCGGATTAATCGATGCAATTGACATAGCTGAATTATAGCGACTCGCACCACCGTTCCGGTATCAGTCAGGTTATGTTTTGCACAAAAGTCCTGCGAAGACAAAAAGAGCGGGGGCAAGCCCCCGCTCTCGTAATAAGCCGCCCAACGCGCTTTTTGTGCAAAGCCGTCAGGCTATGGTAGAGACTCCTGTGAGAGCGGCGCTTTCTTTTTCCGTTGAATCGCGCGGACCACCTTCCGGCGCTGTTTCTGCAGAACAATCAGGGCTATCCCTGAGATGATGCAGGCGCCGCCGGCTAACAATCGCCAGTTGAGCCTCTCATGCAGAACCACGATTCCCAGGATCACGGCGACCACCGGCGTAATCAGAGCAATCAACATCGTCTTCGTCACATCCATCTGGCTCACCAGCCAATAGTAGAGGGCAAAGGCCAGGACCGAACCGACGACCACCAGATAAAGCAGGCAGATGATGGCCTTCGCCGTCCAATTAAAGCGCAGCGGATTTCCCTCGACGACGATTCCAATCGCCAGCAACGGCACGAACCCAAATACCATCTGGCCGGCGGCAAAAACCTGTGGATCGATCTTCGTTCCATAGGCTTTAACCAGCACATTGCTGTAAGAGCCAAAGAAAGCGCTCGCCAACAACGCGATGCTGCCCAGCAGCGCCATGTTTCCGGCAATGGTCAACTGGTCGGAGAAGATGACGGCGACGCCAAAGACACCGAGGGACACGCCGGCGACTTTGGCAAGGGTCATGCGCTCTTGCGAGAGATAGAAATGCGCGATCACCAGACCAAAGACCGGAAAAGTCGATTGCAGGACAGCCGCCAGGCCGGACGAGATGTATTGCTCGCCCCAAAACACCAGGCCATAGTTAAGGGCGAACTGCAGCACTCCTACCACAGCTATCAGTCCCCATTCGCGACGAGTGCGCGGCCAGGGAGCACGACGAACCAGTACCATCAAGGTCAGGATTAGCGAGGCGACCAGAAAACGAATTCCGGCAAAAGTAAACGGCGGCAAATCGGCGAGACCGATTTTGATGAAGAGCCACGTAGATCCCCAGATGCCGCAGAGAATCAGCCAGACAATACGCGCCTTCATTTATTCATTTGTACGTGAGGTGTAAGGGGATGGTCAAACACGTGATGTCAGAAGCCCGACCGTCAGGGAGGGCAAGCCGATGAACCAGGCCCTCCCTCACGGTCGGGCTTCTGACACAGCAAAACTATTTCTTGTTCTCTTCGTGGTGCGGCGCCAGCTTGATGATCGCAAACGCGGCGCCCTGCGGGTCGCTCAACGTCGCAAAGCGGCCGACATTCTCAACGTCCATCGGCGGAACATATGCCCGGGCTCCCAGTGACGTCGCCTTCTTAAATGTCGCGTCGCAATCGTCGACCGCAAAATAGATTCCCCAGTGCGGCGGCATCGGCCCCATGTGTGGCGCGATCTGCATCATTCCACCGGCATGCTCGGCGCCATTCTTCCACTCGGTGTAAGGCATCGGACCGCCGTGCGTGTCGGCCGTCCAGCCGAATAACTTGGTGTAGAAATCAATGGCCCGCTCAGTGTCGTTCGTCAGCAGTTCGTTCCAGCTCACCGAATTCGGTTCGCCTTTGACACCGTAACCGGTATGTTTGCCTGGCTGCCAAATACAGAAGGTTGCGCCCGTGGGATCGGTAATTACCGCCATGCGGCCAACGTCCATGACGTCGAACGCCTCTTTCATCACGGTGCCACCCAGCGCCTTGGCTTTGGCGGCAACCTCGTCGGCATTGGCGACGCTGATATATGACGCCCAGACGGTGGGCACCTCTTTCATCATCTCGCCTTTTTCATAAAGCGCCCCCACGTCTTTACCGTTGAGTCTCAGCATGGTGTAAACCATTCCCGGCCCGATCGGATTGTCCTGGGCGGTCCAGCCAAAGAGTTCCGTATAGAACTTCTTGGCGCCTTCGCCGTCGGTCGTGGCCAGCTCTGCCCAGCAAAAACTGCCCGGCGCATGGGTTAGTTGAGTTTGAGTTGCAGCTTCGCTCATCTGAAATCTCCTTCTTCGATTGAGACGTTTAGCGGCTGGCTATCCGCCTGCCGGCGTTTTCCTAAGGGCGGGCAGTAACCCCGCCTCGAAGCAAATCTAATGATTGCCACGGGGCTGAGACTCTATCAGCAGGAGCGGGAAAACTCTAGCGAGCATGGCGGAAACGCAAGTTAAAAGTTGTAAATTCTGCGGGCCGGTTTGAATCGGAATGGTGGGGTCCGCCAAAAAGCGAAATTGCGCTGCTCTCAACCGAAGTCAAAAGCAGCGCAACCTCAAGTCTTATAAACCACCGAAGTGATTTGTAAGATGGCAACCTGAGCTTGGCCAAGCACAAGCTGCCGATTTGTATTCCGACAAGCAATCGGCGGTCGACGCTTCCCGGTCGGCACACGACCTGTTTCAGTTAATCTCACATCCCTTGCGGGACACAAAATCGGTTTCCACAAATCTCACGTTCCTTGCGGATCGTGGTGCCTTTAGGTTGTTTTTTTGGTGGCTGTCCTCCACCGCCGGTTACGTCCCCGGCAACGAGGCTCAACTTTCGTCGAGCGACATGGCTCCCCACAAGCGGGTCCTCTCTTATGGGTGCTACCCGTTTTTATCCGGGCGCTCGAGAAAACTTTCGTTCTCTCTAGCAGACCTTTCGGCCTCAGCGCCGGGCGTCAATAGCAACCTCAAACCGCTCTGCTGTTGCTCTCTCCCAGAACCTCACGGTTCCGTTCGCCGATCCCTTCGCTGGTCTCAAAGACCGTAACCTTCGTGACGCTGAGTCTTATACCGAAAAGAATTTTTGGGGTCAAACTTTTGAGATTTTTAGTGTGTTTTATTTTTCTAAATCGCTTTTCGCTTGGTCACCGGCGATTTCGGGCGGGCAAATTTACCAGGCATTCCTATGTTACAATGCGCCCTTAAGTGGGACGGTAAAAGGTAATTGACGGTCTTTCCTCGAATACTCAGGAGGATTTCTAACCCCGGTTCTGGCCAAACTGAAGATCCCTGAAAGGAGAGTTCGATGAAATCCAGGGCAGCACTTGTCTCAATCGGGTTGTGGTTTTGTTTGTTGAGCTCTTTCCCGCTCGCCCGTGCCCAACAGATTGTGACGGTTCCGTCCGGAACTTCCACTCAAACGACACCAGCGGTGCCGCCTGAGCAAAAAGCTTACGACGAAGCCAGACGCATCAAGGACCCCCAGAAGAAAATCGAAGCGTTGGAAAAGGTGATTACGGATTATCCCGACCACTTCTATGCAAATCAGGCGCGGAATGATGTCCTCGACACTCTAATTCGGAGCTTTCCGGACCAGACCGATAGAATCCGCGCCGCGGCCGAGCGGATTCTCGCACCCACTCGGGGAGTTGTCTTCTCGCCCGGCTTTACCTATCTCAACGTCGCTTCCAAATTGATGGAAGCCGGAATGTTTCTGGACTGGGCCGAAGAGCTGGCCCGGAAAGGCTCCGCCCAGTACGAAGAGGAAACAGCGAAATCGATGCGCCGGCAAAGAGCTCGCTATCAAGACGCGCTCGGCCGCATTTATCTCAAACAGGGCAAAATGAAAGAAGCGAAGAAGTACCTCAAGCAAGCCCTGAGCAATGAACCCGAATTGACGACGGCGTTGATTGCTATGGGACAGATTGCTGAGAAAAGCGGCGACCACAAGAAAGCTGTGGAATTCCTGAGCTCGGCAGCTGTTAAGTATCCTTTGAAAAAAGCGGATCGTCAGCTCATGGAGACCGCCTATCGTGCGGACCATCACGACTCGTTGAATGGCCTGGAGGAGATGCTCGACGACAAATATCGAAAGCTGAATACAGGTCTGCGTTTCGATCATTATCAAGCTACGCCCAGGCGCAGCAATCGCACGGCGCTCGCAGAACTCTTTACCGGTTCCGGGTGCGGTCCGTGCGTAGCAGCTGACCTCGGGTTTGACGGGCTGTTGGAACGGTACAACCGGCAGGAACTGGTCGTGCTCGTCTATCATCTGCATATACCGCTGCCCGATCCCATGACCAATCCCGCCACCGTGGAACGTGGCAAATACTATGCAGTGCCTGGCACACCCACGCCGGTGGTTGATGGACTGAAATTGCCAAGCAGCGGTGGACCGAGAGAAATGACGAAGCGCTTTTACGAGCGAATTAATCCAAACGTGGAAAAGCAACTCGAAACGCCGGCTGAGGCGGACCTTAAATTGATGGCAGTTCTGGAAGGCGACTTGGTCAAGATCAGCGTAACGGTAGATAAAGTGAATGTTCAATCACCGGATCTGAAGCTGCAAATTGCCCTCACCGAGGAGGTGCTGCGTTATACGGGTGAAAATGGCGTTCGCTTTCATCCGATGGTTGTGCGTAGCCTGGGCGGGAAAGATTCTGCGGGATTTGCACTTACTCCCTCCGCTCCGACGAAAGTCGAATGGACGTTCGATCTGAAAGCGATGACCGAGCAGTTGAAAAAGTACCTGGACACTTTCGAACAACAGGGATATCGCGGCGACTCGTTCGCCTTCAGCGAAAAGAAGTTCCAAATCGATCCGAATAACCTCTCGCTGGTGGCTTTCGTGCAGGATATGAAGACCAAAACCGTCCTGCAAACGGTTTACCTCAGAGTTAAGCCGGCCACGACTGCCTCGGCCCAAACGGCAACAAAGTAAAATGCCTTCACACCGTCTACTTAAGGTGGCGCTCATGGCGTTGTTGTGCGTTTCCGGAGTCTCAACCTACGCGCAGCAAACCGAGCCTGAACCCGATCCCATCAAGTGGTCGATCCGCCCGGCCGCGGCCGGAACGCCGAAAGCGGGTGATCGGTTCTTCATCGAGTTGACTGCCCTGATTGAGCCAGGCTGGCATCTTTATTCCACCGAAAAGATCGAAAGCGGCCCCACCCCGACCAGGATTGTTATTCCCGCGGGACAATCTTTCGAAATAGCGGGCGAGATTGACTCTCCAGCGCCGCATTCGTCGTTTGATCCCAACTTTCAACTCACGACCGAGTATTACGATAACTCTGTCACTTTCGCGATTCCGATACGCTCGAAGGCAAATTCGCCAGAGTCCAAAGTGAAGGTGCAAGTGCGTTACCAGGTTTGCACGCAGACGCTTTGCCTTCCGCCAAAGATCTTAGAGCTTGAGACTTCGATCAAGATGGCCGGCGCGTCCCCTCCCCAAACAGTGCCGAAGGCCGCAACCGCGAATACTCACCCGAGCATCTCGAGCGGAGCTAAGGTCCCGGATTTTGACTTCACTGACTTTTCCGGCCAGCCGCACCGGTTCTCGGAATTTCAAGGTCGCTATGTTTTATTGGATTTTTGGGCAACCTGGTGTAGCCCATGCCTGGCGGATCTCCCTCGACTTAAAGAGAGCTACCTAAAGTACCGCGCTAAAGGATTTGAAATCATTGGAATGAATAGCGAAACACTTGGACAAGATCAGGTCGACGCGGAGTTCATCAGGGATTCTGCCGCGCGTGCACGCGAAATAGTGAGCAATCGTGGAATTACCTGGGTCCAGGCCACTAATGACACGTCCGTTCCGGTGGCGGTGAAGGTGTTTGGCGTGGACAACCTGCCGGCAAAGATCCTGGTTGACCGGGACGGTCGGATGGTTGCCCGCGTTAAGACGACCGCGGAACTGGACCAACTGCTGGCCTCTCTCCTGACTGACAAACCGTAATCTCTAAGTCGAACCAGTGACTTTGCCTAAAAACTCTTTCAGAGCCAGGGCTGTGCCGTCTGATGTGCTCGGCTTTGCACAAAAAGCTGGTGGGGCAGCTTATCTAAAGAGCGGGGGCAAGCCCGCCTTCCCTACCTCGAGACTCTGGGACTCACGCGCTCGCGTTAACTGATGAGATGGATCTCGGTTGGACGTAATCACTCGTCGAGCTGCGAAGCAGCGGTCTTAGCTAAGCCCAAGGCGAGGCTTTGCGA
>JBBPID010000070.1:0-26805 GCA_038040505.1 Acidobacteriota bacterium | reverse complement strand
GCCTTGGGCTTAGCTACGACCGCTGCTTCGCAGCTCGCTGAAGGTTCACGTCTAGCACCGGGGTCACCGCGCTAAAGCGACGGTGCTAATGAGACGGGGCGGCAAACTGCAGCACCACATCATGAAGGCCGCGAGCGGCCAGTTTGAATCGAACCAGACCTGACATTGGGTGCGTCATCCCGATTCTTGTTACAATCTGCCCGTTGGTTTGACTCAAATCAAAAATCATACTGGAGAGCTCACAGACCAATGGCCCGACGGAGTTGGAAGAAGATTCTCGGCATTACCCTCCTCTTAATTATCACGGTCATTGTTCTGGGAATTACGTTTACGATCGGCTGGCGTCCGATTATCGGCGCCAGGAAGCGCGCCCTCACCGACCGGAAGTTTGAAGCCACCCCGGCCCGGCTGGTGCGCGGCCGGTATCTGGTCGATGGAGTGATGGGATGTTTCGGCTGTCACAGCGATGCTGACTGGTCAAGACCGGGCGCGCCGCCGATGGCTGGTCGCGAAGGTGCGGGACATATCTGGTCTGATCAGGATCTGCCGTGGCTGGTCGCTCCGAACATTACGCCAGACAAAGAAACCGGCGTCGGGAACTGGGGCGATGACGCTTTGGCGCGGGCCATCCGCGAAGGCATAGGCAACGACGGCCGGGCGCTGTACCCGATGATGCCTTATCCAAATTACCGGCACATGTCGGATGAAGATCTCGCTTCGGTAATCGCTTACCTGCGCACGGTCCCTGCCGTGCGTAACCAGTTGCCGGTGACGAAAATTCCCTCTCCCTTAAGTTTCTTCATCAAGGCCGTTCCAGAGCCGTTGACAGCGGTCGTACCCGCGCCGAATCAATCGACACCAGCCGCACGGGGCCAGTACCTGGTGCGCCTGGCAGCTTGCGCTGATTGTCATACGCCGCAGGAGAAAGGTCAGCCGCTGCCGGGGATGGAGTTTGCCGGCGGCTTTATTATTAAGGAGCCAAAAGGCGACGTCGCGTCCGCTAACATCACTCCGGCGCCCTCAGGGATCGGGTATTACAACGAAGACACCTTCGTGTTGGCCATGCGCACCGGCAAGGTCGGCGCGCGCTCAATGCACGCTTCAATGCCCTGGTATTTTTATGGCCGAATGAACGAAGAAGATCTCAAATCAATCTACGCCTACCTGAACACGCTTAAGCCGGTCAAGCACCAACTCGATAACACCGAGCCGCCTACCTATTGCCGGCAGTGCAAACAGAAACACGGATTTGGCGCAACGAACTGAGGAGAGACATCCGCAGATTACACCGATTTCACGGATCAACTAACGATCTGCTTATCGGCGTAATCTGCGAAATCTGTGGACGAGTCTGCGGTTTAGAACCTGAATCGCAGACCCAGTTGAATCTGACGCTCACCGATAAAGGTCCGCGCAAAGCCGAATGGTGTCGCGATGTTCGGGTTAGTCAACAAAACCGCTGAATTACTGGCGATGCCGTAGCGCGCGGTGTTAACCGTCGCGATGTTCGAGCGATTGAACAAATTGAAGGCTTCAGCCAGAACGCTCAAGTTGTATTTCTCCCCAAACTTGAATGTCTTCGTTACCCGCGTGTCAAAGATGTAAATGCTTGGCGTCGTGAAGGCATTTCGCGCTGTGCCAGGCACGCGGTCGGTTGCGGTGTTGCCATCGCGGTTCGCATCGCCTGAGATCAAGGCCGAATAGGGAAAGCCGCTTTGCAACGTAACGATGCCTGAGAAAGTCCAGTTACTCAGCAAGGCGCTGGCGACCGCGTTGTCTTTCGAGACGGTACCAATCTGATAGACCGGACTGAAAACTAACCGATGCCGGATGTCCATATCGCTTCGGCCCCAGTCGGCGCTGATGTCCAGATTGTTCTGCACGCCCTTCACATCATCAGTACCCACTACCACCATCGTCTGATCCGGTTTGTTGTCCCTCGAACTCGAATAGGTGTAGGCCATGATGAACTGCAACCCACGCGAGAATCGCCGTTTTAGCTCTACTGCCAGACCGTTATAGCGTGAATCGGCCGTGCTCTCGAACAAGCTGATACGAGTGAAACCCGGAATCGGCCGGGCTGCGGGATGTCGCAAAACGGTAAAGACCGAATTGTCGGGAGCCGTTAGCGTCGTCGCCACTGGCACGCCGAGGTTGATGTCGCGCGTGCGCGAAAGATGCACACCCTTAAAGAAGAGATAAGTGACAGAGAGGCTCAGGTTCTTCATCATCTCGCGCTCAACTCCGAGACGGCCCTGCTGCACATATGGTTGTGCATAGTCTCTGGAAAACAAGTAGAGACTGGGCGTAAGTCCGCCCGCCGCGGGTGCCGTGGTAAAGATGTTGGGATAAGTCAGACAAGGATTAGTCGCCGGAACGGCGGGCGTGCAAGTCAGACTAACACCAGTCACCTGGATCCCGTTTTGCGAATGCGACGTTCCGAGCATGATGGCCGTGGTGCGACCAAAAAAGATTCCATAACCACCGCGCACGACCGTCTTCTCGTTAGGCGCGTAACTAAAGCCAAACCGAGGCGCAAAGTTATTAGCATCTCGGACCGGCGTCGTTGTGCTCAAGCCAACAGCGGCCAGGGCCGCGCTCGGATTATTCACGGTCGGTGACGCGAGTTTCTGGTAGTCGTAACGCAGACCCAGGTTCATTGTCAGTTTTGTATTTACTCGCCAATCATCCTGGGCAAAGAATCCATACTCGGAAAGGTCCGGTTTAGTAGTCGCGCCCGAGGTGCCGGTGCCCGCAAAATTCTGCACAAAAGCCGAAGGCGAGTTGGTAGAGAACAGCGTATACGAGTTGAAAGTGTATTGACCGCTGAACAGGCCGGGGAAAAAATTGAAGATGCGATCGAAATTGAGATCGGCGCCAAACTTCAGGCTGTGTTCGCCGCGGGTGTAGCTGAGGTTGTCAATAAATTGCCAGCGCTTAATGGTGGTTTCACGCGGACTAAAATTGTTGCGGCCCAACTGCAGGAAGCCATTGGTGGTATTGATTCGGGCTTCGGTCACGTCGCTATTTGCGGTGCCGGGTTCGCTGTCACGTCCAAATTGAAAGCGAAACTCGTTGACCACAGTGTTGGTTAAAGTCGAAGTCAACGAGCCGGTGAACGTCGTCGTTCTCGCCACGCTGTTTCCCGAGTGTTCCTGAACGCTCAACGGACCGCCGTTTTCGTTGTTGTTGCCGGTAAAGTTCTGCTGGTTGAATCTCAAAACCAACTGGTGCGAATTGTTTACGTGAATGTCGGTCTTGATCATGTAGACGTTTTGATCGCGGCCGATGTTGTAGGTGCCCATCTTGGGCGCCAGCAGCGCCTGAATTGCGGCGGTTTGCGCAAAGAAGGTTGGCGCGTCAACCACGTTTGGAATAGTCGAACGTTGCCCATCGAAAGCTCCGAAGATAAATGCGCGATCACGCTTGATAGGACCGCCAATCGTGCCGCCAAACTGATTAATCTGAGACTTGGGGCGTTTGGCGCCGCGCGCAGTCACGATCGGCGTGTTTGAATTCAGCGACTCATCGCGGAAGAATTCAAACGCACTGCCATGCCAGGTATTGGTTCCGGACTTGGTGACCACGTTAATCACCGCGCCGCCAGCCCGGCCGAACTCGGCTGAGAACCCGTTCTGGTTTACCTGAAACTCCTGCACGGATTCTTCCGAAAACTGATAAGGCGGACGCGTACCGGTACGGCCGAATGATTGTCCAAAGAAAGTGTTGTTGTTATCGGTTCCGTCAACCTGAAGACTGTTGAGTGTTCCCTTCTGTCCACCTACGGTGAGATCGCCGGCGCGGGTGGGGTCGCGCACCACGCCCGGCGTGAGCGTCGCAAAGTCCAAAAAGTTTCTGCCGTTGACAGGTAGATTCTCAATCGCGCGTTCGTTAACTGTGGATGAAACCGACGTGCGTGTGGTTTCGACCACCTGCCCTTCAGCCGCCACGTCAACCATCGTCGTGGTTCCGCCCACCTTTAATTGAATATCAAGCGGCGTTTGGCCGCCGACCGTAACCGTCACGTTTCCGTAGTCGGCTCCGGCAAAGCCCGAAGCTCCGGCGGTGGTCACGCGGTATTTTCCAGGGGGCAGGAAGGTGATGCGATAGATGCCTTCGACGTCGGTGTCGGCGCTCTTGGCCAGGCCGGTTTCCTGATTAGTGGCTGTTACGTTGACTGCCGGCACGGCGGCGCCATTTGGATCGCTGACTCGTCCCTCGATGTTTCCGGTAGTCGCCTGGGATTGGGGGAATACTGTGCCCGCTGCCAGCAAAATGGCGGCAACGAGCAGGCCGAAAGTAATAACCGGGGTTGGCTTTCTAAACATGATTTCCTCTTTTCTTAATTTGAACTGAAAACCGAACGCGCATTCTTACAGGCGCGAATTTTGTGGGCTCGTTTTGGTAGAAACCAAGACAAAATCTGCGGCAAACAGTAAATGGACGGCGAATAGTATTTCATGCTCGCTGCTTAAGGCAAGAATGTGTCTGATAAAAAACACTCCCGGGAAAGAGGCAGGTGGATTACTTGATAGTGACTTGATTGATAAGCGGTGTTTAGAGTACCGACTTTAGTCGGGCATTAAATCAGCGAGAGAAGAACCCAACTAAAGTTGGTACTCTGTACGCCCTCAAACCCAGGCATTCCCCTTCATTGCCAGACTTTCACAGTTTGATCGCGGCCGCCGGTGATCAGGGTCTTGCCATCGGGTGAGAAGCTTACCGAGGTCACGCCCTTGGTGTGTCCGGTCAAAACCTGCCGGGTTTCACCGGTTTGGGTATTCCACAAACGCACCGTCTGATCGTTGCTGGCGCTGGCCAGGGTTTGACCGTCAGGCGAAAAGGCCAGCGAGGTGACATAGGACGTGTGGCCGTTCAAGACCCGGACTTCTGACAGATTCATGGTGTCCCAAAACTTGATTGTGTTGTCGTCGCCCCCGCTCGCGAGAAAACTTCCACTCGGTGAAAACGCGAGGGAGATCACGGCGCTCTGATGACCCGTAAGCGTGCGAATCGGTGTCCAGTTTCGCGCATCCCAAATCTTGATCGTCTTGTCCTTGCTGGCAGTGGCCAGTAACGAGCCGTCCGGCGAAAACGCCACAGACCAAACCACGTCGGTGTGGCCGGACAGGATGTGGAGTTCTGTTCCGCTTTGCGTATCCCACACTCGAACGGTTTTGTCTTTGCTGGCGCTCGCCACGATCTTTCCGTCGGGCGAGTAGGTTACAAAATAAACTTCATCCGTGTGGCCCTTCAAAACAGTGTTCACCCCACCCGTACGTAAGGTCACTGTTTTATTGTTACTTGCGCAGGCTATAGCTTTGCCTGTCGGCGAAGTCGCAATCGAATTAATAACACCCGGATGAAACCACTCCGAGTCAGTTAACTTTAATGATGGTCCTTCATAAAACCTCACTCGCTGGTCGTCGCCGGCTGTGGCCACGAACGTTCCACCAGACGACCAGGCCACTGACCACACCACGCCCGCATTGCTTTGCAGATCTCTCTGATAACTGAACGTGCGAGGACCGGCAGTTCGAGTTTTGCTAATCTCGGAATCAGGCGTAGTCGTGTTCGTATTGGTTTTCTCAGTTCGCTCCGTAGTTGAGAGATAGACCCAAAGTACGGCGCCGAGAAACATTGCGACTATTCCAGAGATGATCAAAATCTTTGCCAGGGTACTCGAACGTCTTTCCGGAAGCGTTGGCGTGCTTACCTGCGGAGTAGTCCAGACCGGCTCAGCCGCGGACGGCCGGTCCGCGACCAGAGTCTTTACCTGTGCTTCGTGCGAACTGAAAGCAGATCCAGATTGAGCGAAGTTTGTTGGTGCCGCTTGAGTCGCGCCCGGGGCTACTTCCCCGGTTGATTGGGCAGCCTGCGAGTCGCTTGTGTTGATCTGTGAAGGCCAGGAGACTTCGGCGCTCGGCTTCGAATCAGGTTGCGACGGCGTGGTGACCGCCGGTGGCACATTAAACGGGGACTGATCCGCTTGCCCCGGGGGCCAGGGCGGACTTGCGATACCGGCCGGCGTCGCGTTCGGCAAGACCAGCGTCGGGATTGCTTTCTCAGTTCGTTCACTCGGCACTTCCTGGGGCGCTCGCTCGGTCACGCCCGGCAGCGAAGCGCCCGACAGTTGCACGGTGGCGGCTTCGCGAGCTTTCTCCTTTGCGGCTCGGAGGCCTTCGATCATTTCCTGAGCACTGCGGAGACGATCACGGCGGCTCATTTCCATCGCGCGGGAAATTACTCCCGAGACATCTGCTGAGACCTGGGGGTTGAGTTGATGGACTTTCGGCAGCGGGTCTGCCGCGTCCATTTCCAGAGCTTCATAACGCACGTTGGCGCTGATGGGCGCCTGGCCGGTGAGCAAGTGATAGAGTGTCGCGCCCAGACCGTACAGATCGCTTTGCGCGTTGGTGCCGGCGTTGGTGAGTTGTTCGAGCGGAGCATACGCTGCGGTGTAACCGTAAACGCTGGAGAAGAAACTCTCACCCGGATCCATTGTCGACATTTGGCCGGCTGAGCCTTTGGCCAGTCCAAAGTCGAGCAAATAAATCTCGCCGTCGCTGGTCCGCTTGATATTCGCGGGTTTGATGTCACGGTGAATAATTGGTTCCGAGCGCGTATGGAGGTAGTGGAGCGCACTCAATAGCTTTTCCGCTTCCGGCAACACTTCTTCCTGGCGGAACGGTTGCTTGCGTAAGGCCAACAACTCGAGCAGGTTGAGTCCCTCAACATAATCCATCGACAGGAATTGTCCGTCGCCCTCGAGAAAGTGATGGGTAACCCGCGGCAACACCGGATGGCGCAGGTTTGCCAGCAGCTTCGCCTCGCGTTCGAACGCCCGCCGCAACTTGTCGGTAGCGGCGAATGTTTCCTTGATGGCGACGATGCAATCCACCGCATCGTCCATCGCTTCGTAGACATGTCCCATGCCGCCTTTGCCCAGCGGACGCAGGATGCGATAACGATTTTGGAGGACGTGATTGAGTGGCAGCATCCGTTGATAAACCACGAGCGACAAAGTTTCTGCCAGGAAGCGCTAGTTCATTTTATTAATCGCAGCCAGCAGCTGCGGGGCCCATGAAGAGTTCATTCGCTGCAAAATATTGTATTGCTCCATGGCCCCCGCCTTGTTCTTAATATCCAGATACGCAAATCCCAACGTAGCATGGGCTAACTCGTGATCGGGCTGCAAGCGAATCGCTTCGCGATACTGCTCAATTGCTCCATAGTTTTCTCGGAGATTCCGGTATACGTTCCCCAGCCCAAAGTAACCACCGGCATTCTTCGGATCTATTCTGATCGCCTCTCGGTATTCGTCAGCGGCTTCCGGATTGCGCATTTGCTGAATATATATGTCGCCCAAACTAAGGTGCGGGTAACTGTCATTCGGGTCGAGACGAATGGCCTGTTTGAATTGTTCGGCGGCTTCTCCGAAGCGATTCAACATGCGATATACATAACCGATGCCGTTGTAGATGCTGGCTCTATCTGGTTTGATCCGCAGTGCCTGCTGATAATTTTCCAGCGCTTCGGGATAACGCTTTTGGGCAGTCAACAAATCTGCCAAACCCAAGCGCGCCTCCAGATGATTTGGATCTGAACGCAGTACGTACTGATACTCTTCCAAAGCTTCGGCGTACCGCTGCTGGTTTAGATAGCTAAGTCCGAGCGCAACATGGGCGTTCGAGAAGTTGGGTTTGATGCGCAGTGCTTCATGGAATTGTGCGATAGCTTCGGCGTACCGTTTTTGATCCAGGTAAAGCTGCCCCAGACCGAGATGAGGCTCAGGAAAGTTGGCCTTGAGCCGAATGGCTAGCTGGTACTGGGCCAGAGCTTCAGCGTATTTTTTTTGAAACAGGAAAGCATTACCCAAATTATTATGGGCTTGCGCGTAACCCGGCTGGAGGCGGATTGCTTGTTGATATTCCGCAATCGCCATCTCTACCTGATTTCGAGCGAGATATGCGTTGCCTAGTCTGGAATGGGCTGACGCAAGATTTGGATTAATTCGCAGTGCTTGTCTGGCGGCTTCCTCTGCCTCTCGATTCTTATCGAGGCGATCGAACGCCAGAGACATCTCGCTATACGCTTCGGCATTGTTGGGATCAAGCCTTACCGCCTGCTTGTACGCCTGCACAGCATCGGCGTAGCGATCCTGATCGACGTACAAGTTTCCGATCCCGTAAAAGGCGCGCGATTCCTTCGGATTAATTACCAATGCCCGCCGGTAGCTCTCTTCCGCTTGCGCGTAACGATTAGCATCGCGTTCGTTGTTGCCTTGTTCAAGAGCCTCTTCAACCTGATTGTTAATATTGGAGGTCACCCTGGTGTCCGGCTTGGAGTTGTTCTTGCTGTTTGTGGGCGGTTTTGAAGGTGGACTGGAGCGTGGCTGAGTGGGGCGCGGAGGTTTATTTACCACTGGGTTAGTGCGTTCGCCCTTGAAATCTTGCTGCGCGCACAACGGACTCAGGCCGCCAATTACAAGCAACCCCCAAAACGCGATTATTGATCGTCTCTTGCTAAGAGCGCCCATATTTCAGGAATAGATTCGCTGCCCGCTTCACGGCTGAATAATTTGGCGAGTGCACATCTCACTGCAACGTGAAGTTGTAGATTATCGTTCCGGTTACCTTAACCGGCTGGCCGCTCAGCGTCGTAGGTGAAAACACAGATTCAGAGGCGGCTTTCACAGCGGCCGCTTGCAGCAGCGGGTGGCCACTGATAGCTTCCGCGCGAATCACTTGGCCGGTTTCATCGATCACCACGCGAACTTCCACTTGTCCGCTGGCTCTTGCCGCCTTGGCGATCGCCGGGTAGGAAGGCCGGCCCAGGGTAATGGCCTTGCCGTTGAGCACTCCACCTGAGCCAAAGTTGGCATTGGCGCGGCTATGGGCCTCCTCAGCCTCCGACTTTCGGCCCACGGCCTCGTAAGAGTCGCCCAGCCCGTTGTAGGCGTCGGCGTAATTGGGCTTGAGCTTGAGCGCCTGCTTGTAGGCCTCGATGGCTTCCTGGTAGCGCTTCAATTCTTTGTAAGCGTCGCCAAGATTTACATACGCATCAGCGTATCTGGGAGAAAGATCGATCGCCTCCCGGTAAGCAGCGATGGCCTCTAAATAACGGGCCGCGTCAAAGTGCGTGTTGCCACGCTCGTTGGCTTCGATTGCTTTCGCCGGAATCCGAGCCGCGTTTGGACGTTTGGTGCTATGCGCTTTCTTTGGCGCGCGGGTAAAGACGGCGGCGGAACCTTTAAAGCCCTCCTGCGACGGCGTGAGCCCCGCGCCGACCACCAGGGTCAATATCAGCGCCAACAAGCGCGCGAACCCGAAGTGTGAATTGTTCATCTCAAAATCCTTTCCCATGCTTGATAACATTTTTGCTCGAGCCCTGCTCCAGCTTCGACTAGCGAATGTAGCTGCGCAGGTTAGCCGCCAATCCCGGATTCAGTCGCTTCAAAATCTCGTATTGTTCAAGCGCGGCCTTCGTGTTCTTCACCCGGACGTAGGCCATGCCCAGGTCGTAGTAAGCGTAAGCATAATCCGATTTCAAACGCACAGCCTCGGAATACTGCTGGATCGACTCAGTGAATCGCTCCTTTAAATAATAAGAGGTGCCCAGACTGTGATGAGCCTCGGCTGAAGCTGAATTGAGTCGCAGGGCTTCGGTTAAGGCGTCAATGGCCTGATCATAGTTGCCACCATCGTTGTAGACATTGCCGAGACCATACCAGGCGCGCCATTCACCGGCGTTCAGACTGATGGCGTGGCGATATTGCTTTTCTGCTTCCGCCAGTTTGTCCTCGTCACGCGCGATGTTTCCGCGTTCAATCGCGTCTTCAATTTGATCGGCGACTGACGCTTTCGGCGCCTTCGTAGTTCCACGCCGTCCTTTTGCGGTCCTGGTCTTGGCACCCGCGCTCGCGGATCGATTGACTGTCGGGTTCGGGGCTCGCTCGCCCTTGAACCCTTCCTGTGCCCACGCTGAGTTTCCCCATGCGGTGAAGCAAAGGACCAGCAGCCAGGCCGCTAACTTAAGTAACTTCATATCCTCACTGCGATTCCGCGGAACTGGTGCCGACTTCGTCGCGGCACTTATTTGCTCACGGCTGCTTCATAAGCAGCAACGTATTTCTTCAAGTACGTTGTGTACTGATCGTTGTCGCTCGCGTAGCGTTGGAGATATTCTGAGGCATAAGCATAAGCGACGTTCGAATTTGTTTTCCGGTTATCAAGAAAGCCCTTATATACGTCCTCTTTCGCCAGCCCTCTCATATTGGCGCGGGCTCGATCAATTTCTTCTTTACGCGCTTTCTCGATATCGTCTCGCTTGGCAAGGTTATCAATCGCTTTTAATAGCTCTTCCGCCTTGGCGGAATTGAGTGGGCGCAGCTTGTTATATTCTTCCATGGCGGCGGCTCTGTTATTGATCCACAAATAAGTAATGCCGAGACCGTGGTGTGCTTCCGCCATATCGGGCTTGAGACTTATGGCTTTGCCGAACTGCTCGATGGCGTCGTTGTATTGTTTCTTATGTAGATAGACACGCCCGACCAGGTAGTAAGGCTGAGGATCATTTGGATCGAGTCGAATGGACTGTTGCAGCGGTTGCAGGGCTTCGTCATAACGCTCCAGGGCCGTGTACGCGTATCCCAGTGAGAGATAGGTCCTGGCGTAATTTGAGTCGCGGAGTAGAGCCTGTTGAAATTGCTCGATGGCTTCCGGATAGCGTTTGAGAAACAGATATTCCTGCCCTAATCCGAAGTAGGCCAGCGCCAGGTTGGGATCAAGGCGCACCACCTGCTGAAAGGCCCCTATGGCTTCCTCATGCCGAGAAAGGTGATCGTAAGTAACGCCTAAATAATAATGGGTCAGTGAATCATTCGGGTTTAGACTGATTGCTTGCCGGTACGGTTCGATTGCATCACTGTAATTACCTTTGTAGAAATACGTGTTACCCAGTCCGTAATATGCGCGCCAGTCTTTCGGATTGAGGGCTATAGCGCGGCGATACTGCATTAGTGCGTCATCATAACGTTTTGCGTCAAGGGCCTTGTTTCCCTCGTCGATAGCGTCCTCAACCGGATCGACTTTCTCAGTGGTCGGGGTTTCATTCGGCTGTGTGGGAGCGGCGGCACGGCGAGATGTCGTGGGGCGGGGCGCCGGGTTTGGGTGTGAGCGACGCTTGACTACCGGGTTGGGTGGTTTCTCTCCCTTAAACCCTTCCTGCGCAGAAACAAGATGCAGCGGCGCCACGAATAAAAGCAGTGCCCCAGCGAAGAACAAAATTTTCATTTTGATGAGGTCCATATTTCGCGCCTGGTTCGTGAGTATTTGACGCTGTTTCCCAAACCCGGTCAACAGAAAGCAAACAAATTATTTGTCCGGCTCAAGATAAGCTGAGAGCTCGCGCAGCGTTTGGCGCGCCCAGGCTTTCTTAGCGTGCGTGTCGGGCGCCATCTTAACAAACTGCTGCAGGTACTTGGCTGCTTCCTTGAATCGGGACTCGTCACCGGTGGTGAAGAGGGCCATTCCTAATCCGAGGATCGCGTCCACGTTGTAAGGATTCTCGTTTACGAGTTTGCGAAACTCGGTCACCGCTCGTTCAGCCAGGCCGGCGTCAATCAGCACCTGCGCCGCGTCGTTTCGCGCTTTGAGTTTCTTACCTTCGTCCGGTTCGACGGCAATGTATTCCTCAAAGGCCGTGTGAACCTCCTCACCAATTGAAGCGTTCACACGGAGCAGAATTCTCCCCGCTTCGGCGCGGCTTGAATAAGCTGCCAGCAGGTTGCCACTCGCATATACGCCAGGATTTGCTTTGATGATAGCGACGGCCTTGGACGCTGAATCATACGCGTCACGAAAATCGCGGCCTGCCGCTGCGATGCCACCCTTTTTGGTCGCCTCATCGCCCGACCTAACCGCAGAATTGTATAAAGCGACCCCTCGCTGCTTAAGAGCCACGGACTTGTTGACGAGCAAGGCGACCTGCTCCGGATCAGCCGCGAGGCCTTCATTGTATTGAGCGATCGCCTCGTCAAAACGGCCGGCCAGGAGGGCCTCGTTGCCGGCTTTGTAAGTGCGCTGAACAATCTCGTTGTTGGCAGTAATCTGCGCGTTTCGCGCAGTAATCTGGGCGTTTCGGCGTTCTATCTCTTCGCGTTTTGCTTTGGCGTCGGCACTCTCCTGAGCCCTCACGTTCGACGGTTGGGCGCCGCAGATGAGCACAAATCCCGTAAGGAAAAGGCATCCGAGTCGAGAAATGACTCGCGCGCGGATGTCAGTAATATGATGTGGCTTCGATGAGCTGTCGGTATCGATTTTCATGGGGTGCTGACTTTCGTCGAGTAGAAGTTTGGAAAAACCAGCTCTGGTCGCTCGGGAAAATAACAGATGCCGGAATGTGTATTCAAGAGTATTTGGTAATTTTCAAAAGTGGCGCGCGCATCCTGCGCGTGAGTCACGGGCGAGACGCCCGTGCCATTATCTAATAGTTCGTTAAAATCGCAGACGGCGCAAAACCCATCTGCTGCAGACGATCTTTTGTTTGCTCGATCATTTCGCGCGAACCGCAAACCAAAGCCACCGGTGAATTCAATTTGGGCAAGACGTGATCCAGCAGCGTCTGCACGTAACCTGTCGGTCCCGACCAGTCGTGACCGTCAGGACGAGAGATCACCTGGCGTAACTCAACACCGCCGGCTTCCCAGTCTTCGGTTTCATCCCGATAGCAAAAGTCGTCCGGAGTGCGCGCGCCGTAGAGCACCACCAGTTGTCCAAAATCATTCTTCCGTTTGAGGACGTGCCGCAACGCCGAGCGCAGCGGAGCTACGCCGGTCCCCATGGCGACGAAAACCAGGTCCTTGCCCTTTTGCTCTTCGAGCGCGAATCCGTGACCTATGACTTGCACCAGCTCAATCCGTTCGCCCGGGCTCATATCAAAGATCACATTACTGGCGCCCAACTTTTGCTTGACCAGAACTTCCAGTTCCGCATCTTCGGGCGCGCTGGCAAACGCAAAATATGCCGGCGCCTCGCCGGGCACAGCCAGGACCGCAACCTGACCCGGCACGAAAGCAACGCCGTGATTAGCTCCGGCCATCTCAGGCCGGAGGTCGAACGAGCGCACACCACGCGCTTGTTCGCGGACTTGGATGATGAGCAAAGTAGGCACTGGTTTTGGTTTCTGGTGTCGCTTGGATCGAATTCAGGATTGGAGTTTATCAAACAAACTCTTTGATTCGTCAGCCGGGTGCTACAATGCTCGTCAATCTCAACGCCGCAAGCGAGGTTAAGCAACGAATGCTACCGCGACAACTTTTCTTAAGGCTGCTTATCGCCGGCTTTGTCGTGAGCGTTCCACTGTTCTGCGCAGCGTCGGCTTTGGCTCAGTCAGGCCGGCGCGGACAAAAGTCGCAGCCCCCGCCGGTAGCGACGCCGACACCGATTCCCAAAGCACCGGAAAAGAAAGACGCACCTGCGGTGACATTTTTCATCGGAGTTGATCGCTACCAGGGCTTCTCGACCATTCCTTTATATTTCTACGGAAAGGTTGCCGACGAGTGCGCGGAGCGTCTCGACGAGGCGCCGGGAGCGAAAGCAGAGGTAGCCACTCAGGAAGTGAACCGCACCGATGCGGTAAGAAAAGCAAAAGCGATGAAGGAAGGCTTTGTCGTTTTTTTGCTACTGAAAGTTGAAAATGGAAGCGACGACGCCAGCGTCGTAAACAATCTCGAGCAAATCTATCTCGAGTACACAGTCTTTGCGGCGACCACTGCCAAAATAGCTGCCTGGGGCCATACATACCAACAGGGTTATCGCAAAGGCGGTGTGGTAGTCGATAATCGAACTCCCGGCCGAGGCAACCCGGTCCGCAGTGAATACCTCTTAAAGCAGGCCGCACGTGAAGCCGCCGATCGAATTCTCGAAGCCTTGAAGATGGGCATATCACCGCAGCCAATTGCCACACGCAATTAGATCGGCCTTCAAGCCAGCACTATGAATAACTTTCCACTTCGTCGATTCCCTCTCTTCATGCTGCTGCTGCTCAGTTGCGTAACGTGTGTCCAAGCCCAGTCTGGACGGCGTTCAACGACGACGCCGACCACGCCATCGGTTTCCGGCACCAAGCCTGTAGAAAAGGTAACGAAGCCGGTTGCTAAGATTAGTCTGCTGCTCGGAGTTGAGAATCGCAGTCCCTTTCTCAACATTCCTTACTATCTCTCAGACACAGTGCTTGAGAATTGTGTGCAACGGCTCAATGATTCGGGCGACGTCGTCCCCCACACGGTAGGGCGAGGAATGGAGCGCGCCGACGCGGTGCGCCGGGCCAAGGAAGAGAAAGAAGCCTATGTCGTCTGGCTGCAGGTTGAAAGCGATGTAGTCGATTCAGGCCGGCAACAGAAAGAAGGGCCCGACGAGTTGTACGTGCGCTACACGATCTTTGAGCCGCAAACCGGCAAAGTCCGGCAGTCGGGCCGCACTCACAAACAGATCTACAAGACCGGCCGCGGCGGAGTGTCGACGCCGACTTCGACGCGCAACGGTCCGCTTTATTCGGAATACGCTTTGAAGCAGGCTGCCCGCGAAGCTGCCGAACGCATTCTGGAAGCGTTCGAGGCCAAGGTTCAAAACGACCCCTGGTAAACACCTTCGCGCCACCAGATTATTCAGTTATTCTCCAAACACTGACTGTTCCATGACTCCTGCACGCGGATCCGCAGAAATCTTCCGCTTATAGGAAAGTCAGATCAAAAACCACGCCTGCTGCGCCATGGCTGTGCCACGCCGATGCGCGGCAAGTCTCTGACTTGCCGGCAGTGGTTCTTTTCCTTTTGCGGGTCTTAGACCCGCGAGATATGAAGTAGATCTTCTCGGCAAGTCGAAGACTTGCCGCGCATCGGCGTGGCCCAGCCATTACACCAGTAGCTCTGAGAAGGACTGAAATCCGCCAGTTGAAGCGAGAATTCGGCGGTGATCTACTTGACGCGAAAAAGGCTGGCGGCCACCTTACGGGTTGGGCTCTGCGCCACGATAGATCCGATCAATGACCTCACGATACTTCTCATCAATCACTCGCCGTTTTACTTTCAGCGTCGGCGTCAACTCGCCGGATTCCATCGTCAATTCATTAGGCAGGAGCGCGAATCGTTTGATCTTCTCGAACTGAGCCAGCGACTGGGTCCGGGCCGCAATCTGACGCTCAAACAAATCGATAATGCGGGGAGCATGGCAAAACTCTTCACGCGTGCTCAGCTTCAGGCCTTTGAGTTTCGCGTACGACTCGAGTTGCTCCCAGTCAGGCACGATCAAAGCCGCCGGAAATTTGCGACCGTTGCCGATGACTACGACCTGGCTGACAAAGCGCGAGCTCTTGATCAATTGTTCGATTGGTGCGGGCGCGATGTACTTGCCGCCCGAAGTCTTCCACAACTCCTTCTTCCGATCCGTGATCGTCAGATATCCGTCGGCGTCGAGACTGCCGATGTCGCCGGTCTTAAACCAGCCATCTTCGGTCAGCACGGCGCGCGTTTCTTCGGGTTTGTTCCAGTAGCCGCGCATGATGTTCGGCCCGCGCGCTTCGATTTCGCCGTCAGCAGCAATCCGCACTTCGACGTTGCGAATCGGCTTACCCGCAGTGCCCACCCGATTGTCGTTTAACTGCCCGGTCGTGATCACCGGCGAAGTCTCAGTCAACCCGTAACCCTGCACGATCGGCATACCCGCGCCGTTGAACGAAAGCGCCGTGTCAGGCGCGAGCGCCGCGCCACCCGAAACAAAGATTCGAATTCGGCCGCCGAGCGCCGCGCGCAGTTTTTTGAACACCAGCAAGTCTGCCACTCTATGTAACAGCCCCAGCAAAAACGGAATCGGCAGGCGACTCGCCTTTAACTGCGCCCATTGCTTACCTAGTTCGAGCGCCCAGGCAAACAATGCCGCATTCGCTTTTCCCCTGGCTGAAGCTCGGTCCGCGGCCTTCTCAAGAATCTTTTCATAGATGCGCGGAACTCCGACAAACACCGTTGGGTGCACTTCGCGCAGGTTGACTCCAATCTGTTCCAGCGACTCGCCGAAGTAAACGCTCATGCCGTGATACAAATACATGTTCATCGCCTGCCGCTCGAATCCGTGTGACAGAGGCAGCACGGACAGCGCCGAATCCTTTTCGCCAAACTCCAGATGGTTGGAAGAATCGATCAGATTCGAGACCATGTTCGAGTGCGTCAGCATGACGCCCTTCGGTTCTCCGGTCGTGCCCGAGGTATAGATGATTGTCGCCACGTCGTCAGGGCCGGCGGCATGGGCCAGCTCGGTCACCAGATGTGGTTGTTCGCGCTCGAGCTTTCGCCCGCGCGCCTGCAGTTCTTCGAAGCTGAGGACATTGGGCCGCACCAGGCCTTCGGGATCGAAAACTATGATGTTCTCAATTCGCGGACAGTCCGCGACAGCCGCCTCGAATTCTTCAAATCTTTCTCGGGTGGAAATAATCAGAGCGCGCGCCCCACTGTCATTGATGATGTAGGCCGCCTGATCCGGCGTCAGGGTGGGATAGATGGGAACGGTAATCGCGCCTGCAAAAATACAACCCTGGTCCGCGTGCACCCATTCGACGCGGCTTTCGGAAAGCAAAGCCACCCGATCTTCTTTGCGCAGTCCCAGTGAATAAAGTCCCAGCGCAACCCAATGCGCGCGTCCGAGCATTTCCTCGGCCGAGATGGAATGCCACGCGCCGTCTCGCTTGTAATTAAGCGTGTCGGATTTCGGATGGACGCGCGCGACGCGCTCATACACTTCGACCAGAGTGGCCGGTTCGTTGGCTTCCAACGGGACGCGCGTTCCGACAAATTCTATTCTGTCGTAGGTTTCCAAAATAAGCTTTCAGGACACCGCTAACAGCAAACTGAAGAAGCTCCGATCAAGCTGGACGATCGGTGGCGACAGGTTCATTTTTTCATCAGATCAGGACTCACTTCGTCACTCCGCTGAGAAAAACGTCCATCACCACGTCGGCCATTGGTTCCAACTGGTAACTGCGTTTTGAAATGATCCAATTGGTAGCCATCTCGTCGAGGGCGCCGAAAAGAATCTTTGACACAACTTTGGCGTTTAGCTCCTTGCGAAAGACGCCGGCGCGCTGTCCTTCTTCAAAAATCTGGCAAAGGAGGTTTAGATACTCGGCAAAGCCGGCCGCGGAGAATTCCTGCATGAATTTGGTTGAGCCGCGCAGCTCAACCTGAAAAACCACCGCCAGATCGCGGTCGGCGCCGAGCCGCTCGAGATGCAGCGCTGCGATGCGGCGGAGTTTCTCGCGCGGGTCACTCAACTTTTCCACGAGCTGATGACAAGCTGTCATCGCTTCCGCCATATTCTGATCGAAGATCGAATGGAGAATCTCTTCCTTGCTTTTGAAATAAAGATAGACAGTACCATCCGCGACGTCGGCGGCGTGGGCGATGTCGGCGACCTTGGAACTGAAATAGCCGTTGCGCGCGAAGACCCGGGTCGCCGCCCGCAGGATGGCTTCGCGCTTATTAGCAGTTCCGTTTCGGGTCGATTTACGTGGCATATCTTAGCAGTCGAAAAACTGAATGAATCATCACTCAGTAACGGGATAGCCTAGCGTGTAACGGGAAAGACGCGCAAGCACTACCGCCCGGCCTGGTTTTGAATTCTCGCTGGCGTTTCCGGAAATTGGCGGCGGGAGGACGCCTTAAACGGGCAGCCAGGTTTGGGTTTATGATTGCCGAGTAAATGGCGGAATGAACCGTAACCAGAGGTCGAACATGTCACGAATTCTGATCGCGAGCGCGCTGATAATTGCCCTCAGCCCAGCCGGATTTAGCCAGGTACCCGCTGGCACAGCTCAAACAACCGAAGCGACGTCACGAATCAATCAACTATTCGCGCCGTGGGACAAGCCGGACAGTCCGGGTTGCGCGTTGGGAGTAATCAAAGATGGAAAGATGATCTTCAAGAAGGGCTATGGAATGGCTAACCTGGACCATGGCGTACCTATTTCCTCATCCTCGGTTTTCAATATTGCTTCGGTGTCCAAGCAGTTTACGGCGATGAGTATTGCCCTGCTCGCGCAACAGGGGAAACTTTCACTGGACGATGACATACACAAATACCTGCCTGATTTCCCGAAGTATCAAAGTCCGATTACGATTCGGAACCTCATTCATCAGACCAGCGGAATTCGTGAGTATTCTCATTTGATGTCAGCCACCGGCATACGGTTTCAGGATGCTGCGGACGACGACGTTTACAAAATTCTGACGCGCCAGAAAGATCTCAACTTCAAACCGGGAGACGAGTATCTCTATAGCAATTCAAACTATTTTCTGCTGGCCCAAATCGTGAAAAAGGCCAGCGGAAAGTCCTTGCCCGAATTTGCCCGGGACAACATCTTCAAACCGCTCGGGATGGTCAACACCAATTTCCATGACGACGGCACAGAAGTCGTCAAGAACCGGGCAACGGGCTATTCCGCCCGCAAAGGTGGTGGGTTCTCAACGGAGATAGTTCGCTCTTACCACGTAGGCGATGGCGGTCTCTTAACTACCGTCGACGACCTCTTGCTTTGGGATCAGAATTATTACCAAAACAAGCTGGGCGGCGGCGCAGAGTTAATCCAGCAATTTCTCACGGCCGGAACCCTCAACAGCGGCGCGAAATCCAAGTACGCCTTCGGCATCGATGTCGAAACCTACAAAGGCTTGAAAGTCGTCGGGCACGACGGCGTCTACTATGGCTTTAACGCCTCCGTCATTAGGTTCCCTGAACAGAAATTCTCAGTAGCTTGTCTTTGCAACTTAAATAACGTCGAGTCACCGCGCCTCACCAGACAAGTCGCCGATATTTATCTCGCCACTGAGTTCAAGCGAGGCAATGAGCCCGACAGTAGCACCGCGTTGCCCGAACCGAAAATTGTGCAAGTACCAGAAAAAGAGTTAGCTGCCGTAGCGGGCGCTTACTTCGACTCGACTAACAACAACTTCAGACGACTGTACGTTAAGAACGGCAAGCTCATTTACTCCCGAGGCACCAGCGAGAGTGAGCTGGCGCCGCTCGGTGACAATCGCTTTCTGATGCTGGGCACGCCCGATCGAGTGGAAATCACCTTCAAATCTCCGAGCCCTGGCGTTCGCTTACAAATGATTACCGTCATCGTGGGCGTAGGAACCAGTACCCATGAATCAGTAGACTCGGCAAAATACACCGCGGCGCAGCTCGCCGAGTTCGCGGGCTCGTATTACAGCGACGAAATCGAAGCGACCTACCAGATAACCTTGCAGGGTGACGCATTGATGCTCAGAAGAAAGAACGTCGACGGCGAGACACCAATGTTGGCCCAGTTTGCGGATGCCTTTTCCGCGGCCGGGACCGGAAGTATCCGGTTAACGCGCGACGGGCAAAACCGTGTCACAGGATTCCTGTTGACCACCGGCCGCGTTAGAAAACTGCGATTTGAGAAAGTGAAGCCGCATCCTTCGAAAACGGGTTAGCACGCGCTTAAACAAAGGTGACACGCGCATCTTGCGCGGGATCAGGGCGGGACACCGCCACTTTAATTGGCTTCCTGGTCGTCTGATCTCGCGTCGGCAACGAATTTGTCGCCGGTGTCCAGGTGGAGGGCGCCTTCGCGCAGCCGTAGTTCCGTTTGCGGAAACGGAATCTCGATTCCGGCCTCGCGAAAGAGTTTTTCAATGCGATAGTTGATGTCGCTGCGAATCTGCGTGTGTAGACGCGGGCGATTCGTCCACACCAACAAGCGGAAATCCAGCGACCAGTCGCCAAACTTCAGAAACTGAACTTTGGGAGTCGGATCGCGCAGCACGTTATCGACGTCTTCGGCCGCTTTGATTAGCATGCCGGTTACCAGCTCAATGTCGGATTTGTAGGCGACGCCCACCGGAATTGAAATACGCGCCCGCGGGTCGCCATAGGACCAGTTAATCAGCCGCTGGCTTACCAGCTTTGAATTCGGCACGATTATCGAAATGCGATCGTTAGTCGCCACCACCGTCGTACGCAGATTGATGCTCTGGACGTCGCCTTCGTCTTCACCAATAGTAATCCGATCGCCGACTCGCACCGGCCGTTCAAACAGCAGAATGAATCCTGAAGCTATGTCGGCGGCGATATACTGCAAGCCAAAGCCGATTCCGACTGAGAGTGCGGTAAATACGACTGCCAGCGAGGTCAGACTAAGGTCAAAAGCCATACTGAGCGCCAACAGCAGGCCCAGGGTAATCACGATGTACTGCGTCAAACGTCCCATCGTGTAACGCAAGCCGGGATCGAGATACGCCTGTTTGGCGATGCGGTTTTGCAGCATCCGGCTGAGCGTCCGCGATAAAAACAATGCCACGGCAAAAATCAATCCACCTTGAATCAGCGAGACAATGGAAACCTTGACATTGGGAATCGGCTGGTAGGTGAGATAGGACCAGATACGGCCAAAGACGCTCTGCCAACCTTGCAGGGCAATTGCGACAGTTACCAATTGAATTGACGCGGGTGACACCATGGTTTGCAGCGAATCTCGTTCACTAACCAATATAGACTCTCTCAACAGACGGGCAAAGCCAGGAAACGTGAGGCTAGCGGCTGGTTTCCAAATTGTTTTTGATTCTTCGGGACTGGAACCATATCGAAACCTGCAGAGCGCTTGGGTGCAATAATCGCAATCCTTCAAGAAACAAATGATTGACAGGGACTGCCGGCATCAATAAGATTCAAAACTCTCTCATGAGAAAACTGCGGACTGGGACGTGTTGTTTTATGTCTGAGAGATTAAGATCCCTTACCTTGTTTGCGCGGTCACACGCGCCACTATTGCCGCCTCGCCTGAAGATCAATCGACAAACGAGAACTGCAATCCAATAAGGAGAAGAACCATGTCTAACTCGAGAGTTCCCTCTCTTGCCCGCTGGGTCAAGAGGCTCGGTCTTTCTGTGCTTATCATTGTGGTATTTGCCTTAGCGAGTGTGGCTCAAACCCAGATGACGACGGGGACCATTGAGGGCACGGTGCTTGACGCCAACGGCTCGGTGGTGCCGGGCGCGAACGTTGAAATCAAGAACCTGGAAACGAATCTTTCCAAAACTTTTACGACCGATGAGGGTGGGCGCTTCGTCGCTCTCGCGCTGCCGCCCGGCAAGTACTCAGTTACGGTCTCAAAGCAGGGATTCGCGACGGCGGTGGCAGAATCAGTTGACCTCACAGTTGGAAAGGCCATCAACCTGCCGGTCTCGATGAAAATCTCCGGTGTCGAAGAACGAGTCACAATTACTTCACCCGTGGTCGATACGGTTAAGACAGAAGCCAGCACCACGATTAACGAGACTGCGGTTACCAACACTCCGATTTTGGGTCGCAAGTTCGAAGACCTGCTGACGCTGACGCCGGGTGTCAGCGTAGTCCAGGGACCGGATGGAGACGAAATCACCTTCTCAGGCCAGCGCGGTGTTTTTAATAATGTGAGTCTCGACGGCGGTGACTATAACAACGGCTTCTTTGGAGAACAGCTCGGCGGGCAACGCGCGGCCATCGATATCCCCCTTGACGCAGTGAAGGAATTCCAGGTAGTTGCCACCGGAGCCACCGCTGAGTTTGGCCGCACCGCCGGCGGAATTATCAACGTGATTTCGAAATCAGGGACCAACGAACTGCACGGAAGTCTTTTTTATTTTCAAAGACTGGAAGCCTTAACGGCGAATGGGTCTGACGGTAAGCCGCTCAAGGATTTCAACCGGAAGCAGTTTGGCGGGACCATTGGCGGTCCCATCATCCAGGACAAAGTCTTCTATTTCTTCGCTCTTGAGGGCATCCGCGAAAGGCTGACTCGCGCGAATCTCAGCGAGGCAATCGGAACTCCGTGCGCGATCGCGGCTCCGGTGATAACTAATCCGGTGCACGAAACCGCCATCAATGCCAGTCCCGACTGCCAGCGAGTAGCGCTGATCAATTTCATCAATGCGACCAGAGGCCAGCAAGAGGGACTGCCCATCAGCCATACCATCACCAACGACGCTTTTCTGGCGAAGGTCGATTGGAACCTGAACTCTTCAAACAAGCTGGCCATCTCGTACAACTTCGATTTTTCGAACAATGTTAATCAAACGTTTGACGTCGCGACTTACGGAAACTCAGCCAATGGGATCGAGGGTCCTTCAAAGATTAACAACTTCAACCTCAATCTGTTCAGCTCAATTTCGTCCACCAGGCTGAACGAGGCCCACTTTTCATACACTCGCGAGCTGCGTCCTCGCCGTGCTATTGCCTCGAACGTTCCGGCCGACACAGCCATGGGATTCGCAACCACCTTCCGGTTCGGCCAGCCGTTTTTCCTGCAACAAACCGTCGATGAGCTGCTCTGGCGCACGGACCTGAGAGATAACTTTTCGATCATACACGGCAACCACACAATCAAGTTTGGCGGCGAGTGGCTACACACGCTCAACGATCAGGTGTTTCGCGGGTTCTTTACCGGCCGGTACATCTTCGACTCGGTCAGCGGTTTTCTGCGCTATGCGTCGCCGGCTGCGATAAATGGGTTTGGACCGAATGTCGGCGAATGCTTTAACGGCGCCGGCGCTTTTACTGGTTGGATAACTCAGGCCGCTCCTTTTAATCAGACCTGTCCGGCCGGGAGCAATGTTGGCGGACCGTTGTTGTTATATTTGCAGAATGGAATTCCGACTGGGATTGCGGGCGTTCCGGTGCCGGGCAAATCAACGGTCAAAAATGAAGACCTTTCCGTCTTTGCCCAGGACAGTTGGCGCATACGCTCCAACTTCACTTTGAATTACGGCCTTCGTTGGGAAGCCCAGATTTTCCCTGAGCCGATTGTGGCGCCTGCTCAGACAGCTTACGGACCGTTGCTGGCCAATCCCCTATTTCCTTCCGACGGTACCTTGCACAGTCCAAAGAAAGAATTCCAACCGCGGCTTGGATTTGCCTGGGACATTTCAAAGAAAGGCACTTCGGTGCTGCGAGCGAGCGCCGGAATTTTCTATGGCCGGCAAAACATGCTGTCTCAGGTTGGATCGATAACCGACAACGGGGTCCAGCAGTTCGGTATCGCTTGCGCTTCGTCTTTTGGCTGTTCGGTTGCGCAACCCCGGCCACAGTGGCCCGGGATTGTAAGTGTGCCGCCTGCTGGAGGAATTGTGCCGGGTTCAAGCGTGCGCGTTTTTGACAAGAATTACGCGAACCCACGAATTTACACACTGAACGCACAGTTCGAGCAGGAGTTAGCCCGCGACCTTTCGATGTACTTTGACTTCACCCATTCGAAGGGCGTCCATCTGACTCGCTTTCTCAATTACAACCGGACAGGTCCGCTCATGCCGGCGACGCCTCTGTTCCCGACGCTCGGTGACGTCTTTGTAACCAGCGCCGTGGGCAAGTCGCTCTACAACGGTTTTACGGTAGGCATGCGCAAACGCTTCAGCAAGCGATACCAGTTCGAATGGAACTATGTGCTGTCGAAGGACGAGGATGACGATTCGAACGAGCGCGATCCGTTCACAGATCGCTCGCTGACATTCCTCAACCTCAGCCTGGACTACGGTCTTTCCGACCGGGACATTCGGCACAAGTTCAACTTCTTTTCGTTTGTCGAGTTGGGCTGGGGCTTTGAAGGCAACTTCCGCGTCCAGGCGCGCGGCGCGCAACCCATCTCGGCCACTCGGACCGCGGCTACTCCAGCAAGAAATACTTTGCGGAAGGACAACGGTTACTTCTCGTTCGATTGGCGTCTGCAACGGCCGATTAAGTTAAGCGAAAGTATCCGCCTGATTCCGATTGTCGAGATGTTTAATACCTTCAACAACGCAAACAACATCAACCCGCTGTCGTCGCCGGAACTCTTTAACTTTGACGGGTTCCTGCGCCAGGGCGTGGGTGATCCGCGACAGCTGCAGTTGGCGATTAAACTGACGTTCTGAGAAGGTGGCACGGGCGTCCCGCCCGTGATTGTGGGGACAAGGCAAGCCTCGCGTGCGCATTTGCGCGTGCGCGAGGCTTAGCTTCGTTGCTGCAGGGCTTTCCCCGTCGAAGTCAGAACGGGCTGCGGTAGTTGACCGCGGCTTTGCCGCAGCACATAGCGGTAAGCCTCCGGCTTACCGTAAAGTTCGGTTTATTTCTCCTGAGGCTGTGCCTCAGCGTTTGAACTGAGGCATAGCCTCACCGATTTTTATGGGCTTCTCCGGAAAGGCGGAGCCTTTCCGCCTTGTGCTGCGGCGTAGCCGCAAGACGGGTCACCCGGCCAGAGTCTTACTAATCAGCTTGGCCGTATCCACTGCCGAACGCTGAGTAGTACCCAAGGTCAAACCTTCCGGCAATTTCGGAAACTGAAACGCGCCCGCGGCTTTCAGATTTCGATACTGCTCAACTGAATGCAGCTTGCCGAATTCACGACGCGAAGGATCCTGGATTCTGCGCTCGAGCTCGACCTCAGCGCAGGTCAGCTCGACAAAAACAATCTTTCCGCCCCCACTCTCAACGACATTAATCGCATCCTGAATGAATTGCTCGCGAACGGTTCGCTCGGGATTGAAAGTAAAAATCAGCGACAGATTCTCTTTCGCGGCTGCCGCAAAAGCCGCCAGCCAAATCTTTTCGCGCAGCAACACAAAAGGTTCGCTGCCGAAAGAAAAGAGCGACCCGACCAGATCAACTGTCAGGTGGTTGTGAAAAAGTTTGTATCCGGTCAACCGGGCCAGCTCGCGCGCCACCGCCAGCTTCCCCACCGCCGGGGCGCCGTGAAGAAAAACAATTTTCATATGCTCGACTCCATTGTTAGCCAAATCGCGATGCGCTTCCGTGGGACTCGAGTTCTTTGTACATAACGGTCGTACCTTCTAACTCAGCCGAGTGCGGCCGCCGGGAATAACCCGGGATTATGCCGACACCCACGTACCCGAGTGATAGATAAAGCTGCTCGGCGTGGCCGCTCGCCGTGTCCAACGTGAGGAGAGTGCGGTTAACTTCGCGCGCGTAGTCCTCGAGCGCCAGCATCAAGGCCCTGGCAATGCCGCCGCGCCTTTCGTCGGGATGCACCAGCAGCTTCTTAACCTCGGCCCGATGGGGTTGGTTGGGTGGTGTCGCCAGATCGAGTTGGACGGTGCCCACGATCCGTCCGGCGCGTCGAGCGACCAGGACCCGGCAGGTTCCGGCCTCGACAGTCGGCAGAATCTTTTCGCGCCAGAACGCAATCGCATCGGCGTGCGAAAACGGCTGGATGAAACTCACGCTGGCGCCGGCTGCGACGCAGGCCTGAAGCACCTCGCCGAGCATTTCCAGATCCGCAGCTAGCTGCGCCGAGGCTGGCTGCCAGAGTTCGATTTGTACGGGCTCGAAAGACTCTCTCATCACCTTGCGCTTAGTCTGGCCAGCAAGAATACCGTATGGCAAGCCCAGCGCCACTTAAAACAAAAGCGCCGTCATCGCTTTTGCTTTTCCGGCGCACTTGAAGTGCTGAGATGTTGGCTGTTTGGAATCGGACTTTGAGAAATGGCGGAGAGGACAGGACTCGAACCTGCATGGCCTTTCGAGTCATGCCAAAGCATTCAAGAGAGTATCAGCGCTACCGTGGCTGTATTGCCTACGCCACCAGCTTAGTTGATCGGAATCGTGATCGTCGCAGAGCCGGCCTTGCCCGCAGGAAAACGTTTCTGTCGGGCAATGCGCAACGCGAAGGCGTCATTCCCTGAGGCCTGCGTTACCCGCCCGTTTTCGTCATAGGTCACCTGAACTGTAACCTCCCTGGCCCCGGCCCTCGATGCAGACTGGTTCCTGGCGGAACTCGAATTTGCAGCTGCCGGCTGTTTTTGCCACGACTGGACTCCCACCAGCAGTTTCTTCGCAAACACAGAGCCGGGGTTCTTACGAACCAAAGCCTGAAACTCCCGCTCAGCTCCTGGAATCATTCCTTCACGGGAGTAGAAAACTCCGAGAGCAAGATTTGAACCCGTCTTCTTTAACTGAGTCAATTGCTGAAGATTTCTCTCGGATAAGACCTGGAACTTCATTTTGGGCGCAGACGGACCAGGCGAAGCGATTTCCTTTCCATCAACAACCGCCACCACAGTCCAACCGTAGATTTCTCCCCGTTTGAGCGGCTTTGGTACGAGCCACTCGGTACCGTCAGACGCTAATTCCTCGCTTCTGGCCACTTCCTGGCCGGCGGAATCGTTAACATAGACCCGATAGGAACTTGCGCCAGACACCCGTTGCCATTTCAATGCCGGTCGATCTGAGGCGATCACTGTTCTCGAGGGTGAGATCAGTTTGAAAGATTGTGCATTTTCGCTTCCGCTAGCGGCGTTCTCTTGACCGGCCAGGTTCTTGAGAATGGCTGGGCGCGCGATTCTTTCTGACAACAATGCTCTTGCGATGTCATCACGAGTTGGGGCGGGCACGTCATCAAGTCCCGAGACATTACCGCCATTATCGACCGTGACCATTCCAGCGCGATCATTCAGGGCAATGATCGCGGCAGAGCTGTCGGGATTCTCGACTGGCGAATCGTTTGCCGTAGCGAGTGGAGACAAGTCATTGGCGGATCGATTATCCGGAGCCAGGGCAGGACTAGCTTGCGCCTCCTTCGCTCGCAGGTTTTCCGCCCTTCGCTTGAGCTGAAGCGCGGCTCCAATCACCAAAGCGATTCCAATCACTACCATTGCTGCGGCGTAAATCGGTTTCCAAGCCAGTCCGCGCCACCAGGTCGCCCAAGACGTTCCCTCGCGCGTTGGCTCTTGCTCAATCGGCGCGTACAGTTCCGGTGCAATCTCTT
>JBBPID010000069.1:0-29058 GCA_038040505.1 Acidobacteriota bacterium | reverse complement strand
GGGTGCTTACTGTCTTATGTGTGGAATAGTCGGATATGTTGGAAACAAGCAGGTCGTTCCTTTAATCATCGACGGTCTGCGTAAGCTTGAATACCGTGGCTACGATTCGGCGGGCATTGCCGTCGTCGACGAGCATCACCAGCTGAAGATTCGTCGTGCCGAAGGCAAATTGCGCAACCTCGAAGAAGTGCTGCGCCAGAAACCTCTCGACGGAACCTACGGCGTTGGACACACGCGCTGGGCCACTCACGGCCGGCCCACCGAAGAGAATGCCCATCCGCATCGTGACTGTTCCGGCCGGATCGTCGTCGTTCACAACGGCATCATCGAAAACTATCTTCAACTCAAAGAGGATCTGCGTAAGAAAGATCATACCTTCGTTACTGAGACGGACACTGAAATCGTCGCTCACTTGATCGAAGAGCACCTGAAGCAGGGCGCGAGTTTCGAAGACTCAGTCCGCAAAACCGTTCAGGAACTGCGCGGAATTTTTGCTTTGTCCATGCTCTCGGCCGACGAGCCGGACACGGTGATCTCGGCGCGCCAGGGACCACCCGTGGTTATCGGCCTGGGGAATGGCGAATACTTTGTGGCTTCAGACATCCCCGCGATTCTCGAGCACACGCGGGACGTATTCTTTTTGGGTGACGGTGAAATTGCCGTGATGACAAAAGACTCGGTGCGGGTCATCGACTTTGACGGCAATCCCATCGAGCCGGTCATGCAACGTATCACCTGGGATCCGATCGAAGCTGAAAAGGGCGGCTTCAAGCATTTCATGCTCAAGGAGATTTATGAGCAGCCGCGCGCCGTCCGTGAAACTGTCGAAGGCCGCATCTCTCTCGACACCGGCCGGGTATTTCTGGACGAGATGCGGAACATCACAGACGCTGACTTCAAGCAGCTCACCTCGATCAAGATCGCCGCCTGCGGCACGTCTCTCCACGCCGGCCTGGCCGGCAAGTACATGATCGAGCAACTGGCGCGAGTCAACGTCGACGTCGACTATGCCTCGGAGTTTCGCTATCGGGATCCGGTGCTGGATGACAACACACTTCTACTGGTCATCTCGCAATCCGGTGAAACGGCGGACACCATTGCCGCTTTGCGCGAAGTGAAGGAGCGCGGCGTCAAAGTTCTGGCCATCTGCAACGTGCAAGGCTCGATGATCACGCGCGAAGCCGACGGCACCATCCTGACTCATGCGGGTCCGGAAATAGGCGTAGCTTCGACCAAGGCTTTCACTTCTCAAATGATCGCGCTCTATTTGTTCGGTCTGTTCCTGGGCCAACTTCGCGGCGAGCTAAGTCCGGAAGAAAGCCTGGCGCACGGACGGCAACTCGCAGAGCTACCCGTGAAGATGGAGCAACTCCTGAATAACGCCGATGCGCTTGAAGGATTGTCGCGAGAGTTTTTCCGGGTAACTGACTTTCTCTATCTCGGCCGCGGCATCAATTTTCCGATCGCGCTGGAAGGCGCGCTCAAGTTAAAAGAGATTTCGTACATTCACGCCGAAGGTTATCCGGCCGGCGAGATGAAACACGGGCCGAACGCTTTGATTGACGAGCGCTTGCCGGTAATGTTCATCAACACACGCGAAGCCGGCAACCGCCCGTCGGAACTGCGTTATGAAAAGACCCACTCAAACATCGTCGAGGTAAAGGCGCGCGAAGGAATCGTAATCTCGGTCCTTACGGAAGGCGACACGATGTCCTCAGTCGTCTCAGATCACGTGATCGAGATTCCGGCTTCGAGCGACTTGCTTTCGCCAATCCTCTCAATCATTCCCTTACAACTGCTGGCGTATCACATCGCCGTCCGTCGAGGCTGTGATGTCGATCAGCCGCGTAACCTGGCCAAGTCAGTCACGGTTGAATAGAAGAGAACGCGCGAGCCTGACAACCGACCGGAAGTATTCTTGTGCAACTAAGTCGATCCACGAAATACACGAACCGGAAGGTCAGTTTTCGTGCCGTTTCGTGTGATTTGGTGGATCGTTTGGCCAGGGCGGATCGGATGCGAGTTTTTAGGAAGTATTCTTCACCTGGTTCGACATGATCAGATATAATGCGGCCCGATTCAGCCAAGCACCTGCTCACCTCGCTAGCTGCAGGAGATGACGTTCGCGTAATCAGAGAGCCCAAAGGAACAACAGGAGTTTCCCCATGTTAGCAACCTCAAGAAAAATTAAGTTGGTAGTCCTGGCGGCGGTTCTTATTCTCAGCGTTTCCTCCGCAGGCTTCGCTCAGAAGGATCAAAAAAAGAAAACGAAGAAGCCACTGCCGACCGGCACTCCGATTTTGTGGCGTGACCCCGGCGACATTTCGCAAAAGGATATGCGGCATGGACCGGGCTCACTGGCGCTGGCGCCCCTCGGACCTTTTACTTTTGTCAGGGAGGAGAAGAAGGCCGGCGCCTCTCCCAAGTTTCGCGTGAAGGATGCGCGCGGCGTGACCTGGACGGTCAAGCTCGGTATCGAATCGCAGGCGGAAACGGTTTCGACTCGCATGGTCTGGGCGATGGGTTATTTCGCGGAAGAGGCCTACTATCTGGATCGCTTTGAAGTAAAAAACCTGCCGCGTCTTTCGAAGGGCCAGGAGTTCGTAGAGAATGGCTCAATTGTCCGCGGCGGGCGATTTGAACCGAAGCGAAAAGGTGTCAGGCGCGGAGCGATCTGGGATTGGCTGAAGAATCCGTTTTTGGGAACACGCGAATTGGACGGGCTCAAGGTGCTCATGGTGCTGCTGGCCAACTACGACACCAGACTTGAAAATAACCATGTCGTCTATGAGAAAAAACCCGGCAGCGGCGAGATGGAAGCCCGGTACATGGTTACCGACATCGGCGCGACACTCGGCCGCGTCGGCGGTCTCGGAGGCAAGCGGGTTAAGAACTCGCTGGCAGACTTTCAAGCGAGCAAGTTTGTTATCGGAGTTGAAAACGGAATCGTGGAATTTGATTACAGCACCCGCCCGCAGGGGGCGGGCAAGTTCGCTTCGATTTTCAGTCCCGGATACGGCAAGAGTCAGGCAAACAAAGAGAAGGCCATGCGCCGGATCCCGGTAGCGAATGCGCGCTGGATTGGCGAGATGCTTTCGCGCCTTTCAAAGGATCAGCTTCACGACGCGTTCCGCGCGGCTAGTTACGACCAGGCGACCATGGAAGGGTTTGTCAAAGCGATTCGGGAGCGGATCGAGCAACTGACCAGACTACCCTCCTAGACTTTGCGGTAATAAGTTAAGAGAATAGGTTCCGATGACTCAAAGGAGTATTCCAAAGTTCTTTCATTACGGCGGTCTCGCCCTCGCTCTGTTTTTGCTGACAGTCGTCAGCGCCGGCGTTCCGACACGGACGTCGTCGGTGCCGGGCGTCAGCATCAAGAATTTTGGCAAGGTCAACGAGCACTACTATCGCGGCTCACAGCCCCGGCATGAAGAAGTTGAACAGCTGAAAAAGCTGGGAATCAAGACGGTGATTGACCTGCGGAAAGATAGCGAGCGGGCTGAAGCTGATTGGGTGCGCGGCGCCGGGCTGCAGTATTTCAACCTCCTAATGAAATCCAGCACGGCGGCAACTGAAGAACAGACGACCCATTTCCTAAAGCTTGTTAACGATCCCGCCAACTGGCCGGTGTACGTGCACTGCAAAGGCGGGCGACACCGCACCGGGGCGCTGACTGCGGTGTATCGCATTACACATGATGGTTGGACAGCAGATCAGGCGTTCCGCGAGATGCAGGAATACGATTTTGATAACGGCCTTTTCGGCGGGCCTGGGGCACAGAAAAAGTTCGTCTATGCCTTCTATGAGCGCCACCTCGCAGCGTCAGCGGGTGGTCAGAAGTAGACGCTGAAGAAACTCCAACGAATCGACCAGCCCACGCAACCCCTGAAATCAATATGGTGATCTAATGTCGACGAGCGGCGGCCGCGATTCGGCGTTCCGATGCGCATTAAGTCTTCGACTTGCGGGCGACCGATCCCTCTTACTTAATCATCAACTAGTCTCTAGCCGGCGGCACAGCCGAGAGATGCCCGGCGACCATTTGCCAGCGCTCCCCCCGCTTAACGAACACAACAGTGATTCTGAGTTCGGGTTGCGCCTGAACTTTTGGTACGCCGCGTCCGGTGACAATTGCGGTGTCGCCGAAGACGCGCACCTTGATATCCTGCCCGCTAATGGCCAAACCATGAGCGTCCGGGCCTTCACGGGGTATGACATCTGTTTTGGAAACCATAGTTCCACTTGGTCCGGTGCCCAAAAAATCATCGGCAATGATCCTGTTGAGGGCAGTGCGATCGACCCTGGACTCTGCGTCCAGCCACTCCTGAGTTAACTTCAAAACCGCTTGCTCGGCCGCACTATTGTTTTGCTCCGGCTTGGCAGTCGTCTGAGCAAACCCTTGCGTGGCCGCGGCAATGAACAGAAAAGTACCCAGCAGAATTTTGCGCATGCGTGGTCTCCTTAATTGGTTGATGTCGTGATTAGACCCCGCCAGAAAAGAAAGGTTCCCTAAAGAGAGGACGTGTCCCGAAGCCCGACCGTAAGGGAGTCCCGACAAGTCGGGATTGCTAACGAGCGGGCTTCTGACACTCGGTTGGAATCTACCAGTACTCAAAATCCACGCAATGGCAGCGTCGGCGAACGCTGCAACCAATTCTCTTTTGGATAATCAGCCGAAGCGTCGATCACATGCAGAGTATAGGCGTGGCGTGATCGTGACGAACGGTTTTCCCGGCTGAGGTGCGGCAGCAACGGATGCAATACGATCAGAGTCCCCTGCTTAACCTCCAACGGTTGCAACTCATCTTCCGGCCACGGCGTCGAATCAAAGACTTCAAAGCGTGTCCCGCCCCCTTCCGCTCGTACAAAGCGAGATTTCAATCCCCGAGTGTGGCCGCCCGAAATCGCCCACAAACAACCGTTTTCAGTCGTGGCATCTTCCAAGGCGAACCAGAGTCCGATCAGGTAAAGCGGTTCAGTGTAAAGAAACGTGGCGTCCTGATGGCAGGTTACCTCACCGCCAATCTTCGGCTGTTTGAAGATGTACATCGACTGCAGCAGCCGCGGCCCGGTGATTCCCAGGGCGCCAACCAGACTTTCGAGGTCAGGGGTGCGGGAGAACGTGTCGAAAACCGGATCGAGATCGTGGAGTGCGTGTCCAATCTTATTTATGGACTGCTCTTTCGGATGGCGCAGATTTCCATCGGGGCGGAAAGCGTTCTCTTCAAAGAAAAACCTGATCTTGTCTCCTGATTCCAGAAAGTATAGGTCGCTGCTGCGGGTCTGTTCTTTAGTCGAGAAGATCGAAATCGACTCCTGCGGATCAAAGGCCTGTACGAGTTCTATGGCCCGCGCCCGCAGACGCGCGCAAGCTTCGATACTTACGAAATTTTCGAGTACCAGGAATCCGTCGTGTTCGTAACGGGCGATTTGCTCGCGGGTGAGTGGCATTAGTAGGTACTGATGCAGACCGCCTGTCATATCTCATTAGCACCGTCGCTTTAGCGCGGTGAACCCTGGTGCTCGACACAAATCGGAAACCGTTTAAACGGTTTCCCTTCCAAACCCATCGCCAATCACCGGGCTAAAGCCACGGTGCTAATGAGAAAAAGCCATCAGTTCATCCTGCACTGGCTCCGATGATTACCGATGCGCCGGCCTAGAAATCCAGGATCCTCCAACCAGCGGCCGATTTCTTCATCTTTATTTCTTCGTTGCGTTCTTTGAATTTGACGCTGACGACCGCAGCGTCGCCTTTCTCTTTCACATCTGTGATCTGAGCGCCGCGAACAAACTCTGCCAGGCTGTCCAAATCTTTTTGGCTCGCGGTCTTTTCACGGAGCTTGCGGAACTCGCCCGGGCTCTCAGCATCAAAACACTGGCTGAGCAAATCCGCATCTTTGTTTGTGCCGGCGGCGATAAAGGTTTCGACCGCTGCGCGCGGAGACGAGAAATCGCCTTTTACATTCGCGCCTCCCGAAGTCGCCGGATCTTGATTGCTGTTTCGACTTGAGTTGTTGGCGTTGTTTGCGCCGCTTAGCGAGCAGCCTGTTAGAAAAAGCAGCACTAGACAGAAGGCAAGAGTGCTTCGCATGTGGGTTTCCTCCCTGGTATCTCTAAGGGCTCGCAGAATATTCTCGGGCCCTTTTTATGTTTCTAGGTGTGGGCTGCGTATAGGCCCATTTTTTAGCCTCCGGCGAGATCGCGACCTGCGACGTAACAGCCCAGCGCGATCCTTTTCAGAGGGGCTATCGCGACTCAGCCGCCAACGATATCGGCGTTCTCACTTGCGCCACCTCATTTCGCGAACCTAAAGCAGCATATAGTCCGAACAGCAACGCTACTGCCGAGGCTATGACCGTCCAGTAGAGATATCTAAACTCCGCTGAAGCCGTGATGAAGAAATAGGGCAAGGCGTAAATTAATCCACTCGTCGCTAAAACGAAGACAACCTCCCAATCGTCACGTAACCGGCGACGAAGTGCGAAGTAAATTAGCGCCACACAAATCACTAGCCAGAGAGCCCCACTGAAAAACAGGGAGTTCCGCAGCAGGTAAAAGTAGCTCATCAAAAAGCGGTTTAGCGGGCCAGGGGTAGGTCTGTACTCAACCGGGTTCGCCGTAAATCCCTTGCCCCAATAAGGGAACGCGTCGCCGTCTGGCAGTCTAATCAGGAGGAGAAAAACCTTCAGTCGGTGCTTTAAGTAGGCCCGCTTGTTTCCATAGATCGCTGTTAGCCATTTCACTCTAAGGTCGGAAATGTCAGCAGGGTCATAGCTTAACTTCAGAGCAGGCTTGTCGCCTGGCTTATCTGCCCACACCATATCAGACGCCGAATACGGATTATATTGACTGGAAAGATTCTCCATCGAGAAGTTTGGTTCTCGCTCGATATAACCAGGGAACAAAGACACGCCACGCTCTTTCGATATAGCGGCAAGGTCATACAGTTGCACGATTTGGAACGGATATTCTGTGCGACCTTTGGTCAGGAGGCGATTTATCGCAACTGTCCCGACCGACAGCACCACGAAATAACCAGCGCCCACAATGAGGGGAAGCCCTTTGAACTTTCCGGCTCTGAGTCGCAAACTGGGAAAAACTCTACAGGCGATGTAGCCGGTCCACACTGCAAACGGTAAGACTGCCGGCGCTGCGTTGAGACGAACAGCGTATGCATAGAAAAGTAGGGGGAAGGTAAGCGCAAGTGGAACCTTGGCTTTAGTCTGAATCGAGCGATAGAAGAGCGCGACGCTAAGTAACAAGCAGGCCGCCATGCCGACGTCTTTCCAAATTGTTCCCATCAGGGCAAGTACCCCCGGCATAAACGGAAAGACTACCAAGCCAATCCCTAACCAGGGTGACTTTCGGCGGGTTGTCAGCCACAAAAAGGCAACGGCCCCCCACAACACCAGATTTTGCAGAATCAGCATTCCAGCCGGCCCAGGGATCGCTCTGCCAATCAAACTCCAGAGGAGCGCCATCACAGGTGAGCTATTGTCTCGGAAGTCAAGAGAACGACTTTGCAACCAGGTACCTATCGAATCGGGCGACATGTAACCGGGATAAAAGGCTGCAACGGCTAATGAGAATCCGCCAATGCAGACGATGTAACCCAAAATCGGCGTTGCCGCGATTTCTTGAGCTTTACTCCTGGGCACCATTTATGAGCACCGAGTCAGGGCATAAGGTTTCGAAGGAAGTCGCTAGTCTCAGTACGAGAATAGCGAAGCTTATGGGCCTTTGGGAATATTCTAACGAGTCAGCCTTACGTTCACAATCCGTTAATGGGAGCGGTGAGACCTTGGGGTGAATTTACTTAACTCAAACAATGTTTTGGCGTCGCAGCCATGGCGGTTTTTCAGAGTTCTTATACGAATCTATATGGAGTCATTTCCAGTGTTGTGCTTCTATCTAATCTCCCGTTACACTCCACGCACGCCTCTATACAGCTCTGCGCGCAGCGGCTGAGTGCGCGAATGCACAGCGCGTCACCATTTTGTCACAATCAGCAGAACAGCCACCGACGCCGGTGGCTGTAAGTTATTGAATCTGTATGGAGCCGGCTATCGGAGTCGAACCGATGACCTTGCGATTACGAATCGCACGCTCTACCAACTGAGCTAAGCCGGCGCCTTTGGGCATCTGAACTATACGAACGCGTTGTTTGCAGTGTCAAGCAGGTCATAAATGCCAACGCACAGCACCACCCTGAAGAAACGAACAGCCGGCCGACGGCCCGGCGTTCTGATCTTAACGGCCGCCATATTCGTCTGCGTCGCCCTGTGCTCAGCTGTATTCGCGCAGCAAAAGTCCGTGCCGTCCAGTAAGCTTCCCTCGGCCGAAAAGGTTGTCGACAATTATTTGAAAGCGATCGGAGGAAAGAAGCGTGCCGCCGCGATCCGAGATGCGACTTACGAATTCACGACGCAAATCGGCGATCAATCCTATGGCGCAGCCAGGCTAAAGCTGTTGGCGCCCGCATCTCTCCGTTTTGAAATAAATTTTGCCAACGGTGAGATGATTTCGGGGGCGAACCCCAGATCCGCCTGGGTGCGCGGGTTAGATGGAAAAGTGCGAACGCTGACGGGGCCGGAAGCTGCGGCGGCGAAACTCGAAGCGAGTTTGAACGCCGCTCACCTGGTCGACTTTAAGAAGGCCAACGTCCTCGCTCGGGTAATTTCGTTGAACGACTCGCCGGGCGGCCCGGCGTATGTTGTGGAGTTTTCGGCGCGCAGTGGCGGCCGGTTGCGATACCTGTTCAGCCCCACAACCAAATTACTCATTGGATTTGAGGACGAGGCGCGCCACACCTTCACACGGTTCGAAGACTACCGGACCGAGGGCGGCATTCTCGAGCCGCACACAATCCGCATGAACCTGGCCGGAACCGGAGAATTGAAGTTCACCCTCATGCGCGTTACTTACAACTCCGGGTTGGCAAGCAATATCTTCGATCCGCCGCGCGCCGACGAAGCCATGGATGTCGCGGCTTTGCTGCGTGAAGTGTCCCGCAACCAGGACGAGGTTGAGAAGCGATTTCAGGAATACTCATTTCTCAGAAAAGAAACCAACCGCGAGATCGACGGTAAAGGAGTAGTCAAGAAAGAAACTGTTAAGGTCTTCGAGGTGTTTCCGCTGCCCAATCGAAGACCAATCCTGAAATTGGTCAGCGAAAACGACGTTCCGCTCTCGGCTGATCGCGCCGCCAAGGAAGACAAGCGCGTGCAGGAGGAGTTTTTAAAAGCTGAACGCGAAAAAGAAAAAGACGCACAGCGAGCAGCCGAACAACGCGCCGAACGGGAACGGCAAAAAGCAGCCAAGAAGCAGCGAGGGGAAGACGATGACCCGGAGATATCGATGTTCTTCCGGCACTGTGAATTCATTTCTCCACGCCGGGAGCGCTTTCAAGAACGCGAAACCATTGTCTTCGACTTTCGAGCCAAACCTGGATTCAAACCAACTACGCGTCAGGAGAATCTAATCTCAAAGCTGGTAGGTGTGGTTTGGATCGATCCGCTCGATAAGCAAGTAATCAGGTTAGAGGCGCGGCTGGCCGAAGGCTTTAAGATGGCCGGAGGACTGCTGGTTTCGTTGCGGCCCGGGGCGGCGTTAGTCTGGGAGCAGACTCGTTTGAAGGAAGGCATCTGGATGCCCCGTTTTGCGCAGATCAATTTGTCGGTCAAGGTTCTGTTGTTTGGCGGTGGCGACATTAACCAGCTGGTCGAGTGGAGCGATTACAAACATTTCGCTTCCAACGTTCACGATTACAAGCTGGACGCACCAAAGACCGCCGAACCAGTTAAGAAACCATAGGAATTCCGCATTACCGAACCGGGAGGGATTATGAAAGGTCAAACACGCAACATCGAAACTTTCAAAGTTGGAAATGCGACGCGAGTAAATGAGTTTGATTTTCACAAGCATCAGGAAGAGATGCACGAGCATCACGAATCGGAACACCAGGGAGATGCCGATAAAGCAGAAACGCAAGCTAAACGCGTCTCGCGGCTGACCAGGGAAGCACATGAAAAAGTTCTGAAGCGGAAGAAACGGCGCTAGTTGGCGCAGTCACCACGCGATGGATGAAATCAACGTCATCGGGGGCGGATTAGCCGGCGTCGAAGCTGCCTGGCAGGCGGCTAAGGCCGGCGCACGGGTACGGCTCTTTGAAATGCGCCCCGTCAAGCAAACTCCCGCCCATCGCACGGACCAACTTGCGGAAATCGTCTGTTCGAACTCTTTGAAATCAGACGAATCGGGTTCGGCCTCGCACCTTCTTAAAGAGGAACTGCGCCGTGGAGGGTCGCTGGTGATGGAGGCGGCCGCGGCCACTCGGGTCCCCGCCGGAGCGGCCCTGGCTGTCGATCGTCTGCAGTTTGCCGAATACATCACTAACCGCATCAAAGCCAATCCGCAGATTGAGATCGTCCGGCAGGAAGTGATCGAAATCCCGAACGATCCGATTACGATTATCGCCACCGGCCCGCTGACCTCGGAGTCGCTGACGTTTGAGATCATGAAGTTAACGGGCGGCGATCAGCTTTACTTTTATGACGCGATTTCGCCAATTGTGGCGGCTGACTCAGTCGATCAGTCCATCGCCTTTCGAGCTGCGCGTTACGGCAAGGGCGGCGATGATTATTTGAATTGCCCATTTGACGCGACGCAGTACGCCGTCTTTTACCAGGCTTTGATCGAGGCGGTTAGCGTCCCGCTGCAGCGATTTGAAGAGACCCGCTGGTTTGAAGCGTGTTTACCGATCGAGGAGCTTGCGCGCCGCGGCGTCGATACCCTGCGCTTTGGGCCTATGAAGCCCGTGGGGTTAGTCGACCCGCGAACTGGATGCGAGCCTTACGCGGCGGTCCAACTGCGCCAGGAAAACCTGATGGCCGACGCTTACAGTCTGGTCGGCTTTCAAAACCATCTTCGTTACGGCGAGCAGGCGCGCGTATTGCGCCTGGTTCCGGGAATGGAACAGGCGGAGTTTCTCCAGTTCGGGCAGATTCATCGCAATACCTATATCAATGGTCCGCGCGTGCTCGCGGCAACCATGCAGATGCGTTCGGCTTCCAATGTTTTCTTTGCCGGGCAGATCACCGGCGTCGAAGGTTATGTCGAATCAGTGGCAATGGGTTGGTTGGCAGGTTGGAATGCCGCGCGTCTCTCAACCGGCAAAGAACTTTTGATCGCGCCGCCACGTAGTGCAATCGGGGCGCTGGCGCGCTATGTTTCCAGCGCGGAAACCAGGAATTATCAGCCGGTGAACATAACCTTCGCGTTGCTGCAGCCGCTGGCGCCTGAGCAGGCAAGAAGTGTGCGACGCAAACGCGACCGGCATCTGCTGCAAGTAAAGTTGGCTTTGGAAGAGTGGGACCAGTGGCTTCAGGAAATTACCAACGAAGAGCCGTTGATGGCGGTCGCCAAATGACTAGTGCACCTCAACCCGTTTCTCCGGTCAGGCTCGCTGGCGCTTTTTGGCTGGTCGCGGTGATCGCTCTTTCCTTTTTGATCGTTAGTCCTTTTGCGACTCAATCACAATCGGGCCGCCAAAAGACGCCCACCAATGATTCGAAAAACAGCAACGCGCGCTCGCGCGAAACGGAAAGACCAAACACGCCGTCCCAGACGGCTTCGAGAGCTGGAACTGGCGAGAATCCAGGCGAAGATGACGACGTCGTGCGAGTGACTTCGAATCTGGTTCCGGTTCCGGCAACCGTGGTCGACAGTCGCGGAGTCGCGGTTACCAACCTCAAGTTAGAAGACTTTGAACTGCGGGTCGATGGTCAACCGAATATCATCAGCGAGGTCAGTCGGGCCGAAACCCCGGTGCACATGGCCATGCTGTTCGATAACAGCGGAAGCCTGACGGCTTCGCGCGAGTTTGAGAAACACGCCGCCGTGCGGTTCTTTCGCAATGTGCTGAGGCCGGTCGATCAGGCGGCCGTCTTTGCGGTGTCGACGGACGTGGTGCTGGCGGAGCCGTTGACCAACGATGCTCGGAAACTCGAGCTCACGATCGAAAGCTTTGGGAGGCCGGAAGGCGGCACCTCGCTGTTTGACGGGATTATCGAAGCCGGCCGGTATCTGCGGCCCTACGGTAGCCGCCGGGTAATCGTAATTGTGTCCGACGGCGAGGACACCACCAGCCACAATGATTTCGAAGCAACCGTCCAGCGCGCGATCGCCGACGACTGCCAAATCTATGTGGTACAAACTGGTCTTTACGAAAACGCTAACATTCGCGCCCTGGCCGCGGAACGAAGAATGCAGGAGTTTGCCGCGCAAACCGGCGGCGCCGTTTACATCACGAAATCCGTCGAAGACCTGGACAACGCGTTTGCGCAAATCGCTGCCGACCTCGCCCAACAATACATCATCAGCTACTACCCCGGCGCCGATAAGCGTGACGGGCGCTACCACCTCATCGCCCTGCGCGTAAAGACCCGACCGAACGCGCGCGTGCGGGCCCGCAAAGGATTTTTGGTGAAGTCACGCGACCGGGTGTAAAGTTGGCCGGAGACTCGGACCAGCTAAAGCCGGACTACGATCGCGCGCCAACATGTTCGAAAAGCTTCTCACGCAATTCCTCGATCATCTTCGTTACGAGCGCAATGTCAGCGCGCATACCCTGCGCAACTATGAAAGCGACCTGAAGCAGTTCTTCGATTATCTGGCTCCGGCCGATCCGGCTACAGGCAAACGAAAAGGACCGGCGATCGACCAAGTCGACCACATTACGATCCGTGAATGGCTTTCGTCCCTGCACTCTGAGCAGCGAAAGAAAACCTCGATTGCCAGAAAGCTGGCGGCCCTGCGCACCTTCTTTCAATTCCTCGTGCGTGAAGGCGTGCTGGAGCTGAATCCTGCCAAGCTGGTAGCGACGCCGCGGAAAGAAAAGAAGCTGCCGGTGCATCTTTCGATCGAAGATGCGATCCGGTTTATTGAAACGCCTGACCCGGAAACTGAGTTCGGCAAGCGGGACCGGGCAATTCTTGAATTGCTTTATGCCACCGGCGTGCGGGTGTCGGAACTGGTACAACTGGATCTGCGCGACATTGATTTCAAGAACAAGCTGCTCCGGGTTACGGGCAAGCGGCGCAAAGAACGCATCGTCCCATTCGGCGATCCTGCTGCCAGAGCTTTGAAAGAATACATGACCGGACGCGAGACATTTCTGATGAACGCACCGGCAACCAAGCGCGATTCGCGACCGCTGATCCTGAACTATCAGGGCACGCGCATGACTACCCGTTCGGTCGGGCGTTTGGTGGAAAAATACATTCGCCTTTGCGCCGGCATTCATGATATCAGTCCGCACGCGCTGCGACATTCGTTTGCGACCCACTTGCTCGACAGTGGCGCCGATCTTCGCGACATTCAGGAACTGTTGGGGCATGCGCGCCTTTCCACCACACAGATCTATACGCATGTCTCGATGGAAAAACTGATCGAGGTTTACGATAAGGCCCATCCAAAGGCGTAGGTGGTAAATAACTCGAAACGATCCTCGAGATTCGGGATGAGTCCGTGAAACGGACGACCTGGTACAGAACCGCTCGCGGTAGCGAGCGGGTCAAGGGCTCAACCCGGTTGGCGCGAGAAATAGCTTCCGGGATGATAATGCTTTATCGATAAACAGAATACTAAGCCCGCGTTAGTTGAGTCTTTAACCCGCTTGCTACCGCAAGCGGTTCTGTACCAAGCGGTCCGCTCCGCGGATGACAGGCATGTAACTTTCTTCTGCCAGCCACTCGGCGATGAAAATCTTCCCCCAAACTGTCCCAAAAATTCCCACTTTCAGGAGTCCGCTTCGCTGCGCTATGATGCTTGCAGGGTCCTGTGATCAGGATCTTGTCCATTGATGCCTGGCAAATTAAACCAAAATCCCGCGGCTGAATTGATTCGCGAAATTTCTGAATCGCGATTGACTGGCGCCTTACGCCTGGCTCGCGCGCGAGCCAAGGTTGTGGTCTATTTCGGTGATGGGGAACTGCTGTTTGCCACCTCGAACTTGCGCGCGCATCGGCTGCGCGAGATCTTACAACAACGCGGCTTTACCAATGTCCAACTAGGACGGATACCAAACCAGGCCTCAGACGACGAACTGGCTGTCACGCTCCTGCAACGCGGAGACCTGACCGCTCAAACCCTGGCCGCGATTCGAACTGATCAAGTGGCGGATATGCTGCGGCTGGCTTTGTTGTGGACCGACGGCTCCTGGGAGTTCGATGTGCGTGCTCGTCCGGCCGTTGAAGCTCGTGTCCGGATCGAAGTAAAGCAAATCCTTTTCGAATGCGCTCGTCATCTTCCCTCCGACTTTGTGACTTCCCGTCTCTTTGACAAGAACGGCACATACTTGCCGGCCGCGAACCATGAAAGCGCAACCACGTTGCTGCCGGAGGAGGCCTTCGTGCTTTCGCGCGCATCCGGTGGCGTCACCCTGGGTGAGCTTACGGCGCTGAGCGGACTGCAAGAGGCAGAAGCTTTACGAACCATCTACTCATTGTCTTTGTCCGGCCAACTACATAGAAGCGATTGGCCCCAGGCGCTGAGCAACGAAAGCTCTCGCATGCTGAGAACACAGGGGCAAAAAGCAGCAGATCATCCGGCTTCGTCCAGAACAACAATGACCACCACCGTCGAAGATGTTGACCCCGGCAACGTTGATGTCTTGTTCAAACGCCTCGCCGATGCGAGCGATTACTACGAAGTGCTGGGGGTCTCTCAAACTGCAACCAGCAACGAAATCAAAGCCGCATACCACACGCTGGCGCTAACGTTCCACCCCGATCGCTTTCACAAGAGCGAAGCTGCGCTGCGCCGGAATATCGATTCGGCCTTTGCGCGCATCGCGCAGGCCTATGAAACCTTAAGCAACCAGTCGGCGCGTACCGGCTATGATCAAAAACAACAGCCGAAGGGGCGCGCGAGCATGCGTCAGGCGGCGTCGCCGGCGCAGCCTGCGAATGGCGAGCGCGATAAGAAGTCCAAATCGGAAGCGGCCCGCGCCGAAACCAGCTTCCAACGCGGAATGGAAGCGATCAAGAGTAGCCGGCACAACGAAGCAGTTCCGCTGTTGGCGGAAGCAGCAATGCTCGCGCCGCGCGAAGCTCGGTATCGTGCTCATTACGGCCACGCACTCATTAAGCAGGCAAACACCCGCCGCATGGCCGAGGGCGAATTGCAGGCAGCGCTGACGCTGGATCCCGAGAATCCTTCTTACCGGGTGATGCTGGCTGAGCTCTATCAGGAGTTAGGACTACGGCGGCGCGCTGAAGGCGAGTTGCAGCGAGCATTGGCCGCCGATCCGAAGAATCAAAGCGCGCGCGAGCTTCTGTTAAGTTTGAAGAGCAAGTAGAGTGTGAGAGAAAAGCGGAGATAAGTCGAAGCTTTTCGAAACAGAATGCCGACCATCGACGCCATCGAAACTGAGCAACTCTCAGTCATAGAGGTTTTCCGCAACCTGAGCGCGAACGCTGACGAGTTCGAGCGTTATCCGAACCCGCACGCGGGGCGGATTGCCGCGATTGCGGATCACATCGGCAGATCGTTCAATCTGGGCGCCCGCGATCGTTTTTCGCTGCGGATCGCGGCCCTGGCGCACGATCTGGGTGAAGTGGTGATGAATCGCGACTATCTGGTTAGCTCCGGGCCGCTCAGTGAAGACGAGCGGATCGATCTGGGACGCCATCCCCTGATTGGGGAACGCGAGGCGGCTGATGCCGGAGCGGACCGCGGCGCGCAACTTTTGGTGCGCTGGCATCACGAATGGTGGAACGGAAACGGCTACCCCGACGGTCTGCGCTTCGAGCAGATTCCCCTGGGCGCTCGCATCCTGCGCGTAGCCGACGCCTACGCGTCGCTGACCGATGCTCGGCCGTTTCGCAAGGCTTTCACAGAACGACAAGCGCGTGAACATCTACTCGAGTGGACGGGCCTGGAATTCGATCCGCGCGTGGTGCGCGCGTTACTCGGGTTAGAGACCTTCAAGGAACTTAAGGGTTACGGCGAAGAGGCGCCTGAGTTAGAGTCGCCTCCCGATCTTCCGGCGATCGCGGACGAAATAATGGCCCGCGTCCAGGCTTTGGGATCATAGTTTCGGTCAGAACCGCCTGCCGTAGCGGGCGGTTCTACGTGCAAGGCATTCGACGTTCGATCAACCACGCAGTACCAGGTGGTTATGAGCACTGATGCAAACACAAAACGGCCATGCGGGCAGCGTTGGTTGGCTTGGCTTTGAGCTGAGCGTACTGCGGCGTCTCAAATTTCGCTCGGTCGCCTTGCCGTTGGCCGGCGAGCCGAATCTCGGCCTCTACCTCAAGCGTTGGGCCGCGCGCGTTTCCGCTAACGATCCGGCCCAGTGGGCCTGGACGAAATCTCAGGCATTCATCGAAAACAACTCCGAAAGCTTAACCGAAGAGGACCTCGAAGTACTTCTCGACGACGCTTATGTGCCGCGGAATTTCTTTCGTAATCCGACGCTCCTATCGTGGTTTAACGAAACGGACGCCTGGTGGTTCGACAACGTGCGGGGAAATGCCGACCGGCTGTCTTCGCCTTACAAGCGGGCTTTGGCGCTGGCGCTGGGAATGGCTGTGGGTGACTATGTCTTCTCGTTCAACCTGGACACGCGCGACTTGCGACAGCCACTCTCTCTGTCAAATGTCTTTCGGCGTCTGTGGCATACGCTGACGCCGCCGGTCAACAACCTGCGCCGCAACTCGAGTTCGAACCTGGGCGCGAGAAGTTTTCTGGCTGAAACTCAGGACACGGATCTGCTGTTTTTGCGTTTGCCGCGGCCGACTCGGGCCAATGATAGCCGCAATGCTCGAACGCTTACCTGGCGAGAGGAATGGATGCGGCAAAACAAAAGTTTTTGGAGTGATTTGGCCAGGGAACGCGGCGGCAAACTGGATGCGTACGTGGAAACTAAAGAGCAATACCTGGGACTGATCGAAGATCTTTTGCACACCGCGGCGCATCTTCCTCTCTGGGCAATCGAAGCGGTGAGCGATGGTTTTGTGTCGACCGACGAGTTGGTTGAGTGCGTCGGAGACACGCGCAAGATTGACGCGATCTACACCAAGGACTTTTCTGAATTACTGGGAATTCAGGCGGTGATAATTACCGCCGCGGCCTAATGGATCGAGCAGCGGCGGAACCTCATCCGAATCAGAAAATATGGTTGAGCGTCTAAGCATGAAACTGCCGTCGGGACACCTTTATGGCGAGACCTCGATCCAGTATGAAGTGGCTGACTTCAGATTGATGAATGCCACGTACGCGCCTCGCCTCAGACTTCCTAAACATTCTCATACGCGGGCATGCTTTTCGGTGATGTTGCATGGCACTCTTTCGGAGAACTACGGGCGAAGGAGTCTCGAGTGGCGGCCCTTCAGCGTTGGCTTCAATTCCCCGGACGAGGAGCATTCGAACTTCATTCACGACGCCGGCGCGCGCTTTTTCATTGTTGAGGTTAGTCCGGCGTGGCTGCAGCACATTAGCGAGTATTCGAAGACGCTCAAGCAATCATTCGTTTATCAGGGAGGGCCGCTTAGATATCTCGGCCTGCGACTCTTTAGGGAAGCAGCCCAGATCGACGCCGTCTCACAACTCGCAATTGAAGGCCTGCTGCTCGAAGTAGTGGCTGAGACATCGCGGCTCGATACCGGCTCAAAGGTGGATGAGCATCCCCGATGGTTGAAGCAAGCATGCGAACTAATCGATGCGCATTTCACCGAGCCGCTGACAGTTACCACGATTGCCCGCCACATTGGCATTCACCCTGTCCACCTGGCGCGCGTTTTCCGCCGTCATCAGCGCTGCACGATCGCGGAATACGTTCGCCAACTACGGCTTGAATTCGTTTGCCGCGAGCTCTCCGCCTCAGATACGAGTCTCGCTGATATTGCCGCCAACGCCGGCTACTGCGATCAGGGGCATCTTTCAAAAGTCTTCAAGCGATATACGGGCATGACTCTCAATCAATACCGGATTTCATCCCGCTCGCGCTGATTCCATACAAAAAGTTTCATTTGTCCAAGACGCCTGCCTGACGAGGGCTTAGGTTGTGACCGTTCGGGTTCTCGTTAGCAAGGAAGCCGTTACAGTTCAATGAAGCTGTCGTCCTTAATCATCGCATTGGCTCTGGTGCCGGGTGGCGCGAACATCGGGCGCACGCAAGAGACTTCCCGCGGGTCTAACCAGACGCCTTTAGCGTCTTTCCCCAAGGTCGACCAGTTATTCGCGATGTGGGACCGGCGCGATTCGCCAGGTTGCGCCTTAGGCGTGATCAAAGATGGCCGGTTTGTTTACCGGCGCGGCTATGGAATGGCCAATCTGGAACACGGAGTACCGATCGATTTAAGAACTATCTTCTATATTGCCTCGATGTCGAAACAATTTACGGCGATGAGTATCGCTCTGCTGGCCCGCCGCGGAAAGCTTTCGCTCGACGATGACATCCGGAAACACCTTCCTGAAATGCCGCCTTATCAGAAGTCCCCCACAGTCCGAGATCTCATCTATCACACCAGCGGCATACGCGACTTCATCGTCCTGAAGTACCTCAGCGGGTTTCCAATCCAGGCAGTAAATTCCGATGCGGAAATGTATGAGACGATGGCGCAGACCAATAACCAGGAAGTTCTGGAATTGATTGCGCGTCAGAGGGAGTTGAACTTCACGCCGGGCGAAGAGTTCGCTTACAGCAACTCGAACTACCTTCTGCTTGGCGAGATAGTTAAGCGAGTCAGCGGTAAATCTCTGGCGGAGTTTGCCGACGAGAATATTTTCCAGCCGCTGGGCATGGTCAATACGCATTACTCCAATGATTTGATGGAAGTCATCAAAGATCGGGCAACGGGGTACACTCCAGTTGGAAAGGGATTTGCCGCCGCGCGTACTAATAACGGCACGGTGGGCCCAGCGGGCCTGATGACCTCGGTTGAAGATCTACTTCTCTGGGACAGGAACTTCTATCAAAACCAACTCAGTGGCGGCGATCCCGGGTTGCTTGATGTCATCCTGACCCCGGGCCGACTCAACGACGGAAGTAAGCTTTCATATGCTTTTGGCTTGGTACACTACAAGTACAAAGGTTTGGAAGCGGTCGGTCATGACGGCGGTTTCTTCGGTTTCAAAACATCGATGAATCGCTTTCCGTCGCAAAAATTTACCGTTATCTGTCTGTGCAACGTCAGGAATGCGCCGATGGATGGGCTCGCCGATCAAGTCGCCGACATTTATCTGACTGATCAAGTGAGATCAACCGACACGTCCGCTGCCCTGCCTGCGCAAACTGTGGTCGAGCTGACTGAGCAAGAGCCTGCAAAGTACGCCGGCATCTACTGGAATCCGGTAACCGAGGGTCTCTGGATGCTCTTTTTGAAAGACGGCAGGTTAGTTGATCCAGGCGGCGGCGGTTCAGTTTTAGTCCCCATCGGGAAGAACCGTTTTCAAGTTACTGGTCAGCCTGTCGAGCTGATTTTCGAGACGCCCCCCAACGGCGGACATCCTGTGCGGATGCTCAAAGTAACAAGAGGAGGCAAGCCCCAGGTTTATGAGGCCGTCAAAGCCGCGAGGCCTGCACTCGGACAATTGGCTGAGTATGCGGGCAGATATACGAGCGATGAAATAGACGCCGCCTATACATTAATTGTCCACGACGGGACCCTCACCCTGACACGTACGAAGGGCAAAAATGTTGCGCTCACGCCAACTTTTTCAGATAACTTCTGGAACGATGAATTCGGATACGTCAAATTCACGCGCGACCGCCGACATAAGATAAACGGCCTCTTGTACACGAGCAGCTGGATCAGAAGGCTGCGTTTTTCGAAAACATAGAAGGGCGCGTGCCAGTTGAGTCGGACAAAATGATTAACGTTTGAAAGGTGAATCGTAGTGAACATGAGCCCAAAATCATCCTTTATGGGTGCGTTGATCCCCGTCCTACTACTCTCGGTCGCCAGTCTCGGGCAACAACAAGCCAAACAAAATGACATTCCTATCGATGCCGCAACTCGCACAGAGGTGATTCGGGCAGTTCTGAGTAGGCTTAATGAATCCTATGTTCTGCCGGAAGTCGCCGCGCGCATGGAACAATCCATTCGCACGCGAATGCAGAAAGGCGAGTATGACAAAACCGACAGCAGTACGGCCCTGGCTGAAATTCTCACGGCGCATTTGGCCGAGATCGCCAAAGACAAGCACCTGGGTGTGGGTTTCAGCTATGACCCGATACCGGTAAGCTCAGGCCAGGACAGACCTTCGCCCGAAGAACGTGAGAGATTCCATCGCATGGCACGTTCGCAAAACTTTGGATTTGAAAAAGTCGAGAGGTTGAACGGTAATGTGGGGTACATGGAACTGGACGGCTTCATGGATCCCGACGTCGGGGCTGAGACCGCGATCTCGGCGATGCAGTTCCTCGCTAACACCGATGCTCTGATAATTGACTTACGCTACAACGGTGGTGGCGTGCCGGGCTTAGCTCAGCTGATTAGCACCTACTTCTTCGCCGGCCCGGTTCATCTGCATTCAATTTACTGGAGAGAAGGCAACCGTACCGAACAATTCTGGACTCTGCCTTATGTGCCGGGCAGGCGTTACCTCGACAAACCTCTGTACATCTTGATGCGAAGACGCACGCTCTCTGCTCCTGAAAGTTTTGCTTACAATCTTCAGGCTTTGAAACGGGCAACGATTGTAGGCGAGATCAGCGCCGGCGGAGCCAATCCCGGAAGAGAGTTTCGCATTAATGAACACTTCGTGGTCTTTGTTCCGACGGGTCGGGCAATCAATCCTGTCACCGGGACGAATTGGGAAGGCACAGGGGTCAAGCCTGATATTGAAGTCCCCTCCGCGCAGGCGTTGAAAACCGCGCATCTTGCGGCGCTGCGTAAATTGTTGGAGGGATCCACGAGTGAAAGAAATAAGGAGCAGCTAAAGAACGCGATCGAAGAGGTAGAGAAACAACCGTAAGAGCCTCGGGTCTATTAAGTAGTTACCAGCTGGTTGTGTGTTTTCACCAGACTTGACCTGCTCGCCTTTCATTCACAGCCGACCCAAGCGGCGGCCCACCATTTGAGCGGTGTTATTCTCCAGCCTGCAACTTTGATGTTAACCGGAAGGCGCGGATTAGAACTTAGCGGCTGAAACTGCTCATGCCCCGCGATTCTGCGCCCGGCTCGCGCTGAAGCATTCGCCGCAAAGCACCGGCCGCCCTGGCTGTGGTTTAAAAGGCACGCGGTCGGTTTTGCCGCACTGATCACATACAATCTCGAATTTTTCGCGTTCGGCTCCGCCACCGCCCTGGCGAGAGCTGCCAAAGTTTTGGCGCCGGGCATCACGACAGGGTTTGCAACGCTTCGGATGGCTCAGGCCCCGCTCGCGATAGTAGTCCTGTTCCCGCTCACCAAAAGGAAAAGCCGTTCCGCATTCGGCACACGTAATTTCAAGGTCTGGCATTGCAGTCTCCCGAGTAAAGTCTTCCTGAGGTTGTTGTCTTTAACGTGGGCAGAGTTTACCGCAGCCACGCGCACCTGTACAGCAATAGAAAGCGGAGGCACTGATGCGGTTTGACCTGGCCTTATTTATTAGGACCGTGGCTTTAGCCCCGTCATTAGCACCGGGTCACCGCGCTGAAGCGACGTTGCTAATGAGACAGGAAACTGCACCAGTACAAAAAGCGGACGGTTACTCACTTTGAACTAGCTGTTTCGGTGAGCGATAAACGGCAGACCTTCAACTCTCTTTTTGCAGCTCAGCGACGTGCGCCCTCACGGTCTCGCCCAGGGTCTCGAGGTTATACCCACCTTCCATGCACGAGATGACCCGGCCGGCACAGGATTCCGCTGCCCAATGTTTGACCACTCGAGTCATCTGCACAAAGTCTTCGTCCGTCAGCAGCAATTGCCCCAGCGGATCGCCCTGATGAGCATCAAAACCCGCCGAGATAATCACTAAATCAGGAGTGAACTCGGAAGCGATTCCTTCGATTGCCGACTCAAACGCTCGCCGTTGATCTTTGGTGGGAGTCATCGCGCGCAAAGGCACATTGAGCGTATATCCGCGGCCTCGGCCCTGACCGGTTTCTCCGCGCGAGCCCGTGCCCGGATACCATGGATACTGATGCATTGAGAAGTAAAAGACGGTCGGATCGTCGTAGAAGATTCCCTGCGTCCCATTCCCGTGATGTACATCCCAATCCAAAATGGCTACCCGATCGATTTCCGGATAGCGGGTCTGCGCATAACGGGCCGCGATGGCAACATTATTAAAAAGACAAAAACCCATAGCGCGATCGGGCGTGGCGTGATGACCTGGCGGGCGGACCGGCGCAAAGGCATTCTGAGCTCGACCTTCCATCACTGCATCGATTGCCTGACACGCGGCGCCGGCGCTGCGCATCGCCGCTTCCAGCGAATGCATTGACACCAGGGTGTCGCTGTCGAGGTAACCAGTGCCTTCGCGTACGGCTTGTTCTACATGTTTGACGTGTTGTGGAGAGTGACAGGCCTGAATAAAACCGCGTCGCGCTTCTTCCGCCTCGATCTCAATCGCCTTTGACCAAAGCTTTTCGTCGCCGCGCAGTGCCTGCATCACGACCTGATAACGCTCGGCCGTCTCTGGATGCCCGGGACCAGTATCGTGCTTTTCGAAGACTGGATGATGAACGATGGCGGTCGGCATTGGATCAGGGCGAAGCTCTTAGTTGCGCATGTTTGGCGGAGCAGCATCAAAAAGTTGCTGGGCCTTGGCCGGATCCAGTCGCTGCAAAATGCGGTACTCGTTTTGCGCGGCAATCTTGTTGCGCTGCTCAATGAAAACCAGGCCGAGATAAAAATGAGCGGTGGCGTGATTCGGATTAAGTCTGATCGCTGTGCGCAAAGACTCGACGGCCGCGGGCAGCTGGCGCTGCTTCAAATACGCAAAACCCAACTCAGCATGGGAATCGACATCTTCGGGCTTCAGCGCTACTGCCTGTCTCAGTTGTTCGGAGGCCTCAGCATAGCGCCGCAAATCGTTGTAAATCCATCCCAGGTTATGACGCACGCGCGCGTTGTTGGGAGTAAGCCGGATGAATTGCTCATAAGGCAACAGCGCCTGCTGATACTGTTTTAGATCAGCGTAATAGACGTCTCCCAGCCCCATATAAGCGAGCGCGTAGTTCGCCTTTAATTCGATCGCTTTGGTGTAAGCAGCGACAGCTTCGTTGAACTGTCCCAGCTTGCGGTTGGCATATCCTAATTCGACGTACGCTTCCGGATAGTTCGCATTCAGGCTAATTGCTTGTCGGGCTGCGGTGGCGGCGTCGCGATGCATGTTTAGCTCGTTGGCGCTCCAGGCCAGGTTGTAGAACGCCGTTGCGTTGTCGGTCTTATACCGAACGCCCTGGCGATAGGCTTCAACTGCCTGGGGAAACTGCTTCGTCTGATAAAAATAGACATCGCCCAACCCGAGATACGCGAGACCATTGTCTGGTTTGAGGCGCACCGTGTTCTGATAGGCGCGAATTGCTTCCTGCGACCGATTGAGTTTGTAGTAAGCGTAACCCAGTTCCTGGTACGCATCGGCGTAATCCGGCTTTAGTCGCGTGGCCTGGGTTAACGGCTCGATGGCTTGGGCAAACTGGTCCTGCTCGTTGTAGAGCCAGCCGATTTGATAGTACGCCTCAGCGTAGTCACTCCTGGCGATCAAAGCCTGGCGGTAGGCATTCATCGCCTCGTTCGGGCGCTTTAGATTTCGATAGGCATAGCCAAGTTCGTAGTAGGAAGCGGCGTCGCTGGGATTGAGGCGCACCGCCTGTTGCAGCGCCGCGAGTGCCTGCTCATAGTTATCCCGATCGTTGTAGATCCAGCCGACGTGATAGTAGGCACTGGCAATCGGCTTTAGCTGCAGGGCCCTGGTGTAAGCTTCGAGCGCGTCGTCATACTGTTCAGCTTTAAAGAATTCATCGCCGGCCGCGTTGAATTGCTCCGCGGTCAATTCCCTTTTCACGGGCGGCCGCGGCCGGCGGACCGGACCGGTGGTGGTGCGGGTAGCTGGGCGTTTGACTGTGGCGCGGCGGCTGGTCGATTCTCCGCTGGAAGTAGCGGCGCCGCTGGTCGTGCCGCCTCCGACATCATGCTGGGCGAACGCAGTCTGCGCCGTCAGAAAGATCGCGCCGGCGATCGCCAGACGCGCGAGGGAACGTAGAATAATCATCGCGGTCAACTCCGTGCTAAAGTAGCGACTTGTAACTTCCGCAATCCGACGCGAACGATTATAGAGTGAAGTCCGAACGATGCAAGAGCGACGAACAGCAGAACGCTTCCGCCTCGATCTCAAGGCTCGCTGGGAAGGATTAATGACACAGGGCCGCGGGGCCGTCTCCGATCTCAGCCTGACCGGCTGCTTTGTCTTGTCGGGTGGCGAGATCAGCGCCGGAGAACTGATTCGTTTGCAGATTACGTTTCCGCGGGACGTGGGGATCGTCTGGGGCCAGGTTGTCTACGCAGTATCTGAAATCGGTTTCGCGCTGCGCTTTGTTTTTCAAGATCAGGCCGACAAGCGCGAGCTGGAGAAACTGATCGGGACGCTAAGCTGAAACCAGCGGGCGAATATCCGTGCGCGCTTCCCTTACGACCTGACCTATTGACCTTCCAACCATGAAAGATTCTGTCGCTCCGTTATGAGCGAAATGTTTATAGCCGAGGAATTGAAAGAAGATGGCTGCGAAGCAACGAAATGTGTCCTGAACATTTCGTTGCTTCGCAGCTTTGGTTATAGCTGGCACGTGTTCTATAAACATTTCGTGCCTACGGCACGAGAGCAGCGAGTGAGATTCTTGTTGGAGGCCTCGCGTGGTTTGACACTCAGTTTTCTCCTACGCTACCGTAACAAGTTCGCTTTCCTAACAGTGATCGTCACCATGCGTCCCGTTCGTCTAGTGGCCTAGGACACCGCCCTTTCACGGCGGCGACACGGGTTCGACTCCCGTACGGGACGCCAAATTCCTCAGCCACTTACAAGCTCTTCCCAGTTGAGCCCTAACAACTCGCCGACGCGCAGGCCACTCGCGCCATCCAGAACGTTGTTCGAAACCTTTCTGGAATGGCGTCTAAGGAGATTTACAAGTTCATCAACTGTTAGGATCTCAGGAAGTTTTTTGTCGCTTTGCGCTTTGTCTAACACTCGTGATCGGATTTGTCCTGGTCCATTCCCACCCGAATCGCGTGTGAATAAGCGCATTCATGATGTTTCTGATCTTGGCATTACTGCCTTTCGCCCAGCCAGATTGCCGTCCTCGAAGGAAAGTCGCTCCGTTGCTCAACTTCTACGGCCTTGACTTCCAACAGAATGCCTCCCCGGGAGGAGGGTTTGGTTAAGGCAATCGACGCGGCATACGGCTTGAGGAGCGACGTGCCACATGAAGGCACTCCCGATCCTTACTTGGACCTGGAATCTGGGATTTGTGACCCAATTCGGTTCCATCACGCTAACAAAATAAAGGTTAAAAAATGCTTGACCTGCCCTCTAAAAGCAAATAGTATCCCGCACTGTAAAATTCCTTAACGAAACTCGCCTTCGTATGTTTTGTAAATCCGCGAGAGTTGCGCAGTCTTAAAGAATCGAAATCAATTCAGTCGACAATTCGGAGGTGCCCAGATGTTGGATATCGCGCTTATAGCAAGTACGGCAGTCGGCCAGATTCTCCTTCCATATATAAAAGATGGAGCCGTCAAGTTTGTTGAGACGATCGCCAAGGACAAGGGTGAGGCAATTGGAGAGTACGCGGGGAATCTCGCGAGCACCGTATGGGACAAAGTGAAGTCTATCTTCAGTTCTGAGAAGGACCAGGCGGTTCTCGAACAATTTCAGGAGGAGCCTGAGGCGGCTGGTCCTTTGCTTGAAGCGAAGCTGAAGAAAAAACTGGAAGAAGACCCGGAAATCGCCGAAACATTCGATCAGCTCATACAGTCAACGGCACCCGACGGAAGCACGGGTTTGCAAATTATTGGTTCCAGTTACGTCGGGGTCGTACATGTGGCAGGCAATATTTCAGGCGGCACAGTCACCGGAGGCACTTTTAATTTTGGAGGTGTGCCTGCCCCCCCTGCTAGCGTCAAAGCTCCGCCACGATCAGCAGTGCCGCAGCCCACAAGCAAAGACGACCCAACTAACAAATAATACGTGCTGCGATGAAGCTCGAGGACAACCCTGTTCCAGCATCGGCCGACGACTTGTTGTTGGTCGGTCGAGATCACGAGTTAGTTTCCTTCCAGAAAGTCCTTAAGGATAAACAGGCTCGACTCGTGGTCTTAACTGGTGAGCCAGGTATGGGCAAGACCAGTTTGTTGCGGAAGTTCCGCGAACTCGGAGACGAAGCGGGATGGAACACTGCGCAACTGCCCAGTTCAGTTCTGAGAGATGTGGAAACAACACCTGATTCTTTCAGCAATCAATTGCAGACTCTCCTTTCTGTCCCCACTGGCAGGAGCTTCATTGAAAAGCCAAGCAAGCCTTTAGTTGACCCCACCACCGGTCAACCATTGCTGTTGCCAATCGTGGAACGGTTGCGAGCGCTTGCTCCTTTCCTGCTGCTCATCGACGGTTACCAGCCGGGATCTGAGCTTGCGGAGTGGTTTCACACGATCTTCGTCAACGATGTAAGGCGTTCGTCAGCCACGATCGTTATTGTCCTTGCAGCGCGTCCGGACGGAGCAATAAAAATAACACCCTTTGCCGACCAAATAATTCCACTGGGACCACTCGATCAGAATTCCATTCGTGAACACTTCGAGGAACTCGGACGACAGATCGACCCACCGATGAAAGACAGGGAGATTCAGGAGTATATAGAAGCAGCGAAGGAAGACGCCGAAATGCTAGACAGCCTGACGCGGGTTTTGAGACTCGCTTTGCCAGGTTGAATTTTATTGGCGCTATAGTTAGAGATGCCTCTTCAAGAACTGAAATTTCCAAAGGAGTTTATTGACCGAAAGGCAGAGCAGGATCTGTTCAAGGGTCTCATGGAGTTCAACGAACACGCCCGTCTGTTCGCTGTTCAGGATAAGAGGGGAACCGGCAAGAGCACACTTTTAGAACTGCTTCAGCACCAGTGCAAGTTTAAATTCTATTCTCCGGTTGGCTTCGTCCAGCTTGATGTTCCGAGCATTAATAGCGCTTTTGTTTTTATCGAAACCCTAAGAAACTCGATCGGATTAAATGAGCCGTTCTCCCGTTTCGACGGAAAAATTGCGGCACTGGCCGGAAAAATTATGGTTGCCTTTGCTCCTGTTGATATACCAATCAACGTCTCCGGTAATATCTCTGCCCAATCTAACATAAGCGGTGGAACTCAAATCGGAGCACAAGTGAATATTGCGAGTGGTGAGTGGAACGAAGCAATTCATGAGCAAGCAAGGAATCAATGTATAAAGGCCTTCTTTGAAGATCTGAAATCGCTTTACGATGAAAACCCTCTGGTAGTGATGTTGGACTCATATGATCGTTGTAGTGAAGAATTGAAGACATGGATCATCGAGGAGTTTGTCCTTCCTCTCTCGTTTAATATCAATAAGAGGCCGCAACGACTGCTGATTGTTCTTTCGGGTCGGGAACTCCCCGATTTCACTTTGATGTTGGAGGAAAAATATTCTGATCTCGTGAGAGCCAGCAGTCCGCTAAGCGGATGGGAAAAGGAACACGTCAACGAGTTTTTGAAGGTTCACCAGTATACCAAGCTGAGTGACAAAGACATGGATTTCGTTTGGGAGAAGATCGAGAAGGGATTCTCGATCCAACAAGCATTGATGTTAGCTGACGTACTAACGGGTGAGTAGTCACATAACTAGTTTCTTATGTCATCTGAAAACACATCACAGTCTACTCCGCAACTGGCAAATGCAATTGAAAGCATCGGTGCAGGAGAGAACGCAGAACTGGAAATTCTCAAAATCCTGATCGCGCGCGCCAGTGACAAGGATCCAGTGCTGGGCGAAGTAATTCGTTTCTGCGCTATTCCACGTCGCTTCAATGCTGAACTTATCGGCGCACTTCGCCAAGCACCAGACGATCGAGAAACGAACGAAGTCCTCTTTACAAAAATCGTTAGTTTCAGCTTTGCTCGCAAACGACCAGACGGAGAATACAAATACAACGACGGAACACGCGAGGCTCTCCTGGGTGAGTGGCGCTCACCAGAAAAACGAGAGCAGTTTGATCAGCTCAATCAGCACCTCGTCGATTTCTTCAAGGCTGAATGCGAGAAGATCGTACGCCTCGAGCCCGACCTGGCAATTGTGGCGACACTACTACAACAAGCCAGTCCCGCACGTCACGTTCAGGTCACATCAATCTTCCAAAGGCGACTTGTTGCTCCCCTCCTGGAAGCGCTCTATCACAAATCTCTGATATCCGCGGAAGCTTGCTACAAGTATTTTGAACGACTTTTTCAGGATCATGAAGAGAGGGGTCAGTTGATTGTTTGCGACTCGCTGCTGACCGGAACGCGCGATTGTCTCGAGCGCCTACCGGCTGACAGTGGTAAGGAACGTTGGCTTAAGTGGCTCCTGTACTGGAGGGCGCGGCTGAAACGTGAGTTTCGCGAGGAAGGACAAGCAGCCGAGATTCTCAGCGATCTGCTTCCGCAAACTGAAGATGACACATTACTCAAGCTATGGGTCCTGGGAGATCTTGGAGCGATCTACTATCAGCAATCAAAACTGCGCGAAGCGGGTGAGAAATACAAACAAGTAATTGAACTTGCCAGCACGAGCGGTGAAGACCCTTACAACTTGCCGATCTGGTATCACCGTCTGGCCGAGTTATATGCGGCACTGGACGAATTTGATGACGCGGAGGAGAACTATCGTAAGGCCATCGTTCTTGCCAAAGACAACGCTTCGATGGAGATCGCTGCTCAAGTGGATCTCGCCGGCGTGCTCTACACGCGCGGTAACTGGGAAGACGCGCTCAACACTACCATCGCGACGCTCCATTTGGCGCGCACCAAGTTGCCTTCTGACAAGCAAGTTTATCGAGCAGTACTGAACCAACTGATGA
>JBBPID010000068.1:0-29476 GCA_038040505.1 Acidobacteriota bacterium | reverse complement strand
CACAGTTGCTCCGCGGCTCTCGCAAATTTGTTTACTGGTAACCCAAGGCTCGCAGAGCCTCGCCTTGGGCTTAGTTACAACCGCCCCGATGAATCGGGGCTTGTTGAATATTGCAAGCTACATTGACTGAGCGCTCAATAAAGAACATTTAGCGCCACCTAAGACTTTTTTGGGCAAGGCCGTTCTGCGAGCGGGTTAAAGCGCCAACTCTGCAAACAGTCACGCGGGTCTCACTCAGAGGTTAAGACAGGACTTTTGTGTAAGCCGGACGCCGCCCAGGGACGGGAGCTCTTATCCACCTGGCAGCGGATCGCTGGCTGCGGCGGGCTGAGTGCCGTTAACGTGAATCTCGCCCCCGGTGTTGTCCATGTAGAAATGATTTGTCCCGGTGGCCCCCAACCCTTCAGCCTGCTGCGGGTCAGCATTGAGAGTATAGGTCGGCGGTGTGGTTGACGTTTTTGCGTTCACCTTGAGCGTATAGATGTAACCATCGACTACCGGCGAGTTTGCGGCAAAGCGCGAGTCAAACCCGTCTTTGGTGAGTTGCTCGAAAGTACCAAAGTTCCGGTTGTGAGAGTTGTAATACTGGATTTCCACGGTAGCGATGGTCTTCATCGCCTGCAAGGTCGCCGCTTCGTTACCTGACTTAACGGCGGCGCGCCAGCCCAGGGTCGCGGCGCCGATTAGAATGCCGATAATGGCGATCACGATCATCAACTCGATAAGCGTGAAACCGTGTTCGTGAGACTTTTTTCGATAATTCTTATTCATGATCTTCCTCAGCTAATCAAACGACGGGACGCGATTGCAGTTCCGAAAAGAAGCGCCCTGATTGTTACAGGCTCAAATCTTACTACAGCCGAAATGCTCGCGCCAGACGGGAGCAAGATCTGCCGCCGCGGACTCTGTTGAGGCGGCTTTGGGCGTGGCTGTCCTCGGCCAAAGTTCCTAATTACAGACTTTCCGGTTCTGGTCGATGTGGCGGCCCCGGCCCGTAGCATGTAGAATGCAAGCCGGCCTTGGTGAATAGATGAGACAACTGCGAACAGCCGGCAGCGAGCCAGAAACCTTTGTCCGCACCTCAGCGGAAAGCGTCGATCTGTTGCAGCAAGCGGTCGAGCGCGTGATTCGCGGCAAGCCGGAAGCTGTGCGGCTGGCAATCGTTACCTTGCTCGCGGGCGGGCACCTGCTGGTCGAAGACGTTCCGGGAGTCGGCAAGACCACGCTGGCGCACGCACTGGCGCGGGCCCTGGACTGTTCTTTCCAGCGGATTCAATTCACCTCGGACCTGCTGCCGTCGGATGTAATTGGCCTTTCGATTTACAACCAGCACACCTCGCAATTCGATTGGAAGCCCGGGCCTATTTTTGCCAACGTCATTCTGGCTGACGAAATCAATCGCACTACACCCAAGACCCAATCGGCGTTGTTGGAGGCCATGGCCGAGCAGCACGTGACCGTTGAAGGCGTCACCCACGCGCTGCCAAATCCGTTCATTGTGCTGGCGACGCAGAATCCGATCGAACATCACGGCACTTATCCGCTACCTGAGTCGCAATTGGATCGTTTCATGCTTCGCCTGCGAATCGGCTATCCCGGCGCGGCGGACGAAAAGCAGATTCTGCGCGACCGCGAGCACGCCGAACCGCTGAACCAGGTTCAGGGTGTGATGACGGCCGCCGAGATCTCGCAGCTACAGGGAGCGGTCAGTGAAGTCATCGTCGATGACGCGATCGTCGATTACCTGATGCGGGTTGTGGCCGCCACTCGTTCGTCGGAAATGCTCGACCTCGGGGTCAGTCCGAGAGGCACGCTGGCGCTGTTTCGCGCCGCTCAGGCGCTGGCGCTTACCGAAGATCGGACCTACTGCATTCCCGATGACATCAAGCGCCTGGTAATTCCTGTTTTTGCCCACCGTCTAACGGTCAGCTCGCGCTATTCCTCAGCCATGCGTCGCAGTGAAGAGGCGGAAGCAGTTCTGCAGGAAATCATGAAAACCATCAGCGTCCCGCTCTAAGAATTGCGAATTTCGAATTGCGGATTGCGAATTGTGTGAAGGCCAGTGACGAATGTAATGGCTCGCAAAGCAGAAATTGAAAATTCGAAATTCGAAGTTCGAAATTCGAAATTGTCTGCCTGGCGTAATGCAATTCTCGGCACGTTGCTGGTCCTGGCCGGATTAGCCACCGCGATGCTGACCTTGCTCGCGCGCCGGTTTGGCGAGCCGAGTCTGGCCGGTATCGGCGCCGTAACGTCGCTGGTCTTTGTTTTATTGATAACCCTGCTGGTCGTCCCGCCGCTGGCCCGTTCCGCCTTCGCCGAAGTTTCGCGCGGGTTTCCCATTGAGGTCACCACCGGCGGCGTAATCTTTGCCGTCATTCTGGTAATTGTCGCGTTCGCCGCCTGGAACACTGGGAACAATCTCCTGTTCCTGGTCTTTTCGATTATGTTGTCCACGTTGTTCGTGTCGTGGGCGGCCGCGCGCGCCACTCTGCGGGACCTCAAGGTGTCGGCACGCTTTCCCGATCACATCTTTGCCGGCGAGCCGGCTGAGGTCCTGGTCACTCTCCGCAACAACAAGCGCGTGTTGCCTTCATTTTCGATCCTCGTCGAAACCCAGATGCCCGAACAACCTCGCACCCGGGGACGAAGGAATTGGCGGGCCCGCTTTAAGCGGCACATCCTGGGTTACTTCCTCTATGTGCCGCACAATGCCGCGGCCGAGCAGAGTATCGAGCAATTGTTTTCGAAGCGCGGCCATGTGCTGGTAAACGGCTTTGAGCTTTCGACCCGGTTTCCCTTTGGTTTCTTTCGCCACCGGCGAAGGTTGAGCGCGCGTGACGTGGACATCGTCGTCTATCCAAAACCCGAGCCGGTCACCGACGAGCTGAACCTGCTGCCACTGAACACGGGACAAACCATCTCGCTTCGTCGCGGCGCCGGACATGATTTGCTGATGCTGCGCGACTATCAACCACGCGACGATCTGCGGCATATAGATTGGAAGGCGACGGCGCGGGCGCGGCGGCTGACTGTGCGCGAGTTTACGGCTGAAGACGAGCGCCGGATCACCGTCGTGCTCGACACCAGACTGACCAGCGATATTGATGAAGAGAATTTTCGCATTCGCTTTGAAAACGGCGTGGTCCAGGCGGCGTCGCTGGTTAAGCATTTTATTAGCGAGCGCGCGGAAGTTCGGCTGATGCTGGGCGACGAGCGAGGAAGATTCGGGACGGGCCGGGAACATTTATACGCGTGCCTGCGCCGGTTGGCGCTGGTCGGGCCGACGCGAGAGCCCGACGCGGATTCCTGGCCGACCGACTTGCTTGAGGCGGTGGCCCTCCCGCAGCACTCAGCCGACGGAAACTATTTGGTGGTGTTGACCACGGCGGCGCACGGAACCATCCCGCCGAACATTTGGCGGCGGTCTTTTGTGATTTATCTGTAAGCCTCGCTGATCCTTTGGCTTTATACCAAAAGTTCTGGACATGTGTAGACGAATCGAAGTAGAACGACAACACTCAGGTACAAGAACCCCGACGAGTCGGGGTAGCGAGCGGGTTAAGGGCGCAACCACTGCAACCAGTTGAAGCGACGAAGTTGTTATGAGCCACTTTTTTGGGGAGTTGATGCTTTAACCCGCTCGCTACCGCGAGCGGTTCCGTACCTCTATTCTCCGGGCTTTTTAGATCAACAGTTCATGCTTTCGTGTAAGCTGGTCGTTTCAAAAAAACTCTCATGACTGGAAACCTCCCTGACAATCCCGACTTCGAACCGTCGCAACTGGCTGAACTCGACGATCCCTATCCGTTATTTCGCGCGCTTCACGCGGTCGGGCCTTCGCTGCAAACCGCCTCGGGAATACATTGCGTTGTCGGATACACGGCGGCCGACACTGTCTTACGCGACTCAAGATTTCGGTCGGGTCCGCTGGCTGAACGCTTTCGGCAGTTGCTGCCGGCGGGCGCGGCCCGCGACGAACTGTCGCATCGCATTAACTTCCTCGATCCACCAGATCATCCGCGCGTGCGCGGGCTGGTCTCGCGGGCATTTACGCCCGGCCGCGTGCGTGATCTACATTCGTTTGTCGCACGAAAGACTGAGGAGCTGCTGGATGATATTGGCAAACAGGGAGACGAGACCATCGATTTACGGGCCGGCCTGGCCCATCCGCTTCCGTCTCTCGTCATCTCTGAGATGTTGGGCGTTCCGCTCGACGATCGCGATCAACTTACCGAATGGACCGAAGCGGTGACTCCGCTCCTCGGCGTCCAGATACCGCGCGAAGGGTTGGAGCGCGCTCTCGAAGCCTCCGAACGCTTCGCCGCCTATGCCGCCGAATTGCTCGAGGAGAGGCGCCGGCATCCGGGGAATGATCTGCTCACCGCAATGGTGCAAGCGCACGACGGGCAGGAGCGGCTTAGCCGCGAAGAGCTGCTGTCGCTGGTAGTAACGCTCTATTCCGCGGGGCATCGGACGACCCGGGATCTTTTCACTAACGGACTTTTCATCCTGCTGAAGCATCACGAGCAATATGCCGCGATCGTTGCCGATCAGTCGCTGGTTCCCGGCGCCGTGAACGAATTCCTGCGTTTCGAGACCCCGACCCAGTATGTCGCGCGGGTTCCCGTTGTCGACGTCGAACTAGCCGGCTCTTCCATCCCTGCATCAACGCCAACTCTGGTGATCCTGGCGGCGGCGAATCGCGATCCAAACCATTTTGCCGAGCCCGACCGTTTCGACATCAGACGAAACGAGGGAGCTCCGCTTTCGTTTGCCGCCGGTCCGCATTTTTGCCTGGGGGCGTCACTGGCGCGCATGGAGGCCGAGGTAATGCTGACGGCGGTCACGCGCCGCTGGCCGCGCCTCAAACTGGCTGAGCCCGAACCGAGTTGGTGGAGTTCAGGTCCCTTCCGCGGCCTGGATCATCTCCGCGTGCTGCCGGGAAAAGAAAAATGAGTAGCCGAGCGTGTCAGAAGCCCGACCGTCAGGGAGGGCCACTTGACTCACCTTGCCCTCCCTTACGGTCGGGCTTCTGACATCGACCAGCCAGTCCCGCAAAGCAATTCACTAAGTGCTATATTGGTCGCTTATCGATCAGCTTCGACTGAGGAGACCACTCGATCCGCATGGCCGCGAACGCCGGCAAACTAATTCTGCATCCCGCCAAGACATATTCAACCCGATCGCTCAGGTTCGTGGCCGTTTGTTTTCTGTTCTCTGGCGCCACTGGCCTGATTTATGAAGTCTTGTGGGCGCGCATGCTGGGTTTGGTATTCGGCGTAACGACGCTGGCTATCAGCGCGGTGCTGGCGGCGTTCATGGGCGGATTGGCCATCGGAAGCATGCTGGCCTCTCGTTTGGCCGGGCGCATTGTTCGCGCAGTCCGCGTTTATGCTGTGATCGAAATCGTCATCGGACTCTACGCCCTGGCGGTGCCGTTACTATTTCGATTAATCGATGGGTTCTACGCCGGAGTTTGGCAGAGATTGCAACCTGGCTTTTATGGCTCGGCGGCCACCAGATTCGCGCTGGCCTCAGTTGTGCTCATCGTTCCCACCGCTCTGATGGGCGCCACGTTGCCGGTCCTGGCGCGAGCGGTCTCGGCGTCGAAACAGGGAAGCATCTCAGTCACATTTCTCTACACTCTTAATCTGGTGGGAGCGATCGCCGGCACGATTGCGGCCGGGTTTGTCCTGCTCCCGTCCCTGGGCGTGAATGCGACCATTTGGATCGCGGCCTTGACCAATCTAATCATCGGCGCCTTCGCGTTGGTGTTGGATCATAGAGATAAACACGGCGTCACTGGTAACGGCGCTCTTGAATCAGTTTCTGAACAACCCGCGAATCAACCGGCGCCCGCGAACACATCGTTCTGGTTATTGTGCGCCCTGATGTCCGGCCTCGTGACCATCAGTATGCAGGTAGTCTGGTCACGCATGCTCTCGATGATCATCGGTTCGAGCACCTATGCTTTTAGCATCGTGTTGGCACTGTTTCTCACCGGACTCTCCCTGGGTGCATACATCGTCAGCCGCAGGCAGAGTTCGGATCTGCGCGCGGTGCGGCGTGTAATTTTCGTAGTCCAGCTTCTAATCGCAGCCAGCTTATTCTTCAGCATCCGCGTCGCCAATGTGACGCCCTCGCTGTTAGTGGGTGCGGGGTTTCGGCTCGGCATTAATTCGTGGAGCGGCCTGATGGCGCTGCAAATCTGTGCGGCTGCTTTGTTGATCCTGTTGCCTTCGGTGCTGATGGGCATGGTCATGCCGCTGGTCTTGAAGTGGGCTGAGCAATCCTGGCCGGGTTCAGGCCAGGTCGCTGGAGACACGCCCGGGACGACATCGCGGTTGGTCGGATTGAGCTATGCGATGAACACGTTGGGAGCGATTGCCGGCTCAATCCTGACTGCATTTCTTTTGATTCCGGGCACCAGCACCCGCTTCACGATTTTCTGTGTTGCCGTCCTGTGTTTGATTACGGCGGGAATCGCCTTTGAATCGCGACGGGCCGGCGCTGATCGCGCGCTGGTTCGCAGTCTGGCAGCCGGCGTCACCGCGGTGGTCATTATCGTCACCCTGTTTGTCTGGCCGAAGTTGAATTTGAATGCGCTGTCGACCGGAGCCTACGACGGTTACGTCAGAGTGCTGGCAAAGTCGCGCGGCGGCGTTCCCGAAAATACCGGCGACGACCGGGCTGAGAACCACCAGCTGCTCATGTTTCAGGAAGGCCGCACCGCGACGGTGTCTGTGCGTCGCGATTGGGGCATCACGTCGCTGGCGATCAATGGGCGGACAAATGGTTCTGATACGGAAGACATGCCGACACAGGTTTTTCTGGCCCATGTTGGTCTGCTAACCGCGCCGCGTGCCGACAATGCGCTGATGATTGGATTTGCCACCGGCGTCACCGCCGGATCAATTTTGCAGGGACCCATCAAAACGGTCGACTGCGTCGAACTGGAGCCGGCCACGATGGCAGCGTCTCGTTTTTTCGAGCACGTCAACGGAAAGCCGCTGGCTGATCCGCGCCTGCGCATGATTCTGGATGACGCGCGCACGCATCTACGCGTCAATCCCACTCGCTACGACATCATCGTCAGTGAGCCGAGCCATCCCTGGGTCCCTGGGGTGGCGAACTTGTTTACGCGCGAGTTCTTTACCCTGGGCAAGGAGCGTCTACGGGACGACGGAGTATTCGTGCAGTGGCTGCAAATGTATCAACTCTCGACCGAAAGCCTGCGATCGGTGCTGGCGACTTATCACGAAGTGTTTCCGCACGTGCTGATTTTCCGCGTGCGTGGAGAAGCGAGCGGCAAAGATCTGATCCTGGTCGGCAGTCGCCAGCCTCTTACACTTAATTATCTCGCGGCGCGAATGGGCGACGCCCGGGTGGCGGCTGACCTCGCGCGCATTCGAATGAATCGCCTGGAAGACGTGCGGGCCTGGTTCGTGACGGACGAAAGCACGCTGGGCCCGGCGGTCGCGGGTGCGGTGATTAATACCGACGACAATATGCACGTTGAGACGGTCGCGCCGCGCGAGGCTTTCCGGCCGACAATGGAAGAGAACGCGAAGTGGATCGAGAGCCTAAGAAAAGCGCCGGCCTCAAACTGATCCAGATTGGATCGGCAGGAGGTTGGAAGCTAACTCCGGGCTACAACGCAATGGCTCCGCCACACAGATGCGTGCCAAGTGTCCGGACTTAACAGCACACTTCGAAGCCAAAGCGGTCTACCGACGCAATGGCTCGGCCACGCTGATGCGCGGCAAGTCTCTGACTTGCCGGAAGCGATCTTTTTTCTTTTAAGGGTCTACGACCCGCTTTGCAGGGTTCTTGTCCGGTCATAGACCGCCAGAACGATGAGCCATCTCCGGCAAGTCAGAGACTTGCCGCGCATCAGCATGGCAAAGCCACCAGGCCAGTAGCGCGCTTCGACAATGTAGAGTTGCTCGCGGTCAGAGACTTGCCGCGCATCGGCATGGCCGAGCCACCAGGTTAGGAGCGCGCTTCGTCAATATTAGTTTTGCTCGCGGTCAAAGACTTGCCGGGCAACCTATGGCAGAGCCACAAAGGGTCAGCCTCCCGCTTGCCCGCGTCGAAAACCTACTGCGCGATGCAAACGCAACCCGCAGGACAGGGGACGCCGACCTGCGCAGTTCCGGTGCAACGCGATTGATTCTGATTGTTATTATTACCTCGCCCGATTACCGCGATAGCGATCCCGATGGCCGCGGCGACCGCCACGCCGATTCCGATTTTGGCGCCGTTCGAGAGGTTGTGCCCTTTGATGCCTTTGACCTCAGTGTAATTAATCGGCGCCGTCGCTCTTGTTTTGGCGTCCGCGACGACAAAATGATCAGCGGCAATCTCGGTGATGTAGCCGTCGTATTTGGTTTTGTCATTCAGCACGACCCGCACCCGGGAGGACTCGCCGGTTCCCAGCGCCGCAATACCGGCCTTGACCTGAGCGGCGAGCAATTCCTTCTTCGCTTTTTCTTTTGGCGTTTCCGAGGCAAGAGGTGCATAACTGAAGACGTGAAGGATCAGCACACTCAACAAGAATGAGAAGTATTTTTTCATTTCGGTGCTCCTCTCTACTGAGAAAGGCTTGAAACTTTAGTTTGGGAAGGGGCCCAGCTTGAGTCGCAATCATCCAACGCTGTCAGTTGGTCGGGACTCGCAGCGTTAGCGAATGATTGCCGGGAGGAGTATATACCTCAATCCGGGTTGCCCTCCAGAATCATTGGCCCGAATTAGTTCGGACTTTCGCGGAGTTATTCTTTCGGCCGCCGCCGCAGGCGCTGTGCCAGGGTACGTATGACGTGGGACGCGATCGACGGTTCAGCTTCGACGGCATCGCGAAAGGCGCCGCCGTCCAGGCGCAAGACGCGGGCCCCGAATTTGCCGGCCCGCATTTCGGCCGAGCGGGCCTCAGGATCAAGCACTGCCAACTCGCCGATGAAACCGCCGGTCCGTTCTTTGCTCTCAATAATCTGCTCCGCGCCATCCTTTCCCAGGGCTTCAATCTCTCCGCTCAGCAGGATAAACACCTCTTCACCCGTACTACCCTCCGGACAAATCTGTGCTCCCGGCGGAAACGCCTCTTCGATACTGGCGCGGGCGAGTTCCGCCAATCCTTCCGGCGCCAGCGTCGAGAAGATGGGCGCACCCCGCAGCGCAATCATCTTTTCGACAATCATGTGGTTTGCCGGCCCGCCCAGCCTTTGGCCCGCGCGCTGCTGCAGGTAGAAAGCAGTTTCACGAACAACTTCATGTTCGTCTTTGCTCATCACCTCCAACATCCGATCGTTCGCCGCCAGGCGGTCGCCGAGGGCGAAAAGGGCCACCGCGCGGACGTACGGATCGACGCTCTGACAGCGCGCGGCCAGCATGTCAGTAAGGGTCGGCATCGAGCTTTCGACCCGGACGGTTTCGTGATAGGCGGTAATAAGTTTCTCGGCGATTGTCGGCGAGAGGATTTCCCGGAATTGCTCGATGATCGATTCGCGGAATGCCTGATCAAAACTGGCGAAGGCAAGTCGAAGAGTAATTGTCTTCTCATCCGGAAGAGAAAAACTCAGTCCGCGCATGAGACTGTCAACGGCCTGTTCATGCCGGCGGCGCAGGATGTCAGCCAGAAAGTCATGAGTCGGGGAAGGACTTAACTCGAGCGCCTTGATAGTGAACTCAGCGCGTTCAATTGTGCGCAACGCCTCAGCCAGACGCGCTGCCAAGCCGCTATCGCCGCCCAGCAGTTCATCCAGAACCGCCATATGCTCTTTTCGGGTGACCGCATATTCAGAGCGCAGCCGCACGATGAACCGATCATCCGGATTGCCATCGGCCGCCAGTACCTTTTCCAGATACTTCCCGAGGGCGCGGGAATAAGTAGCCAGCTGAAGCCGCTTCTCGCCTGAGAGCTGTTTGGACTTATCACTCAACAGCGCGCGCTCTTCGTCTGCCAGGGAAGCCATGACCTTTTCGTGATCTGACTTCTTGATCTTCAACTGATTGCGCAGGTGATCGAGCAGGTGCACCTCTTCCCGCGTCACAAAACCGTTGGCCAGCGCTTCGCGAACCGAGTCCTGATAGATATCGATTACGTTGGCGGACTCTCGTGAGCGGATGGTGTGAATCAGAAAAGCTTCGCGCAAATCCGTTGGCGGCTTGGTATCTGTCCACTCCCAACGCTTGATGATGGTGCGCGCCAGAGTTTCTTCGGCAAAGTCTTTTGGCGTTCGGCGCAGACGTCTGAGCAAAAAGATTGTGGCGGTGATAATCACGACGATGGTCACCAGTTGCGGCGCTGGAATGAAAGTAAGTTTTCTCAGCGATGGCTGACCCGCAAAACTGTAAAAGATAACGAAGGCGGTAAACCCCGCAATGCTGAACATCACATGACGCGTGCGCTGGCTGTCGGTTGTGCCTTCACGGCGGCGCAGCCAGCTTTCTATTGGCCGCTCACAGACTGAGAAGAACAGGAAACTCACGACCGCGAATGCGGCCAGGGTGAGCGCGGCGGCCAGAGCCCGCGGCACGATGGGAAGAAAAAAGAAGCCGGCGGTAGCCGCGTTGTGACCGGGCAAGAGGGCCGAGCGAAACAATCCCTGCTCGTTTGTCCAACGCCCGCCAAAGTAGTAGTCCCAGGTTCCCGATTGCAGGTAATAGTAAAAATAGAAAGCGAACACGAGGCCGGGAAAAGCAAAGTAAATAACTCGCTTTGAGCGCAAGCTAATCTCTTTCCAGTAGCCGTTTTCTTCGTTGATGTCGGGACAGAACTTTTTACAGGCCGAACATTTTTGACATTGGGAGTTTTCCGTCTCGCGCAAACCGTGCGGCTCGGTATAAATCTTCTCGACGAACGAGACCGGACAAAGATAGTTGCACCAGGTCTTGCCGGTGTAGAAGGCGCCGATGACCATCGCGAAAAAGGCAAGCAGAATGAAGAACACCGCGATGGCGTGTCCGTCGCCGTTGGTGGCAATCAAACGCAGCCAGAGCGAGAAGACAAAGATGCCGCCGGCGATGAAGTAATAATTCGCTTCCGTCCACGGTCTGGCCCTCCTGGTGCCGGGCCTTCTCAGCCGCACCGGAATCTGCGCAAAGAACGCCAGCGGACAGATGATTCGCCAGCGATGATAACCAACCAGAACGATGAAAAGCGGCAGCGCGGCGACCACGATGGTCCAGACCACGCGGCCGGCCGTGGCCCGAAAGAAAAAGGCGAAGACCGGGAGCGTGACAAAGACAATTAGCGCTCCCCACCTCAGAGCCTCAACCCACCAAACTTTTGTCTGGTTCGCGCGGCTGGTTTCCGCAGGGGATGCGACGTTACTTGTCATTTTTCTTTCGCCGAGATCAGTCTGAGCCCAGCAACTGCCCAACGCTGATATGTGTGCCGTTTAAGAAATCGCGCGCCTTGAGGCGGCGACCGCCTTCCGTCTGCAACTCCGAAATGCGCAAAGCGGTACCACCGCCGGCGGCGACCACCAGCCGATCGCCATGGGCTTCGATGATCTGGCCGGGAGCAAAGCGCAGCTGCTCGATCCATTCGGGCGCCGCTTCCCAAATAATCAACCGATGGGATCCCAAGGTAGTGAAGGCGTTCGGCCACGGTTGAAATCCCCGCACCCGGCGGGCGAGCGCGTAAGCGTCCAGCGACCAGTCAATCAAACCATCCGCCCGCTTCAGGATCGGCGCGAAGGTCGCCTGATCGTCTTGTTGGGGCCGGGGTTCAAGGCTTTGGATTTGTTTCAGCGTTTCGCTGAGAAGTTCCGCGCCAGTCTCCGCCAGTCGCGCCATCAACTCGGGCGCGGTTTCGCTTTCGCTAATCTCTGTCCGGCGCTGCAGCAGGATGGGGCCGGCATCCAACTCCTGGACAATCTTCATCGTGGTCACGCCGGTCTCTTTTTCGCCATTGACGATTGCCCAGCTAACCGGCGCGGCTCCACGATACTCAGGCAAGAGCGAAAAATGGACGTTGATGCAGCCAAGCGCCGGTGCATTCAGAAACGTCGCCGGTAAGATTCGGCCGTAAGCGACCACAATGGCGGCGTCCGCCTGGTGGGAAGCAAACAGCTCTTTTGCTTCCTCGGTCTTGATTTTCAAAGGCTGAATGACAGGGAGGTTATGGCTGACAGCAAATTCTTTCACAGGCGACTGGTGAAGCTTGTTACCGCGACCGGCGGGTCGATCGGGCTGAGTCCAGACGGCGACTATCTCATGCCCATCGTCGAGTAGACGTCGCAGAGAGGGTACTGCCGAATCAGGCGTGCCCATGAAGACCAGTCGCATCGTGGCAGTTTACTATGGTAAGGAGTAGTTCAACTTAACAAGATTTGTCTCCCTTCTCCTGTTGGGAGAAGGGTCGGGGATGAGGGCCTGGGCGTGAAGACTTTTGTTCTCACTTGTGCTCCGTCGGAGGCTACTCGCATTCAAAGACAAAAAAAGGTGGGGGGTCGGTACCCTCGTAAACCCTCACCCCAACCCTCTCCCAACGGGAGAGGGAGATAAGAATAATCCTACACCGCAGTGCCGGCTTCGGCCCGCTTGCTGGTGGTGGCGCCCATCTTCTCAGAAGAAAGTTTTGCCTGCATGAACAGCATCAGGTAATCGCGGCCACCGGCTTTTGAGTCGGTTCCGGACATGTTAAAGCCGCCGAATGGATGGACACCCACGAGGGCGCCGGTGCACTTGCGATTCAAATAAAGGTTGCCGACGTGAAACTCACGGCGAGCTCGTTCCAGTTTGGCTTCGTCTTGCGAATAAACCGCGCCGGTCAAACCGAACTGGGTGTCGTTGGCAATGCGGAGCGCATCGTCATAGTCGTTCGCCTTGATCACGGCGAGTACCGGTCCGAAGATTTCCTCCTGCTCAATAGTCGCACCCGGTTTGACGTCCGCGATCACCGTCGGTTCAATAAAGAATCCCTGCTCGCCATCCGCGCCGCCGCCGGCCACAACGCGCCCGCCTTCGGCTTTTCCTTTTTCGACATAACCGTTGATGGTCTTGAAAGCTTTTTCGTTAATCACCGCGCTCATATAGGTGGTGGTATCCGTCGGATCACCAACCTTGATCTTTGCCGTGCGCTCGGCAATCTTCTCGATCATCGAATCGTAGATACGGGCATCAATGATCGCGCGGGAACATGCCGAGCACTTCTGACCCTGAAAACCAAAGGCCGACTGCACGACTCCGGTAGCTGCCTCTTCGAGATCCGCGTCGTCGGCGACGATGATTGCGTCCTTGCCGCCCATCTCAGCGACGACCCGTTTGATCCAGAGCTGTCCGGGCTGGGCCTTCGCCGCGCGTTCGTTGATCCGCAAACCAATTTCTTTCGAGCCGGTAAAAGCGATGAAGCGCGTCTTTGGATGATCGACGACTACGTCTCCGACTTCCGCGCCCGAACCTGTCATAAAGTTGACCACGCCGGCCGGCATCCCGGCTTCTTCGAGGAGTTCGAAAAACTTGTAAGCAATCGTAGGCGCATCCGAAGAAGGTTTCAGCACGACCGTATTGCCGGTGACAATCGCCGCCGCGGTCATGCCCGCCATGATCGCCAGTGGAAAGTTCCAGGGCGGGATTACGGCGCCCACGCCGAGGGGAATGTATTCCAAATTGTTATCTTCCCCGGCCAGCTTGGTTAACGGTTGCGGCGCGGCATAGCGCAACATCTCGCGCGCATAAAACTCGAGGAAGTCGATCGCTTCGGCCGTATCGCCGTCAGCTTCGGGCCATGACTTGGCGACTTCATAAATCATCAAGGCTGAGAACTCGTGTTTGCGCTCGCGCATGATTTCCGCGACCCGAAACACGAGTTGCGCGCGTTCTTCGCCGGGCACGTTGCGCCACGTCTTAAACGCTTGAGAAGCACTTTCGACCGCGCGATTGGCGAGTTCTTTGGTCGCTTTATGAAATCTTCCGACTACCTGGGCGCGCTGCGCCGGATTGATGCTCTCGAGCGTGCTGCCGGTTTTGATCCGTTCGCCGCCGATCACGAGGGGATATTCCTGGCCTAATTGGCCTTTGACCTTTTCCAAAGCCGCGCGCATCGCCTGCGCGTTTTCTTCTTTGCTGAAATCAGTAAAGGGTTCGTTACGAAATTCGGTTGGCATCTATGACTCCGTTCTGGGTTGTCTTGTTCGCGGTGCAATACACCTGCAGATCAAGCAGGCCACTCATTGGCCTTTTGCAGTTTTCTAATTTTGCGCTTGACGATCTCGCGCTTAAGCGGCGTCATCCGATCCAGAAACACTATTCCGTCACAATGATCGGTTTCGTGCAGCATGCAACGCGCCGTCAATTCCGTGCCGTCGAGCTCAAACTGTTTTCCATTAATGTCATGGGCCCGCACGATCGCGCGCAGGTTACGCTTAACGCCAAAGAAGATTCCGGGAAAGGAAAGACAGCCTTCGTCGCCGTCCTGGTTGCCTTCCTGGGCGATGACTTCCGGATTGATCATCACAATGCGTTGGTCGGGGTCTTTTCCGCCGGAGCAATCCATCACAAACAGTCGCTTGGGGACGCCGACCTGTACCGCGGCCAGGCCAACGCCGGGCGCCGCGTACATCGTCTCGAACATATTATTGACGAGCGTTTTAAGGTCGTCGTCGAATTTGGTGACCGGATCGGCAGGCGCATCGAGCACTGGATTCGGCCAGGTGATAATTTGTAATCGTGACATTTCTCTCAACTATACAGAACTTAATGATCTGATTTTATGGGTGAAAGCGAGCGGGGGCAAGCCCCCCTTCCTGACCCCGAGGCTAGTAAACTCGATCCTTTACGGCGAGTCTCGAAAGCCTTTCAATCAGAAGCGAAAGACCTCAAGTGAATTCAGCTCATGGTCGGGAAGGCGGGCTTGGCCCCGCTCATCGCGCTTTCAATACCCACGCAACTGCTCGCGATAGCCGTCAAAGTTTCGTTTCATTTCACCCAAACTATCGCCGCCAAACTTATCCCGCAGGGCTCCGGCCAGGACCAGGGCGACCATCGCTTCACCGATTACGCCCCCGGCCGGCACCACGGTGATGTCCGAGCGTTCGAAAGCAGCGCGCTCTTCCTGCTTCGTGTCGATGTCGACGGAGCGCAGCGCGCGTCGGAGAGTCGAAATCGGCTTCAGGTGACCGCGCACGCGAATCTCTTCACCGTTGGTCACGCCTCCTTCCAGGCCGCCGGCGCGGTTGGTGGCCCGAATGAACTCTTTGGTTTCGTCGTTGTAACCGATTTCATCGTGGACTTCGGAACCGGGAAGGGAACTGGCTTCGGCGCCCGCGCCTAAAGCCACCGCTTTGACCGCCGGAATCGACATCACGGCCTGAGCCAGACGGCCGTCGAGTTTCAGGTCCCACGCGGTATGCGACCCCAGGCCGGGAATCACACCGCGGGCGACGACTTCAAAGATTCCACCCAGCGTGTCGCCTTCGCTTTTCTTCTGATCAATCAACTCAACCATGCGTTGCTGGGCGGCGGCGTCGCCGCAGTGCAAAGGGGCATCTGACGGAATCGCAGCGATTTGAGCGAAGGTAAGTTCGAGAGGCGCTTCGGGAATCCCGCCCAGCTGAATCACGTGGCTGCGAATTTCAATACCGAAATCGGCGAGCAATTGTCTTGCGATGGCGCCGCAGGCAACTCGGGCCGCAGTCTCGCGGGCCGAGGCTCTCTCCAGCACATTGCGTAAGTCGCGCGCATCGTACTTCAAACCGCCAGCCAGATCGGCGTGCCCGGGACGCGGCCGTTTCACACGGCGGGATTTCTCGGGCGCCAGGTCGCGCGGCTCCGCGGACATTACTTCATCCCAATTCGCCCAATCCTTGTTCTCAATCACGAGAGCGAGCGGCGAGCCGAGCGTCAATCCGTGCCGGACACCACTGAGGATCTCGGCCCGGTCTTGCTCGATCTTCATGCGCGCGCCACGGCCATAGCCCTGCTGTCTTCGACTTAACTCATGATTGATTTGCTCGAGATCAACCGGCATGCCCGCGGGCAGACCTTCGACTATCGCGACGAGTGCGCGACCATGTGATTCGCCGGCTGTAGTGAAGCGGAACATTCGCGGTGGTTAGGCAGTTGAGCGGATCATAGTTCTTGGTACTTTGTGCTTTGTACTTTGATGTGTGTTCAAGGTTGAATCGAATCACCAAGCTTTGCAAAGAATACCAAGCACAAAGTACTAAGTACAAAGTTCAGTTTTTGCGAAAGGGCCACTATAGATACTTGTCCGAAAACATGTTCCCTTGTCCTAAAATTCCCTCCGGATCGAAAGCCCGTTTCAACTGCGCCATCTCGCGCAAGTGCTCTTCGCCGTAAAGCTGTTGCAGATATTCGCGCTTCAGCTTTCCAATGCCATGCTCGGCGGAAATCGTTCCGCCAACGTCGACCGCGCGGCGAATGAAAGTGTGGTAAATCGCCCAGGCCCTGGCCGCCTCGTCATCGTTACGCGGCAGAATGTTTACGTGCACATGATTGTCGCCGATGTGACCAAAGATTGTGTATCGCAGATCACCCCCACGCAAAGCCTCCTGATAAAAGCGCAGCATGCCGGCAAATGCCTCGTCAGGCACAGACATGTCCGTGGAAACCTTTTTCTGATTATGCCGCGCGAACCACTCGTTCATCAGCACGGGCAATGCGTGTCGAAACTCGCGCAGCTTAGTTTGATCAGCTTCATTGGCGCCGAACCAGGATTGTTCGCTGAGAGCATTGTGTTGGTCGAGTAAAGACAACCACTCGGTCATCAAAGCATCTTCAGTCGCCGGCGTTGTCTCCTGCTCAAAGAAGATGGCGCCGATAGCGTTGGCCGGCACGGTGTCGTACTTCTGACGAAGAAAGTCGAGTGACTCAGAATCGAAGTATTCAAGCGCGCGCGCGTCAATATTTGCGGCCACTCTCACGGTCGCGCCAGGGCCCCGATTGCTTAATGAGCGCTCACGAGCTTCACGAACAAAGGCGAGTAAATCTGCTTCTGTCTTAAAGAAGACCACACCGCTGAGCAGTCCTTTCGGTTTAGGCAACAGCTTCACTTCGACTTCGACGATCACGCCGAGCGTTCCTTCGCTGCCGATAAAGAGATCGATCGCATCCATTCCCGGCGCGACGTAATAGCCTGACGCGTGCTTGCGCACTTTCGGCATCTGGTAGGAAGGCAAACGCACTTCAATCACTCGGCCAGTGGGAAGCGGAATCGCGATTTGCCCACCGGCACTCGCGCGCAGTTCGCTACGACGAAGGTCGATGACTTCACCAGTCGCCAAAGCAATCTTCAGACGCTCGACATAATTCCTTGTCGGACCATATTTGAAGGTCCGCGCGCCGGAGGCATTTGTCGCTACATTGCCACCAATGAAGCAGCCGCGCTCGGTCGGATCTGGAGGATACAATAGGCCCTTTGCGTCGACTGCTTGTTGAAAATCGCGCAGGATGACGCCGGCCTCGACGACTCCGCGGCCGCCGGCTTCTTCCACGGAAATGCTCTTGATCTTGTCTAGCTTGTCGGTGGCGAGGACGATGCCGCCAAACGGAACTCGTCCGGCAACGGTGCCTGTGCCGGCGCCCGAAACAGTCACGGGGGTCCGGGTGCGAGTCGCTTCAACGAGTACCTGAGCGACTTCGTCTGCGCTCTCTGGAAAGACGACGCGCTGGGCAAAGCCGCCGCGCAGGTGCGACGAGTCGCCCAGGTACGATTGGATTTGATCAGGCTCAGTCTTGGTCAGCATCAGAACTACTTCGGCGGCCATCTAAATAGAATCCGACTCAGCAGCGGCACGAAGGTCAGCCCGATTGTCACCCACGTCAGCTTCTTATTAAAGTCTTCGATGAGAAAGAGGAATCTCGGACTCAAGTAGAAGAGCGCGAAGGCCCCGGCTGCCATTCCGGCGCCAAACAGCCGGTCCCCAAAGGTCTGGCCTTCCCAGGTGCCGGTGAACAAGTCGCCAATCCAAATGTCCCACATGATCGTCAGCAGAATTACGGCCGCGATAATGAGCAGATCGGCCAGGAGCTCCATTGGCCAGCTCCTTCGCCAAGCGGGAATCTGTTCCAGCTTCTTTGGCGGAAAGACCACCCGGGCCACAAAGAAAGTTGGCAGGATGCTGCACAGGATCATGGCGGCGAGCGGGACACCTTTGGGAGCAGCGTCGAAGCTGGCGGCTATGACCGCGGCCCCAAGGATCGAAAGACTCAAGTGCAGCGAAATCCATCCAAGAAAAAGGCAGCCCGCGTAGCCCGGACTGGGGAGCGATTTGACCCGCTCGTGCAAAGGCGCCCGCTTCAGCATCGCGCCCAAAGTGTAAGACACGAACGCCGCGAGAATTATCAGTGCCAGCTTGCTTGCGGCGGCATCGTCGTTCGCTGTAAAGCCCGCGCCCAAGCGACCCAACACCCTGGCGAAAGGGCCGAGCAAAAAGAGACTGGCCAGAAAGACGAGCAGGTCCAGTATTTGGCCGCGCCGGTTTGCCGGCGACCAGAACCCGGACAAGTTCGTGGCGGAACTCTTCATCAGCGACGCGACATGAACCGGCAGATCTTCGACACTTTAAAATTACTCCTGCTTACGCGACCTGAAGCTCGCGCTCGCGCAGGTACTTAATCCGATCGCGCAACTCCGCAGCTTTCTCAAATTCGAATCGCTTTGCATGTTCGCGCATTTCAAAATCCAGCCGCGTGATCGTCTCTCCAATCTGCGCGGGGCTGTAGCCTTCGATGTCTTCCAGCTCCAGAGGCACTTTGAAATAATCAGCCTCAGACGCCGTCACCAGCGTTGCCTCAATCGGTTTGATAATGGTCTTGGGCGTGATGCCATGCTCGCGGTTATAGACTTCCTGCAGCGCCCGCCGCCGTTTGGTCTCGTCCAGCGCTCGCTTCATCGATTCGGTCACGCGATCGGCGTAGAGAATTGCCTTGCCGTTCGCGTTGCGCGCCGCCCGCCCAATCGTCTGAATTAGAGATGATTCGGAGCGCAGGAATCCCTCTTTGTCGGCGTCGAGAATTGCCACCAGCGAAACTTCCGGCAGATCCAGGCCTTCACGCAAGAGGTTGATCCCGACCAGCACGTCGAACTCACCGCGCCGCAGGTCACGCAGAATTTTGATACGCTCGAGGGTCTCGATGTCCGAATGAAGATAACGCACTCGCACATCGACTTCGGTGAAGTACTCGGTCAGATCCTCAGACATTTTCTTGGTTAAGGTGGTGACCAGAACCCGCTCTTTCCGTTCGGCGCGGGCGCGGCATTCACCGAGCAGGTGGTCGATTTGACCTTTAACCGGCTGGATCTCAACTTCCGGATCCATCAGCCCGGTTGGCCGAATGATCTGCTCGATCACTTCGCCGCTGGCTTTCGTCAGCTCGTAAGGCCCCGGCGTGGCCGACACGTAAATTCTCTGCGTGACCCGTTCTTCAAACTCGTCAAAGTTCAGCGGCCGGTTGTCGAGCGCCGAGGGCAGGCGAAATCCATACTCAACCAGTGTGCGCTTGCGCGATTGATCGCCAAAGAACATGCCGCGCACCTGGGGAATCGTCTGGTGCGACTCGTCTATCACCACCAGCGTGTCGCGGGGCAGGTAATCGAGCAGAGTCGGCGGCGGCTCGCCCGGATTTTTCCCGGTTAGGTGCCGCGAATAATTCTCGATGCCGCGACAAAAACCCATCTCTTTCATCATTTCCATGTCGAACATCGTGCGCTGGTGCAGGCGCTGCGCTTCCAGCAGCTTGCCCTCTTCGATTAGTTTCGGCTCCCACCAATCCAGCTCTTCGCGAATCGATTTGATTGCGCGCTTAAGCGTGCTGCGCGGCATGACGTAATGCGACTTGGGATAAATCGGCAGGCGCGTCGCGTGTTTTTGCGTGACTTCACCCAGCAGCGGATCGATGGTTGAGATGGAATCGATCTCATCACCCCACAATTCGATCCGATAAGCTTCGTCCTGATAGCTGGGATAGATCTCGACGACATCGCCGCGCACGCGGAAGCTGCCGCGTTTGAAGTCGACGTCGTTGCGCTCGTACTGCAACTCGACCAGGCGTTGCAGCAAGGTGTCGCGCGCGATGCGCATGCCCGGCTCGAGAAAAACCAGCATGCCGTAGTAAGCGTCCGGATCCCCGAGGCCATAGATGCAGGACACACTGGCTACGACAATCACATCACGGCGTTCAAAGAGCGCGCGGGTCGCGGACATGCGCAAACGATCGATCTCCTCGTTAACGATTGCGTCCTTTTCAATGTAGGTGTCCGATGCGGGAACGTAGGCTTCGGGCTGGTAATAGTCGTAATAAGAGACGAAGTACTCGACAGAGTTCTCGGGAAAGAGCGTCTTGAATTCCTGATAGAGTTGGGCAGCAAGTGTCTTGTTATGGGCGATCACCAGCGTGGGCCTCTGGGTGCGATCAATAACACTGGCAATGGTAAAGGTCTTGCCGCTGCCGGTGATCCCGAGCAAAACCTGATCCCTCGAACCATCACTAAGACCGCGCACCAGCGCGTCGATAGCCTGTGGTTGGTCGCCACAGGGCTGATAGTCGGATTTTAGAGTGAAGGGCATAACCAGCAATAGTAAAGCGGGAAGAGAGATTAGGCCAAGCGCCCGCTTCAAAGGTAGTGGGTAATTCCTTTAAAACAAAAAAGGCGCAGAGTCATGAAAACTCTGCGCCCGTGGATCTTTGTTAGTGCTTCTTTTGATCAGGCCATCGACGGCGTTTCCGCCGGTGACTGGCTGCTGATTTGATAAATCGCTTCCATCACCGCCGAACGAATTTCCGGCGGCAGTGAACCACGCACGGCCATGCGGCGGAATGACGGCAGAATGTCCGGTTGTCCGCTGAGTGCCAGCAGCTTCACCACCGCCAGTCGCACCTCGAGGTTGGGATGCTCCTCGACTGCGCGCATCAGCGGCTGGATCTCGCCGGTCTTGGACATGAGAAACAGAAGTGAAAATGCATCGTAGGTTTTGTCGCGGCTTTCTCCGGTCAGGTTTCGAATCGCGTCGCCGGCTAGTCCGGAGGTGGCGATAGCCGAACCAATCTTTCGGCGCCGGTCGGGCGTAGCTTCACGAAGCGCCCGGGTAAAAGCCGCCGCCCGATCTTCCTGGAATTCAAACATAGCGCGCGCGGCAGCGCTGCGAACTTCAATTGACTCGTCGTCGAAAGCCCTGCTGATGTGGCGAAAAGCGTCTTCTCCACCGAACTGCGGAAGCCGGCTGACTGCGGCGGCACGGTCTGCCGGTCGCTCGCTGCGCAGTTGCTCGAACATCTCGTGCGTCAGTTTGGAATCGTCGAACGGCGCGCTGGTTTCCGGTACGCTGACCGCTTGGAATTCGCCGGCAGCATCATCCTGCATGTCGCCGAAATGATCTTCGGCCAGCGGCGCGGCTAGTTCGATCTCGCGAACCTGGTCTCGATTGTTGACGCCCAGGTCAAACCACTCGACTATCTCATTGCCCTTCTGAGGTTCGGATCCCGCGGATTCAGATTCGTTAACTTCGGCCCGTTCGAACTCGAATGGATATTCGTGCCGGGTGCTGCTCTTGGCGGCCTCCTCAGCGAGGATCCGCTGGTGTTCGTCGTGACGACGGGATTCTTCCGACTCTCTGCGTTCGGCTTCTTCGGCGCGAATCTTGGCCTCGATCTCGGCGCGAATGCGAGTCTCAAGTTCGGCGCGCTGCCGCGATTCCGCTTCGGCCTTCATCCTTAACTCGGCTTCAGCGCGGAACCGTGTCTGCTCTTCAGTCTGGCGGCGGGCCTCTTCTTCAGCTTGCAGACGGGCCTCTTCTTCAGCCCGGCGTCGAGCTTGCTCAGCTACCTTGCGGCGCGCTTCTTCTTCGGCGCGTCGTCGCGCATTCTCTTCGGCGAGTCTTTGAGCTTCCTCTTCGGCGCGACGGCGAGCTTCTTCTTCAGCGCGGCGCCGGGTTTCTTCCTCAGCCTGGCGTCGCAGTTCAGCTTCGGCGCGCATTTCGGCTTCAATCTTTGCGCGCAGTTGAGCTTCCTCTTCGGCGCGGCGACGTGCCTCTTCTTGCGCGAGGCGGCGGCTGTCTTCCTCGGCCCGCCGGCGGGCTGCTTCTTCCGCCAGGCGTTGCGATTCTTCGGCAGCCTTACGGCGAGCCCCATCACGCGCCTGTACCCGTTCAACCTCTTCTTCGATGGCGCGTACTCTCATTTCCGCGCGGCGGCGCAGTTCATCTTCCTGGGCCCGCTTGCGAGCGTCTGCCTCCAGGTACCGGCGTTCTTCTTCGACCCGACGGCGGGCCGGTTCTTCTTCGGCCAGTCGCAGCGCATTCAATTCAGTTTCATGCTCTTCGGCGGCTTTGCGCATCATCGCTTCAACATCGGCCCGGCGCGATTCCTCCATCGCGCGCATGCGCATCAGCTCTTCCTCGGCCCGAGCCAATTCCTGTTCCGCGATCTGACGGCGAGTCTCCTCTTCAGCACGTTGCCTGGTTTCGACGTCTATCCTTTTCTTCTCCTGCTCAGCCCGGCGGCGCGCACTCTCTTCTTCGGCCTGGCGCCAGTGCTCCTGTTCAGCTCGCAGAGCATGCTCGGCGGCAAGCCTGGCTGCTTCAACTTCAGCGCGGCGGGCTTCTTCCTCAGTTCGCAGTCGCGTCAGCTCAACGCGTAACTGGTTGATTTCCTCCGCAGTGCTGGCGGCAACCTGGGCTGTTTCATAACGAGGCGCGGTCTGCGCGCGTGGTTCCGCAGAAATCGCGGGAAAGATGGTGCCGGTTTCACGTTGATCGGCGACGTTCTTCTCTTCCAGCTCGGTTTTGAGAATTTGCAATAGCTCAGCCTTGTGGGCGGCGAGGTCGCGACGCAGCTCTTCGGTGATAGTGCCTTTGGGCGCGTCGATCACGAGCCGATCGTCGCCGGAGGTTTTCAACTCAACGCCCTTGGCGCGCAGTTCAGAAAGCAAATCATGAGCTGTCATATTTCGATTACCTCGCGTTCAGAATCAGTCGCCAGAGACGACGGATGGACTGCCGGGGCGGATGGAATACTTGTCACTGCCGGAGCGGCCTCGTCCGCCGAAGTGGTGGCGCAGGCGTCAATCGCATGTTTGATCAGCGTGCGCGGAACCTTTCGGTCATTTTCAGTTTGCAGCAAAGAGTTCAAAGGGCCAATTGCTGAAGGGTCGCGCAAATCCATTAACGCTTCGACTGCCGCGCGACGCACGTCGGGAGCAGGATCGTCCAAAGCTCCGATCAGGTGCGGCGTGGCTTCCCGCTCACGAACAAAACTGAGCCGGCGCGCCGCCGCGGCTCGTTCGTTAGCCGAATCGGCGATGCGCAGATCGCGAGTGGCATCGTCAAAATAGCCATGTTTAATGAAAGCCGCGCGCGCCCGTTCGCGGCGGGGAATGCTGCGGCCGACCAGGGCTGCCAGCAACTCGGCGCCTACCAATTTCCGGGTTTCACCATCGTCCGAACCAATCACAGTCTCATTATATTCGCCGCCGGCCATCACATTCTTAACTTCATCCGAGACGCGGGACACGCGTTCGCGACGGACAGCGTCTGCGCCAGCGGAAACCGGAGGAACTTCCGGCTTGGCAGGTTTAGGTTCTTCAACTACTTCCTTTGAACTGACGGCATCGGCGGCGATTCCCGCAGCTGCAGCTTCGACTGGAACTGACGACTTCACAGTTGAGTCGGCCGTCGAAACAGCCGGCTGCTGGGTGGGCGAAGCTTCAGCCCCCGCGTTCGTCTTCCCTGAATCGGCGCGGTGTCGACGAGTTCCTCTTGTTCCTTTGGCGCGCCGGCGCTGCAGGATCAAAAGTCCGACGAGTAGTAAGAGAACGGCGGCCCCGATCGCCACGGGAACGGGATTCAATTGAGCCAGCAGAATCCAATAGTTGACCTTCTGTTTCGCCTGCGACCAAAAGCTTCCGCGGCTCAGTGGCTGTGTTGGAGACGTCCCTTGATTCGTGGGTGAAGATATCGCGGCCGCTTTCGGTGTTGGCGTCGCCGTCCTCAACCCTGCAGGCTTCGGAGTCGCCGTTGGTTTGGCGGCGAGAGTGGAGTTTCTATTCGCGGGCGCGCTTGAGTTTGACGAGCCGCTTGAAGGGTTCGAAGCGCGGTTGCTGGCACTCGCTTTTGGAGTAGCAGTCGGATTTGGCCGCGGACCGCTCGTATCGCCCGGGGCACTCGTGCTGGCGTCCGTGCTTCCACCGGGCACGGTGAAGACAACCTCGAGCCGGTTGGCGCGCTGCTCCACGTGCGCCGTAGCGCCGGGTTGAAGACGAAACGAGACCACGGTGCTGTCACCACTGCGCTGGGCCTTGACGTCCGCGAACCCACGGCCACGAGTCGATTCGGCTCGGGGCACTTCGGCCGCCGGAATTCTCACGTAAAAGCGATCGCCGCGGCGGTAGGCCTCGTAATTTGTCAACGACTGATCTGAGGACACGGCTACGCGCGAACCGTTCGTTGATTCACTGGCCCGCAGAGTCGTGACAGGCGGGCGCTTGGCCGGAACCTGGGAATTTGTTTGCGAGGGTGGCCGGATGATTCGACTTTGAGGGAAGCTCAGAGCGGAACTCAACACGAGAACGGTGGCGATTCCCAGAACCGTCGACGAGAGTTGTGCACAGAGGGTTGATGGGTGAATAGAGCTTTTCATTGGGGCAACGCTAAACGAAAGACCTCCCGAAATGCTAGAGAGAATTATGCAACGTGACCGCGTCATTGTCACTGGGGGTGACGTCAAAGACAGTTTGTTTCTGGTCAAGTTTGTACAGAACCTCGAGGATCGCGGTCCGGACGCTCTCAGGAATTCCTTTGAAGGACACCAAGTCGCGCAACTTTGGAGCAACATCGGGCGCGGCGGCCACGCTCAGAACCCGCACGGCGCACAGGCGCACTTCAGTATCCTTGTGACCGCGAATGGTTTCCAAAATCGGGTCGGTCTCATTGGCTTTCGCCAAAAGCGAGAAGAGCGAGAACGCCTCGTACGCCTGACGGCGATCTTCGCTGATGAGCCGATCGGCAGTCTGCGATACGATGCCAATCTTAATGCAGGCTTCAGCCACTTCGCGTAAGGTTTCCGGATCAGCCTTCTCCATTACTCGGACGTAGGCTTCGGCGCGATCGAAGTGCAGACCTGTCAGAGTCCGTGCCGCCGTGGCGCGCACCTCTCTGGTTTCATCCGACAAAGCGATTAGCACCGGGGCGAACACCGATTCGTGGTCGATGGCGCCCAGGCTGGCGACCGCTGCGGCCCGGACGCCGACGTCTTCGTCCTTGAGAGCCAGGGATGAGAGTGCAGCGACCGAACACTGCACGGGATACAAGCCGAGCTGTTGAGCGACCGAGGTGCGCACGTTCTCGTCTTCGCTTTCCAGTTGGCCGAGCAGTTCTTTCACTTTTTCGTCCTCGGTTCCTTCCGGCAGATCCTGGAAGTTCATCAACGCTTCCGAGCCCAGTTCTTCAGGTCCTTCGGCGAATAGATCCATGTCGCCGGTTGGCGCATCCAGAAAACCAAGGCTCTCAACTGAGCAGGAGCTGAGAGTTTCACTCAAAAGCGAAGCGGGAATGTCGGGATGTCTTCGCGCAATATCCAGTAAAGCACCGATTGCGGCGGGCATCCTGAGGACCCCCAGGCTGGTGATCGCCTGATTCCGCACTACCGGATCCGCGTCGTGTAAGGCTTCGATCAAGAAAGTAAGCGAGCTTTCGGAACCGATTTGTCCCAGGGTGCGCGCTGCGGACGAACGTTCCCAGGCGTCGCGGCCCATCAACATCGCGGCACTCTGACGAGCGACAAATCCGTATTCTTCCAAAGCATGTCGAACGCGGCGCCGTCCCTCGTCACTCGTATCTGACGCTTCGAGCGCCTTAACCAGCGACGCTTCGATGGCGCGGCGATCCTCAGTGCCGCGCGACGCCATTACGTCCATCCGGTGCGGTTTTCCCATTGCCAGCTTGGTGACTTCCTGATCGATGCAATAAGCGCCGAAAACTTCGGGCGCAACCTCACCCGGCTTTTCCCACTGTTGTGCCGGTTGCAGCCTCTGAATCCGCTTGTCCTCGGCCACCGCGGGTTCATGCGGCGGGGTCGCAGGCAAAGCAGAAGGTGTGTATTCCCCGCGCGAGTTACGCCGGTGCGGGGTCGACTTGCCCTCTCCCTTTTTCGAGCGAACTTTGCGAAAAACCAGCAAAGCCACCAATCCCACCGCCAGCAAAATCGTGATGCTATAGGGCGAGAGAACTGATGGCAGGCCGCTGTCGGACGGTTCGTCGGCCGCAGCCCCAAAAGCGCTCGCGGCAGTTCCTAAGATCGTGAACGCGACGGCAAGTCCGGTTGATAACGCGCGTCCGGGGCGGAGGGCGAATGTTGAATTCTGAATTGGCATGACTTTCACCATTCTTTGAAAGCTTGTGTTGGACTGTCGTGGTTGGCTGGGAACCGTCCAAAGGTGTTAGGAGGTCCCGGTTAAGGCCTTGATGAGAAGGCGCAGGTAGTTGTTATTCGGCGTCGGTGAACTTGTATCCGATGCCCCAGACCGTGAGCACCAGTTGAGGGTTGTCCGGATTCTGTTCGATCTTGGCCCGAAGCCGGTTGATGTGCGAATCGATCGTCCGGTCGTAGCCTTCGTAGGAGTAATCCCAAATCTTTTCGAGCAAATATTTGCGCGGAAAGACGCGTCCCGGGTTCCCAGCAAATAATCGCAACAGATCAAACTCTTTCGGTGTGAGTTCGACGTGCCGGTCGGCGATCGTGACTTCGCGAGTGACTGGATCGATGCGCAATGTGCCGCGCACGATCGGTGTTTCATCCTTGCCGTCACCGCTGGCGACCGCGGCTCGCGTTCGTCTCAGAACCGATTTGATGCGGGCTTCGAGTTCGCGCAAGCTAAACGGTTTGGTGATGTAATCGTCGGCGCCCATTTCCAGGCCTAGCACCTTATCGACTACATCATCTTTGGCGGTGAGCATGAGAATTGGCATTTGCGGGTTCTTGAGCCGAAGTTCCTTGCAGACGGCGAGACCGTCCATCTTTGGCAACATCAGGTCGAGGACGACAACGTCAGGCCGGCTCTTTACTGCGGCGTCAATTCCCGCAACTCCATCGGGCGCGGCACTAACGGCGTAACCTGCACGCGAGAAATACTCCTCGATTGCAGTCGAGATGTTCTCGTCATCTTCAATGATCAGGAGCGATGTTTTTGAAGCGGGTGCCGGAGCAGTTCCAGCGGCCTCGAGTGAACGAGATTGGCCTTTCTCACCATTTTCTCTGTCAGGCATGTACGGTTTCCCTCTAGGGCGAGAAGGCGTTCAGGGGGTGCGCGCACCGAGCGTCCAGGTGCGCTTTCAGGTAGGACTATAACAGGACGACGCGCCGCAACTCAAGCCTAAAATTATCAGATTGACAGAAATTGGCACCCGAGAGTGTAGGATAGTCAAGCGGCTTCAGGTGTCCACACATCAAGTCTCGCGACGTTTATTTTTCAGGCTGAAGCCCAATAGATCGCGAGCTTAGCGGTTTGATCTCGAAGGAGACAGGCGGTCGCGGAGCCGAGCTTCAAAGGCCGCGATCCCCGAAACAAGCTGAGGAGACGCCGCGGCTGCCTTCATCATTTCCTGAAATACAGCCAGTCCGCGCGCATCGCCCAGGGCCACCAGGGCATCAGCCGCGCCAAACATTAATGAAATTTCTTTTCGTTCAAAACCCTCGTGGAAGGCGGCTGTGATTAGGGGAAAAGTGCGCGGGTCATCTTTGCCGGTGGCGCCCAGCAGGCCGAGCGCAGAGGCCCGGACGTTATCAGAATTACCTGCCGCTGAATATTTAAAGCCAAACTCCAGAGCTCGTTTGTCGCCCAGAGTCTCCAGACCGCTCAATGCCGAGCCGCGGATCGTGTCACGCCAGGATGGACTGTCGATCATCTTAACCAGGATATTGAAAGCGGACGGGTTCCTGGTAGCACCGAACGCCACCGCGGCCGCACGGATTACGGCATAACTGGGATCGTTGAGAAGCTCCTGATAGACAATTGCCAAATCAGGATCTTTTACTGACGCCAGGGCGTTGACCGCGCGCGCGCGCACGCGCGCATCCTTATCTTTTGTCGCGGTCAGCAGCGCGTCTTTGGACTCTTTTGATCCAGTGAGACGGGTTACGGCTTCCAAACGCATCCCCCAAAACTTATCGGAAGTAGCGGCGTTTTCCAGAGCTTTCACGATGGATTTGCGATCAGAGCTCGACGTCCTGGTGTCGTTCATCCGAATGGCTAATTGTTGCAGCGCCCAGATTCGTCCCAGTACGTCCTGATCGCGCGCGGCCTGGTAAACCAATTGACCGGTTGTTTTATTGAAGATCAGCTCTTTGATGAGCACGTCACCATAGTCGAAATTAACCAGCAGCGGCTCTGAGTCAACGGTTAAAGTAAAGGTTTGTTCCTCTCTCGGCTGGATCAGCAGACGCTCAATACGAACCCCGGAAGCCGTGCCCAGCTCGACATCCACGGGAGTTTGAAAATAAGTGACCTGCGGAAATTGCGAGTCAGGATCGGGCCGTTGCTCCTGGATGACCTTTAGCTTAAGGGTCTTCTTTCCCGGGTCATAATCCTGTGTCACGCGAAAAATCGGATGACCCATCTTGTAGAGCCATTGCTCGAAGAACCAATCCAATGGTTGGCCGGTAGTCTCTTCGATGGCGATCCGGAATTGTTCCGTCTCAACCGGCTGGTGAGCGTACTTCGTCAGGTAGTGATTAATGGATCTCCACCACGCATCGTCCCCCAGGATAGTACGGAGCATGTGCAGGACGGCGCCGCCGCGCGGATATGCATACGTATCAAAAACGGCGTCCGGATTGGTGTAATTCCGGGTCACTATCGGCCGCCGCTGACCTCGTGCCCAGGTTTGGTAGTACGCTTCCTTATTGGCTTTGACGTCGAGATATAGGAAGTCGTCACGGCCTAACTTGTGCTCGTCCCACAGCGCCTGAAAATAAGTGGCAAAACTTTCATTCAGCCAGAGATCCGACCAGTGCCGGCAGGTGACCAGGTCGCCGAACCACTGATGCGCCAGTTCGTGAGACTGCAAGCCGTCGCTGTTGGAATCCAACTCTGTGCGGGCGTCATGAATCATGTTGTCGGTCTGCGTGGTTGCGCTGATGTTCTCCATGCCGCCGCCAAAGTCGCGCACCATCGTTTGCGCATACTTATCGTAGGGATATTTAACTCCGGTCTTTTCAGAGAAGAACCTGACCATTTCCGGCAAGCGCGCGGCCGTGATTTTCCCTTCGTTGACTTCGTTGGGATAGACGTTGGTCATGATGGGAATGCCGGCGTACTCGGCGCTAACGGATACGAACTCACCCACGATGATCGAGGTCAGATAGGTCGCGTGCGGCTGGTCGATCTTCCAGTCGTACGTCCGGGTCCCGTCCGGGTTCTCTTTCACTTCAATCAGTTTGCCGTTAGAAATGACGCTCAGCGGTTTTTCGACAGTGGCAATAAGTTCAGAAGTCGCAAAGTCACTCGGATGATCTT
>JBBPID010000006.1:0-124372 GCA_038040505.1 Acidobacteriota bacterium | reverse complement strand
AGTCTTCAGGGATAGCGGCCATCAAGGTTTCTATCTTGGCAGCACGTGGGTTATCCATGCTTGTAAGAATAAGTTCATCTACCAATGGGAAGAGCTCGCCCGCGATTTTCCCCAGGGCCTTGTCACGCATAGCGCCGAAAATCATTGTGATGGGTGCTTTCACAAATTCATCCAGATAATCTCGCAACGCGCGGGCGGCCGCCGGGTTGTGGGCGCCGTCAAGCAGTATTCGGGGTTCGGGCTCCCAGATTTCCAAGCGGCCCGGATGTCGCGCCGATTCAACTCCCTTGATGATCGTTTCGCGGGTGATTGGGAAGCCACGCTCGCGCAAAGCTGCGGCGATTGCCACCGCGGTTAAGGCATTCACGACTTGATGCCGGCCGCGCAAACCGAGCCTGACTTTCGCCATCTCTTCATGCTCAGTCGGAAGAGTGACAACAAACTGACCACCGACAGAGGCCGGTGCGTCAGGCGACGCGGCGTCTTCGGATTTCACTAATCGCGGTTCAACGCCAACCTCTCTACACCGGTCGAGAACTACGCGGAGCGCAGTCTCCTCTTGCGGGGCAATGATGGCAGTTACGCCGGGGCGAATGATCGCAGCTTTTTCCGCGGCGATCTCGGCCAGACTGTGTCCCAGATACTCCTCGTGATCCATCGCGATTTGAGTAATGGCCACCAGCTGCGCCGCCGCGGCCGTCGTTGAATCAAGCCGGCCGCCGAGACCGGTTTCCAGAATTGCGAGCTCCACCTTAGCTTCACGAAATGCGAGCAGCGCGATCGCCGTGACGTGTTCGAAGAAAGTTGGCCGGGCTTTTAGTTGCCCTTGCTCTACCAGCCCTTCCGCTGTGGTCTTAACTTGTTCCGTGAACCGCCCAAAGTCATCTTCCGAAATATGCTCGCCGTTGATTGAAATGCGTTCGGTGATCGAAACCAGGTGCGGTGAAGTGAAGAGACCCACGTGAATTCCCGCGGCGCGACAGATTGAATCAAGGGTGACCGCGACCGAGCCCTTGCCGTTGGTTCCGGCAATCTGGACCTTGGGGAAGTGCTGGTGTGGATTATCGAGTGCGTGGAGCAGCGCTTCGGTGTTGGCCAGACCGAGCTTAATCGTCAACGTCTCATGACCGAGACTGAGGAGATAGGAAAGGGCTTGATCGAAATTCATCTCTGCGCGACCTCTGTGTTCCTCTCTGTCTCAGTGATGAGTGTTCTTCGGAAAGATTTTCACCACAGAGACACAGAGAACCACAGAGGATCACAGAGTTGCTGTTAGCTGGACAATTCTGAAACTTGAAACTTGAGGCCCGAAAGCTGCGCCGTGCTTTCGCGAGTGATGTCAGGATTCATCATGAAGTCGAGGGCCTTGATAATAAACGTTCGCATCTCACGGCGATCGACTATGGAGTCGATCATCCCATGGTCCAGCAGGAACTCTGAGCGCTGAAAGTCTTTCGGCAGTTTCTGGCGAATGGTTTGTTCAATCACCCGTGGCCCCGCAAACCCAATCAGGGCTTTAGGCTCGCCGACGATTATGTCCCCCAACATCGCGAAACTCGCGGTGACCCCGCCGGTGGTCGGATCGGTCAACACCGAAATGAATGGCAAGTGACGCTCTTCCAGCGCCGCCAACGTCGCTGAGATCTTCGCCATCTGCATCAGCGACAACGTGCCTTCCTGCATGCGCGCGCCGCCCGAGGCCGCAAAGATAACGACCGCGCCGCGCTCGTTGATGGCGCGCTCGATCAGGCGGGTAATCTTTTCGCCGACGGCTGAGCCCATCGAGCCGCCAATAAAGTTCATGTCCATGGCGCCCGCGAACACTCGATGCCCACCGACTTTGCCTCGTGCTGTTATGACTGCTTCGGGTAAGCCGGTGCCACTTTGCGCCTGGGCGATCCGTTTCGTGTAAGGTTTGCTGTCGACAAAATCCAGCGGGTCGGTCGAGACTACTTCCGCATCCAGCTCTTCGCAGTGCGCGTCGTCGAACAACATTTCCAGCCGTTCATAAGCGCCGACGCGAAAATGGTAGTTGCAATGCGTGCACACCTGGAGGGCTTCTTCCAGTTCCTTCTTGTAGAGGTGCGCACCGCACTCTTCGCAACGCACAAAGACATTCTCAGTGCGGACGACGCGGTCCTTGTCGCTGACCGGCTCGATCTTGCCTTTCTTTTTGCGAAACCAGGGCATAGTAAAACAGAGATTAGAAGTCAGAGATCAGAAATCAGCCTTTGACTCACGGTAAAGTTTAGCGATGGAAGCTGAAGAAAAAGGGTAGCACAAAAGGCGCGGTTAAAGAACCACCTTCTGAGGGTTCTCGCAGCGAACGATCGAAATAGCCAGACGCTCTTGGGGAGGTTAAAGGTCAAGCACCTGCTTAATTGGTGCCAGTATGGTCTTCACGAGGTCTGGGTTTTCCTGAACCCATACCGTTAGAAACGCTCCTCTAATTATGGCTTCCGGAACGAATCCAATTTTTAGACCCACTTGATGGAAGAGAAGATGGGCATCCCTATTTGTATGGGACACATCTCTAATCGCGGCAGCTACAGAACCCTGCTTGTCCAAAGAGCGCTGAGATGCGATCGTAAGCAAAGCAATATTGCTCTCGAGGTTTTTCAAGACAGAATCAAAAACCGTTAGCTCAGGCATCGTCCCCGGCATGCGAAAAATCCTCTTATTAGCGTCATCTTTCTCCTTCGAATCACCATCGATAAAGCAAATGGATTGAAACTGCATTGCGGGATTAGCAACATGTCCAAGGTGAGTCTTTACTGCATTTCCGTCACCAGAAACCGCGTATATCCCGATTTCATCAAGATGTTTGACCAAGTGTTCTCTAAGTACCACTTCGACCCATGATTTGGCGAATTCATCCTCCACATAGATGGCTAGATGTTTGTCAATCCGGCCTGTAACCGCTTTCAGTACCTCAATGGTCAGTTTGCCTTGTTGAAGTTGACCGTCAAATGACGCCCAAATTGCCTCAGGAGGCAAAGGCGCTAAAGCATAATCACTATGGGTCGTGAAGATAAACTGTATATTCTTTCTTCTTGAGACATCGATCAGATACTCAACGAGTCTATTTACCGCAACAGGGTGCAAGCCGTTTTCGAGCTCGTCTATCAAGACGAGTGAATGATTGGGCAAAACCTCGATATCGCTTACAGCTCGAATCACCGAAGATTCACCTGAGCCGAAGTTGAATTCTGAGTATTCGTTGTCCCCGTCACTTCCCACATATAAGAACTGCGTGACATCTTGGAATTTTGATTCTCCTCGAAACAGTACCGTCTTTCTCTTTTTGGGTATGGTGACCGTTACTTCATAGAGCTTGATATGGGTCAAAGACTTACCGAGGATTCTCTCGGCCTCTTTTCTAATCGAATCAAATCCTTCAACTTCTCTCGAGGAGAAACTAACGTTTTGCCTGAAATCCTGTAATCTTCTTCTCATGAAGAACGGGTTTTCAGTAGCAGGAACAGTTCTATTTATGCTGAAGAATTTAATGTCTCTGGCCAGTCGGGAACTATTGACCCACTTTTGATATTCAAAGAACAGGCTCGACTCTAGAATTTCCTTCGAGTCTTGATCTTTATCAATTATTTTATATTTAATGGTCCAACCATTCATGCTGTTGTCGCCGACAAGACTCTTCTGAAAAAAAGTCTTTGGCCGAAATGATGTATAGGCGGAAGCTGCTGCCCCGAGAATTGTGGATTTGCCACTACCATTCGTGCCAATGAGTGCGGTTACCGGAAAATCAAATTCTATTTGAGCATCCTTGAACAATCGAATGTTTTCAAGCCGAATCGATACCAAGTATTTTTGATACCGGCCTTTTCGCACCTTTTCTAATAGCTCGCGAATAATGGATTCGCGAATCTCACTCTTAAAGCTATCGTTCGTCATGATTGGCATTAATAATAGAGATCAGATTTAATCACGGTCGAATATTAGATAATTTCTCGAGTGAGACAAGGCCAATCTGTTGATCCCTACAGACTGGCGAAAGATAACTTTCCGTGCCTCAAAACTCAATTCCTTTTTGCGCTTTGATCCCCGCTTGAAAGGGATGTTTGATCTCGGTCATCTCCGTGACCAGATCGGCAGCTTCAATCAACTCTTTGGGCGCGTCGCGGCCGGTGACGACGATGTGGAGCGCCGGCTGGCTGGCCCGGGCGGTCTGAATCTCGGAAATGACTTCTTCGACCGGCAACATTCCGTAACTCAAGACATAGACGAGTTCGTCAAAGACCAACATGTCGTAGTCGCCGGTGCGAAGTTTATCGACGCAGAGGTTCCAGGTCTGTCTCGCCGTCTGCCGATCTTGTTCCGGGTTCTTAGTGTCCCAGGTAAAACCGTCGCCCATGGTGTGGACTTCGATGCCCAGCTTTTCTGCGGCCACGTGTTCGCCATAGCGATCCTGGCGCGACTTCATGAACTGAATCATGCAGCAGCGCAGGCCCTGGCCCGCAGCGCGCATCATCAAACCCAGCGCGCAGGTCGTCTTACCTTTGCCGTGGCCGGTATTGACGATCAGCAGGCCGCGCGTCTGCTCCTGATAATCAGCGCGACGCCATTTGTATTTCTTTTCTTTAGTAGCCATTCGGCTGTCTGGTTGTTGGGTTTGGTTCTTTGTGCTTTGTGCCTGGTGCTTTGATCCGCATTCGAGGAGGCTCGCTTAATCGAACGGAACTTTTGAGGCAGGACGTCGAAGATCAAAGTACAAAGTTCAAAGTACGACGATAAACACTCGGTCGGCCAACGCTAATTACTGCAGTGAATCTTCCGTAATGTCTTTCGATCCGTTAGCGCGCTCAACGGCGTCCTGAAGCAGCGGGACAAGTCGCTTCTCGATCTCGGAAAGGTCGCCGGTCAAGGTACAGCCGGCGGCGTTACGATGGCCGCCGCCGCCAAACTGCTCCGCGATCTTCGCTACGTTGACGTCGCCTTTCGAGCGCAGACTGGTGCGATAGACTCCAGGCGAGCATTCCTTGAACAGCGCAGTCGCTTCCACTTCGCCAACGGCCAGCGGATAGTTGACGAACCCGTCGGCGTCTTCGTCTGAAGCTTGCGTTTGCTCCTGCATCGCCATGGTCTGGCACATCCAGGCGACGTGGCCGGTGTCATCACGTTTGGCGGTGCTGAGAACCTGGCTGAGCAACTCAATCTTTGGCCATTGATAACTGCCAAAGATGGCTTCCGCGGTCTTGGCCGGCTTGACGCCGGTGCGCACCAGCTCAGAGGCGATCTTAAAAGTGCGTTCGGTGGTGTTCGAGTAGTGAAACGATCCGGTATCGGTGAGCAGAGCGGTATAGACACACTCGGCAATCTCTTTGGTAACTCGCACGCCGGTTGCTTTGCAGAGGTTGTAGATCATCTCGCCCACTGCGGAGGCGGTCGAATCGATCCAGTTGATGGTGCCGAACAGCTCCGTCGTCGAGTGGTGGTCGATGTTGATGACCAGCTGCTTGTCTTTGTCCAGATCTATCAAGCCCGGCCGATCAATGTCCGAACATTCGATCACAAAGACGCCGTCATAGGTGCGGTCCACGGCCGGGGTGACGCGAATGTCATCGGCGCCGGGCAGCTTTTGATAAGAAGGCGGCGCCGGATCGCGCATGATGACTTCGACGTCTTTGTCGAGCGCTTTCAGGAGCCAGAGGAGTCCCAGTGAGGAGCCGAGGCTGTCGCCGTCCGGCCTTACGTGGGAAGTAATCGCAAAGCGATCTTTCTTTTCAATTAGTTCAACTACCTGACTAAGCATGTCTTAGATTGCGAATAGCGAATTGCGAATTGCGGATTTCGAATTGTGGATTGAGAACGAAATTCGCTCTTAAACTCGCAATCCGCAATCCCAAATTCGCATTTCAATCCGCATCCTTTATCCTTTCCGCGCCGTGCTCGATCTTTTCGAGGAGAGAATCGACTCGTTCGGCTTTTTCTTCAACCGTGTCGCGCACGAAGTGAAGCGCCGGAGTATGCCGCAAATTCAGAGCAAAGCCAAGTTGCTTGCGCACGTAGGGCGCCGCGTGGCGCAGGGCGCACAAAGCCGTCTGGTGCTCCTCTTCATCGCCCTGGACGGTGACATAGACGCTGGCGTCGCGGAGATCGTCGGCCACCCGCACTTCGGTCACAGTCACGAGAGTCAGGCGCGGGTCTTCCAATTCATAACCCACAATCTGCGCAATCTCCTCGCGCAGGGTCTCAGCAATCCGCTCTGGGCGATGCATAATCAGCGATCAGAAGTCAGCGATCAGAAGTCAGAAACCAAAGCAAGCCGCGACCATTACCTGTCCGCTGTCTGACCTCCGACCTCTGATCTCTGACCGCTGCGTCATAGTTCCGTGGCGGCGACTTTCTCGATTACGTAATCCTCGATATGGTCGCCGACCTTGATATCGTTAAAGTTTTCCAGCCCGATGCCGCACTCAAATCCCTCGCGGACCTCGGAAGCGTCATCCTTAAAGCGGCGCAGGGAAATAATATTGCCTTCCCAGGAAACCACCCCATCGCGGATTAAACGCGCGCGGGCATTCCGCTTCATGATGCCGTCGAGCACCATGCAGCCGGCAATCGCGCCGACCTTGGGAACGCGGAAGATTTCGCGCACTTCGGCTTTGCCGAGAATCTTTTCCTTCTCGATCTTCTCGAGCATGCCGATCATGGCGGCCTTAATTTCTTCTTCGACCTTGTAAATGATCGAATGCAGGCGGATGTCCACACTCTCCTGCTTGGCCAAATCAGCAGCGCGTAAGCCCGGCCGCACGTTGAAACCGATAATTACGACCGCAGTCGAAGCCGAGCCAGCCTGGGTCGCGGAAGCCAGCAGCACGTCCGACTCGGTAATCGCGCCCACGCCCGAGCGAATGACTTTGACCTTGACCCGCTCGCTGGACATTTTTTGCAGCGTCGACTTCAGCACTTCGACTGAACCCTGCACGTCGGCCTTGATGATTACCAGAAGTTCCTTAACTTCGGTTTCGCCCAGCGCTTCAATGCCGCGCTTGGTGGTCTTGACGAGGGTGCGCTGCCGTTCAGCTGCCTGGCGATGACTGGAGATTTGCTGAGCTCGAGTCACGTCAGCAACCACCTGGAAAGTTTCGCCGGCCTGGGGCACGCCCTGCAGACCGAGAACTTCCACCGGTGTCGCGGGGCCCACTTCGCTGACCGGCTCGCCGCGATCATTGAACATCGCGCGGACCTTTCCAAAGATTTGACCGACAATGAACGGATCTCCCACGCGCAGAGTGCCCTGTTGCACCAGAGCGGTGGCGACCGAACCACGACCGCGATCCAGTTTAGCCTCCAACACCACGCCGGAAGCCAGGCGCGTGGTACTGGCGCGCAAATTCAAAATGTCGGAAGTCAGCAGAATAGTTTCGAGCAGCGTTTCGAGGTTCTCGCGCTTCTTGGCCGAGACTTCGACCATTTCTGTCTCGCCGCCCCAGGCGACCGGATTGAGACCCTGTTGCGAGAGTTCCTGCCGGACTCGATCCGGATTCGCATCCGGTTTGTCGACTTTATTGATCGCGACCACAATCGGAACGCCGGCGGCGCGCGAGTGCTCGATCGCTTCGATAGTTTGCGGCATGACCCCGTCGTCAGCGGCAACGACCAGCACCACCACGTCGGTGGCTTTGGCGCCGCGCGCGCGCATCAAGGTAAAAGCTTCGTGACCGGGTGTGTCGAGAAAGACGACCCGGCGCGTCTCGGCCGGATTGTCGGGACTGGGAACTTCCACGCTGTAAGCGCCGATGTGCTGGGTGATGCCGCCGGCTTCTCCGCCCGCCACGTTGGTGGTGCGAATGGCGTCGAGCAGGGAAGTTTTGCCGTGATCGACGTGCCCCATCACTGTGACGACCGGCGCGCGGGGGACTTCGACATCGTCGGCGTCGGCCGCGATTAGTTCTTCGAATTCTTTCTCCGCAACCATTTCTTCGAACGGCACGAAAGCAACGTCATAACCAAAACGCTGGCCGAGTTCCGCCGCCACTTCGTCATTCAATGCCTGGTTGATAGTGGCAAAGACTCCGCGTTGCAGGAGCAGCGAGACGATGTCCTTTGGTTTGATTCCGAGCTTTTCCGCAAACTCCTTGACGGTCGATCCTTCGACCAGGCGCACCGGCTTCAGCGCTCCTTCGTCGGCGGCCATGTCCATTCGTCCAGCGATGCGCTGTTCAAGCGTCAAAGTCGGCGGTGGAGCGATAAACTCGCGATCAAAGCGGCCGCCCTTGCCCTCAGGGCCACGCTTGCCGCCGCGCGTCGAGCCGCGGCGGGATCGCCGACGACCGGCGTCGGGGGGAGGAATGTAAGTCGTTTGCGGCGTCGCCGTTTCGCCAGGAGTTCCGGCGTACTCGACACGCCCGCGCGGGGTCCGCTCGCGGCTTCGCTCACGCGTCGCAGGCGCGGCGGCGCTGGGCTGGGGCGCTGGCGCTGGTGCGCGGTCGCCATGCCGAATGCCCGCATTTAGCGCTGCCGCCGTCGGCCGCATCACTCGTACCTGGCGCGAGGGCGCCGGAATAGCTTCCGCCGGCGCGGGCGCAAACGTTTCAGGTTCGTCGGCGGCATCGGCAAATAGTGGTTCAACAGCCGCTGGTTCAAGCGCCGGCGCGACCGTTTCGAGCTCGGCCGGTTTTTCGGCGCGCGCGGCCGGCGAGAGTTTGCGAACTACGCGAGCGGGAGTTATCTGGGGAGCCACTTCCGGCTCAGCGGCGGCCGCCGGCTCAGGCGCGGCAGCCTCAACCGGAGCGACAACTTCGTCTTCAACCGGCGGCGGCTCTTCGACGACGGGCCGCGCCGCTTTCTTCACGACCTTGACCGTGCGTTTGACGGCCGTATCTTTCTTGGGAAAGTACTTATCGCGAATTTTTTCGGCCAGTTCCTTCGAGACAGAGTTCGAAGGCACGCTGACATCCACACCTTCGCGCCGCACTTCTTCAATTAAGCGCTTGGTATCGATCTTCAGCTCTTTGGCGAGATCGTAAATACGGACTTTGGAGGTTACTGCTGACATGCGCTCCTTGCTGCTTGCAAACTGGTTGGCCTTCGCCCACCTTTTCTGCAAGCGCGCTGGAAGAGCGCCCTGCTAGAGCAGGTGTCGGAGGCGAGCACGCGTGAGGCTAAGCCCACGCGCGTTGCGTTTATTTGGCCGCATCATCGGAAGCATCTCATTGCTTCTCGTCCTTTGAGCCCTCGTCCGTCGCGGCCTCTTCGCTGGATGACGTTTCGAGAGCTGAACTTGTTTGTACTTCGTCAGGCGACTCGTCGAGCGCCGCATCTTCTTCAGCGAAGTCAGCGGCGGCGAGCTCGGCAGCGGCCAGGTCGGCAACGGCCGCCGACGTTACGTCTGGGGCCGGGGTAATCACGTCCGGTCGCAGGTCTCGTCCAACTTCCTGCAAGCGTAACTCGTCAACCGAGATGGGATCGGCTTCAGTCAACGCCACCGGGTCGGCAGAATTCTCGGCGAGAATATTCTCTTCGGCTGAGTAAGGCACGCCCTGCTCGACAGCTTCGTCGTATCCAGCGGCGGTCATTTCATCCGACGGCTGGATCCCCGTGTCGGGCGCGTTTTCGTCGAGTTCCACGGACGCCGCGTGCTGCTCGACCGGCTCGGTATCCTCGGCTGTCGCTTCAGTCCCGGCTTCGCCCTCGGTGGCGGCCTGCAGGCTCTGTTCGCGAATGGCGATTACCGCGCGGGCCGCGCTTAGCATAGTTTCCGCTTCGTCAAGACTGACGTCGAGAAACTCAACCAGATCGTCAACCGTAGTGGATGCCAATCCGTCAATGTCGGTCACCCCGTGTTCGGCGAGCGCGTCAGCCTGTTGGGCTGTGACCCCTTCGATTGCCGAAAGCGGCACCGGCGCACCCGAGGCGATCATCGCGCCCATTTGCTCGGCGACTTCCTTCTTCAGTTCTTCTTCGCTGCGGATGTCAATATTCCATCCCACCAGTTTCGTCGCCAGCCGCACGTTCTGGCCGCGCTTGCCGATGGCGAGGCTCAGTTGATCTTCGTTGACAATTACTTCCATCTGGCGGTTTTCGATGTCGGTGATGCGGACCTGATTTACCTTGGCGGGGGAAAGGGAATTGGCGGCAAACACCGAAGGCTCTTCGGACCATTCGATGATGTCAATCTTTTCGCCGCGCAGCTCGCGAATAATGGCCTGGACGCGCGAACCCTTCATGCCGACGCAGGCGCCGACGGGATCGACGTCGCGTTCGTTGGAAACCACGGCGATTTTGGCGCGTTCACCCGGCTCGCGGACACAGGATTTGATGACCACAGTGCCGTCGTAAATCTCGGGGACTTCCATCTCGAACAGGCGCTCGAGCAATTCCGGAGAGGTCCGAGAAACCTCGATCTGCGGGCCTTTGGACTCTTTGGAAACGTTGGTGATGACGACGCGAATGCGCTCGCCCTGGTTCCACTGCTCGCCGCGCGATTGTTGCGAGCGGGGCAGGATAGCTTCCAGATTGCCCAGGTCGACGATCATGTTGCCGCGCTCAAAGCGCTTCACAAAGCCGTTGACGAGTTCGCCCACGCGATCGATGTACTGCTCGTAGACATTCGAGCGCACCGCGTCACGAACTTTCTGGAAAAGAATCTGTTTGGCGGTTTGCGCAGCGATGCGGCCCAATTCTTCCATCGGCATCGGCAACAACAGCGCGTCTCCGACTTCCACTTCGTCGCCGCCCAGCTCGCGTGCTTCCTCGATCGACAACTCGGTAGAGGGATCCGCGACATCGTCGACTACCACTTTGGACGCCGAGAGTTCGAGTCCGGTTTCAGGACTCCAGTCGACCTGGATGTCTTCGCCGCCCTTGAACTGCTTCTTGGCGGCGGCCCGCACCGCTTCCTTGATGGCTTCGATTACCAGCTCGCGATCAATACCCTGCTCCTGGCAGAGGGCTTCGATGTTTTGCGCAATACTCGTGCTCATTTAGTCTTTCGTTCCGGCTGGGGCTGTCAGCTGCCGGCCGCTCAATTTCTCTCGTCTGTCAAACTCGCTTTGGAGTCAGTTCGCGGTCGCGCTCTTCACGTTCGCGCGCGCGGCGAAACTCGCTATCCATATCGACCTCAAGATTTGCTTTCGCAATGCTGTCGATCGGAAGTTGCACCCGGCCAGTGGTGCGATCCTCAAATATCACGTGGCTTTCGTCTGCTCCCAGAATCCGGCCGCGAAAATTCCGCTGGTTGCCGACGGGCGTCCGCATCTTGATTTTGGCGTCGCTGCCCGCAAAACGCTCGTAATCAGCGCGTTTGTAAAGACCCCGTTCGAGGCCGGGGGACGAAACTTCCAGCGTGTAACCCGAGTGAATAAAGTCCTCGACGTCGAGGACCGTGCCTAGTTGAAGGCTCACTTCCGAGCAATCGTCGTGGGTAACTCCGCCGGGTTTATCAATGAACACCCGCAGGATCGGATGACCGTCCGGCCCGGCGATTTCGGTGTGAACCAGTTCCAGGCCGTGGTCGATCGCCACTTGCTCGGCGATCTCGCGCACCCGCTCAGCAACTGATCTTGAATCCATGACCTGGCCCAAACTTCAGTCTGTGACCGTAACACCGAAAAAGGCTTCAAAGACTATCGGTCTGTGCCACTTTCGCCCAAAAGAAAAAGTGGGCGAAAACCCACCGGACAACGCATCCGACGATCCGAGTAAGCTGTGGATTATACGAGAAGGATCGGGTGGAAGCAAGCGAGGGATCTCCCTTCTCCTCTGGGAGAAGGGTCGGGGATGAGGGCTTTACGCCGTAGAGAACGATTAGTTGTTTTTCCCTTCTCCCTTTTGGGAGAAGGGCCGACGAGGGCTACAAAAGGATCTATTTTTCTTCTGTTCCGCGCCGCGGCGATGTGGCATTCAAATGACAAAACATCATTCGGGGTCGACGTCGCGCTAAAGCCCTCACCCTAACCCTCTCCCAATGGGAGAGGGAATCAGACAATTGAGTCTTCACTTCGACCTAAGCCCTCACCCTAACCCTCTCCCAATGGGAGAGGGAAATCGGAATAGAATCGAGAATTCAAGTCCAGCTTATGGTTTGGTGCTGGGCAGGTAGTCTTCGAGCAGCTTTTGGGCCCTGATCCCGGGACTCACGACCGCCAGTTTCTGTGACCAGTCATAGCCACTGAAAACACCCACGACTTCTCCCTGCTCGTTATAGACGGGGCTGCCCGAAAACCCATCGCGCGCATTAATCTTTACCGACCAGTAATCCACGCCCTTCAGTGAGTAAGACCCGAAGAAGGTGCCGTGGGTGATGATCCGATCGCCGTGCGGCCGAGCGACCAACATCAGCTTCTCGTCTTTGTTGAGGGTGAATTGAAAGGCGGGTGACGCTTGTTTTCCCTCGGTGCAGATTTCCAGCAGCGCCAGGTCGGCATCAGGGTCAACTTTCAGCACTTTGGCCTGACAGCCTTTGGTGTAAATCTTGACGTCGAGTTTGTCTTGCCGGCCAAAGCCGAGCGCGATTTTCTTTGATGCGTCCAGTTCTCCGGAAACCACATGATAGGCGGTCATCACCAACCGCCCGCCCACCAGAAATCCGGTGGCGTAGGCGTTGGGGCCCCAGTTGAGAAACGTAATCACGCGTTGCAAAGGATTGGAGCTCTTCTTGGTAAACTCCAGTTCCAGCGAAATCGTTCGTTCCTGCTGCTTGAAGGTGGCGGTGTTCTTTGCCAGGCAAGGAGTCACCAACATGACGAGGGCTGATGCCACCAGCATCAGACTGCAAAGCTGTCTCTTCATCGAAGCCTCCATTGGAGAACCTAAGATCGAAAAAATGCGAAACCGCAGGATCAGAGATACAGATCAGACGGTCCGGGGGTCGTCAAAGAACTGGAATCAGCGGTCTAGTTCTACGGGCGCTACCGTAAAGGTTTCTTAGAATCGGACGCGTCTGCGATCCGGAGCCAGACGACCGCCGGGCGGCGGGTTGTGGCTGCGAAGGCTGGCGCCTCCAGGATGGCCCACTTTTCTACCATAGAAACAGAAAACTTGGAAGGGTCTTTGTGCTCGGTGACAGAAAAGTGTCAACTGGCCTTAAGCCGAGATTTTTGAACAACTGAGCAAGGTCTTTTTTTGACGTACGAAAGTGGCTTAGGCGCCGGAAGTCAACTTCGCTTTCACCGCCTCACTTACGGCGCGGCCGTCGGCGTTCTTGCCGGCCAGTTGCGCCATCGTCGCCTTCATGACGGCGCCCATTTCTTTCATGGAAGTAGCGCCGGTTTCCGCCATCGCCGCGGTGACGGCCCGGTCAATTTCGTCCGTGGAGGCAGCTTGAGGCAGATAGGATTCAATCACTGAGATCTCGGCTGTCTCTTTCTCAGCCAGGTCGTGACGCGCGCCCTTGAGATATTGCTCAATCGAATCGCGCCGCTGCTTGGCCTGAGAGCGCAACAGCTTCGTCAACTCTTCGTCGTCCAACTCAGTGCCCTTCTCGATGCGGCGGTTAACCATGGCAGCCTTGAGCATTCTGAGGGTTGAAGTGCGCGCCGCGTCTTTGGCTTTCATCGACGCGGTCAGGTCAGCCAGAATCTTTTCTTTGAGACTCATAAACTGTTTCCAATTGACTGAAGGTTTCGGTAGGACACTCTAGCGCATCAGGCGGATTTTCGCTAAGATTCCGCCACCGTACGCCAGCGCAGAGTCCTGAGCCTTGTCTGGCGCCCGCCCGCGGCGAATTACCAATGAGCGCGCTCCGATCCATTAGGCAGGAGGTCTGGTGAAAACAAATTCAAGCGGTCTGACATATCGTGGTTTGCTGATCGCAGTGGTTGTGCTCGTGGAACTGGGTTGTTGGAGCGCACTCAGCGCGCAACGGGATTTTAAGGGAGAACCTCCGGCCCTGACCAACATTAAACGTGAGCGCGCCGCGAACCCGGTGGTCAAACGTCGGGTCCGCCCCTCAGCGCCGAAGAGTTCAGCCGAACAGACTCAAACCAACGCGGAGCGAAATTCAGAAGGCGCTACTTCTACAAAACAACCAGATGTCGGTGAGGAGGTCGAGAAGGCTCTTGATCTCGGCAACGCCGAACGCACCGCCGACCATTTCGCTCAGGCAGAGGAACAATATCGAAAGGCTCTGACTCTTAATGCCCAGGAGGCGCGAGCTTATTATGGCCTGGGTAACGTTTACTCCGATCAGAAGCGCTACGATGAAGCCGCCCAGGCCTACCAGCAGGCCGTTGGGATAAAGCCGGATTATGTTGAAGCGCACATCGCTCTGGGAGACAGCTATTACGCCAAACAGCGCTACGCGGACGCGGTCGAGTCTTATAGGAAAGCAGTCCAACTAAAACCTGACGATCCCGCCGCGCACAGCAAACTAGGCGACGCTTGGTACACAGACGGCCACTTTGGCGAAGCTCTGGAAGAATACAAGCAGTACAATCGGCTGAAGCCGGACGACGCGGTGGGTATTTACAAGCTGGCGAACACCTATTTCGCACAACAGAACTATTCGGCCGCGGCTGATTCCTACACTCAATACCTGCGCGCCAACCCGAATGAGCCTTACGCGCACAACTATCTGGGCCTTTCATACGCGGGTTTGAAGCGTTATCCGGAAGCAATCGAACAATACAAAGAAGCGATCCGCCTTAAACCGGATTTGTCCCAAGCTTTTTACAATCTGGGCGAAGCCTATGCTGACACGGAGCACTATCCGGAGGCCATCGAACAATACCAACAATCGATTCGTGTTAAGCCTGACTTCGGCGATGCCTATCTCGCTATGGGTGTGATCTATGGCCGGCTGAAGAAGTACGAAGAAGCAATGGCGCAATTCGAGAAGGCGGTGCAAATTATGCCTAACGACGAGATTGCGCACTATGACCTCGGCGCGGCGTACGAGTATCTACAGCGATGCACGGAAGCCATCACGCACTACAAGGAAGCGATCCGCATTAAAGCGGACTTTGACCAGGCGTACCAGAACCTGGGCGATGTCTATCGGCATCAGGATCATTATCCGGAGGCGATTGAACAGTACAAGCTCGCCATCCGGCATAACCCAAATAATGAACAAGCTTATTACGGGCTGGGGCTGACTTACCGAGAGATGAAAGACAAGCCCAACGCTATGGAACAATACAACTCACTGCAAAAATTGAATCCGGAGCTGGCCAAGGCACTCTTAACGGAAATCGAAACGCCTCCGTTTTTCCTCAGAAAGCGATATTGCAAATCGTAGCATTCGACTACGAACCTATTCCTTGGTCTTAGCGGCTGGAAAACGCCGAAAGTGATCCATATTTAGAGCCAATGCTTTCTCCCGGCACCATCCTGCAAAACCGTTATCGCGTTGTCCGCGAGCTTGGGCACGGCGGCATGGGAACTGTGTATGAAGCGCTGGACCAGCGCGTTAACTGCATCATCGCACTTAAAGAGACAACTGCGGCGCGTGATGGCGAAGCCCGGAAAGCGTTTGAACGCGAAGCGGCCTTGCTCGCAAACCTGCGTCATCAGGCGCTGCCGAAAGTGATGGACTATTTCAGCGAGGAAGACGGCGACTTTCTCGTGATGGAGTTCATTCCGGGTTACGATCTTGCTGAGCTTCTGGATCTGCGTAGCGGTCCGTTTCCGCAGCCGCAGGTCCTGCGCTGGGCCCACGATCTTTTGCGCGTCCTGGAATACCTGCACGGCCAGGACCCGCCGATTCTGCATCGCGATATCAAGCCTTCGAATTTGAAATTGACCAAGCAGGGCGAAGTGTTCCTGCTCGATTTTGGTCTGGCCAAAGGCGCGACGGGCCAGATGCCCACCTTAGCCACCAGCCGGAGCGTGCGCGGCTACACGCCGGTCTACGCCTCTCTGGAACAAATTCACGGTCACGGCACCGATGCGCGCAGCGACGTCTATTTATTGGGCGCGACCCTGTATCATTTGCTCACCGGAGTGGTGCCGGTTGATGCGCCCACGCGCTTCCATGCTGTCGAAGATGAACAGGAGGATCCACTTCAGCCGATTCCAGAGATCAATCCGCTGGCCTCAGTCAATGTCGCCGAAGTGATTCATCAAGCTATGGCCGTGAGCCGCAAGCAGCGTCCATTTAGCGCGGCGGAAATGCGCAAGGCTCTGCGAAACGCTGCGGAAGAAGACGAGCGGCACAGTGCCGAAGAAGAATATCGTCGCGCAGAAGAGATACGTCGAGAGCGTGAAGCTGAAAAACAAAAAGCGGGGCGCGAGGCTGAGGCGAATGGTGAGGAAAGGCGTCAACAGCAAGACGCCGCCACTCGCAAGAAAGAAAAGGACCGCGCCGCTCGTGAACAAGCAGAAGCGGAAGCCCGACGGAAAGCTGACGAAGAGGCAGCGCGTGCGCGTGAGGAGGCCGAGGCCAAACGCAAAGCCGCTGAAGTTGCTCTTGCCGAAAAACGCGCCGCGGAAGAAGTTCGACGTCGTGACGACAATCTTCAGCCGACGGTTCCGGCGCCGCCCGGAGCGACCATCCCCAGTCCGGCGCCATCACCGGTTAGAACAATACCGGGGCCTGCTCCTGAGAGACTGGTCACGGGTCGAGACAGCGCAGCACGCGCTGAAAATCTGGCGCCGGTTCGTTCTGGGGGAAGCAAGCGAATCCTTCTGATCGCTGCGGCTGTGTTGGCGGTCGCAATCGTCGGAGTGATTCTGGTTTGGTCGTTCAGCGGGAGCTCGACTAACAACTCGTCTGCTTCAACTCAGCAGCAAACAGAAACCGCGCAACCGGTAAACCCGGCCGAAGTGAAGCCTCAGCCGGGGATGGTCTACGTTCCGGGCGGCACTTTTACAATGGGTCGCAACGATGGTGATGAAGCCGAGCGCCCCGCGCATCCGGTGGTGGTGAAGCCGTACTTCATCGATACGTACGAAGTTACAAACGAAGAGTACAGAGCATTTGTACGCGCCAAGGGTGAGCGTCCGCCAGCGACGTGGATAAAAGGAAACTACCCTACCGGCACGGCGCGCATGCCTGTTATCGGAGTTTCGTGGGACGATGCTAAAACATATGCAGCCTGGGTTGGAAAGCGTTTGCCGTCAGAAGAAGAGTGGGAGTTCGCCGCTCGTGGTACCGATGGCCGAGTTTATCCCTGGGGTAATGATTGGAGAGAGAGCTTCGCGAATGCGAATGAGGAGACCGGCGCAATCCAGGAGGTTGGCTCCTTCAAGGGCGCCTCACCATTCGGCGCTTATGACATGGTTGGTAACGCGTGGGAGTGGACCGCCAGTGACTTTCGAGCCTATCCGGGTGGTCGACTGCCGTCGAATCAACCCACTGGAGAGTTGAAAGTAATTCGCGGCGGGAGCTATGAGTCCACGAAAGAATATGCCACCAGCACTTACCGCGCGGGTTGGCCGGCGCGCGGCGCGAAGACTTACGACCAGACCGGATTTCGTTGTGCGAAGGACATCCCAAAATGACTTGCCCCAAGTTCATCAGGCGTGTGTTCGCTGATTTGGTCTTCGTCCAATGAGTAGAGATTTAAGAACATCCGGACTGGCTGCCGTGCTTATTATCTCTTTCCTGACTCTGGGCGCCGTCCGCTTGATAGGCCAGGGTGGTACTGGCAAAGAAAAACCTGGTCCCAATGCCAACCGAAAGCTTCCCGCGGCGAAAAAGACTCCGGCGCAAAAAGCCTCGAAGACAAACGACTCTAACCCATCGGGATTAGTGACCCGGACAAATCAGATCGGGATCGAATTTGTATTGATTCCGCCAGGCAGTTTCTTAATGGGCTCAGAGACCGGTCGCCAAAATGAGAAGCCCATGCATCAGGTGACCATCAACTATTCGTTCTACATCGGCAAGTACGAAGTTACTCAAGGACAATGGCAGGCCGTAATGGGGAGCAACCCTTCGTACTTCAAGGGCTGCGGCGCTAATTGTCCCGTGGACAGCGTCACCTGGAATGCTGCTCAGGAATTCATTCGCAAGCTGAATCAAACCAACGACGGCTTTACCTATCGCCTCCCTTCCGAAGCCGAGTGGGAGTACGCATGCCGCGCAGGAACGACTGGTGACTATGCCGGCGACTTCAAGAAGATGGCCTGGTATTCCGACAACTCAGAAAAGAGAACTCGACCTGTTGGACAGAAGCAGCCGAACGCCTGGGGTCTGTTCGACATGAACGGGAATATCTTTGAGTGGTGCGAGGATCGTTATCATAATACTCACGATGGGGCGCCTGTGGATGGCGGGCCCCGCCTCGATTATCGCGATAGATCAGATTACCGAGTGATCCGAGGAGGATCCTGGTTCTACGATGCTTCTTACCTGCGTTCGGCCTATCGAACTTATTACGACCCGTGGGATCGCTTCGGCATCAATGGATTTCGATTGGTGTCGGTGGCGTTGAGTCATTAAGGTGTCACATGGAACTGTCTGATGAGGGCATGCTCAAACAGTGATCGAAAACCCTGGCGGTCGCCGCGACTTCCTATAATGGTGCTCTGTCTGGTGTTCGGCGCGACGCTCGGCTTCGGTCAGGGGCCAACGGGAAAATATCCACCGCCGCCAAAGAAGACGCCGACAACCAGGGCCGAACCTACGGTAATCGCATCAGGCGAGTTGCGAGCCATACGCTATATTAAGGTGACCAGCGAAGTTTCCGGCCGCATTCAGAAAATCTACGTTCAGCCCGGCGATCAGGTTAAGCAGGGTCAGGCGCTGGTCCTTATTCAGCCAGCCCCATCCCGCGACCCACAAGCGGCAATAGACGAAGCGCGGAACGCGCAGGAAGCATTGGGCTTGGCTAAGCAAAAGTCAGACGCGGCCGAAGCGGCTGTGACCCAGGCCAGGAAGGAGGCTGATGTCGCCGACAGCGACTTCAAGACATCCGAGCGCGAATTGAAGCGGGCAGTAAGTATGTTGGAAGCCGGTGTCGTCTCGCGACAGGAATACGACGGTGCGCGCGAACGTTATGATCAAGCCAAAACAAGACTCGCAAACCGAAACCTCGCGCTCAAGAAGGCTTCCGAATACGCTGACCAACAGCGCGCCGTTTTGATTCAAGCTGAGAACAGGGCGAAACGTACTAATGACCAGAGAGTGCGCGACCAGTCGATTCCGAGCGGACAAACCACACAGGTATCGCCAATCGATGGGGTGATCGCCGACGTCGCGGTGCGCGCCGGCGACTCTGTCTCGGGCGGCCTGACAGACAAGCCATTGATTACGATTGCCGACATGTCTACGATCTACGCGGAAGTTATCGTGGACGAGAATGAGATTTCCCGGGTCGAAGCTGGCCAGGCCGCCTGGATAGTGGTGGACGCTTTCCACGACAAAAAAATGCGAGGTCTAGTGAGGACTAAACAACCTCGGGCAGCTTCAGCGACACCGGGGCGTCAAGCTAAGGAGTTCAAAGTCGCGGTGGAACTACGCGCGATACCGGCGAACACTCGCGATCGTCTGCGTCCCGGCATGAGTGCCACCGCTACAATTATGATCAGGGCACTGGGGAAGTAACGGCATGCGGTGCCCGGTCTTAATCGCACGCGCTGTCAGCGGCTGGCGATCAGAAACATCAATGACCAAAAATAGCTGGAATCACAAAATCGTCGCGCTTATTGGTTTACTCGTGCTGATGTGCTCGAATTTGTACGCGCTGGTCCCGGAAGGCGCGGATACGCCACGGGCCGCAGCACGAAAAGGTACGCGGCCGGTGGCTACCAGTGTCTCGCGCGAGAGGAATACTCAAGCATCAACCATTTATGAATATCTCTTCAGCTTTCGGCACGACGATATTATTACGTGTGCCGATTTCAGCAGGGATGGGCGCTGGCTGGCAACGGGTTCGGAACTTGGCACGGTTCTGATTACTGACCTTGAGTCGAAAAAAGAGATCACATTCAAGAATCCTGATTCACGTGACAACGGTGTGCAGGCATTGCGTTTCAGCCAGGATGGCCAGTTCCTGGTGGTTGGTGGCTACGGTAACCAGGGCGGAGGAGGGCAAATCAGAATTCTTCGCACCAGCGACTACACCACGGCGATGTCATTTGATGCTCCGGGCAACAAAACAATCTCGTACGTGGATCTTACACTCGATAATAAATGGGTTATCGCAACTGGCGCGAGCGATGTTTGGGTTTGGAATCTCGAAAACAAACGCCTGGCCTGGCAACGGGCCTTTAAACAGGCAGCCCTCCGATATGATGGCAAGCGCGCGCTCTTCATCACTCAATCGCCCACCCCGGCCCTGAGTTCGGGAGAAATTGCCTTACTTAGCCTGGTTGATGGCAAAGTAATTCGTAACCTGAATACCGGGATTAAGGAACCCATTAGACGGCTCGTTATGGCTGAGTCGAAAGGCGAGTTATTTGCGCTCACCGATGGACCGATCGTGTATCGGTTGAATGGGTCGACGGGCGCGGTCAAACAACGGATCTCGTTAAGGGATCTCGGTTTGAAAGTCAGTCCGAGGGGGTTTTTCGTTTGGTACTATACCGACTTTGAAGTTCTGGATAACGATTCGATATTCGTCTTTAGTGACAGGCAGAACACAGTTTTGATGAACTACGCCTCCGGAAAAGTTCTGACCCTCGATCATGAAAGCCAGGTAGGCATCAAGTTCAATCCCGGTGGGGGAACTTTTGCCTTGCTGGGCGGCGTCAAGGATGGTTCATTGAGCGGCGTCCCACCGCAGCATTATTGGACGGTGAGTGTTTTTTCGTTCAGGCCGTTCTGAAGTAAAGCAAACATGAATCATAAACAGATCAGTTTGAGGTTGCTCCTGATCCTGATGATCGCTTCGCTCTGCCCTTTGGGCTTGTGCGGAACGGCTCTCGGCCAGGGCGGCACCGGCAAAGGTCCCGCGAACAGTAATTCCAATAAGAAGCCTGCGCCGACGCGACGGGCTGTCAAAAAGAATAATTCAACGACCGCAACCTCGACCGCGGAGATTGATCGCAAGCTGTCGGAACTGAAAAAGAAACGGAGTGCCCTGTTAGAGATCCATACCGCGGAATGGCCGGAAGTTAAGCAACTCGATGCGCAAATCGCGGCGCTGGAGAAACAACGGGCAGACATATTGGGAACGACGGGCGCATCTCCCAGGATTGTAGCCCCCGATCCGAGCTCTATTCCCAAACCTTCACCTTCACCAGCTCCAGCAACTCTCGAAGCAGATCCCGTTTTGTTTCCACCCGATAAGCGAAACCTTCAAACCGTTGATCCCAAGCCGGCGGGCAACGAAGCCGCCGGGGAAAAGATTTATGCGGGCAAGGAAGTCGATCAGAAAGCGCGCATCTTGAGTAAGCCCGCGCCCATGTACACCGAGGACGCCAGAAAGAACCAGGTCAGCGGCACCGTAATACTAAGAGCTGTTCTCACCGCGTCAGGGCAGGTCACTAACATTCGAGTCGTTAGCGGTTTGCCCTATGGCCTGACAGAGCGAGCCATCGCCGCCGCGAGGCAAGTAAAATTCACGCCGGCTCTAAAGGACGGCAATCCGGTGTCACAATTTATTCAGTTTGAATACAACTTTTCGCCATACTGAAGAAGGCTTTGGAACTCTTACGCAGCCGGTAACCTGGCTTTACCGTTCGAGTGGGCCAGATGCTGCTTCAGATAACGGCCGGTGTGCGATTCCTTTACCTTGATGATCTCTTCCGGTGTTCCGGTAGCGACGACATAGCCACCCGCATCGCCACCTTCCGGCCCAAGGTCAATGATGTAATCCGCGGTCTTGATTACGTCGAGGTTGTGCTCGATCACCAGTAGCGAGCCGCCCGCATCAATCAACGCCCGAAACGCCGCCAGCAGCTTGTTGATGTCGTCGAAATGCAGGCCCGTCGTCGGTTCGTCAAAGATGTACAGCGAACGCGCGCCCGCGCGTTTCGAAAGATGCGCCGCCAGTTTCACCCGCTGCGCTTCACCGCCTGAGAGCGTCGTCGCCGATTGTCCCAGACGCAAATAGCCTAAACCGACTTCATCAAGCACGCGCAGCCGGTTGGTAATCTTCGCCACGTCGCGGAAGAAGGTAATCGCTTCGCGCACAGTCATGTTCAGCACGTCGTGAATATTCTTGCCGCGGTAACGCACATCCAGAATCTGTTGCTTGAATCGGGTCCCTTTGCATTCTTCGCAGACCAATTCCACGTCGGCGAGAAACTGCATTTCCACCGTCACCGTGCCGTCGCCCTGGCAGACGTCACAACGGCCGCCCGGCACGTTGAAGGAAAAGTGTGAAGGTTCGAACCCGCGTGCTTGTGATTCCCGGGTGTTGGCGAAGGTCTCGCGGATCGCGTCGTAGACCTTAATGTAAGTCACCGGATTCGATCGCGGAGTGCGGCCGATAGGCGACTGATCGACCAGGATCACTTCGTCGATGTGCTGGCCGCCCTCAATCTTGTGAAAGGCGCCGACGTGCCCTTGCCAGTCGCCGCGCTGTTTTTTCAGGCCCGCAAAAATACAATCATGAATCAGCGTGGATTTGCCTGAGCCGCTCACGCCGGTGATGCAGACCAGCATATCCAGCGGGACATCGACGTCGATGTTTTTTAGATTGTGCTCGCCGGCGCCGCGAATGTTAAGCCGCTTCAGTTGCAGGGGCCGCCGGTGTTTCGGCTCTTTAATCTCGGCTTCGCCGCGCAGGTAACGCCCGGTTAAGGATTGCGACTCGCTTACCAGGCCGGCAAAGTCGCCTTCATACATTAAGCGGCCGCCCAACTCTCCGGCCGCCGGGCCGATGTCGAGGATGTGATCCGCGGCGCGCATCATGTCGGCGTCATGCTCAACCACCAGTACCGTATTCCCGATGTCGCGCAGATTGTGGAGCAGTTTAATCAGGCGATCGTTGTCGCGCGGGTGCAGTCCAATCGACGGCTCGTCGAGAACATAGAGCGCGCCAACCAGCGAAGAACCAAGATTCGTTGCCAGTTGAATTCGCTGGGCTTCTCCACCAGAAAGCGTCGAGGCCAGGCGATCCAGCGTCAGATAATCCAGGCCCACGTCGACCAGAAAACGCAGCCGCCGCCGAACTTCGAACAGGACCCGATCGGAAATTGCCGACTGTTCCGGCTTAAGCTCGAGCGCCTCAAAGAATTTCGCGGCTTCTTTGATCGAAAGCGCGGAAGTTTCCGGCAGCGTGCGCCCGCCCACGCGGACGTCGCGGGCTTCCTGGCGCAGACGCGAACCATCGCAATCGGGGCAGCGCGTGTAGCCGCGGTATTTCGAAAGAAACACCCGCACGTGCAACTTGTATTTCTTGGTGTCGAGCCAATCAAAGAACCCGCGCACGCCGGCCCACTCGCCCTTGCCGTTGATAATCGCGTTCCGTTGCGGGCGCGTCAGTCCAATAAATGGGGAGTTCATCGGGATGCGCTCCGTCCGGCAGAAGCGCCGGAGCTCAGTCCGTGCCCAGTCGTACTGTGGCTTGGTCCACGGCTCGATGGCGCCTTCGCCGAGCGTCAGTCCCGGATTGGGAATTACCAGATCGAGATCGAGTCCGATCGTGTTGCCAAAGCCCTGACAGGTGGGACAGGCGCCGAACGGATTATTAAAACTAAAAAGGCGTGGCTCAGGCGTCGCATAGACGGTGTTGTCGTACTTGCATTCAAAGCTCTCTGAAAATCTTAGTCGCTCGGCTTCGGGCTCGGCAGTGGTGATGACCGCCTGGCCGTGTCCTTCGCGAAAGCAAGTCTCGAGCGAATCAACCAGTCGCTGCCGAATATCGTTGTGGGCCACCAGTCGATCGACCAGGACGTAGACGTCGTCAAAGTTGTCCAGCTGGTAATCGTCCGGCGTGGTCAGATCGATTTGCCGGCCTTGATGCATGAGCCGCGTAAAACCGCGCTGCATCAGGCTCATGAGATGAGCGGTAGTCGATTGCCGGTTTCGTTTCGCGTCGACGTCTGGTTCTTTCGCTTTACGTTTTCGAGCTGGGGGCTGTGCGCCATTTCCGTTCAGGCCGTTGGGTTCGACTTGCAGTCCGGCGTTGGCTGGAAACAAAACGAAGAAGCGAGTCTCAGGTTTCAGCTGCTTAAGAGTTTCGTCGGCCGCCGATTCCGGAGAGTCGCGCCGCACTTCGCGGCCGCAGACGCGGCAGATTGTCGTCCCGACCCGGGCATAGAGCAGCCGCAGATAATCATAGATTTCGGTTTGGGTGGCCACCGTCGAGCGTGGGTTCCGGGTCGAATTCTTTTGCCGGATTGCGATGGCGGGAGCAATCCCACGCACCTCGTCTACGTCCGGCTTGTCCATCCGTTCCAGGAATTGGCGCGCATACGCTGACAGCGATTCGACGTACCGGCGTTGTCCTTCAGCATAGATGGTGTCGAAAGCCAGGGAAGACTTACCCGAGCCGCTGACGCCGGTGACGACGGTCATCAGGTTAATAGGGATCGAAAACGAGATGTTCCTGAGATTGTTGACGCGCGCGCCGCGGACTTCGATGGCTTCCTGGGACATGGGTGAAATCATTGCGGGCGCCCACAGTGGAGAATCCTGAGCTCCAGCAAACCACACATCTTAGCGCGAACAACCTGGTAATGCGAAGCGGCGGGTGGGAGCTCACTTAGTCTAACGGCGTTTAGAGTACCAACTTTAGTTGGGTTCTTTGTTTTGCCGAAAAAAGCCCGACTAAAGTCGGTACTCTAAACTTCTGAGCCTGGCAAACCTGTCCCGTATTTGGCTCATCTCAGAGACTTGCAGACCTGCAACCCGTAAGGTTGCTATAATCCAAGCACTTCAAATAAGCCGAGGATAGAATGAGATTACAAATTGCTCCGCTGAAAGCCGCCTTTTGCCTGGCCCTGCTCGCCGGCGTGCTAACCGTTTCAGTCAGCCAAACTTTCGCCCAACAAACGACTGCGTCGAATGCGAGCCAGCCCATCGCCACCGGGTCGGCGGCGCTTACCCCGGCGCAGATCGAGAACGTTGTTCAGTCCTTCACGGCAAAAGAGACTCAGTTTCGGCGGGCGTTGAACGAGTATGCCTTTAGGCGGGACGCGCTGTTGCAACAGATCGGAATGGGCGGCCAGGTTATTGGCGAGTACCACCGAGTGTCCGACTTTACTTTTGACGACAACGGCAATCGATTCGAGAAGATCAATTTCTTTCCCATGCCGTCAATGCCCACCGGCACCGTCACGCCCGAAGATTTGGAAGACCTGGGCGGGGTAAATCCCTTCGCTTTAGAAGCTGCCAAACTCTCTCAGTACAGCTTTAAGTATGTCGGCAAAGAGCGCATCGACGAGCTCGACCTGTACGTGTTTGATGTGGGGCCCAAGATTATGCCCGACGCTAAGAAGACCAAGGAGCGGTTCTTCATGGGACGTATTTGGGTCGACGATCACGATCTGCAGATCGTGAAGTCAAAAGGGAAGGGCATCCCGGAAACCAAAAACAACAAGTTCCCCGTCGTCGAAACCTATCGCGAACAGATCGATGGCAAATACTGGTTCCCGACCTATTCGTACGCCGACGACACTCTGATATTCGAGAACGGCACGGATCTTCATATTCGCCTGCGCGTGAAGTACTCGGATTACAAAGTAGGCCGCGGCAAGGTGACCATCACTGAGGTCGGAGAAGTAAAACCGGGAACCGAAAACCAACCCCAAACCGGTCCGGCGGGTGAGCGCCCGGCAGGACCCGTGGACGGAGGTATTCTCAACAGCAAGGCCCTCGAATTGCCGCCGCCAATTTACCCAGCCGAAGCGAGAAAGATTCGGGCTGCAGGTCAGGTCCAGGTTAAGGTGCTGGTGGACGAGACCGGCCACGTGATGACTGCTGATGCGATCTTTGGGCCGTCGACACTGCGCATGGCTGCAATTGACGCCGCCAGGAAAGCACGGTTCGAACCGATGGTAATCGGAGGATCGGCGGTCAAGGTGAGCGGCATTATTAATTATGACTTTGTGGCGCCGCCCCAGTAGGACTTCTCACGTTACGACAAGATCGACGTCAATTTCTCATTCACACCGGGCTTCAGCCCGGTGCTGAGCGCTGCGATAAAAAACCAGGAAACCGTTTCAAGGGTTTCTCCGCCTGGCGGTTGACTTAACTTCCTCTTATTCAACGCGGCAGAGTTTTGACCAAAAGAGCAAACCGTTAACGCGGTTCCGCGTCTCTCATCTTCGTTCAACACCGGGCTAAAGCCCCGTGTTAATGAGAAGGTTACGATTTGGGCTTGAGTCAAAGCCTATTGAACTATTTCCCAGGCCTTAAGTTCGTTTAGATAGTTTGGTGACTCCCAGCTCGTCCATAATCTGTTTTTGGACCTGCTCAACAAGCTTGTCCAAATCATCGTCGGTGGACACCCACGAAGTATCCACCGGCGGCAGCATCACCATCTCGATTGTGCCCGGCCACGCTTCTCCGGTTCCGCGCGGCATTAGCTTATCGCTGTTCTTAAAGGCCATCGGCACGACCGGAACGCCTACCTCCACGGCCATGTGAAACGCACCCTTCTTGAAAGGCAGCATTTCACCCTGACGCGCGCGAGTGCCTTCGGGACAAACGCCGAACGAAACTCCTGAGCGCAGCAAGGCGGTCGCTGTCTTCAGGGTTTCCACTGCCCGCTCTCGATTAGATCGATCGATCGCGATCACGTTCACAAAGCCCATTCCGAACCCCAGAATCGGTGCTTTCAGCAGTTCCTTTTTCGCGACCAGACCCATGCGCCGGCCGGTGCCACAAAACAACGGCGCGGCGTCGAGATAGGACCAGTGGTTCGCCACGAACACGTAAGCCTGTTTTGGATCCAAATGTTGCTGGCCGGTTACCTTCAGCTTTACACCACTTAACCGCAGCCAGGTGCGAGCGCCCCAATCGGCCCACCAATAAGTCCAGTCCTGACGCTTTGCCAAACCGGTGATTAGCAGCACCGGCGGCGCCACAAACAGCAAGAGCGCGCCGGCCACAAACCATGACCAGGCAAACAGGAGCCGGCCAATGATTCGCGGGCCGCGTCTTGTGCTAGACTGCGCCGCATCGCGACTCGCGACGGTCGATTCTTGCGCGGGAACTTCAGAATGCATCTGGAATTAATTCAAGAGCACAGACTCAAAGCCGGCAATCTCTTCTTGATTCTGGCGACATTAACAATAACGCAGATCCTGGTCGCTGCTGTCCCCGTCAAAGCTCAACGCCCAGATAGTCCGGTAACGTCCTCCATCCCGACACCCCGTTGGGTGCTCGGATTTAATCCCGGCGACGAGCGGACGATAGCCGATTGGAAACAAATCACTGATTACTTCGAGCGGCTGGATCGAGCCAGCGATCGCCTTCAGCTGCAAACGATTGGTCAATCTACTCTCGGCCGCACGATGATCGCCGCTTTTATCAGCGCGCCAGAGAATATCCGAAGCCTGGAAAAGTACAAAGACATTCAGCGGCGCCTGGCCGATCCTCGACTGATTCCGGCCGACGGCCGCGTGGATTTCAGCGGACAACTGGTGAGGGAGGGAAAAACGGTAGTTGTCATCTCGTGCTCGATCCACTCGACGGAAATCGTGGCCTCGCAAATGTCGATGCAACTCGCCTACAACCTGGCGAGCGCGAATGACCCGGATACGCTTTCAATCCTGAGCAATACCATTTTGATTTTGATTCCCTCGCCGAATCCGGACGGGGTGGACATCGTCGCTAACTGGTACCGGAAAACTCTCGGCACGCCGTCCGAGGGCCGCGAGCCGCCCGAGCTCTATCATCATTACGCCGGACACGATGACAACCGTGACTGGTTCATGCTCAATTTGAAAGAGACTAAAGCGGTTACACGCCTGCTTTGGAAGGAATGGTTTCCGGAGATTGTCTACGACATTCACCAGCAGGGGTCGAATGGCTCGCGATTCTTTGTGCCGCCCTTCTATGATCCGCCCAATCCCCACATCGCGCCCTTGTTGCTCAGACAGGTCGGACTGATCGGACACAAAATGGCGGCCGACGTGACGGCAGCGGGTTTCAAAGGCGTGCTGACCAACGCGCTTTACGACACGTGGTGGCACGGCGGTTTTCGCACCGCGCCCTACTATCACAACGCGATCGGCATTCTCACTGAGGCCGCTAGTGCGCGTTTGATGAGTCCGAGCAACGTCACCCGCGAACAATTAGCGCGCAGTGGCACCCGCGGGATGCGCACCGCCTTAGAGGTGGCGACGAACTTTCCCGAGCCCTGGCCCGGTGGAATCTGGCGTCCGCGGGACATCATGCAGATGGAGTTGATTGCCTGTCATTCGTTGTTGTCCCTGGCGGCGAACTATCGCGCCGAGTACCTGCGTAATTTTCATGAGCTCGGAAAGGCGGGCCTGAAGCCAACGACCGCAGACCAACCACTTGGGTACGTGATTTCCGCCGGCCAGGGCCGCGATGAAAATGTGGCCAGGATGATCGGCGCCTTGGTTGAGCAGGGAATCGAAGTTCATCGGCTTGATCGAGAAGTCCACGGTCTCACCGGCGCTCAGGTACTGCGCACGGTTCCCGGCGAGCGAGGGACAAAGGTGCGGCAGATCAATATCATCGCGGGAATCGCCGGAGGCGTGCCGGAAATTCCCGCGGGCAGTTATGTAGTTTTCCTTAACCAGCCTTATCGCCAGAATGTGCTGGCACTGTTCGAACCACAGAATTATCCCGACCGGGTTTCCCCGACGGGCGAAGCCGAAAGACCTTACGACGTTGCCGGGTGGACCCTGCCGCTGCAGATGGGAGTCGAATCCCGGGCGCTTTTGTCGATCACAGAGCCGGCGGACCAGCGCCGGCTGACTTTAATCAAAGACGAGAATGATGTGCGCCGCGATTTCGGCCTGGATCTTTGGACCACCGACAAGTCGCCAATTGCGAATCCAGTCAAAACGGGAATCCGCATTGGGATTTATCGAAACTCACGCGCCGGCAACATGGACGAAGGCTGGACGCGCTACGTCTTTGATTCTTTCAACGTGCCCTACACTTCCTTGCCGGAAAACGCATTTAGCGAGGGAAACTTGCGCAGTCGTTTTGATGTGATTGTGCTGCCTTCGGAGAGAACTCGTGAGCCGGCCGATAACGAGGTTGCGGAAACCGCGAGCGGTCTGGTCGATAGCGGCTTCAAGAATCTCGCTCGCTTTGTCGACGACGGCGGTACCGTGATTTGTTTTGACGGCTCGTGCGGACAATTGATTAAGAGGTGGCAGTTGCCTTTGCGAAATGTACTGGAGGGTTTGCGATCGTCTCAGTTCTATTGTCCCGGATCGATTCTGGGACTAAACGTCGACGTCTCAAATCCCATTGCGCGGTCGATGCCTGCGGACGTAAACGCGTACTTCATCAACAGCTCGGCATTTGAATTGACGAATACTCCGAAGGGCATTGATGAGGCTCCCCAGACGCCGTGGCCCACCCAGGTAGTAGCACGGTATGCAAAAGAAAACATTTTGCGTTCCGGCTGGCTTCTCGGCGAAGACAAAGTCAAAGACCAGATTGCTCTCGCTGAAGTCAACTATGGCCAAGGCCGCGTCGTACTGTTTGGCTTTCGTCCTCAGCACCGGGGCCAAACCTGGGCAACCTTTCCCTTCATCTGGAACGCGATTAATCTGGCCGCGAAGTGAAGAACCTCTGAGCCAGATGTCCTGACGGCCTGGGATGAGGTTCGAGCGCGCTGGGGTACTGATGCAGTTTGAACTGGCCGGCTAAAATTCTTATTAGCACCGTGGCTTTAGCCCGGTGATGAGCGATTGGGGATCGGAAGGTAAACCGTTTAAACGGTTTCCGATTTTACGTCGCGCACCGGGGTCACCGCGCTAAAGCGACGGTGCTAATGGGAAAGGACAGCAAAGTGCACCGGTACCAGCGCTCCGTTTGCCTTGCTCCATCTCGGGGCGGGTGCTATCTTGACTCCCGTCAGCTGACACTCTCCCCATTTTCTCTCCCCGGGAAACCTTAGATTCCTTGAGGACGGTGTGACTATGCGCAAGTTACTTGCGTCACACAGGCCATCCCGTTCAGTTTATTTGCATCCAACTGAGGCGAAGTTGTGTCGCGGTGCGCGATCTCCCCAGTCAAAAGCGCCTGCAAATCCAGTCTCTCCGACAGGAGTTTTCACCATGAAGAGATTTGCCATACTGATTCTGCTTTGTTTCTGCGTTGATACGCTGGCGCAAATGTCACCGGCACAGACTCGGCCGCGCCGGGTTGGACCATCCGCACCCGCGCAACAGCCCACGACTCAGCCTCAGTCGCCCTCGTCTCAACAACAGTCGGATAGTTCTTCGCAAAGCCCGAGACCATCGCGTCCACCAGTGCTCGGCGGCGCCAATCGTGATCCCAACGAACAGAAGCCAGCTGCCGGCCAGCAGAAAGATGCCGGCCCGGAAGAGGTTGGCGAGGGCGACGTCGTGCGGGTGGAAACCACCCTGGTGAGCATTCCGGTGACCGTAATGGATCGTGACGGCAAGTACATTCCAGATTTACGCAAAGAAGACTTTCGGATTTGGGAAGACGGAGTTGAGCAGCGGGTGGCCTATTTCGCCTCGACCGAAAAACCGTTCACCGTGGCCCTGGTGATTGATACCAGCGGCTCGACAAAATACAAGCTCGACGAAATTCAGAATGCCGCGATCACTTTTGTAAACCAACTTCGGCCCGACGATCGCGTGATGGTGGTCTCGTTCAGCGACAAGATCAAAGTCTTATCTCAACCGACCAACGATCGCTCAGCCCTGCGGGATGCTATTTATCGGGTCGATGCAGGTTCAGGGACACGCCTTTATGACGCGGTGGACACAGTAATCAATCAACACTTCAATCGCATCGAAGGTCGCAAAGCGATGGTCTTGTTTACCGACGGCGTCGACACGACCAGCCGTCAGGCGACCTATGAAACCACTCTGCGCGACGCGGAAGAGCTGGACGCGCTGATCTATCCCGTCGAATACGACACGATGGATGACATGGGGATCTGGAGAGGTGGCCGGCGCGGCGGTGGCGGCGGGTACCCTGGCGGAGGTGGCGGTCAATCCAGCGGCAACGTGGTTATTGACATTCTGGGAGCAATCCTTGGCGGCGGCGGCAATAACAACGGTAGCTATCCCGGCGGTGGCGGCGGTTATCCCGGAGGTGGCGGACGCAGACGCGGGCGTGGCTGGCCGGGTGGTGGTGGCGGGAGCGGAACCACCCCCGAAGAATATGAACTCGGCGACCGTTACCTGCACGACCTGGCGCGGGTGAGTGGCGCCCGCCTTTACAATGCCGAGCAGCAAAATCTCGACGCCGCGTTTCGTTCAGTGGCCGAAGAACTGCGCCGGCAGTACAGCCTGGGTTACTATCCCAAAAACAAACCTAATGCCGGCGAAAGACGAGGGATCAAAGTCCGCGTAACCCGCACCGAATTGGTTGTGCGCACGCGGGACAGTTATGTGTTTCAGCCCGGCGCCAATGCGGCTCAGACTAATAGCCAGCCCAAGCCACCGGTTTTGAAGAAAGAGTTGCGAAGTTTCTAGGTGGGTCGAAGAACTGATTCATTTTCCATTTGTGAGTTTCCTGCGGGCTCACTCTTTGAGGTTAGCGTGATTTAGTGGCTCGTCCTTGGTTCTTCGAGCCAGCGAACGATCCACGAAGTCACACGAAAGAAGTTCTCATGATGGTCAATGAGAAATGTCAAATGACAAATGGAAAATGAGTTTTTGAACCTGCTTTGGAAGTCCGCCAACTTCAAACAACAGTTCCATCCGGAATCAGTCCATTCTTGGGAACGATAATAATTCGATCGCGGATGTAATAGCTCCCGCCGGGACCGTCGGCGTTGTCCACGCCGGCTTCATTCAACAAACGCACATTCGCGCCGATTCGAGTATTCTTGTCGATGATTGCGCGGCGAACCGTGGCGCCTTCGCCGATGCCAATCCAGGGAGTGCCGCCGGCGCGATCCGCCTCCATGTCCTCCAGTGTCTGATAGTAATCCGCACCCATAAGGTAAGAGGCTTCGATCTGCGCGCCACCCCCGATGCGGCTGCGCAATCCGATTACTGAGTTACTAATCTTGGCCCCGTTGATGATGCAGCCGTCGCTGACGATTGAGTCGCGAATCTCGCAGTTGTCGATCTTCGACGGTGGCAAATACCGCGAACGCGTCAGCATCGGCGCCTCAGCGTCAAACAAATTGAAGGGCGGAATCGCGGTAGTCATGTCGAGGTTCGCTTTGTAGAAAGCCGCAATCGTTCCGATGTCTTCCCAGTAGTCGTTGAAGAGGTAGGCCTGTACTTTGTGGCTGTGGATGCTTCCGGGTATGACTTCCTTGCCGAAATCCAGACGTGAAGTATCTTCCTTCAAAACTTCTTCCAAACGGTCGTACTTAAAAACATAAATTCCCATCGAGGCGAGATACGGTCGGGCGCGGGCTTCCTCCGCGGTCAGACCCAGCGAGGTCGTGTCAACGCGCATCTTTTCCAGATCATCACCTTTTGGTTTCTCGCGAAATTCAATGATGCGTCCTTCCGGATCAGTCTTCAACAAGCCAAATTCGCTGGCTGAATCAGGCACAATCGGAATTACTGAGATCGTGATGTCGGCGTCCGTCTCGTAATGCCGCGCCAGAAACTTGCGATAGTCCATCCGGTAGAGATGATCGCCGGAAAGAATCAGCAATGTGTCTATGCGCCAGTCGCGAATATGGGGCAGCACCTGGCGCACAGCGTCAGCGGTGCCCTGAAACCATTGACCGCTTTCCGGAGTCTGCTCGGCGGCCAGAATTTCAACGAACCCGTCGGCAAAGGGCGAGAAGCGATAGGTGGTCGCGATGTGCCGGTTCAACGAGGCCGAGTTGTATTGCGTAAGCACGAACATGCGAATCACGTCTGAGTTGATGCAATTCGAAATCGGCACGTCGACCAGACGATACTTGCCGCCCAGCGGCACCGCGGGCTTGGAGCGATCACGGGTCAGCGGAAACAGACGGCTACCGGCGCCCCCGCCGAGAATTACTGCCAGTAACTTTGGATTTGAAGGCATTTGAGCTGGGGCGAGGATATAGGGAAAGGGGGAGGGGATTCAAGGATGGTGACAGAGAGATGTCGGTTCTGAAAGTAAGAGCTCGCAATAATGTAGTAAGACCACAATCGATGCATGCGAGACTTGATAACATGAGCGAGGAGCGTATCATGCCGAAGATGAGCCGCGTGCACGTTCAGTTTGCGTAGACTAGGGGTATTTTCACAGAAGGGGTTAAGGTCATGAAAGGCGTCGTAGCGATAGTAGATGCGCTGGGCGTATCGATGTATAGCATTGAGCAATCGCAGAAGTTTTTGACAATCAGAAATGAGCTAATTTCCACAATCGAAAGGGTCGCAGGATTCACCTCAAAGACTCTATCTCCAAAGAATTACGTGCCGAAGCTCCATACTTTTGGAGATACTTTAGTTTTCTCTTGGGAGGCGGCAGCCGATGATTCTGACGATTTGCATGGAGTCATCTGGATCGGCACATGGCTTCGGTATCTGATGGTTCTAGGTTTGCGTAAGCGAATCTTGTTTCGTGGTGCCGTCGCATACGGTGAATACATCTCGGAAGAGAATACTATTTTGGGCCCGGCTGTCGCTGATTCGGCTGCATGGTACAGCTCTGCCAACTGGTTCGGAATAATCTGCGCGCCCTCCATGCAGTTCATGCTCAATGCAGTTGCAGCGCAAGCAGAAAACACATCATCTGGTTCCATGTTGGCATGGTTTCTGGAATATCAAGTGCCGCTCAAAGGTAGAGAGGCCATGAAACTATGGACCGTGCCATGGCCCTATGATATTTGGGCAGCGGTTTCCGACACCTCAAATGACAAACAGAAGGCAGCACGCGACGCAAAGAGCTCGATCAATTCATTGCTTCAGGGGTTACCTGTGCCGAAGGGCACGGAGGATAAGTACGTGAATTCTTTAGCGTACCTTGATTATTGTGTTCGTGCGTACACCAATAACGACAAGAAGATCAACGACATAAGTGTCTACAGAATACTTGAAGTCATGAAGGCAGCCGAGCGAGTAACCGCGGACCGTCCGTCGGACAACGACGTTTAGGTAATGCTCTCGGTTCTTGCTTTGTCGCGTCCGGGTAGCGGACGAATTCAATAGCCGGTACCAAGGACATAGTGCAATCGATGGTAGGTAGTGAAAAGAGGCTATGTTACTTTTCGATCGACAATATATGGATTCGGGGGCATTCAAGACATGAAACAAGCATTCACCGCAAGCATTTGGCAAGAAGATGAATGGTTCGTGGCTCAATGCTTCGAGGTTGACGTTGCGAGTCAGGGTAAGACAGAAGACGAAGCACTTGAATACCTGCGTGACGCATTGGAAGTTCACTTCACTCCGCCCGTCGCTACGTTAGTTCCCGAAAAACTTGGTATGATTCCGACCAGAGGTGACGCCAATGCCCGCTCTCATTAATCGCTCTGAAGATATCCTGGGTGGCACGCCGGTTTTCGCCGGTAGCCGTGTGCCGGTGCAAACTCTGTTCGATTATCTCGAAGGCGGTGACACTCTTGATGAGTTTCTTGATGACTTTCCCGCCGTCAGCCGAGAGCTCGCTATCAAGGTTCTTGAGCAAATGAAGGAAGCCTTCCTGGCGCAAGAATATGAGAGTGCTGCTTGACGAATGCGTGCCTCGCAAGTTGAGACGCGAACTTGCAGAACACGAAGTCCTGTCGGTTACGGAACGAGGTTGGTCAGGCATCGAGAATGGAGAGTTGTTAGCACTAGCTGAAGCCGAATTCGATGTTTTCCTCACCGTTGACCAGAACCTGAAATACCAGCAGAACCTCAAAGCCTTCAATATCGGAATTCTTGTCCTTGTGGCGAGAACGAATCGTTTGAGAACGTTGTTGCCTTTGATGCCTGACGTCAGAAAGGCTTTGGAAAGCATCAAGGTTGGCGATTATGTCCGGCTTGGTTGAGGCTGAGTCTGCCATCATGGCTATTCATTCCGAAATCGCTTCGCGGTTCAGCTAAGTAAAGTGGCTTACATCATCCGCAAAGCTACTCTCTCTGATCGCGCGGCGATCCAGCGACTCATTGCTGAATCCGCCCGCGGCCTCAGTCGAGCGGATTATTCCGAACCGCAAATCGAAGGCGCCATCAAGACGGTTTTTGGGGTCGATACAAATCTCATTCTTGATGGGACCTATTTCGTCGCCGATAATGACGGCGAATTGATTGGGTGTGGTGGGTGGAGCAAGCACAAGACCCTGTTTGGCGGCGACCAGTACGCCAGCCGCGACGCCGGCGAACTCGATCCCAAAACCGAGGCCGCAAAGATTCGCGCCTTCTTCATTCATCCCGAACATGCGCGGAAAGGAATCGCGCGCGCTATTTTGGAAAGATGTGAAGCCGAAGCTAAATCCGCCGGCTTTCAATCTCTCGAGTTGATGTCTACACTGCCGGGAATCAAATTGTATGAGGCGTGCGGGTACCGGGGAGATGATCGCGTCGAACTTGAGGTGGGCGATGGCGTCACGATTGGGTTGGCGCCGATGAGAAAAGAGTTCGGGTGAACTAATAAGCGCAACTATGACCTTACCGGGTCGTATGTCATCAGAGAGGTGAACAAAATGTACTGCTCGTCTTGCGGTTCGGCCATTCCAACGGGTTTGAGCTACTGCAACCGTTGCGGCGCGGACCTGCGCAAAGAAGAGAGCGCAATCGCCAACACGTCAGCAGGATCTCCCGACTCTCTGGTGTGGGGCATCGTTGCGGTTACTACCGTAGGCTTGTGCGCAGTGGTTGCACTGATGGTCATCATGAAGGAAGTGGTTCACTTCAGCAGTGGCTTGATTGCCGGTTTTAGCGCGGCCACGTTTCTTTCGTTCGTCTTAGTGGATGCGTTGCTTGCCTATCTGTTGTTACGATCGAAACAGCCTGGTAACCAGGGCGCGGGAACCGCCCAGTTGAAGGAATCCGTTAGGGCCGAGCTGCCAGCCGCGCGGACTACGGAGTTTGCGGAGGCGGGGTCGAGCGTCACGGATCAAACTACCCGCACGCTGGATTCAATAAAAAGATGAGCTGCAGACAAGGTGAGAGCTGTAACAACTATCCTCTGAAATGACCAAGACCCGTTTGGAAGCGTTTAGCGATGGAGTCATCGCGATCATCATCACCATCATGGTGCTGGAGTTGAAAATTCCGCATGAAGCCGGTTGGAGGGCACTGGTTCCCCTGGCTCCGGTTTTTCTCAGTTACGTGCTCAGTTTTATTTATCTCGGGATTTACTGGAACAATCATCATCATCTGCTACAGGCGGTCAAACAGGTCGATGGCCGGGTCTTGTGGGCGAATCTGCATTTGCTTTTCTGGCTGTCGCTGGTTCCGTTCGTGACCGGCTGGATGGGCGAGAACCATTTCGCGGCCTGGCCGGTGGCGCTCTATGGCGCGGTATTGTTTTGTGCGGCCATCGCTTATTTCATTCTGGCGCACGTGCTGGTGTCGCTACATGGCAGAACTTCGGTAATAGGGATTGCGCTCGGGCGGGATTTCAAAGGCAAAGTATCGATGGTAATTTACCTGGCGGCGATCCCTTTGGCCTTTTACCGTCCATGGTTAGCGTTTGCGCTGTACATGAGTGTGGCGGCGATGTGGCTGGTGCCGGACCCGCGGATTGAGAAGAAGATTGTTGATTAGTCGGTTTATTGAAAAACCGCGTAGCGTTTAGAATAAGACCCTATGCTCACCAAAATTTTTGAGTTTGCCATGCGGATCTCTCCGCGTCTGAGCCGCGCAATGATTCGCTTCTGGTACCAGATGCTGGTCGTGATCGACCGGCAGCGCGAGATCACCTTCATGAACTACGGTTACGCCAGCCTTGATCCGAGCACGAATGGTCTGGCGCTGAACGAAGGCGAGCGTGACAACCGCTACTGCATACAGCTTTACCATCACGTCGCGGCCGCGGTTGACCTGAAAGGGAAAGAAGTTGTTGAAGTGGGCTCAGGCCGCGGCGGTGGCGCTTCTTATATCGCCCGTTATCTGAAACCGAGCTCGATGCGCGGCATCGATCTGTCAGATAAGGCCGTCGACTTTTGCAACACCCACTATGACACTGAAGGACTCTCTTTTACTCAGGGCGACGCCGAAAATCTCCCATTGGGCGATGCGACAGCAGATGCAGTGGTTAACCTGGAGTCGTCACACTGCTATGGCTCGATGGAAAAGTTTCTCGGGGAAGTGCATCGCGTCTTGCGACCCGGCGGCTATTTTCTTTTTTCAGATCATCGTGATCGAGGCAAGGTTGAGCGCCTGCAAAAACAACTCAAGGAAGCGGGCCTGACCCTGGTGAACCAAACCGATATCACAGCCAATGTGGTCAAGGCGCTGGATCTGGATAATGATCGAAAGGCAAAACTGATCGAGCTAAGGTGCCCCCGGCTGTTGCGCGGGAGGATGGCGGAGTTTGCGGCCATGAAAGGCACGAGCACCTACCATAGCTTTGCAAGTGGCTCTTCGCGCTATTTGAGTTTTGTCCTGCAGAAAAACGGGGCGTGAGGTGCTTATCTGTCTTTTTCCCTCTCCCACTGGGAGAGGGTTAGGGTGAGGGCTTACAGCGGCGCGTCCCGAACTGATTTTCTTGTCTTTGAATGCCACTCGCACCCACGGAGCGTTCGTCACCCGCCTCGCTTGGCAAAATATCCGGGCCGGTAACGCAGCTTCAATTTCTCTTTCACCAATTCCGGATTAGTAATTTCCAAAATCATCTTTCGATAGGCGCCGTCGCGGTTCTTGTTGGTTGAGGTGTACGCCAGGAGATACTGCGAACGCAGTTCCTGTTCGATCTCGGCAAACGCGACTCGCAAATCGTCCTGCTTTTTGGGAAAGAACGCGCGCCCGCCGGTGCGTTCGGCCACCTCTCGCAGCGCGCCTTTGTCCACGCCGGCATACTTACTATCTCCGATCCCAATTGCGTAGATAACCGCATCTATCGCGATTGCCTGATTGATCGCGCTGGCCCGTTCCACGCGGCTGCTGCTGTCCTGGCCGTCGGTCAAAAGAATGATTGCTCGCCTCCGTTGGCCTGGGCTGCGGGCTAATACGCTCCGGCAGGTCAAGAATATTGAATCCCAGATTGCCGTCGACCCTTCCCCCGGAGGGGCTACGGTACCCGGACCGGAGGCAATGCCGCTCATGGGCGGAGCTGATCCCATATAAGCCGGATAAGCAACCTCAACCCGCTCCAGCGCGCGGTAAATCGCGAGCATGTCACGCGTCAGCGGCTGCTCCAGGTGCGCGTAGCCTTCGAACGGAATTATCGCGACCTGATCTTTGTTCGACCGAATCACGTTTTCAATAAAAGTGCGCGCGGCCGCCTTTTCATCGGGCAGGGTCCGCTCTTCCGAACCACTCACGTCAATCAGAAAGGCGATCGCCAGGGGCCGATCAGTCTCGCGCTGAAAGGTGAAGAGTGTTTGCGGCACTCCGTCTTCGAGCACGCGCAGATCGGTCTGCTTAATGGTGGTGATATAGCGATTGTTCTTGTCGGTGACGGTGAAGAGTAGATTGGTGAGGTCGGTCTCAGTGCGGATGACGTCGATATCCTGCTCGGGAGACTGCGCAGGGACTGGTACGAAAACGGAGCCAATCAAACATAAACAGAGCGCGAAAACTGCAAATCGAAAATTGCAAAGTCCAAATTGCTGCGCGCGGTTCGGCCTTGAATGTCGATACTTCAATTTGCGATTTTCATTTTCCAATTTCCGCTTCGCAATTCCGAATACTCAAAGACCGACCGGAGCAAGTCAATATGCTGGTGAAGCGCTGCCGTTGCTTCGCGAGCCGGCGGCTTCCTGGGCGATCTTGACGCCGACGCTGGCGCCGATGCGAGTAGCGCCGGCTTCGACCATGGCGCGCGCGTCGGCCATGCTCTTTACGCCGCCGGAGGCTTTGACACCAAGTTCCGGTCCGACTACTCGCCGCATCAGGGCGATGTCGGCCACTGTAGCTCCGCCTTTCGAAAACCCGGTCGAGGTTTTGACGAAATCGGCGCCGGCGCTCCGGGCCGCCTGACAGGCACGCACTTTCTCGTCGTCGGTTAAGAGCGCGGTTTCGATGATTACTTTGCAGGTGACGCCGTATTCGTGCGCCACTTCGACGACCGCATGAATATCGTGTTCTACCAGACAGTCGTCGCCACTCTTCAGCGCTCCCACGTTAATCACCATGTCGACTTCGCGAGCGCCATCCATGATCGCGCGCCGCGCTTCATAGGCTTTCACGTCCGCCAGGGTCGCGCCCAGCGGAAATCCGATGACCGTGCAGACAGGCACGCCACTGCCCTGCAAATGACATGAAGAAGCACGGACCCAGGTCGGGTTCACGCAGACTGAAGCGAAGTGATATTGGGCAGCTTCTTCGCACAGACGTTTGATTTCGCTTTCAGTAGCATCAGGCTTCAAGAGCGTGTGATCGATCAGGCTGGCCCAGTCGCGGGCTGAGGCCGTCTGCCCCAGCACAAGCCCGATTCTGGCTGCGCCGGCGTCGACCACACGGTGCATGCGCTCAGGGCAACGATGAAAGCACTCGGAAGTGCAACCGCACATTTTGGCCTGATCGAGCGCTTCGCCGTTAAGCCGGGCGTAAATCACATCTGTGATCTGCTCAACCAGTTGTTCGAAATCACCGTTGTTTGAAAAAGGCATGACAGTCAAAGCCGCTTCTGAGACGCGGGATTATTTTAGCACGGGGTCGGGCTTTGGGCGTGGTGCGCGAGCACTGATGCAATTCGGATTAATCGGCCGGGGGTTTACCCGGATCCAAGCGTATCGAGATCCGAGCGCCGGAAAGGCGCTAACGTCCAGCGTGTTCGGACTGAACTTTGCACGAAGAACTCTTACTGAGTGTTTTTCGTGTAGCTTAGTGTGATTTCGTGGATCGAATGCCTGGGCATCCTAAGCACACGATCCACGAAATTACACGAAACAACACGAACCGATGCTGGAAAGCAAATCGTTATGAGATGAACTTCTCAGGCTTAGCCAGGGCTTCTTCCAGTCTTGTCAGGTATCGCCCCACGTCCGAACCGTCAACCAGGGCATGATGGACCTCGACCGAGAAAGGCAAAATCGTGCGCTCGCCTTGTTGGGTAAACTTGCCGAAGGCAATCCTGGGCACGGAATCCTCTTTCCCCCAGATGCGCGCGTGCGAAAAACTGGTGAAGGCGATCCACGGTAGGGTTGTGAAATAAATTCGCGCGTCGTGTTCCCGGCGCGGCAGAAATTTTTGATCTACCAGGGCCTGCTCAACAGCGCTACGGGCCCCGGCGATGAAGGTCGCAAAATCCTGGTGGTAGTCAAAATACGCGAGCGTAAAGGTTCCATTCGGCACCAGCACCGTCGTGCCCGCATGTATGATCGGATGCACAACCACTTTGCCATCGTGAACCCGATAGCGAAACGGCTCTAACTCGTTAGCGATGCGCAGGGCGAAATAGTGATATGCCAACGTTACGTTAGGCTTTGATTCGGGCGGAGTATTTTCTCTAAGCCAGGACAAAAGCCGGGTGATATCGAGCTGCACGCAGACGTTGAAATACGGCTTGTCAAAGCCCTTGTAGAATTCAAAGTGGTCACGACGAACCCAGGTTTCCAGGTCCAGATACTTGGTCATGGCGGGAATTGTACGCTACTCAGAAACTTTGGTCCTGGGTCTTTGGTCTTAGGTCTTTGGCTTTTTCCGCCCCTCCTCGCTTCCTGGCTCAAAGGTCTCATAAACCAAAGCCCAAAAGCTCAAGACTAAGACCAAAGACCAAAGCCCCAAGACCAACTCCTCACCCTATTGTCCTTCGTAAGTTTGCACCAGTTGACTGTCAATAAAGATGCGGTATTTCATCGGCCGGATACCGGCGAGAAACAGCTTTCTCTTCATTACAATGGCCACGTGATGTTGCTCAGCCTGCCCTACGGTGAACTCGTACCGCTTGGTTAGACTGAGCGAGAACATACGAAAGTCCTTCACTACGGGCTGGCCGTCAACGCGAATCTCCAGGTTGCCGATAAATTGATCGAACGAAAAGTCGACCTGGTGCGGTTCCTGGACGCCGACACGAAAACTGAATTGCATTGCTATTTGCTCCGCGGATCCATCCTGACCTGAAGCGGTTGCGTGTAGGTCTTACCCTCGGCCGTCAACCTTACCGTGTACGCTCCCGGCAGGACGTTGGCCGCGCCGCGGCCAAAACCACCGCCTCCACCTGCGCCACCGGTTCGCGCCGGCGGCGTTGGACGCAGATCCCAAATCCAGCGGTGCATTCCGCCGGCAGTCGAGAGTGGCACTGACGGGCGCACCCAGAACGCGGGAATACTTAGCGTATCCGGATTGACGGGCGGGGTCTTGTCCTCGCTCGAGTAACGCCGGACCACTTCGCCTGACGGGTCGAGAATCTCGAGGGTCAATGGCCCGGTAACGTTCGCCTTCAAGTAGTAATCGATCATGGCGCCGTAAGGCGGGTTCTCAGCTAAAGGTTCATCACGTGGCATCGGTGTCCCGTTGTCGCTCGACTGGGGGAGATTGAAAGCATCGGCTGGCTGGAACAGATACGCGGAAGGGCCGGCCACTTCGCGGTTAAGCTGGCGGAGTGCAGTGATGTTATCCAACACCCAGAAGCCGCGCCCGTGCGTCGCCACGATCAAGTCATCGTCATGAATCGCGAGATCGCGCATCGAGGCGGCGGGCAGATTAAGCTGGAGCGTCTGCCAGTGATCGCCGTCGTCAAACGAGACGAACACCGCGCGCTCAGTCCCTGCGAAGAGTAGTCCGCGTCGCTGTGGATCCTCCTTCACAGTTTGCACGTAAACGCCTGCCGGCAGGCCGCTCACAATCTCAGTCCAGGTTTTACCCGCATCGCGCGTGCGAAAGATGTGCGGTTCGTAATCCTGGAGCTGATGCCGCTCAACGGCGGCGTAAGCTTCGTTTACGTCCGTGTGCGAAGCTTCGATCATCGTGACCTTGCTCCAGGAGCTGAGCCCGGGCGGAGTGACGTTCTGCCAGGTCTTCCCGTCATCATTGGTCAGATGAATTAAGCCGTCGTCGGTGCCAATCCAGATCAAAGGCGCGCGCAGCGGCGAGGGCGCGATTGTGTAGATGACTCCGCGGCGTTTGTCGGGCGGCGCGTCTGCCGCGGCGGCGGCATTCAGGTTCGCCGGCACGCCGGGATCCTCACGCGTCATGTCCTGACTGATCTGTGTCCAGCTCTCGCCGCCGTTGCTGGTCTTGTAAAGAAACTGATTGGCGTAATAGAGCGCGCGCGGATCGGCGCGCGAGAAGACCAGCGGCTGTGTCCACGCGTGCCGAAATTGATTCGGTGTGGCGCCGCGCTCAGGCGAGACGTTTTTGGTCTCTCCGGTCAGAACGTTGCAGCGCGAAACCGTGCCGCCAAAAAGAATTTCGGGATGGAGAGGGTCAGGCGCGGTGTAGCCGGATTCGCCTCCCGAGCACAATCCTTCCCAATCGCGATTTGAGATCTCGGAATGAATGCTGTGCGAAGGCGAGCCGACCGCGCCGCTGTCCTGCTGGGCGCCGGTAATCCAATATGGAAAGCGATAATCGGCGGCCACGTGATAAATCTGCGCCGTGGGCTGGTTGTACCACGAGCTCCAGGTAGCGGCGCCATCGACGGTAACGACGGCTCCTTGATCTGAAGCCACAATCATTCGTTTGGGATCGTCGGGATTAATCCAGAGTTGATGATAGTCGTCACCGCCGGGCGCGCCTTTGATCGCCGTCCATGATTTTCCGGCGTCAGTCGATCGATACATCGAAGTGTTCATCACATAGACGACGTCGGCGTTCTTTGGATCGACGGTGACTTTGCAAAAATACCAGCCCCGTCCCCACAGACGACTTTCGGAAGAGCTCCGTGTCCACGTTTTCCCCGCGTCGTTCGAAACATACAGCCCGCCTTCCTTCGCATCGACGATGGCATAGACGCGATTGCGATTCGTGGGGGCGATGGCGATCCCGATGTGACCACGATTCTCTAAAGGAATCCCTTCCGAGATTTCCTTCCAGGTGCTACCGCCATCGACGGATTTGAAAATGCCGGCTCCCGGGCCGTTTGCCGGTGCGTAAATAAACCAGGGCGGCCGCCGAACGTTCCAAAGCGTGGCGTAAACGATTTGCGAATTGACCGGATCGAACGCGAGGTCGATGGCCCCGACGTCTTCATTTTTGAAGAGAACTTTCTGCCAGCTAGCGCCGCCGTCGCGCGAGCGATATACGCCACGGTCCGGGCTTGGACCATAGACATGTCCCAAAGCGGCGACGAAGACGATGTTGGGATTCTTTGGATCGACGATGACGCGGCCAATCTGCCGCGTCGCCTCGAGACCAACGTGTTTCCAGGTCTTGCCCGCGTCGGCGGATTTGTACATGCCGTCGCCGAACTGGATCGAGTCGCGCATGTCCGCCTCGCCGGTGCCCACATAAATGATGTTTTGGTTCGACGGGGCCAATCCGATCGCCCCGATTGAGGCCACATTCTGCGAGTCAAAAATGGGTGACCAAGTGCGTCCCGCATTGTTCGTTTTCCAAACTCCGCCGCCGACCGATCCGAAATAGAAAGTGTCCGGCTGTCCCACGACGCCGCTGGCCGCATTGACCCGCCCGGCGCGAAAGGGACCAATCATCCGCCAGCGCAAACCGGAATAGAGATTCGGGTCATATGTTTGCGCGGATGCTGCTGGAATCATTAGCAGGCAAAAAAACACCGCGATTGAAGCTAGCGATGATCCCGAAAGCATTCGTCGCCTCCCGAACATGAACAGGTTCTCCTTAGGTGGTTTTGTGAATTGACTAACGCCGACTCTCGCGGGCCTTCAGTCCTTTAATCGCGCCGGCAATCATGCGATTTAGTGCGGCGATTGAGAGCCCGCCTTCGTCAGTGCTCGGAATCGTCGCAAAGCCGATGGCTGAAGCCGATGGGTAGCGCTTGAATATTTCTTCAAACAACCGGGCCAATTCTTCGCTCGATGGGCCGTTGGGTACTTTGTTCCCATGTCCCATGACTTCTCGGGGATCAAGCACATCCATGTCGATGTGAATGTAGATTTTGTCAGTAAGTTTACTAAGCCGATCGAGTTGAGCGAAAACCGCCGGGGTCATGTTGCGCAGATCGTCGACACTCACTTGCTGGATTTGAGACTCGTTTAAGAGATCTTGCTCGAGCGGATCGACCAAGCGAACCCCACCCATGACGATGTGGCGATCCGAAAGCGGTGGTTCAAGATGGGCATCGAGGCGCATGCGACGCAGCGCACGTCCCGTCGCAACTGCGACGGGCATGCCGCCCAGAGATCCGCTTCGCGTAGTTTCGGGCGTATTGAAATCCGGATGGGCATCGAGCCAGAGCATCCCAATCCGGAGTGGCTTGCGGGTCGGCCCTGAATGCTGAAGACCAGCGACGAGCCCCGGCATCGACGGACAGGTTGCCAGCAAGCCTACGGTGAAGTACCCATCACGTTCGTTTTGCGCCACGAGGTCAGAGAAGTGACCCAGCGCCATGCCCAACTTCTTCCACGCTCCATACTCAGTCGCTTCCTCAGGAGTCAATCGGACTTCCTGCACGCGCACGGCTGTCTGCATGCCGGCCAGAATCAGTTGAATCCCGCCATTGGCCATCGTGTTGGGACCCGCCGAAGTGCCGGTCGGTGAGAAAGGTTGTTTGACGAGTGCGACTCGCAACTTGCCATCCGGCGTGGTGTATTTCTGCGCGCGCACGGTTACGGTAGTGAGCAGCAAGAGCAGACTTGCAACTGTGATTGTTCTGCGCACGCAGTAGTTAGGATCGGTTACCATTGCAACGCTCTTCATTTCCACGGACCGACGAAAAATTTTCGTTCCTCGCTCCAGTCGCTAAGTTGATTTCGATCGTCCACCGCCCGGACCTTCCAGGTCCAGTTCGAGGCGCTTATTGTTCCTGACAGGTCCCCGGTGTATTCCGTCTCCTTCACAAAGTGGTCGATGGCCGGCACGGTCGCGCCGGCCGCCGTGACTACTATTCGATATCCTTGAATTGCGCCCAGGTCGCAGGACGAAGCCAGCCAGTGGAACTTCCAGGGGTTTCCCTCACCGTAGTGGTGGTTCGGCATTACCGTATTGTCACCCGGATCCAGGAGCACCGGCGTCGTCGGTTTGGTGCAGCGCGTCGCTTGATTCCCCGGTGCGGCGGGCGAGGGATTATCAACGGGCGTTGCGACCTGAGACGACGTCGGCGATTGTGATTGAGACTGAGTCGGCGACTGCGGTTGCGCCTGCGATGGCGAAGGAATCGGTACTGGGGTGGTTGTTGTCTTCGAGCCGAGGACTCCGACCGTGTAGAGAGCGGTAATCAGTGCGGCTGACGCACCGATAGTTCCACCTATTGCAGTCAATATCCCGGGAAGGGTGGCCCAAAAGGATTTGTTTGAATCCATCTCATGCTCCTTAATCAAACTGCGAGGTTTTCGGCAGCTTAGTATCTTGCGTGACTAACGAGTCAGCCAGTCCTCACACTGAATGAAGACAAGAGGATGATCCAGGCCAGCAAATTATGCCTTGTTCTCGCCGGGGATACGAGTTGGCCGGCGCTTCTTTCGATAGATTGCCTTGACGGTTGAGGTCACGCCTTTCGGTCTTGGCGCAGCCGGTTCGCCCAGTTTGCGGGCATCGGCCAGAGCTTGTTTGTGCGCGCGGCGAATGTAGGCGCGCAGTTCAGGACGTTTGAGATCGGCAGGGGTGCGAATCTTGATATGCCGAATCCTATTGCCTTTTCCTTCCAGGATTCCTTTCGGGTCGGCCAGGGTCGCTCCGTTGTTGAATCCCAGATTTGCGCCTTTCGAATAAACCGCGATGTGAAAGATGCCGTCGCCGAGGCGCTCGCTGGTTCCGTATCCAATCGCTACTGCGCTGTAGGCGTCGTAAATGTTTTCATAGCAGGGCGCAATCTCTTCGAGCAGCAAGGCGCGCAGTTGTAGCGCCAGCTCCTTAACTTCGCGATCGTACGGTTTGAGAAATGTGATGAGCGCGCGTGGAGGTGGATACTTCGGCATCGTAAGACTATGGCTCATAGAATTTTGGAGTGCGGCGACTAGTCGCCGCTTTCTAAAGCGCTGACAAGTCAGCGCACTCCAGATTTCTGTTGCCAGGTCCCGAACTTATTGAACTTCAAAGTCCGTGCTTTGAGACACGCTGGTTCCTGCGATGGTGTCGGTAATGGTGACGCGGAGATCGTATCTGCCGGGCGCCAGGTTTTTCATTGACAGCTGTTCGCCAAAAGCGATTCGCTCCGGGTCGGGCGCCGCGTTGGATAACTTTCGCTGAGGACTTGTCATGACCACGCTGCCATCGCGTTCCACCATCGTCTGCACAGTAAGATTAGGAGCCCCGGCCGCGTCGCGCATCGCGTTGTAAATAAAGAGCCACACTCCCAATCGAGCAGCGCGCGGGAAACGACGGTCGACGCTGAACTGCACTTGAGGGTCACCATCTCTTTTAGCTGCGCTCTCGATGACCTGGCCACCCAGCAACAGACTGCTGACCGTCAGCTTATGGTTCTTCAGGTCCGGAATTACCACCCATTGCAAAGCGCTGCCGAGACGTCCGCTCTTTTCATCACGGGCGGCTACGCGCACCTGGTAGATGCCCGGCGCCATCGGCGTATGCTCGTTGTAAATGACTCCCGAGGCGTCGAACTGCCCCGCCGCCACCGGCTTTATGTTCAGTTGATTCTTAAAGCTCGAGACGATCTTGCCCTTATCGTTCAGAATCACGCCCGCGACCCTGATAGTGGCCGGTTGTTGTCCGTCGTTGCCATAGTCGAGGCTGCCGCTGGAAACCTGAATTGACGAAGTAAGGACGGTTTCGTTTTTGGGTGTATTCAAATAAGTTAGCGAAAGCCAGGTCGGCAAAGAGTTGTTGGGATAAAAATCGCCGAGCGCGTCACGGAGATCGGCTTCAGGCCCTTTTGCAGTCTGGTTTGTAGATGTTTTTAGGGTAGCGACCGCGGTCTCAGGTTGTGCCGGAGTGGTTGACCCCGGGACGTAGCCGCGTGGGGCTCGCACCGTTAATTCAGGGTGACCTGCGATAGTGACCTGGACTTTGCGGAACTTGGGCGTCCGCTCTTCGTCCTTATCGGGACGCCACGCCAGTAGATAGTAGTTGGAAGTTTCATCCAGAACTTTTTCCACCCAGCGATCAAAGTAATTCTGATTGCGGAGCGCGCGCCCTCCGGTATCTCCGGCGAGCGCATGCATCGCATCCTGATGCGCTTCCATTTCACCCACTGGACCGCCTATATCGAGCCGCGCACTTCCTTGTCGCACGTCGATGTCCGGGTTAACCAGGCCCCGCGAATCGATTGTGTAAACGACGACTCCGGCCCGTTGCGCCGCGTCGATGATGCTCTCGAGTTTGCCTCGTAGATCCGGCGCATGCGGCCCCGCGTCCAATAGAAAGCCGTCCGAGATGAAGAAGGCGAGCTTGCGTCCCGTCGCTCGGGCCGACGATCGCATCAGCGATTCGAGCGATGCATACATGTTTTGGGTGATGGTGCCGGCCTGAATGAGAATCGCGCGCGCACTATTGCGGACCTGAGTTTCGCACGTGGCTGCAATAGCCGCCCTGGCAACCGGAACCAGCCTGGGTGAGGACGATTGCTTGACGCACTCCCCGATATAATAGCTAAGCAACGGGCTCTGTGCTCTGCTGACTGAAGTGCCATCGATGATGAGCGCGTCAAAATCGCTCATCCTGGTACTGCCGGTTCCGTAACCACGAACTTCATACTGCCGCGGAGAGAGGCGCTCGATAGCAGCGCTGAGGACCTCTTTGTTGTCAGTAAACTGTTGCAGAAATCCAAGCTGGCCGCTGGCGGAAACGATAGCTACCCAATCTCTGGAGCCCATCTCTTTGACGAGAAAGTTGCGCAACATCTCCCGCGTTCGATTCAGGCTGTCAGCCGAGAGGTGCATATCGTCGATGAAGAATATGATTGTGCGGCCGCGCACGGTGGCGCGCGGAGTGGTAGCCGGGGCATTAGGATCGCCCTTCGCAGTCAGTTGTGCTTCGCGCTCACTACCGGCAGTTACTCGTTCAAAGAAACTGATCGGGCGCGATTGGCCATCGACGTGCAATTCGAACTGGGCACGATCGAGACCTTCGACAAACTTACCCTTCTTGTCCAACACAGTTACGGCGGTCTGGACCAGGTCGGTGTTGATGCGCAGGACATCGTCGGACGGTTGCTGCGGGCGCTGCTGCTGGGCGCTCGCCGCTTCCGGCGTGCAAAAGATAAAGGCAGTGAGGCAGAAAAATGCGATTAGATGACGCAGTTCCGGCAATCTATTACGCTTCATACGTGTACTCATTGGCGCTTGGAGTGGTGTTCAGGGGCTTCAAAACGGGCCAGTCGCGCCTGACCATTCAGACGTTACTCGATTTCAGGGGAGCCGAGTTCGGTATCTTATCACTGTGAGCTATTCGGCGACTATTCGATCGACATGAACTCAGAAGCTGCACCGCCAGATCACGAAGTTTTGTTTCTGGAAGCGCGGACACCCTGTCCGCCTGAGCGCTAAAACCGCTCCCCAGGATTGCTATTTACTGAACTTCGAAATCAGTACTCTGAGTAACGCTGGTTCCAGCTATAGTGTCGGTGATGATCACCCGGAGATCGTATCTGCCGGGAGCCAGGCTCTTGAGCGCGAGCTTTTCGCCAAGGCCAATGCGTTCCGGGTCGGGAGCGCCGTTGGATAACCTGCGTTGGGGAGCTGACAAGACCGTTCTTCCGTCACGTTCGACCACTGTTTGCACGGTCAGGCTGGGAGCGCCGGACGCGTCGCGTTTAGCGTTATAGATAAAAAGCCAGACTTCCAGAACCGCGGTGCGCGGGAAACGGTGATCCACGCTGAACTGGACTTGAGCGTCGCCTTCTTTGCGGCTGCCGGTCTCAAGCAGCTGACCGCCCAGCATCAAACTGCTCAATGTCAGTTTATGAGTGCTTAGATCCGGAATTACCACCCACTGCAGGGCGCTGCCGACGCGTCCGCTCTTTTCGTCACGAGCGGCCACGCGCACCTGATAGATGCCGGGCGCCATCGGAGTATGCTCGTTGTAAAAGATTCCCGAAGCATCCTTCCGTCCCGCAGCCACGGGCTTCACGTTCAGTTGATTCCGGAAACTCGACGCAATCTTTCCCTGGTCGTTCAAAATAACGCCCGCAACTCTAATCGTGGCCGGTTGGCTGCCGTCATTGCCATAGTAGAGGCTGCCGCTGGCAACCTGCATTGATGAAGTCAGGACGTTTTCATTTTTCGGGGTGTTTATGTACGTAAGCGAGAGCCGCGTCGGCAAAGAGTTGTTGGGGTAATAATCACCGAGGGCATCACGGAGATCGGCTTCCGGCCCGTTTGCAGTCTGGTTTGTGGATGCTTTTATCGTCGCAGAGACGGTATCGGTTGGCGCCGCGGCGGCCGGGCCCGGGACATACCCACGTGGCGCTCGCACAGTTAGTTCAGGATGGCCGGCGATAGTCACCCGTACTTTGCGGAACTTGAATGTTCTTTCTTCTTCCTTGTCCGGACGCCAAGCCAGCAGATAGTAGTTGGAAGTTTCATCCAGAACTTTTTCCACCCAGCGATCAAAGTAATTCTGGTTGCGGAGCGCGCGCCCTCCGGTATCTCCGGCCAGCGCATGCATGGCATCCTGAAACGCTGCCACTTCACCAACTGGCGCGCCCACATCGAGCCGCGCACTTCCTTGTCGCACGTCGACGTTGTCGTTAGTCAGGCCTCGGGAATCGATAGTGTAAACGACGACTCCGGCCCGTTGCGCCGCGTCGATGATGCTTTCGAGTTTGCCTCGCAGGCCCGGTCCATGCGGCCCCGCGTCCAATAGAAAACCGTCGGAAATAAAAAAGGCGAGCTTGCGTCCCGGAACTCGCGCCGAGGATCGCATTAGCGATTCGAGCGACGCATACATGTTTTGGGTGAGAGTGCCGGCCTGCATGAGGATCGCGCGCGCACTATTGCGGACCTGAGTTTCGCACGTTGCGGCAACCGCCTTTTTCATGACCGTAACCGTGGAGGGGTAGCCCGATTGCTTGATGCACTCTCCGATGTAATAGCTAAGCACTTCGTTATTCGCTCTTGAGCCGCTATCTATGACGAGCGCATCGAACTCTCTCATCCTGGTACTGCCGGTTCCGTAACCGCGAACTTCGTACTGCCGAAGCGTAAGGCGATCGATAGCTGCGCTGAGAACTACCTTGTTGTTAGTGAACTGTTGCAGGAACCCCAGCTGGCCGCTGGCAGAGACGATGGCTACCGAATCCCTTGAAGTCATTTCACTGACGAGAAACTTGCGCAGCATCTCCCGCGTTCTATGCAGGCTGTCAGCCGAGAGGTGCATGTCGTCGATAAAGAAAACAATTGTGCGGCCGCGAACAGTGGCGTTTCTGGTTGTCGGCGCAGCCACGCTCCCATCGTTTTTCGCCGTCAGTTGTGCTTCGCGCTCGCTGCCGGCGGTCACCCGTTCAAAGAAACTGATTGGGCGCGGCTGCCCATCGACCCGCAATTCAAACTGAGCGCGATCGAGACCGTCGACAAAGTTACCTTTCTTGTCGACCACTGTTATCGCCGTCTGGACCAGATCGGCATTAATTCGCAGGACATCGTCAGAGGGCTGTGGCGGGCGTCCCTGCTGCGCTTTGGCTGCACCGGCTGTAAAAACGATCAGGGCGGTGAGGCAGAAACAGCGGAATACTAGACGGACTTTACTTAACGTCATTAAGAATACTCCAGCGTCTGGTAGTTGCGGCTAACCACAGGACCTTACAAATCCGGGGAGCGAGACCGGGATTTTACCATTTAAGAGAGCAGCGAGGCGACGATCCGCTCGACATGAATCCTGGTGGTATCCAGGAAGGGAACTCCGTGGTGCGCTTCCGCGCGGAGAATCAGGGGCAGTTCCGTTCCGCCCAGGATCACGCCTTCGATTTGTTCGCGCTCTCGTAATAGATCCACGATTTCGAGCAGGCCTTCGCGAGTCTCAGGCAGGAAAACTCCCTTCAGCAGCTCGCCCAGATATTTTTCGTGAATGTAAGATTGTTCTTCCGGATTAGGAACGACAATCGTCAGGCCCTCGCGGGCAAAGACCTCCGGATAGAACTGAGCCTGCATGGTAAACCGAGTTCCTAACAACGCGACCCGCTTCATGCCGCGTTGCCGGACGTCGTCACGGGTCGCTTCAACAATACTGAGCAGCGGGACGGGCGAGCGTTTCTGCAGCTCGTCAAAAACGATGTGAGGAGTGTTGGCAGCGATTACTGCGAAATCAACGCCGGCGCGCGCCAGGCGCTCCAACGCGTGCGCGAGATAGTCGGTTACGGAAGCGAGATCGCCCGCGTTCATCCAGGCTATCAGGCGGTTCACATTCACGCTGTTGATGATGATTGAGGGAGCATCCTCCACGGCTTGGTTCACGGGCTGGACGCCCGCGCCACTCTGGCGTTCGCGATACACTTCAAAAATCAAACGGTAGTAGTCGATCGTTGAGTCTGGCCCGACGCCGCCGATGATGCCGACAGTTTTCATTTCAAATGCGACTCTGGTCAGTTCCGTCCGCACCAGGTCCAGAAAAAGCCGGTGGACCATTCCACTCGATTAGATCGGAAATTCATCGCTCCTTTGATGGTCGACATGTCAGACTCGAGAAACAAATACGGACCCTCGAGACGTCCTCCGTCGCGCGAGCCGTCTTCGGTCACGCTCAACATTTCGCCCTGTGCGTTGTGCGTAACCGTGCGAATGCGGCTACGGCTGCCACCGAAACACCATTTGCCCTCGACCCGCATCAGCGTCCATGAACCATCCCGGACTTTCTGATTGTGCCAGGGCCCGCCCAGAAAATTATTCCAGCTCAGCTCAAGCCAGCCTGAGCCCGCCTCACCACTCGAGTTTGTCCAACTATGCTGCAGCCGCTTGCCCGACATGGTTCCGGTGAGCGAGCCGTTGCGGCCGTCTGCGTAATGGATCACCGCCGTAACGCTTGCGCCGTTCTGGCTGAAGATAACTTCCGAAGCGCCAAAGTCATTGCCGCTGGTCCACCATTTTCCCTCGATGGACTCTGGCGCACCCTGCGTGGCGCGGGTCGACGTATTTCGCGCCGGCGAACTTTTACTCGGGCTCTTCGCCGCAGGTTTTGCGGTCGAGTTACTGGGGGTTGTTGCGGATGAGTTGTTCGGTTTGGTCGAAGTAGTCTTTCCGCCCGAGGGCGCATCCTGGGCGGAAAGAAATGAAGCGGAAATAAAAATGAGCGCAGCCACCAAAACGCACAGACGAAGTTGCCAGGGGTTTCGATTCATCACGCTTCCTCCCGCGGAGTCTGGCGCAGTTTACCATTGGACTGGCTACCCGGTGCACTCGGCCGTCCGCGAGCGAGAGCTCGGACCCGGATCACCGGGGCTAATGCACCAGCACACGAGTCTTGCGTTAGTCTTTCCGTCCGGTGACGATTATTAGAAGTGGCGCCTTGCCGGATTTGTGGCCGCGCTCTTGCTACCAGGAAGATTACTCTCCATTTAGCCAATTTATCCCGAGGAAAGAAGAAAAGATGGAACGCATTAATACGGAAAATCTGAATGAAAACGATTCGCAAATCGGAGCGCTCGCAACCCCTCGGTTCACGCACGAGGCTGAAGAGCACGCGGTCCCGGTGGAAAAACTTCCTGAACCACGGACTGTCAGGGGACTTTTGGGGACGCAGATCTCACCTTATTGGTTTTTGGCGATCGCGATTGTGACCACTATGTTTCTGGGAGCGGTAGGCGGCGCAGTCGCCGGACTCAGGGAAAATCAGCAGCCGTTCGAATTAGAAGCGCAGCCGGTGGAATCCGAAGTTTTGGGCGGCGCGGTGACCGGCGAAACCTATCCCGAGATCGCAGCGCAACCCGCTGCTCCAATCACCGTCATGAGTTTAGAGCACCCGGAAACCAAGATTCGGGCGATGCGTCGCAGCACAGAACGCACCTACCGGCCAATTTCGTCGAGAACTCTACGAAGCGAAGAGGCGGACGACTCTCGAGAGCAACCGGTGGCGCGAAAAGTTGGGGTCCTTTCAGGTTCGTCGGTTTATTGGTATCGAAAGAGAAGAGTAAACGTACAGGACAACTAAGACGCTGCGCGAGAGCTCACCACCGGCAACTCTTCCAACCCGCGCACGATGAGACTTCTGCGCCAGCGCAGGTCCTCCGGCTTAACTGCGATGCGCAAATCCGGAAAGCGACGGAACAGAGTTGTCAACGCAATTTGTCCTTCCATGCGAGCTAAGGGCGCACCTAGACAGAAGTGCGCGCCCTGTCCAAACGCGACATGCTTATTTGGTTGGCGCGTGAGGTCGAGAACTTCGGGATTCCTGAACTGAGCTTCATCGTGATTTGCGGATCCGATCATCGCAACGATCAGCTCGCCCTGGGAAATCTTAACCGAGTTAATCGTCATGTCCTCGCGGGTAAACCGCTGCGAAGCCACATCCAGCGGACTGGTGTAGCGCAAAAGTTCTTCGATGCCGGAATCGACAACAGCCGGATCCCGTTGAAAGACTTCGCGCTGTCCTGGGTTCTGAATTAAGGCAAGCGCGCCGCTGCCAATCAGATTCACGGTAGTTTCGTAACCCGCAATCAACAGCAGGGCGATCATGGCGACTACTTCGTCACGGCTCAATTTGTCTCCGGCCTCTTCGGCCTGGACCAAAGCGGTAATCAAATCATCCCGCGGTTCGCGGCGGCGTTGCTCAACCAGCTTTCGAAGTTGCCGGGTCAGGAACCTTTGGTCTGGAACAGATCGGAGAACGCCTAACAGCGTTGAGGCCGAAATCGTGCTGCGCGAAAAAGCGTGAAGACGCAGCCGGTCGCCGGGCGGGATGCCTAACAGCTCGGCGATGATCGTAAGCGGCACCGGCAGAGCGTATCCGTTCATCAGATCCATCCGACCGTTGGTCTCGAGGTCTTCCAGCAACTCGTCGCAGATGTTCTGAATCCGCTCCCGCATGTGCTCGATGAGCTTGGGCGTAAAAGCCTTCTGCACCAGCGCTCGCAGGCGCGTATGGTCGGGCGGGTCGCGGTTGAGCATGTGTCGAGTTATCGGGCCCGTAAATCGAAACAGCCATTTGGTCGCGGGCCGCCAGTCTTTCAGCAGGCGTTCATCCCTGAGCATCGCCACCACGTCGTCATAGCGACTGACCAGCCATACTTGCCGGCCGAAGAGTTTGGCGCGGTAGACCGGCGCCTCGGCTCGCAGTCGAGCGTAGAAGGGATAAGGGTTAGCTTTGAACTGCGGACTGGCGAGATCAGGGGGCTTGAGTTTGTCCACGGGGGTTCTTTTACCACAGAGGAGATGAGAGGAAAAAAGAATTTCGCGACATGAGTTCTGAATAATGATTCTGATCTCGTTTAATGAGAGAACCGGATAACACTTCCGCTCTCCGAACCGTCCTTAATCATTCAGCCGCGCAAGTCTCGTTCTAGTCTGCCAGGTTGAGTCAAGACGTATTCGCCAAAACCGATTAGATTAAATTCGGGCCAGTCTACAGGTGTTTTTAAACAATGATGATGAGGCCTGCTATCATGCCGTCACTTAAACCGCCGGTTCGGAGGCATCCATGAAAAGACTCGCAAAAATCTTTGTCCTCTTAGTGTCGCTACAGTTTCTGGTTCCTACCCAACTCGCAGTCCGGGCCCAGAAACCGAAGACGGTCCAGAGTACCGCGCCGGCGGCTCGCCAGTACGCGAAAGAACTGGCGCTCTTCGAAGAGTTCGTGCAGAAGCAGATGGCCCTGGATCGAACTGTCGGCTTGACGATCGGTTTCATGAAAAACGATGAGGTGTGGGTCAAGGGTTATGGCTCAGCCGACCTGGAAAACAAAGTGCCGTCCAAACCGGACTCGGCCTACCGGCTGGCTTCGATCACCAAACCGATGACCGCCGTGGCCATCATGCAGTTGGTCGAGAAGGGGAAGATCAATCTTGATGCAGAAGTGCAGACTTACGTTCCTTACTTTCCGAAAAAGCCCTGGCCAGTGACTGTTCGCCAGCTCCTTGGACATCTGGGAGGAATCAGCCATTACAAGAATGTAGCGCAGGAGTTGCACATCAAAACCCGTAAGACCACACGCGAAGCGATAGCTATCTTTGAAAACTTTGATCTGGTGGCTGAGCCGGGCACGCGCTACAGCTATTCGACCTATGGCTACAACCTGCTCGGGGCCGTGATTGAAGGAGCGTCAGGTATGTCTTATGGCGATTACATGCGGGCTAACGTTTGGGGCCCGCTCGGTATGACGGACACCAGAATGGACGATCCGCTGGAGGTCATTCCCAACCGCGTCCGAGGGTATCAACTGGTTGACGGCAAAGTGCGCAATTCTGAATTCGTCGATATCAGCAGCCGTTTCGCCGGTGGCGGAACCCGATCGACGGTGCCTGACCTACTGAAGTTTGCCAAAGGCATCATGGAAGGAAAAGTCTTGTCGCCCGAAGGGATGAAGGTGATGAGCACGTCGATGGCAACACGCGCCGGCCGCCTCACCAATTACGCGATGGGCTGGGAGACGACGCCTTTTAATGGGCGTTATTTTCTGGTCCACTCAGGCGGGCAACAAGAGACTCGGACGCTCCTTTACATCCTGCCCTCGCAAAACTTTGCCATTGCCGGCGCCGTCAATTTCGAAGGCTCGAACCCAGGCGCCTACATGGATCGATTGTTTCAACTACTCACCGGAGCGCCGACCTACTTCCAGGCTTATTCGAGTGACAAAGTGAAGAGCGGTTTCATTGAAGCGATGAACCCGACCCTTAACTACGGATTGTCTTACTACGAGCACTTTAAGAAACCAATGGTCTCTGACCAGGCAGAACTGGCCGGCGCCTTTGAGTATTTCAAACAGTCGGTTAATTCAGGAGCCTTGCAATCGGATTCGACGGCGACGCTGAAAAAGATTCGCGAAGGCATTCACCCGGTCGCCAACCAGGCTTTCACCAAAGTCGGTTCCTACATGGCCGCGCGTCTGGCAGAAAAGAAGGGACCGGCCCGGCTGCAGATGTATCCTGCGCTCGGCAGTTTGGCCTTCTTTCAGGACTACATTTTGTTAAGTCAGAGCGATGCAACGATCCCGAAAGAGTTTCGCTTTGACGACGCGTTCGCCAAACTGGCGAGTGAGATGGCGACCGAATGGAACAAGACAAACACGCAGTACGTTCGCAGCCTTTGGCTGCTGCCGGACGTGAACCTCGATGAACTGGCCACGACCTTGCGACGGAACTTCGCGGGCGCCTCAGTTTATCCGAATCTGGAGGATGACTTCTTCAGCGTTACCCGGCGGTTGCTGACCAGCGGCGACCGGCGCCGCGGACTCCAGGCCGCTGAGCTGGGAGTCCAACTCTATCCTGAAGCCGCGCCGCAGAATGCCATGTTTGGGGTCGCTCTAATCTTGAACAACGAGCCGGCGCGCGCCCTCGCACCGCTGCGCAAAGCAACTTCAATTAATCCGAATGGGATCTCCAGCGCCGGCGGACTGAACAATGTTTCTTACGATTTGGCGGGCGCCGGCAAGGTTGACGATGCCATTGCGATCCTCAAAGTGGGCACTGAGCTTTATCCGAAGGAAGCAAACCTGTACGACAGCCTGGGCGAGTTCCACCTAAGAAAAGGCGATAAGGCCAAAGCCCTGCAGCATTACAAGAAAGCCCTCGAGATCAATCCAGATTTCCCCAACGCTGCCGGCGCGCGCGAGATCGTGAAGCGGTTAACGGGCGAGCTTGGCGGACAGTGAGCACAAAAATGCCCGCGGCCCGAAAGCCGCAGGCACTCGTGCAATTGTTACTGGGCATTTCGCCGTTCAGATAACGCTACTTAAGGTCGGCCCAGCCTTTGCCCTTTGCCGCGTCCCAGTGCAGCGTTACTTCGGAGATCTCAATCAGGTTGAGGTCGTCCCACTCCAGACTGTTGCCGTCTTTGTCCGTGACTTTCAGGTCCCAATGAACATGCTTGTCACGATCGTCAAACATGATCTTGAGACTCTTGCCATTGGGCAGCGTGTCCTCGCCGAGAATGTCTTCTTCCCAGTCATCTGAATCGTGGGGCGACACGTAAAGCGAGTTAATCTCGACGCCGGTTTGGTTGTGAAGAATAAAATCCTGTGGTCCCTTGCGGGCAAAACTGCTGGCTGTTAAAAAGAGCGCCATCACGCCCAGGACAAGCGCGATCTTCGTTTTCGATAACATGTGTTTCATTTATGAACTCGAGTCCTCCTGACCTGCGTTGATAAAGCGCCTAAAACCTAACATGCGTCACTCTGCTCGTCAAAGTTCGCATTCAATTAGTAGTGTCCTGGTTTAGCGGCGTTTAGAGTACCAACTTTAGTTGGGCTTTCTTGTTAAGCAATAGCCCGACTAAAGTCTGTACTAAGACACCAACAAGTGAGTCTGTTCGTGTTGTCCTAAATCGTCTGCGTGGCAAGCTAACAACTCACTTTGGACACCAACATTCAATTCGTCCCCTGGGAAGGCGCTCACGCGCTACCTTGCTTGCTGCTTCATCAGGCGTAACAACGATCTCTCAGCGGCATGCAGGCTGGCTCCGCGATAGCTCATTAGTTCTTTGACGCTGGCAAAGTGGCCATTAATCACTTGCCCCTTTGCAAAACTGCTCATGATCAAAGGGCAGATGTAGGAACTGCGACAAACCGCCGGAGTATTTCCCAGGGCTTCTGCGGTTTCCTTGACCGCCGCCACCAATTGCCGTTTCTTCTGGGTCTTTCCCTCGGCGGGTTCTTGCTGCACCCGCGCCAGCGCGCAAGCGCAAACCAGCGTTCCCGCCCACGTGCGAAAATCTTTAGCGGTGAATTTGTGTCCCAGCACTTCTTTGATATAGGCATTGATGTGGCGCCGCTTAACGTCAACGAAGAGACCGTCGCCGTTGGTAAACTTGAACACCTCGCGGCCGGGGTTCTTTAGCAGCTCCCTTACGACCCGGGCCGCGGCCCGATCGCGCAGCTCACGATGCTGCTGCACGCGCGACTTGCCCGGAAAATCAAGAATGATCACGTTACCTTTGACCTTGACGTGTTTTGGCTGCAGCGTTGCGATTCCATAACTGCCATTTTCGCTGGCATAGACCTGACTGCCGGGACGTATGAAGCTCATCGAAAGGATTCTCAGCACGGAAGCCATCACTCGTTCTCGCGAGAGACCTTGCTGTCGCAGATGCGAAGCGACGGTCTTTCGCATGCCCGGCAGACTTTCAGCAAACTCGATTACTCGCTGAAACTTTTTCTTGTCCTGCCGCCGAACGTGGCTGTCGTGATAGAGGTATTGCCATCGGCCCGCGGCGTCGCGGCCAACCACCTGGACGGCCGCAGCCGCGCTCGAGCTGATGCACACGTCCTCCCAGGCCGGCGGGATTCTTAAGGCATCGATCCGTGATAAGTCGTCGCGGCTCACCTTCGAGCCGTTGGCCCGTTCATAACGAAAGTGCTTTGGTTTCCCGAGGCGACGGATTCCCGTCGCGCAGATTCTCTCAATTCGGGTCATGTTGTTTTAGAAGTCTAAGCAGGTTAGATCGATTGGTTGTGGACATATTTGCTACGGGCGTTGCCTTTCGGGACCTGTTCGACTTCAGTGCGCAGTTCGTTCGCCATTCTTACAGAATCCTCACGGAAACGTGGATTTCGTCTCACTGGATTGACCACCGGTGCTTGCATCTGTGATAAAGCACTCGGTATGCCAGAAAGGCTTGGATAACGGATTGATGGGATCACCGCTGTGGTAACTAAACAAACAGGAAAAGCTAAACCAGTCACAGACAAGTTCGCGGTCGCGGCCGCGCTGCAGGAGATCGGCATGTTGCTCGAGCTCAAAGGCGGCGAATATTTCAAAGCCCGAGCCTACAAGCTGGGCGCGCGCTCGGTCGCCGAGCTGAGTGAAGACCTCGGCAAACTCATCAAGCAGAACCGGCTGACGCAGGTGAAGGGGATTGGCTACGCGCTGGCGAAACAGATCGAAGAACTCTATACCACCGGCGAATCGCCCCTCCTAAATCAATTGCGCGCGGAGCTGCCGCCGGGGATTATCGAACTCACCAGGGTCCCGGGTCTGAGCGTGAAAAAGGTCGGTCAGCTTCACGAGGCGCTTGGCATCACCACGGTGGAACAATTAAAGGCCGCGGCTGAGGCCGGCAAGATTAGCCAGATCAAAGGCTTTGGCGCTAAGACCGAACAGAAACTCCTGGAAGGGATTGCCGGGAACAAGAATCGAGAGCAGCGAATTCATCTTCATCATGCTACGCGCGCGGGCCAGCGAATCCTCGAATACCTAACGACGGCTCCGGGATTTGTAAAAGCCGAGCTCGCGGGTTCACTGCGGCGCAGCAAAGAGAGTGTCTCCCAGATAGTTCTGGTGGCCGCGGCGAAGACACCGGCGAAACTGATCGCACACTTCCTTAAATCTCCCCTCGTGATGCGGGTAGATGAAGAGACAACTCAATACTGTTCCGTTGTGTTGAGTGAAGGATTCAGAGCGACTCTGTTTGCCGTGAAGCCTGCAGAGTTTCCCGCTGTCTTGATTCAGGCGACTGGATCGCAAGCGCACCTGGACAAGCTGGCCGCCGTTGCGGCGAAGAAAAAACTGAAATTGACGGGCCGCGGAATTGAAAAAGCCCTCGGCTCGAAATCAAAGAGGGCGGCGAAAGATATTCGGGCAAAGAACGAAGCTGAGATCTACAAGCAGCTGGGAATGCGTTACGTCCCGCCGGAGTTGCGCGAAGACCAGGGCGAGATTGAGGCGGCCGTGGCCGGAACGCTGCCGGAAGACTTGATCACGACGGAAGACATTCGCGGAATGGTGCATTGCCACACGACCTACTCGGACGGCAAGCACAGTCTCGAGCAAATGGTTCATGCGGCTGAGTCCATGGGCATGAAGTACATCACGATTACAGATCATTCGCCGACGGCCTTCTATGCGGGCGGGGTAAAAATCGATCAGTTGCAGCAGCAGTGGGAAGAGATCGACCGAATTTCTGAGCAGACAAAGATCAAAATCCTGAAGGGCACCGAATCCGACATTCTGCAGGATGGTTCGCTGGATTATCCCGATTGGATTCTGGAACAGTTTGATGTAATCGTGGCCAGCATTCACTCGCGCTACAAAATGAACGAGGACCAGATGACGCATCGCATCGTGACGGCGATGCGGCAACCCGTCTTCAAGATTTGGGGGCACGCCCTCGGGCGTCTGATTCAGAAGCGGCCGCCGTTCGATTGCCGGATGGAAGAGATTTTGGATGTGATCGCCGAGTCGCGCGCCGTAATTGAAATCAATGGCGATCCTTACCGGCTGGACATGGAACCGCGTTGGGTGCGCGAAGCGCGCAAGCGAAAAATCAAATTCGTGATTTCGGTGGATGCGCACTCGACCGGCGCGCTGCAGAACGTGAGATACGGAGTTGGGATTGCCCGGCGCGGCTGGGTGCGGCGCGGCGAAGTCTTGAATACCTTAGGAGTAAAAGCGTTTCAGAAAGCAGTCAGCCCGGTGTGACGGGCGTTTGCCCTCTCCCTTTGGGAGAGAGTTGGGTGAGGGCCGTAGCGAAATTGAGAGTAAATGATTTTCTTGTGTGACAGTAGAGGCCCCGTTGCGCTAAGCACGGCGCACTCTCTTAATTCCGCTTTACTAGGCCCTCACCCCGGCCCTCTCCCAAAGGGAGAGGGAGAAAATCCTATCCAACTTTTCGCTTACGCGCTGCGGGTTTGGCCTTAACCAAAGTGAGCGCGGCTTTCTTCTTGGTGGCGGTGGCCGCTTTGACCATGGGTTTGCGGGTCGAAGCCTGCAAACTCTTTTTCAGGGCCGTCATGATGTCCAGACGCGGCACCTCTTCTATCTTTTCGAATTCCGTAACCTTCTTGCCCTTAATCTTCGAGTCGATCAGTTTCCGCAACGCCTCGTGATAATGATCGACCGTGTCGATGTCGGAGAAGGAGGTGATCATTTGTTCGACCAGACTCGTCGCCATGCTCAATTCCTTCTTGTCGACCTTCTGTGTCTTATCTATTTCCGGTACGTCTTCCATCTTTCGAACTTCCGCCGGGTAGCGCAGCTTCTGCAACACAATACCGTCCCCATGAGGGAAGACCGCCACTAAGTCCTCGCGGTCCCGAAGTACGACTTTGGCCAGACCGATCTTGCCCGTGTCCTGCAGAACCTGACGCAGCAGCGCGAAGGGCTTTTCCGCCACCGGTCCATCGGGTCCAAGATAATAAGGAGCGTCAAAGAATGTGGTGGGAATCTCTGAGGCATCGACAAAGCCCATGATGTCGACGGCCTTGGTGGTTTTGATCTTGACCTTCGCAATCTCTTCCGGCTCGACGATCGCATACCGATCAGACTCGTACTGATAACCCTTGGTAATCTCATCATTGGTCACGACCTGGCTGCACTTCTTACAGCGCTTGTCATAACCGATGGGACCAAAGTCTTCCCGGTGGAGTTGATTGAACTGAATTTTCTCGGACGCTTCGATGGCGTTGTAGACACGCACCGGGATGGCAACCAGCAGGAAACGTATGTGGCCTTTCCAAATCGATCGCATGGTTCGTTTCTCCGTAGTGGCACAGACTCTGGTCTGTGTTTCCAGCTCGCAGAAGAATCACAGAACTGAATCTGTGCTGCGGCTACAGACAGAAACGCGGGCCTCGCGCCCGCATTTTTTCCCAGTCTGATTGGCCCGGGCCCCGATCCCCGGAGGGGCAAGGGGAGGGAATTATGGGCCAGTTGGCCCATCAAGTCAAAACAATAATTGTCCGTCCAGGTGGTGTCAGAAGCCCGCGCGTAAGCAAGGGCTCGGTGCCCCGGCTGGCTAACATTTTCTCCGGGCCCTCTCCCTTTGGGAGAGGGTTGGGTGAGGGCTTAGCTTATGAAGCGCTTCTTACCATGGCGTTGAGAGAGATGATTACACTCCTGAGTGAAATCATCTCTCTCAAATACTCTAGAGTTGCATCGGCGTCCTAAGCCCTCATCCCCAACCCTTCTCCCAAAGGGAGAAGGGAGATTGGCTCTCAGAAGCCAGGGCGTGTGAGCCTTACCGCACATCAGGCGGCACCGCCGTAGGAAGACAACCAATCTCTCCACCCACACGCCTTCCTGACTCGTCCTCGATTGACCGGATCGCGGCAACACCTTATTCTTGCGATTCTCAAAGAGCACCGAGCAGAAAGCCTCAAACTAAGCGAATGCGCGAATGCCCACGTTGTGAACGCTGCTATGAAGACGAGGCCGCCGTCTGTCCTGACGACCAGTCCAAGACGAAACAAACTCTGCCCGGCACCACGCTCTTGCACGGACGTTACCGGCTTGAGAAACGTCTGGGTCGTGGAGCCATGGGCCAGGTGTATCTGGCCCGCGACGAGAACCTGCTGGTGCGCCGCGTGGCCGTAAAGACAATCCGCCCCGACGTGCTTTCCGACGAAGACCTCCAGGAAGGCGAGGCCATCGCCCGCTTTGAACGCGAAGCCCGCACCGCCGCTTCGATTCAACATCCGAACGTGATCGCAGTGACCGACTTTGGCAAGAGCGAAGAAGGCGTCTTCTTTTTGGTGATGGAATATGTCGAAGGCGAGTCGCTCTGGCAGCTCCTCAGGCGCGAAGGCACGGTGACCGTACAGCGTGCGCTCACCCTGCTGCGACAGATCAGCGCCGGCGTTGAGGCGGCCCACGATGAAGGCATCCTCCATCGAGATCTAAAACCTGCCAACGTTTTCATAGTCGGGAAAAAGAAAAAAGACGGCGGCATTGCCGGAGATGACCTGGTCAAGGTCGGCGACTTTGGCCTGGCCAAGATCATTAGTCAAAACCAATCGGGTCTGACTTCCGGCAGCGGCCCGGCGTCGCGCGGCATCCTCGGCACGCCCGAGTACATGGCGCCGGAACAGATGCAGTCGGGTGCGGCGCTGGACGCGCGCGCTGACGTATATGCGCTGGGCGCCGTGGCCTATCACATGCTCGGCGGCCGGCCGCCGTTTACCGGCGACATCATGCAAATCTTTGCGCAGAAGTTGACGCAGGAAACTCCCGCGCTGAGTACGCTGCGCTCAGAGGTCCCGGCGCCGGTCGAAAAGGCGGTGATGCACGCTCTAAAGAAAGAGCCGGATGACCGGCCCGGAACTGTCGTCGAATGGTTCAACGAATTCAATGCCGCTGCCAGTGGCGCTTCGGCGGTGGAAGAAGAGGAAGGCGAATCGCGCCTGGTCATTATGGCGCCGACCGGCGCGGAGGTTTACGTTGACGACGAGCGTCACGGCAGCATCGGGCGCTCAGGCCGAGTAATTCTGAAATCCATTCCCCCGGGCCAGCACGTGCTGCGCGTAGCTCACGCCGGTGATCAGGATGACGAACGCGTGATCGAGATCCGGCCTGACGCCGAAGAACAGATCATCCAGGCCCAGTTTAAGTCGGCAGCTTCCAGCGGCCTGTCACCTTCGCAAGGCGGTAGTTTGGGAAGCGCGCCCGGTGCCCCGGCGAGCACTCTGGGCATTGTCGCCTGCACCAAGTGCGGCTCAAGGTTTGCCGCCGGCACCAGGTTCTGCGGCCGTTGTGGCAATACTACTTTCGCGGCTATCGCCCATGAAGCGGACATTCATCACACGCCGCCGCCGCCGTCTTTACCGGGACCGTCCAGCTTGAACCAGCCCAGCCTCGGCGGCGCCACGCCGGGGAGGGTGCGTTGCACGCGTTGTGGCATGGATCAGCCGGCGGGGACAAAGTTCTGCGGGCGGTGTGGGGCCTCGCTGGGGGGCGCGGCGATCAACTGGAACACTCCGCGACCTGTTGAAGTTGTCTGTCCGCAATGTCGCACCAGCTACCCTTCCGGAACCAGGTTCTGTGGCCGGTGCGGGCGGAATTTGTAACCGCTCGCCTCATCTTCAGTCTTCAAAAACCATTGTGTGAACGAGTGCTGTCCCAGTTCGGATCTTGTGTTTGCTTTCGCTTGGTAAAACCGATCCACGAAACCAAACGAAGCCTCACTAACAAGGGCTTTTTTCCGGTTCGTGATGATTCGTGGATCGTTATCCTGACAAGGCGACCCTCAACTAAAGACGTTACCCCTGAGATATTCCACTTGAGTGACGTTCGCCTTCTCGTATAGACTTGCCGCGATTTCTCGCGAAACCGAAAATCCCGTGAGACTAGTGAAGGCTCGCTCACTGCGAGCGCTTCTCAATTAAGAAACGAGGCCAGTCTATGAAGCGCTGCCCGCAATGTAATCGCACTTATTCAGATGATGCTCTGAGTTTCTGTCTTGATGATGGCTCGCCGCTGGTGAGCGCCGGCGCGCCTTCTTCTTTTGATCCCAGCGCCACAGTGCAATATCCGCAGCCACGCGAGACCAGTCCCCAGCCGACCATGGCTTACAACCCGAATCAACCGCCCCCGACCCCGCCGCCTTCATGGTCACCAATGCCACCGGCACAGCCAAAGAAGCGGAGTGTTTGGCCATGGGTGCTGGGCATCGGCGCGGTGCTGGTCTTTATGGGCATCGGAGTCGTTATCCTGCTGGTGGCGATTGCCAACGTCGCCAACGACAACAATAACAATAATTCGAACAACAACAATCGCGCCGCAAATCGCAGCGCCAACGCGAACGGCAACAGCAACGCGAATAACCGTTCAGACTTGACCTCGTTCACCGACGACTTTTCGCTGCAAAGCTGGGGCACCGGCCCCTCGCAATTCGGAAACATCTGGTACAAGGACGAGGAGTATCACATGCATGCCACCAAAGGCGGCTACATCGTGATGTATGGTCCGGACAAGCCGGAATACAAAACCGCGAACGCGACTGTGCGCATCGGTTTGCGCAGCGTCGATGGCGATCCGCCGGTGACCGGTTATGGCCTGGTGGTGCATGGCGAGAAGAAGGACGGAAAGCTGGAAGATTACGGTTTTCTCATCTACAACGGCGACAGTCCGAAATACAAGATCGTTTTGCATAAAAGTGGCAGCGAGACCAACATTGGCGATTGGACTTCTTCGAGCGCGATTCGTTCGGGAACTTCTCCGAACCAGATTGAAGTCAGGATTCGTGACACCAAGCTCGACTTTTACATCAACGGACAATTTGTCACCACAATTACCGATACCGAAAACTATAAGAACGGACGCGTAGGCCTGTATACCAGCGACGCCGGCGAAGTTGCGTTCGATGATCTTGAAATCAGTAAATGATGTTCCTCCGATGCGTGTCACTTTAAGAGTCCTGGCCGGGCCCTACACCGGGCGCGAATTCACCTTCGATCAGCATGACACCTTTCTGATCGGCCGGAGCGAAAGCGCCCATCTCTACCTGCCCGAAGACCGGTTCTTTTCTCGCCATCACTGCCTTTTGGAGATCGCTCCGCCCCGCTGTTTCCTGCGGGACCTGGGTTCAACCAACGGTACTTTTGTGAATGGACAGCGCGTGCCCGAAGCTTTTCTGAGCAGCGGCGATAAAATTCAGGGTGGGCAGACTATTCTTGAAGTAGATGTCGCGGTCGAGCAGCCACAAACTTTCGCTGGAGCTGCGGAGGCTGCCACATTACATCGCCCTTCAATCATTTTTGTCGAATGCGCTAACTGTGGCCGGCGTGAACAAGCCGAAGCTACTGCCCCCGATGAGAAGATGACCTTTCTTTGCGAAGACTGCCGCGAAGAGCTAAAGCGCCAGCCGCAACCAGTTCCCGGTTACGAGATGATCAAGATGCTGGGCCGCGGCGGCATGGGCTGCGTCATGCTGGCGCGTGATGAAAAGACCGGCCGCTCAGTGGCCATCAAGACCCTGCTCCCCGAGGTGGCCGTTACTGATCAGGCGCTAAAGCGCTTTATGCGAGAGATCGAAGTCGCTCGGGCACTGGATCATCCCAACATCGTTAAGTTCCTCGAAAGCGGCACCAACAACGGCACGGTTTATCTGGTGAGCGAGTACGTGGAAGGTTCCGACGCCGCCCGCCTCGCCGACGAGCAGGGTGGGCGCTTGCCCTATGCGCAGGCGATCGACATTGCCAGTCAGGCACTCGATGGGCTCGCGTATGCGCATGAGAAAGGCTACATCCATCGCGACATCAAGGAATCGAACATCCTGATCACCGGCAGCGCGCCCAACTTCCAGGCCAAGCTCACGGACTTCGGACTGGCTAAGAGCTTCACGCAATCGGGCATGAGCGGGATTACGATGGCCGGTGATATGGCCGGCACCTTCGCCTATATGCCCCCGGAACAGATCAAAGACTTTCGCAACGTGCGTCCCACCTCGGACATTTACGCTCTGGGGATGACTGCTTACAGTCTGCTGGCCGGAGACACAGCTTTGGATCTCGGTCCGAGAAATGACATGGCTGGAACCGTCAGAGCGATCTTCGAAGGCCAGATAATTCCTCTGCGCCAACGCGCGCCCGATGTGCCGCAGCAAGTGGCCGAAGTCATCGAGCGGGCCCTCAATAAAGATCCCGTCAACCGCTGGCAATCCGCGGCCGCCATGCGCAACGCGCTGATGCACGCGACGTGAGATAGACAGGATTAACAGGATTTACACAACGGTTGGATTGCTAGATGACTAACCAGATGTATTTTGAATCTATCTTGTCCATCCTGTTAATCCTGTCCCATATTTCATTAAGCACGGCCCTGCCAGGGTTCCTTTCCGTGTCAGAGAATTGACAGATGTCCTGCTAGCTTGTTTTAAAGACTTGTTTCCTTCAACTTAATCCCAAAAAAAGATTGACTTGACCAGCGACTAGGCGTATACGTGCGCGCAAGTTTTGCGCAAGAGCTAGCTCCCCCGAGCCTCTGTGGTTCTCCCGCATACTCGCCAGTTAGCTTTGATTCTTATTCAGCTTCAAGAAGAGAGGTTTCCTATGCGCAAGCTCCCGGAATCGACCTGCTCGACCTCTGTGGTAGTCCGTGCCGCGGTCTGCATCAGCGTAATCGTGCCCACCCGGCTATCTGTAAAACTCTTTGTTTTCCAACGCTCTGTTCCGCAGTGAACACCGCACGTTAATCTTTCTCTCGCTAGAAGGAGATTCATCAATGAAAAAGTTTTGGATCGTTGCCTGCATTCTCGTGTTTGTGCTGTGCGCCTTCGGGTTTGTGTCTGGCCGTAAGACAATGAGTGCCGTTGTAGCGGGCGTTCTCAGCAGCAAGGCACGAACTCAGATCGTTAGTAAAGTCGGCGACATGTCTCCGGAGTTCACGGCCAAACCTAACGCGAACCCTATTGGACAACGCTCACAAGTTCGCGTGGAGCAGCTAACCCTTTGGCGGACTGGTTTCAAGCCAGCAGAGATCACACGGCCGAAAGGCGCCTTCGTCCTCATCGTTGTTAATAACAGTCGTGTTCGCGACATCTCTCTCCAACTAAACCGGGAAGCAGGAAACAACCTACGCGAGGTCCATCTCCCTCCCAGCAAGCGTGAGTGGCGGGAACTTCTCGATCTGCCCCCAGGTCGTTACGTGATTACAGAGGCTAACCACTCGGACTGGGTGTGTTCGCTAAATATTACGCCTCGGTAGTCAACCCCTCATTGTGACCAACGTGTACAGGAGTATGGATGATGAACTCACACAGAATTCAGCGCTGCCTTAGGTCAATAACGTTCTGCTATCTTTCGATTGCGTGCGTGTTGTTAGTAGCCTCTCATTCAATCGCACAAGACTTGGCTGGTTCGACGCCCTTGGGATTAGCACCGGGTGCGCCGGTCGGATCTTATGCCTTGAGCGGTTTCGAGAATGTCAATTTGTACAACGGCAACTTGAATTTCAATCTACCGCTGGTTCAAGTCGGTGGCCGCGGAGGAGCACAGGTGCCGATAATGCTGCCTATTGAGCAGCGGTGGGCAGTGAAACGCTGGCTTGTCAATGTAGCCACCGGCGAATATGTAAGCTACGCCGACCCTAACTGGTGGAACGACTTGATCGTCGTGCCTCGATACGGCGTGGGCTCCCTATACCTTCGTTACTCCGGAGACGGAGTCACTGATGGCTGTCCAGGGAACCAGGTTGTTTACTTTACCACCAGCCTGACAAGGATAACTTTCGTGGCGCCCGATGGGACGGAGTACGATTTGCGCGATCAGCTGAGGGGTGGACAACCGGCTACGGTAACACCGCCTTGTCCCGGGACCTCCCCGGGAGCCTCACGCGGCAAAGTTTTCGTTACGGCGGATGGCACCGCAGCGACTTTCATTTCAGACGCAACTATCTATGACGCCAATGACAGCTCGTCTTCGTCTCCATTTGTTTCCGGCTATCTTATGACGCGGGACGGCACTCGCTACCGGATCGAACTCGGTAACATTATGTGGATGCGCGACCGCAATGGCAATAAGGTAACTTTCACTTATGACAACAGCAGCACTACGATAACCGATTCGCTTAACCGCCAAGTTACGATCGAGTACGCCGTGACGGACGTTGCGCCTTATGGATTGTGCGACCGCATTACCCTGAAGGGCTTTGGCGGTGCGGATCGCAAGATTCGCATCTCGAAGAAAAACCTGGGAGAGGTATTACGCTACGGCTATACCTTACAAACGGGCGCGATGCTTTTTCCCGAACTGAACGGTTCCGACGTTACCAATTATGACACCGAGAAAGTTTCCGCTGTCTGGCTTCCAGACGGGCGTCGCTATAAGTTTTTCTATAACAGTTACGGTGAACTAGCGCGCGTAGAGTTGCCTACTGGTGGGGCATTTGAGTATGACTGGACCGGTGGACTCTCCAATGGCACTGACAGCGGGGTGCTGGGCGCATATACCCTGGCGATCTATCGCCGGGTCGTGGAGCGGCGCGTTTATCCCGACGGGGGCACCGGGGCGAGTTATGCTAACAGGATGACTTATAGCCGGCCTGAAAGCGCACTCTCATACTATCCGTGGTTCCAGAATCTGGGGTACGTGACTGTCGATCAATATGACGCGACAGGGTCATTGCTTACCAGGGCGAAGCATTACTTTCACGGCGACGTATCTCAGTCACTTCTGGCTCCAGATTGGTATCCAGGGCTCGACGAAGGTCGGGAATATCAGACCGAAGCATTCGCCACCAACGGCACAACCGTACTGAGGCGCATACAATATAGCTGGCAAAATAACGGAACGATGGGCGGGCGGCCCATTAACCCCCGCATTGTCGAGACCGACACGACTATTGAGCCTTCCGGCGCAAACCTGATTAGTAAAGAAACTTTTGCCCACGATCAGTACAATAATCAGACTGACGTCTACGAATACGACTATGGTAGTGGTACGCCCGGATCGCTGAAGCGATATACGCACACCGAATATCTAACAACAAACAGCGTGAACGGCTTAGCGTACGACACAATTAATCCGAGCACGTCGAATCCCGACCCGGCCGCCACCATTCACTTGCGTAGCTTACCTTCGCAGATTTCGGTGTACAACGCATCGGCGGTTGAGCGAGCCCGCACGAAGTTTGAATATGATAACTATAGCAGCGACACGAACCATGCCGGGCTGATTCACCGTTCGACCATAAGCGGCCTGGACTCTGCCTACACCACCTCGCTAAGCACGCGAGGTAATACCACGGCGACGACAAATTATCTCTTAAACATCAGCGGGTCGGTCACTGGTTCAGTGGCTTCTTACGCGCAGTACGACATCGCCGGCAATCTAGTGAAGACCATCGATGCCCGCGGCTATGCGGCAACTATTGATTTTAGAGACAATTTTGGTGGCCCCCCTGACACAGTTGAGTCTAATGGACAGCCTACCAACGGTGCCCCGTCTGAACTTGGCAGCCTCGCGTCTTACGCTTTCCCTTTTGCTATCACGAACGCGCTGGGCCATACGTCCTATGCCAAATATGATTACTATCTGGGACGACCGGTCGCTGGTGAGGATCCGAATGGGATTGTCTCGAGAGGCTATTTCAACGACGCGCTTGACCGCCTTACCCAAGTAATTCGGGCCGCTAATCAAGGGGCAGGAGTGAAGAGTCAAAGCACGTTCGGCTATGACGATACCAATCACGTCATCACGAGCACCAGCGACCAAACCTCATACGGCGATAATTTGCTGAAGAGCCAGATGATTTACGACGGCCTGGGCCGCACTACCGAGAAGCGACAGTACGAAACGTCCAGTGCGTATACCACTGTGAGGCAAACGTACGATGCTTTGGGCCGCGCTTATCAGACTTCAAATCCGTTCCGTTCAGGCGAGACGGTAGTTTGGACGGCTACCGCCTACGATTCGCTCGGCCGCGTGATGACAGTAACCACGCCGGACAACGCGGTGGTGAGTACTTACTACAACGGCAATCAAGTGCTGGTTAAGGACCAGGCGGGCAAGGAGCGGATGAGTCAAACCAACGCTTTGGGCCAGCTTTCGGATGTTTGGGAGATCACGGCGGGTGATGACGCGACCGAGTCCATCTCGTTCCCTAACCGCAGCGAGGTAACGGCTGGTTATCGGACCAAATACGAATACGACACGCTGGGCAACCTTGCCACGGTAACTCAGCGGAAAGGCACAACTGGCCCAATTCAGTCGCGCACGTTCGCGTATGATTCGTTGAAACGTCTAACATCAGCAGCCAATCCCGAAAGCGGCACGATCAGCTATCAATACGACAACAACGGCAATCTACTAAATAAGACTGATGCGCGCAGTGTTGTCTCGACTTACGTCTATGACGCACTTAACCGAGCGACCAGTCGCAGTTATTCCGATGGCACGCCGACGGTTACTTACATGTACGATTCGTCCGCAATCACAAATGGTAAGGGGCGTTTGGCCTCAGTGAGTTCGAGTGTGTCGAGTTACAGCTATAGCGGGTATGACGCGACTGGAAAAGTTTTGAGCGCGAGCCAGACGATTTACGGTCAGCCGAACCAGACCTACCCAATGATCTATACCTACGATCTGTCGGGACAGGTGACGTCGATAAAGTATCCTTCATTGCGAACCGTTACCAATACTTACGATGCCGCCGGCCGAACGAGCAGCGTGACCGGCAACCTGGGCGGACCCAGCAACACTTACGCCACCGGCATCAACTACAACGTCTTTGGCGGTATCAGCAAAGAGCAATACGGCACGACGACCGCTCTCTATCACAAGACTTTCTACAACATTCGCGGACAGATGTTCGATAAGCGGGTCAGCAGCGTCAACGACACCTGGGATTGGAACCGCGGCCGTTTGATCTGGTACTACTCGAGCAACCACGCGTGGGGCGGCAGCGGTACGGACAACAACGGCAACGTGATCTTTGCGGAGAACTGGGTGCCGCCGCCAAACGCCACTCTCGATCAAGCCCAGACTTTGATTCAAGACTCTTATACCTACGATGCTCTAAACAGACTCAGCGCAGTCAACGAATCTAGCCTCGACATCGCGGGAGGCGGACCGTGGGTCTCGCAGTTTGCCCAGGTCTATAACTATGACCGTTATGGCAACCGCACCATCAATCAGACAAGCACGTGGGGCGCCAACATCCCCAAGCCAAACTTTGGCGTGGACACGGCAACTAATCGCCTGACGGCGCCGGCAGGTTCCGCAATGAACTACGACAACGCCGGGAACCTGACCACCGATACCTACACCGGCGAAGGCAACCGGACCTACGATGCTGAGAACCGGATGAAGCAGGCGTGGGCCAACAATCAATGGCAGACCTACAGCTATGACGGCGACGGCCGGCGGGTGAAGCGTCTCGTCAACGGCGTAGAGACGTGGCAGGTATACGGCGTGGGTGGGGAACTGCTGGCTGAATATGCAGTTAACACAGCGGCGTCAACTCCCCAAAAAGAATACGGCTATCGCAATGGAGAGTTGCTGATTACGGCGGATGCCGCTTCCGGTGGGAGCGGTGGCAGCGGCAATTCGCTTTCCCTCGACGGCAGCAGTGGTTACGTGCAGGTGCCGAACAGCGCCAGCATAAACATCGCGGGTTCAATAACACTGGAAGCGTGGATCAAACCCAGCACGGCTTGGGCTAACCAAGACATCGTGACGCGCGAGAGTTGGGGCCAGGGTGGAACGGGCGGCGGTTATGAACTGAGTTTGTATCAGGGGAAGGTGCGGCTGGACTTCTATCAAACTCCCAGCACTTATACTTCGGCCCTGGGGAGCACGGCGGCGACCGCGAACACCTGGCATCACGTGGCGGGAGTGTTTGATGGCAGCCAAATGCGTGTGTATCTGGATGGCGTACTCGATGGCAGTTATTCGACTACGAGTGGCCCGGCTTCTGGAACCAGCAGTTTGAAGATCGGCCGCACCAGTCTGGGTTCTTACTTCAACGGTTTGATTGATGAAGTGCGACTGTCGAATGCGGCCGTTTACACCAGCAACTTCACGCCGCAGCCACACCTGACATCGAGCAGCAGCACCAAAGGCCTTTGGAAGTTTGACGGACAAAACCCCAACGACTCTTCAGGCAATGGCAACAATGGGACGCTGAATGGCGGCGCCACCTATTCCACCGATGTGCCCAGCGGTGGCGGAGGCAGTGGCGGGGGTGGCAGCCAAAATGTGAATTGGACCAACGCTGTCGGGGTCGTCGTCAATGGCAACAGTTTGACTAAAACGGCAGCCACTGGGTGGGGTAACGCCGGAGCAGTCTCAACTCAGACCATTGCTTCGGGAGACGGATATGTCGAGTTCACGGCCACTGACACTGGCACGAATCGTTTCTGCGGATTGAGTAATGGAGACACCAATCAACACTACACGGACGTTGACTTTGGGCTGCATCCGTCGGGAGGCGTGATCTACATCTACGAAGGGGGTGTGTCCCGAGGTACGTTTGGCAGCTTTGCGGCTGGCGATGTGATGCGCGTGGCGGTAGAAGGTGGGGTAATAAAGTACCGCAAAAACGGGACGCTGCTCTACACCAGCACAGTCGCGCCTACTTACCCGCTGCTGGTCGATTCGTCGCTCTATGCGAACGGCGATACGCTTTCGAATGTGGTGATTAGCGGAGCAAGCGGTGGAAGTTCCTCAGCCCAGATTCACTGGCTGGTAACGGATCAACTGGGCACGCCGAGAATGGTGTTCGATCAGACGGGCTCATTGGCGAATATCTCGCGGCATGACTATTTGCCTTTCGGTGAAGAGTTGTACGCCGGCACCGGCGGTCGCACTCCGGCGCAAGGCTATACGTTGAGCGACAACGTGCGGCAGAAGTTCACCCTCAAAGAACGGGATAATGAGACGGGTCTTGATTACTTCGTCAATCGTTACTTCTCAGCCACACAGGGGCGGTTTACAAGTCCTGACCTACTGTTTGCGGATCAGTGGGAAGAAGATCCCCAAAGTTGGAATCTCTACACTTACGTTGGTAACAGTCCGCTCAATTCTACGGATCCTTTCGGCTTATGGAAGAAAGTCAATTGCGATAATGGCGGGCAATGCTGGGAGTCAGATAGAGCGGATGACACGTATGAAAGCCTCGCAAAGTTAGTCGGCAGTAGCTTTGTAAACGGCAAAAAGCTTGCAGAATTCTTCCAGGGACAGGCGATTGAACTAGGTAAAGTTTTCGATACTTCGGGTGCGGGACCGTGGGCTAAAGAGCAATGGATTGAGCGCTTCTCGGCCGCAAGTGAAAGGTACATGTTCATTCCGGCTGGTGGTGGCTTGGTAGATGTCAACAAAGCGAAAGCGGGGATTGGTCTACTTGCCAGAATTGGGAGATGGCTCGGTTTTGGAAAGAAAGCCGCCTCGGTGGAAGAGGGACTGGCAATCCTAAGACAATCGTATGAAGCAGAAGTCAAAGGGTTGGCAGACAAAGCCGCTTACTTGAAGACTACTGGACATAGCGTTGAGGAAATCGCTATTCAACTTCATGCTGAGCGACGTGCACTGGGAGTTAAGTATAAGGACATAACTCCGCCTGAAATCCTCCAGAAAATATTGGAGCGAAATCTGCGCAAGTACGGTGATGAGCTTGGCCCTTCAATAGACTGGCTACGCAGACAGGGAAAATCATGGAAGGACATCATCGAAAGTGCATCGCGGCCCGGTGGCGGAGATCTTAAACCATAAGGGAAAGAAGCATGATCCTTGAATCCAAAGATGTTTTCGATCAGTTGGCAGAATTTGATCCTAATACCGGGACATACCGACTACTGTCACGAAAACAACACTCAGAACTAGCAACGACGCCACCTTCTGGTGGTTATTCGATAGTTGATGGAACGATGTTGTCGTTATATCGGCGTGACGAAGTGCTTTACTTCCGCGCTGGAGATCGGGAGTTTAGGCTGACGGATGATGTCATATCAAAGCTAACGCGTGAAGATAACAGTCGCGTGTTCCAGTTGATTCAGGACGGGAACTCACTAGCTGTTTTCAGGTATGCCCCGCCTGTTCTTGACGTTCCAATGAGCGCAGATCCCACACCGTTTATAGAAGAAGAGGATTTTGATTTTCTATTGTTCGTTCATAGAGTCCTAACAGACACAGGTCGTCGAAACAGGGTCTATAGTCAATGAGAGGACAGCAATCATTCACCGTCCGGCGTGGTGCACGGTTATGTCAGGTTAGTACGTCGTCGGAAACGGCGGCAGTCACTGTGAGGTCCATCTTTAGAGCTAAAGCCACTTGTGTGAGGGCGTTATGGGCGGTGAGAGGAAGAGACCCACACAGTACTTCACGGTTAGGTTGTCGCCGCGGGGAGCGACAGGCACCTTCAAGCGTTTAAGTCCGCTACGCGAATAAGGTCTGGAGCCGAATCCCTGACATCCGCTCGCACGATGCCCAGGCAGCCACTGTTATCTCAGGTTAGTACGTCGTCGGAAACGGCGGCAGTCACTGTGAAGTGCACCTTTAGTTATGGGCGGTGAGAGGTGGAGACCTCACAGTACTTCACGGTTAAGTTGTCGCCGGCGGGGAGCGACAGGCAGCTTCAAGCGTTCACATCCGGCCCTGAGGACACAAAACAAAACCTCCCGCTTCAACTTCACAAGAAAGGTGACGAGCGGCGGCCAAATCACGCCTTCTCGCTCCTGATTCTTGTTACGAGAGAATTGACCAACGTAATGATTTTGGAATTCTAGAAGACTTTTCTCAGCCATAAACGTGCAATTGTTTATGACCATCGGTAGTCGTGTCGCAGCGCCGTCGCTGCCCATCTACAGCCGCCAATGACCAGAGCGATGAGTGTCATTCCTCCGCTTCAAATCGCGGTCGCTTCACTTCCGCTAAAGAGGTCGTGTAATCTAGCCTCAACCGTCGCTTGGCTTCACGCGTAGTTGTGCGCCAATTCTGAACAAGATCTTTAAATAATTTCTCTGTGGTGGATCCACTGATTTGTGCGCTCTCGTAAGATAGATTGTGACAGTGTCGACAAAAAAAACAATAAACATGAGGCGGTCTGTACTAAACTCTAAACTGGGGTCAGGCCTCCGATCTTACGATTCTTAGCTTGAGATCCCTACGCTCGGCATGATGCCGCTTTGATTGCACATGCAAATATGATCACAAAGCCGGTGAAGGCTTTCTATTAGAGACGACAGTGACGGTCTGCAAAATTCTTGCCTGCGATCTTGGTTGATGACGGCTTAGGAGGGCGATAACATCCGGCGCCCATGGCACGAAAGGCGCGAGCGGAAGTTACTTTTTCGCTACCGCGAACGTCATCAGGCGGATTTGCTCAAACTGCTTGAGGACGTGGATACGTTTGAATGCACCGGACCGTCAGGGAAAGTCTACCAGCTCGAAGTCCAAGCTTACTGGGACGACGAATTGCGGCGAGAGCTTCGAGTGACTGGCTGTATCGACGACATGGGTTGGTCTGCCTTCTACCCAATGTGCGACAGCTTCATTATGCGGCCCGACAATTCGTTTGTTGACGAGTTATGATGGCTTAGATATGTTCCCACTCAAATAAATGCCTCAGGCGGATCCGGTACTCAAGCAAGAGGGACGCCCCGGTGGAATCCTAATGGTCCGGCTTTCTTCGGCTTTCAAGATCAGGGTCCAGTTTACACCTGCCGGAACCCACCAAATTGCGAGAACGATATTCCTCCGCTACCGCCGGAGATAGTCAATATCCCCATACCTCGCTCAATCTGGGGCAGAATTTGGGGGGCTACCGATCGACTCCCTTTTCGGCCTTTTCGTCCTTGTATTCATCTGTGTGGTCAGTTGGCTCTTCATTCTTAAGCCGGCGGCGCGCGCAAAGTTTAGCTTCCTAACCTGGGGATTCCTGCAAAAGAATTAAAGAGCAAGCCGAGATGAATGAAGCCCTTGCGCTCGCCATATACCTGATCGCGGCTCTGACCTCGAGCACCATTCTGATTGCTATCCTGGTGGTGACGCTGGTGCGGCTAAAGGTCACGTAGAATTACGGCGAAATCCTCAGGAAAGCTGGTCTCAATCCAACTTTACTCGTTACAAATTAGCCCGGGGAGCCACGAAATTTCGCGAAGAAGCCTTTCGTATTCGTTCGCGTTGTTTCGGGGAAAGTTTTTGGGAGCCCCGCCGTTCAAGGAATGGCCGATGACGACCAATCCAACCTTGCTCACTTTTCCCGCATCCGTTAAGATTGCGGGGCAGGCTCATTGGACGCAGCGGCTTCGGATGGCTCCCCAGCTTTTTGAACATTGTCCCTGTCGGGTTATTAAACGAAACAACAAATGAGGTTCTTTGTGAAGAACAAATTCTCGCTGGCGATCATCGTGCTGATGATTCTGTCTCTGTCTCTCCCGGCTTTTGTTCTAGCCCAACAGAAGCGCGATCAATCAAACGCCTCTAACCCGACCGGAAGGACGATGCCGCCGACGGTCAGTGGCCGCCGGCCGCGCGTGCACACACCCGCCACGCTCAATGTCCAGCAGGATTTCAAGGAAGCCCTGAGCGTTATCCAGGAACGCTATATTGACGGCAATAAGCTGGATTTCAACAACGTCTATAAATCATCGATCATCGGCATGCTCCGCACGCTGGATCCGCACTCGAACTATTTCGACAAGGAAGAGTTCGATGAGATGAAGACGGATCAGCGCAGTGAGTACTTTGGCATCGGCGCCTCGATTTTGAATTATTCAATCGGCGAAGAAATCGACACCTACATCGCAGCCACGTTCCAGGGCTCGCCCGCGTCGAAGGCGGGTTTACGCTTTGGCGATCGGATCGATGCGGTTGACGGCGTTCCGATGCACTCCAAGTCTTCGGCGGAAGTGCGCGACAAGATTCGCGGACCGCGCGGCACCCAGGTCAAGTTAACCCTGAAACGGGCCAATAGCGGCAAGACCGAAATCGTAGAGATCGTACGCGACGCGGTGCCGCAACCGTCGGTCCCCGACGCCTACATGATTCGTCCCGGTGTCGGCTACATCGACATGACCCGCGGTTTTAACTATGACACCGCTGACGGGCTGCAGTCGGCGCTGGAATTCCTGCAGGGTCGCGGCATGAACTCGCTGGTGCTCGATCTGCGCAACAACCCGGGTGGATTTCTCGAACAGGCGATTCACGTCGCCGAAACTTTCTTGCCGGCCGGCCAGCTGATTCTTACTCAGAAGGGCCGCAACGGCATGAACGATCACACCTACGTATCGCGCAACACGGATCCGGATCGGACGCCGCTGGTGATTCTGGTGAATGAGTACACGGCTTCGGCTTCCGAGATCGTTGCCGGCGCTATGCAGGATCACGACCGGGCCTTAATCGTGGGTCAGACGAGTTTTGGCAAGGGCCTGGTGCAGAGCATCATCCCACTCGAGTATGGCGCGGGATTGACGCTCACCTCGGCAAAATACTACACGCCTTCGGGCCGGCTGATTCAGCGCGATTATTCCGACGGTGGCTTTTATAACTACATCTATCGCGGCGGCACGCTGCGCGACCCCAACGGGACGACCGGCAGCAAGCCCAACGGTCCGGCCAGTCGCACAGATACCGGCCGGCCGGTATTCGGCGGCGGCGGCATTACACCCGACGAGATGGTCAAGCAGGACAACTTTACGACTGCCCAACTTAAGTTGCGCAATCCGCTGTTCTTCTTTGCCCGCGATGTGGCCACCGGTCGCGTGGCGGGCCTGGAAAGGTACAAGATCGATCGGCCAATCGAGTTCGGACACGATTTGGAACCGACCGATTTCCCGATCAACGACGCTGTTTACAAGGCCTTCAAGGATTATGTGGCGGCGGACGCGAACTGGAAGGCCCTGACCCCGTTGCTGGATCGCAACCGGCCTTACATCGAGACGCAGTTGCGTTCGAGTCTGGCGACCGCCGCTTACGGCAGCGTGACTGCGGTGCAGGTGCTTATGAGAGAAGATCCGCAGGTCGCCAAGGCCATCGAGGTCGTCCCGCGCGCTCGCGATTTAGCGATGGCGGCGATGAGGGCACGAGCTGCGCAACCGTAATCGATTTTCGAATTCAAATTGATCCAGAGGCGGGACCTGTCCCGCCTCTTTTTTTGTTGGTTTTATCGGGTGCTCGTGTTGCGACGATAAAACACAGTCTTGCAGCTAAAACTCAACAGTGGTAAGCTGGCGGTCATGGCTAAGAAACATGGAGTCAATACTTCTGAGCTGGGTGGGGCGGTACGGCGCCGGCGCGAGCAGCAGGGCTTGAGCTTGCGCGACGTCGCCGACCAGACCGGCGTCTCGGCGTCGACGCTTTCGCGGATCGAGAACGGCACCGGCAAACCGGACGCAGACAACATTGCGCGACTGGCTTCCTGGCTGGACATGCCGATTGAGCGGGTCATGCACCACGGCCAACGCAGCGCGTCCGACCCCAAGCCCGTGGTTTACTATCCGCATGAGTCGACGCCGGAAATCGTTGAGGCCCACTTGCGCGCCGACAAGCATCTGACTTCTGAAACTGCGAAGGCGCTCTCAGAGTTATTCAGGGTCGCTTACAAACAGTTCAGTCAGACTCCCGGACGGAAGCGCTAATGGTCGGTGATCCTAACCGGCAACGGCAAACCAGGCACGCAAGCAAGCCCCGGGCTTGCCGCTTCGGCTACGCTGGATTCGACGCATTTTTCGACGGCAACCCTATCAGGGTTGCGTTCAGCCAATGAACAAGTGACCCAACGTAGCCTTCGGCAACGTTGGGCGGGAGGCCGGAACCGCTTCGCGGTTCTGAAAACTGCACCGTAGTTAGTCAGGATGTTCCAAAGACACGATATAATCACCGCGTGAAACATCTGTTGCTCCCTCCCACGGAAAAACGAAAACAATTTGAGCTGCGCGCGCTGGGATTGCGTGACTTTGCCGGTGTCACCGCCGATCAACCTCTCGACCCGTTTGAGTTGGCCAGGTTTGCCAAACTGATGGTCGTCGATTTCAATCAGGTCAGGGATCTGTCGCCTGAATCGCGCGCTCATCTCCTGGGCCCGGCTGCGGAAGACTGGTCCGGCGGCGCTTGTTCGCAACCTCTGCCGAATGGATGGCGCATTGTGATCCTGAATCCTTTGCACGGCAGCCAGCGAAATCGCGCCACGTTGATGGAAGAGATCGCGCACGTCTTTCTCGGCCACAAACCTAACCGTCTGGCTGCGATCGTGGCGCCGGCAAAGCCTGAAGCTGCGTCAACGCCCTCTCAAAAGAGCGAACCAGCCAAAACCTCCGACACGTCTAAAACCGCCGCACGAATGGTGGCCCGCGACTACAATCAGGCCGATGAAGAGGCGGCTTATGCGATTGGCGCCGCCGCTTTGGTGCCCTATGGATCGCTGCAGAGTCAGGTTGTATTAGGGCGCACCGCCCAGGAAATAGCCCGTCATTTTCGCGTGAGCCGGCAATTAGCCGAATACCGCATCAAGGTCACCCATCTGTGGGCCGAATATAAAGGTACTTCTGCCGCGCGCACTGAACACGTATAATTAAGCCGGTCAGGTACTGGTCCAGCGTGCTTTCTGTTATGCCGGAAACAATTCAACCAGTAGTCGCAGGTTTGTCGGTCGTCGACAAGCTGCGCATGCTCCTCGACATCACCAAGAAAATCAGCCGGTCGCTTGATCTGGACGAAGTCCTCAACCTCGTCATGGACACACTCGACTCGCTAATGCCGTACGATGCTGCCGGAATCTATCTGGTCAAGTGTTCCCAGCCCATGGGGGAATGGGGCGGCGATTTAGACGACAGCTGTGTCTTTCACACGCAGGCGGTTCGCGGTTACGACATTGCCGACCTGCAGGAATTGGGTTTGAAGATGGGCGAGGGCCTGATCGGGCACGTGGCTTTAAGTGGCAAGCCATTTACTTCGCAAGACGTGCGCAAAGAGCCGCGTTATATCAATGCCCGCGCCCGCACCCGTTCCGAAATGGTCGCCCCTATCATTTCGAACAACGAAGTAATCGGAGTCTTTGACCTGGAGAGTGACGAGCTGAATGCTTACGGGAAGGATGATCTGGAAATCCTCATGCTGCTCTCGTCTCAAGTCGCGATCATCATCGAGAAGGTGATGCTGCACGAGCAGTTGATCGAAAAGCAGCGCCTCGAGACCCAGTTGGAAATTGCCCGCCAGGTGCAACTGCAACTACTGCCGCCAAGAGATCCCCAGCTCGAAGGCTTTGACATTAGTGCCTACAACTTTCCGACCGAAGAAGTTTCAGGCGACTACTATGATTGGGTTCGGATCTATGACGACCAAATCGGCATCGTGATCGCCGACGTTTCGGGCAAAGGGGTGCCGGCCGCTTTGCTGATGGCTTTTCTACGCGCCAGCCTGCGCGCCGCGACCCACATCGGGTATGCGCCGCACATCTCGATGGCGAAGGTTAATTATTTGTTGTGGGAATCGATCGAGCGAAATCAGTTTGTGACCGGTTTCTATGGCACTCTGGACGCGACCAATCGCACCATGGCGTATTCCAACGCGGGTCACAATCCACCGGTGTTGATTGACGTCGATGGCAGCGCGCATTTCGAAGAACGCGGCGGCGTGCCGCTGGGGATGTTTCGCGACTCGCGTTATTACGAATATTACGCGACCATCGAATCGGGACAGATGCTGGTGCTTTACACCGACGGAGTCACTGAAGCCATGAACTCGGCGGGCGAAGAGTATGGACGAGATCGACTGGTCGAGACCGCGCGCCGGGGCCGGCATTTGAGCGCGCGCGAACTGATCGACTTCATTCACCAGGACGTAATCGACTGGACTGAAGGGCTCGGGGTCACGGATGACGTTACTTTCTTTATCGTCAAAGCGCTTTGAGAATCGCCACAGGTAAAGGCTTAATTAAGATCAAATGAGTGCCACTCAAGAACCTCCGGTTCCGGAAACCAATGCGCCGCCGGCGCCGATGAACCTGGCTAAGATTCTCCAGCAGATGCTGGGAGTCTCTGACAAGGTCAGCGACCTGATCTTTTCACCGGGCCGCCCACCGCAGATTGAGTTGGTTGGCAAGCTGCAACCCGTGGAGAACACGGGCGTGGACAAACTAACTCCGGCGCAAACCTTCGGAATTGCGAAACTGATTATCGGCGATAACATCAGCGCCACTGACAGTCTGGATAAGTTTGGCTCAGCCGATCTTTCGTTCAGCGTCCCGGGGCTCTGCCGGTTTCGGGTGAACATCTTCAAGCAGCGCGGAACCCACGCGATTGTCATGCGAGTCATTCCGCAGCGCCCACCGCGATTCGAGGATTTTGATCTGCCCGAAACCTTGCGGGAAATAGTCGAACTGAAGAACGGCGTGGTGCTGGTAACCGGACCCACCGGAAGTGGCAAGAGTTCGACTCTGGCGGCAATCATCGACCTGATCAACGAAACGAAGTTTTATCACATCGTAACCATCGAAGATCCGATTGAATTCCTTCACAGTCATAAGAATTGCACTATCCATCAGCGCGAGCTGCATTCAGACACGCCCAACTTTGCCCTGGCTTTGCGCGCTGCTCTGCGCCAGGCGCCCAAGGTGATTCTCGTCGGCGAGATGCGGGACCGCGAGACGATGGAAGTGGCGATGGAAGCGGCGGAAACCGGACACCTGGTGCTCTCGACCCTGCATACCATCGACGCCGCCAAATCCGTTGAGCGCATCATCGGCGTGTTTCCTAAAAACGAGGAACAGTCGATCCGCCTGCGGCTGTCGCAGTCATTCCGCTTCATTGTCTCGCAGCGGCTCTTGCCGCGGGCCAATGGCTCGGGTCGGGTGGCCGCCATTGAGATTCTGAAAGCAACTTCGCGCACGAAAGAGTACATCGAACGCGGAGAGACGGAAGGGAAGTCCCTGATGGACGCGATGGAGCAGGGCGACATGGAAGGCATGCAGACATTCGACGGGGAGATCGAAAAGCTGGTTCGCAAGGGCGTCGTGAGTAAAGAAGACGGGTTAGCCTATGCGTCGAACTCCGGCAATCTGCTCTTGCGGCTGGGAGAGTTGGGCGGCGGCACCGCGGTTAAGAGCGAGCCAAAACCGCCGGCGCAATCCGATTCAATACTCGACATGATCGAGCGTTAGCTGCGCAGACTTCAGTCTGTGAAAACATAGTTGGTAAATCATCAGACGCAGAGTCTGAGCCACAATACAATGTTCCTGGCAGTATCAAGCGAACGTGTTCTTTCTCCCCTCAAAAGAACCTTCGGCACCCTGATCCTGATTTGCGCGGTCTTTTCCGCTCAGGCTCGCGGGCCCGGTTCGGTCTATGCTTCTCCGGCAAACCAGGATCTGCGTCTGGAGCTACCTGCCAACGGCAATCTAAGAGTTGAAAATCTGCGCGGCGGAGTAATCGTCGAGCTCTGGGAAGAGAACTACGTCTCAGTTTCGGCGATTACTGACAGTGGACAGCAAAGCCGTTCTCCGGCCGTGATTCAGCGATCTGAAAGCCTGCTTTCAGTGCGCGTCGAGCGCGGGCCGGTGGGAGCGCAAAAGATCAACCTTGAGCTGCGCATTCCCGCGCGCGCGCACGCGGCCGTGATGACCGGAGCCGGTTCAGTTGAGGTCCGAGGCGCGCCGGCGGCGCTTCTTATCCAAACAACTTCCGGTGAGATTCGGGTCGAGCTCCCCAACAACGTAAGCGCGGATGTAATCGCTGAGTCCCGGACCGGATCAATTACTTCGTCTTTTTCATCCGCCTCAGTCAATCAGGCCAGTCGCCCCCAGCTGCAAGCCAGACTCGGTCGTGGGGGAAAGAGCGTACGTCTCTATTCACAGGCTGGAAACATCAGCCTGGCCAGCGCCGGGGCGGACACTTCTCGGGTCGTCGACACTGCTCAGAGTTCACCGCCACCGGCAGAACGGCGCGTAACCATCGCGCCATCAGAGATGCCGACTCCCAGACAGCGTCCCGATCTGATTGGACCCGCTAAGAACCCCACGCCGGCCGGTACGCCGGCGCCGCCTACGACCGGCCCGGAAGAAATCTCGGAAGGCGATGTAATCCGGGTTGACACCGAATTGGTCAGCGTGAATGTCAGCGTGGTGGATCGCGGAACTAATCGCGGCGTGAATGATCTCACCAAAGAAAACTTTCGTTTGTATGAGAACAACGTGGCGCAACAGATCGCGCATTTCGAGTCGGCTTCGGCGCCCTTCAATTTGGTATTACTGATCGATTTATCCGGCTCGACCGCCAAGGTGGTCGAATTGATCAAGGGCGCGGCTATGCACTTTGTCGAGGCTGCTCGGCCGTTTGATCGAATTGCCGTGATTACTTTTGCCGGAAGCCAGGTAGTGGTTTCCCCGCTGACCAACGATCATGCGGTTTTGCGCCAGCGCATCAATTCCATCGAACGCCCCGATGGCAGCACAAAGCTCTATGACTCGCTGGCGTTCGCTATGGACGAAGTCTTTCGCCAGGCAAAGGATTCGCGCCGCAACGCGATCGTAGTGATGAGCGATGGCCTGGACAGCGTGATGCCGAACGTTACCGGCGAGGGTTCGACGTTGTCGTACGAGGAGTTGATTCGCAGGGTTAAGGAATTTGATGGCGTGGTGTATTCGGTTTGGGTCAAAACCCAGAGCTACGAGCCGCTGAGTATTCATGATATTCAGCAGGAGACCTTTGACGACGCACACGACGACATGAAAGAACTGGCCGATGTGGGGGGCGGCGCTTTCTATGAATGCAAAAAGTTGGAAGACCTGGCCGGAGCGTACGAACGCGTGGTGGCGGATCTGGGCACGGTCTATACTCTGTCGTATCGTCCCTCGAACAAGGTTCGTGACGGATCGTGGCGAACGATTCGCATAAATGTCGACCGCGCCGGCGCCGTGGCCCGGGGCAAACGTGGATATTATGCTAAGTGAGCAGTGAGCAGTGAGCAGTGGGCGGTGAGCAGTGGGCGGTGGGCAGTGGGCAGTAAGCGGTGGGCAGTAGCAGATAGATCAGTATTCAGTCCTTTCGAAAAAATCCGGAAACATAATAAACTCCTAGGTCACAGACGTGAGAGTTCCTGCTTTGTTCTCGTTCATATTCGACAGGTCGCGCTTTCTGGACGGCCCGGTGGCCACGGTTGCTCTGGTATCGCCCACTGCTCACTGCCCACTGCCCACCGCCCACTACCCACTGCTCACTGCCGACCGCTCACTGACCACGGTCCGAGTGCGGTTGGCGATGGTTACCCTCTTACTGCTCACTGCCCACTGCTCACTGCTCACTCTTCAAGCCCAGACGCCGGAACCGGTCGAAACACTTCGGATCGATACCGATCTCGTGAATCTCAACGTCAGCGTGTTCAATCGCAATCGTTTCCAGCACGCGATTCCACTTCAGCAGAAAGACTTCGCCGTTTACGAGAACGGAGTGCCGCAGGAGATTTCGTTCTTCGCGTCGGCTAACACTCCGTTCGATCTGGTGCTCTTGCTGGATCTCTCCGCCTCAACCCACAAAAGAATTGAAGTGATTCGTAAGTCAGCCAAACGCTTTGTCGATGCCGCGCGGCCGGACGACCGGATCGCTGTGGTTACTTTCACCGCCGATGTTGAAGTGGTTTCAACTATGACCTCAGATCGCAAAGCGCTGAAAGAACGGATCGACGAGATCAGGAACCCTACCGGGGGCACAAACTTTTGGGACGCTTTGAGATTTGTGTTGGAGCATGTGCTGGGACAATCGCGCGCCGAAAAGCGTCGCAGCGCGGTGGTGGTGATGAGTGACGGCGTCGATAACGCGTTGCCTGACGCGTACGGCGAGGGCTCGCGAACGACTTTTGAGAAGTTAATGGAGATTGTTCGCAATTCTGACGCGATCATCCTGCCGATTTATCTGGATACTGAACAAGAGAACCTGAACAGCGCTCCCAAAAGTGCGTATGCGCTGGCCCGGCAACAACTGGCCATGATCGCGGCCGAGAGCGGCAATCAGGTTTACCAGGCCCGCAAGGTCAAAGATTTGGAAGGCGTCTATGAACAGGTGATTCAAGATCTGAGCACCGTTTACAGCCTGGGCTACCGTCCGGCCAACCGAGTTACCGATGCATCCTGGCGATCAATTACGGTGCAGTTGATCGCGCATCCGGAACTGGGAGTGCGCGCGCGCCACGGTTACTATGGCGCGAAGAACGAATTCGAAAAATGAATTCAAGGTGGCGAAGCTTGAATAGAATTCCGCTGGAGCTCCTAACCATGAGAACTGGATGGTCCGTTGCATTGAGTTTGGCGCTCGGCCTTCTCCTGATTTCGTGTTCTTCGGGAAGCTCGCCGGGAGGTCTTTACCCAAAGGCGGTGAGCGCTGCGGACGAAATTTCAGCGATTCAAAACCTGCGTTCGATAGCGACGGCGCAGGCTCAACTCAGGGCGGCCCGCGGTAACTTTGGAGACTTTGACGCCCTGGTGCAGGCCGGTTTCCTGGATCAAAGATTCAGCGGAACGCAACCCAATTTGCGAGGTTATCGCTTCACGATGAAGGTAAATGACTCGGATTTCGCGGTAAACGCCGACCCCCACGCCACTGAATCGCAACCTACTACAGGAGCCCGTTTTTTCTATCTGGATTCATCCGATAACGCCGTTCATGTGAACTCGGGACAGCCGGCGTCCCGGACCGATCCCACTCTTTAGCATCGAACGGTCGCAAACCTTCGTTCCGGGCGATTAAGGACTGGACATCAAAGTCATCGGGCGTATAATCAAAACACTTTCCCCGGCCCAATCATTTCTAAGGAGAGTCTCAGTATGAAACCCACTCAACTGGTAATCCGCCTATTAACTTCGATTGCGATCGTCGGCAGCTTTTTCACGCTAAGCTACGCGCAGAATCGTGAAAAACACGTCATCTCGGCGAAGGCCGGCGGAGTCAACGCCGTGGCGGGCCGCGTGATGGTCAAGCGATCCGGTCAGGCGGCGCAGTTGTTAAGCAGCCAGGACGACCTCACGAGTGGCGACCTGGTAACGACTGGCATGAACAGCCAGGCTGAGATCCTGCTGAACCCCGGTTCGTATTTGCGTCTGGGTGAGAATAGCGAATTTACCCTGGTGGATAATTCGCTGAATAACCTCCTCGTCAGGCTCGACCGCGGCAGCGCCATCATTGAAGCTACCGGGAACGACTATACCGAGTTGCGAATCGGCATTGCGATCGGCCAGGAGAAGCTGCTAATCGTCCGCCGGGGTATTTACCGGTTCATCGCCACGCCCAATTCGACCGAAGTACTGGTCCGAAAAGGCCGCGTCCAGATTGGCAATGATCCCAAACAGATCGTGAAAAGTGGCCGCAAGCTAACCTTCGCCGGGGGCACGAGCTCCACCGCCAAGCTCGAGAAGTCTGAGCCGGACGAGTTCGACAAATGGAGTAAGGAGCGCGGTAAGACCCTTGCCCGCGCTAACGAGAAGCTTTCGGCGCGGCTGTTGAACGGCTATCTCTCGAGAAATACGTTTAGCATGGCGTCAGGATTTGGACGCGGCGGCTTGTGGACCTTCAGTCCCTTCCTGCGCTGCTTCACGTTCCTGCCGTTCTATGCCGACTGGAGCAGTCCCTACGGCGGTTACTATGGCAATCTCTGGCCATACTACGACTACTTCAATCGCGGTTGCTGTGGGAACCGGCAGTGGGGCATCAACACAACTCCGACCATTGTAACGAATTCAGGATCGGGCGGCGGATCGTGGCCTAACTCTTCGGGTGGATCGGGCGGCTCTGGTTCGGGAGGTTTTCCTCCGCCGTCTTCCGGGCCTTCGAGAGGACCCGTTAATCCGTTTCCAACTCAGGCAGGACCGCGGGATCCCGATAGCGGCGGACGCCGAGTGCCTAAGATCGATCAGTGATCGCGAAAGAGGGGATTAGCGCCCGGTTTTGTAGAGCTGACTGAGTTCTTCGTTAACAATCTCGACTATTTCTGCGCGTGGCAGTCCGGCCAATGCTAAGTGGGCCAGACTCGCGCGCAGACCTTTTCTAAGCTCAGCGTCATTCTGTTGCGACACCCTGCCGGCCGTAACCAGCGCTCCCGACCCGTGACGCACCTTTAGCAGTCCTTCCTTCTGAAGTTCCCGGTAAGCCGCGGCAATTGTGTTCAGGTTAACCCCCAGGTCCGCCGCGACCTGACGAACCGGGGGCAGCGCCATTCCTTCGCACAACTCACCTCTGGCAATGAGTCCTTTGATCTCGTCGGCTACTTGCCGATAGACCGGCCTACGGTCAGTTTCGTCGATCGTTATGTACATAGTCGTGTGTCGGCAGACAATATACAATAGGCAAAACGCTCAGGTAAAGTGAAAAGATCTGCCTTATTTGGTGAGTTTATTCACGAGGCTGACGGCCGACAAACAGATTCCTTCCAAGCCCCAGCCATTAGAAACCGTGTCGCCAACCATGAAGACATTGGGGAAGACGGTCGTGCCAAAGTTCTCAAAGGTGAACAGGCCGCAAGGGCCGAGCTTTCCGGTCATGCCAAACTTTCGCCGGGTCGTCTCATAAACAGTCCGAGGGGTTGAGGTTTCGATGACTTCCACGCTGTCCCCCAGTTCCGGCATGGCCTGATGCAGACGGGTCCAAACCGCCTCAAGCGCAGCCTGATCCTGGCGTTCGTGTGAAGATTCGTCATCGTGAAAAGAGAACCAGTCTTCGGCTTCAGTGTAGGTGGTGACGGTAACGGCGAGTTTGCCCTCCGGCGCCCGAGTGTCCCAGTCTGGGGCTGCGGCAAAAACCAAAAGCTTCTGATCGATTTCCTGCGCTGTTTCGTTTTCCCAATCCGTCAGCACGAGCCTGGTATTCGCCTGAAGCCGCTTGGCCGCGTCCGTATCCATTCCCAGGAATAACAGGTAATTGCCGCAAGCGTGCAGGTTCCTGAGTTCCCGCGAAACTGCCGACGGTGTTCGGCCGGGACTGATTAGTTTTCCGTAGGTGTCCCAGACAGTGAGATTGCTGACAATTGCGCGTTTGGCAGAAACTCGCTCGCCGCTCAGCAGGTCGACGCCGACGGGAACGCCGTCCGAACCATACGCCAAACGCAGGACCGGCGTATCCAGCCGCAGACGGCCGCCGCTCTGTTTGAGCGAGTCGGCGAGCGCATTCGCTAACGCCTGGCCACCACCGCGGATTGTCCATAACCCACGGAGCGGAGAACTTAGTACATTGACGGCGCGAGCGTACGAGCAATTGTCGCTGGTGCTTTGAATGAAAGTTTGCAGCTGCGCATCGATGAAACCTCGGAAACGTGGCGAGCAGTTGGACAGCAGCGTGCTCATTGGTTCATCAGGCCGGGCCAACCTTGAATCAGCAAGATTGCGATAAAAATCGAATGCGGTCTGGTCACATTCGGGGAACGCCCGTCTCATTTCAGCTTCAACCTGCTCAAAATTGTCAGAGAGAGAAATTTCAGTCTGATCAGAGAGGCGAACCAGGTAAGACGGTGTGAGTTGGCGAACCTCAGGAGCGCGGCCCCGAAGTTCGGAAAAGATTGTTTCGTAGATCCCGCCCGCTTCCCAGCCTGAATAAAGTCCGGCCGTCGGTTCGAATGAGTAACCCCCGTGTTCGAAGCTCGCAACACAGCCGCCCAGGTGCGACTGCCGCTCGAGCAAACAGACGTCCGCTCCTCGCGCGGACAGCAGGGCAGCGACCGTTAGGCCGCCGATGCCGCCACCAACCACGATAACTTCGCAGTCCATCGAGTTAGTTGAGGTGCCACCGGATAAAGATCAGTAGGCCACTGACCTCCGGTTGCTGGGGGAGGTTGAAGAGCGTCCGCAGATAAGGTTCGAGCACGATGAGCACCGACTGGATGCCGTTGAAAACCAGATGAATCACAAAGCACGGAAGCAAGCGCCCGGTCTGCGCCCGAATCGTGGTTAGCACCAGACTCAAGATGGTGATGGACAAAATCGCGCCGATGTTCTGCCGGTACTGGTACACGTGCAGGCCGGCGAACATCGAGGTCACCACGACGACGGCGATCCAGCGGCGCGTCAATCGTTGGAGCGCCGAGTAGAGCAGCCCCCGGTAGATCAGTTCTTCCACCAGGGGCGCCGTTGCCACCGCCAATAAAGCCAGTAGTAACGCGGCTGCTCGCGAACTGCGCAGAATTTGATCGACGTCGGTCGGCTTGGTGCTGAACAGTGACGCTATTAGCCAGGCGATAATGAACAACGGGATCGCCAGCACCACGCTTTTCCAAAGGCCAAAATTTGGGCTCCAACTGAGACCAAACACTTCACGAAACGAGTACTTGCCGAGTTTGGTGGCCACCGCCCAAATCACCGCCAGCGTCAGTAAGTGAGCGGGTATCCACCCCAGGACCAGCAGGAACACGAACGTCTTGTCGGCCAGCAATGCTTCCTGCGTAATCCCCGTTGACCCCTGATAACGATAGGCAAGGTAGGGGATTACCACTACGTTGGGGACGAGGATGATGAACGCGGCGCTGGCCACCCACGTCAGGATCGCTGCGACTAGCCCCCAGGGGGGATCGTCGGGCGTGTGGCGGGTTGGGCTAGTCTCTGTTCCGGAAACCGTTTGGGGAAAGGTCGGTTGCGCAGAGTAGACAATTTCTGGCGGTGTGCTGCTCAAGCGTTTTATGACTCAGGCTAAGGTTGAATTTCCGATCAGTCCTCGGACGAGTCCGAGCTCTGACGCTGGCCGTTGTACTGCTCGAGCTTCCGGTAGATCGTCTTGCGACCTATGTTAAGCAAACGCGCGGCCCGCGTCTTATCGCCAGAGGTATAGTCGAGGGTGGCTTCAATTGCGTGTCGTTCGATCTCATCCATCGAAGAGGGCACCTCTATTTCCAGCTTCGTGCTGCGCCCTTCGCTGGCGGCCTGCGCGCGCTCAACCCGCAAGGTGGCCTGGCGTTCGGCGGCGATGTTGCCAATCGCGGCCGGTAAGTCTTCGAGTTCAATCTGCCGGCCGGCGGCGATGATTACTGCGCGTTCGACCGCATTCTCTAATTCGCGCACGTTGCCGGGCCAATCATAACTAATCAACGCCTGCAGGGCCGCCTTTGAAATCCCGGAAACAAATCGGCTGGTCCGCTGTTTGTAGTGTTCGAGAAAGTGAATCACCAGGGGATGAATGTCTTCGCGTCGCTCGCGCAGCGCCGGCAACTGAATCGGAAAGACCGAAAGCCGGTAGAAGAGATCGCGCCGAAAGCTCCCATCTTCAACGGCTTTTTCCAGGTCAACGTTTGAGGCCGCTAAGATACGTACGTCAGCCCGGAAAACCTCGTTGCCGCCGACGCGAGTGAACTCGCCGTCCTGCAACACGCGCAGGAGCCGGACCTGGGCGCCGAGAGTCATCTCTCCTACTTCATCAAGAAACAGCGTGCCCCCATTGGCTTCTTCAAAGCGGCCGCGGCGGCGAGCATGAGCGTCGGTAAAGGCGCCTTTCTCGTGTCCGAACAGTTCGGATTCAAGCAATGTCTCGGGGATAGCGCCGCAGTTGAGTTTGATGTAAGGCTGGTCTTCGCGGCCTGAGTTAAAGTGAATCAGGTTTGCCAGCAATTCCTTTCCGGTTCCCGATTCGCCCTGAATCAGCACCGACGTTTGAGTGTCAGCGACGCTGAGACCCAGTTCGATGGCCCGCCGGATCGCCGGCGCCTGTCCGATAATTCGATCTTCGCCATAACGCTCGTGCAAAGCGCTCTTCAGCCGCATCACTTCGGCGGAAAGGTGATCGCGCTCGAGGGCCGTGCCGATCTGATCGGCAATGCCTTCCACCAGAGCGATTTCATGATCCTTGAACTGTTCGCGCTGTTCGCTCCAGACCAGCCCGAGCAAACCAAAGGTGTGCCCGGCGATTCGCACCGGCGCGACCAGGGCGGCCCGGCCGCCAAGGGTGGCGTTAAAGATCATGCGCAGTGGCAAAGGTAAATCTGTCTCCAGCAGTTTCAGCGTCTTACCTTGATTCAGCACCTCGACCATCGCGGGATATTCGGTGATGTCGAGTGATTGTCCGTGCGCTTCGATCAGGCCGCGGACATTGTCGGTCGTTGCCTGCGGAGCTGCTTTGAAGGCCGCCAGGCTGATCCTTTTCTCGTCTGAATCAAGCACCCCGAGCGCGCAATAGTCGGCTCCGACCAGAGAAACCGCGCGCTCCAGGACGGCTGAACTAACTTCGCCAAAGTCAGATCGGGCATTCAGCGTGTTGGCGATTTCCAGCAGGGCCCGGGTAGTTTCAGCCTCGCGCTTCTTGTCGGTATAGATCCTCGTGTACTGGTAGCCAATCGCCAGTTGCGTCGCAATCGAAACCAGAAACGCCACCTCTTCATCAGACCAGTGACGTGTCGTGCGCGTGTGATGCAGGCCGATCAGACCCAGCACTTCTTCGTCGAGCACCACCGGCACCACCAGCAGAGACCTGGTTCCCAGGCTGCGCGCAAAAAAGCGAACCTTGTGATTCAGTTCGGGCGATGAAGTGTCGTCGAGCCGGATCGGTTGCTTGACATCCAGGTGGGCCGCCAGCGTCGCGGCGTCCACCGGAATTCGCGCGTCCAGGCTGGAGGGCACGTCTTCAGACGCGCGCCATTCATGACTAACGAGCAGCTCGCCTTCAGGCGTCAGCTTGATGATGTCGCAGCGATCGACCTCCATCATCCGGCCCAGCTCAGCCACGATTACTTTCAAAAACGAATCCAGGTTGATCGACGTGGGCAGGTTCGCCGCCAAACGCCCGATCATCGACTCGCGCGCTTCATGCAGCTTGAGCCTGCGTTCGACGGAAAGACTCTGTTTTGTTTCAGCTACCGTTTGCATTTGTTGCTGGTGCGCTAGCCCTACCGTTAGGCAGGGCTCAGATAGGATTCGAACCGAAAGCCCTCTCTCACGGTAGGGCTAGTGCCCCGATTGGATTCCGGCAAATCGACTTTAGGACCAGTACACCCCTTCAAGGTTGCCGGCGATCATAACGAACCACCGCGCAACTTGCAAAAAAGAGGCGACCGGCGCGACGTAGAGGGCTGCGTTTCGGTCGCGCGCCGCATCTCAAAAATGACCCTGGTTTGTCAGCGTGGAAAGCCGTCTCGTATAATCTGAGTCATTCAAACTACTTTCGTCGCTCAGGTTAACGATGCCCATTTACGAATTTCGTTGTAAGAAGTGCCAGGACCAGATCGAAGTTTTTCAGAAGATGTCCGACAAACCACCGACGCGCTGCAAAAAGTGCGGCGGGCGGCTGGAAAAGCAGTTTTCCCGGACCTCGGTCCAGTTCAAGGGCGAGGGTTGGTATGTGACCGACTATGCCCGCAAAGGCGGCGTGGCTGAGCAAGTCGAGAAGGATCTCGCTGCGCCCGAACCGGCTCCGGCGGCCGATAAGGCAAAGCCGAAAAAGACTCCGAAGAAAAGCAAGAGCTGAGCGGTTTGGTCCAGCTCAAATAGAATGCGATTAGTACATGACAAGAGGGCGCCCCAAAAAAAGTTAAGGCAGTCCTCTGTTTGGTGGCGTGTTCTGGTCTTCGTGCTTGCTGCCTGTTGCTTGTTGAGTTCGCTGCTGGCTCAGGCCGGGCGCCGTTCACATCCCACCGTTGACGTCTCCGCGGTAATAAACGTCGTCGCAACTCGCGCTAATGGTGCTTCCGGCGCGATTACCTCCAAAGATGTGTCGCTGTTCGACAATGGCGTCGAACAACAGATTAAAAACTTTGCGCCGGACATGTCCGCCGCGCGGATCGTGCTGCTGGTGGACAACTCGCTGACGCTGCGCGCCGAAGTCGACAGGTTGGAAGCTGCGACGCTGGAATTTGCCTACGAGATCTATGACGGCGACAAGCTGCTGGTGGTCGGATATGACGACAACGCTGAGATCGTTTCTGACTGGACGGATGACGCCAAAAAAATCGAGACGGAACTAAAGTCGTTTCGGAAAAAGGGCAACCCGCATTTGTTCGACTCGATTATGGCGGTAGTCGAAGATGGGCTGCGGCCGCTGACAGCGCAGAAGCGCGCCGTGGTGGTGATCAGCGACGGGCTGGATCGCGGCAGCAAGATTAACTTCAAACAGGCCTTGAGTGCGTTGCAGGCGTTGGACATTGTCGTGTATTGCGTGCAGGCCCCGGATCGAACTCGCGGCGCCATTCGGCGCGATGTGCCTAAACCGCGCCAGGTGATCGATGAACTGGCGGAAGGTACGGGCGGCCGAATTTTCCCAATTGAGGATTCAAGCAACGCCGCCAAGACGATCTGCGACGAGCTGCGCCGGAATCGGTATGTGCTTTCGTATCTGCCCCAGAGCGTGCCCTACGGCGAGGAGCGCCGGCTTTTGGTGATGGGTAACCGCGGCATCGACGTGCGCGCCAAGACGATGCAACCTGGGAAGTGACTCTGTGTGGTTAGGTCTTTTTGCGTGAGTAAAGAAAGAAAAGGATTAGGACAATCGCCAGCAGGACAATCTCCCAAAAAACAAATACACTCGCCTCGAACCGGCCGGCCTCATCGTGCGCATCCATGTAAACGATAAACGTGCCGAAACTGATTCCGACTACCAGCCAGATAATTTGTCGTTTGGTGTCCCACACTGTATTTGGTTTTTGGTCTTTGATCTTCGGTCTTTGTATTTTGTGTTAATTCAGATACCAGTGAAGCTGAGAGGCTTTAATCAGAGATCAAAGGCCGAAGATCAAAGACCAAAGATCATCTTTCCCACCCCGGTGGCTCTTTCTTATGGAGATCGACAGCCATCCGCGGCAGCACGCGCGGCTCTCCTTCAATTTCAGATTTGACGTCACCGATGCGCCGGGCGCCCATGCGTTGGTAGAAGCCTTCGGCGTTCGGATCCGAGGAGATTTCCAACTCGGGCACTCCCAAATTAACGGCTCGCTCTTTTATGTGCAGAAAAAGCGCGCGGCCCACGCCGGTGCCCATGTGTTCGGGCCTAATCCACATATGTTCCAGTTCGGCCAGGGCGCCATCGAAAACTATTGCGCCACAACCGGCGATCTCTTCACCGGCCAGCGCCACGTAAACTTCATTTTGGGAAATGAATTCCGGCGTGATCGTTAGATCATCCTTCCAACGCTCAATCCAATTCTCGGGGTAACCCCAGTGCCGTTTAGCCGCGTGCGCGATTTCCGTGAGGGTCGCGGCCTCGTCTGGTTCGGCTCGGCGAATTCGAATGTCCATGACGGCTGAGAGTCTAGCACTTCCGTGTTCAGAAGCCCGATTGTAGATCGTGTCAGAAGCCCGACCGTAAGGGAGGCAACATCAGGAAAAGCCTGGTGGGAAACCGCCCTTGCTTACGCCAGGCCTTCCGACACGTGTAAAATGCCGCGACCAATTTGGCGGAACTATGCAACGTATCGTCTTTCTGGAGCGCAGCACAATTCAGGCGAATTTTCGCCGGCCCACTTTCGAACATGAGTGGATCGAATACGCCGAGACCCTGTCCGGGCAAGTGGTAGAGCGACTGCGCGCCGCCACCATCGTGATTAGCAACAAGCTGTCGTTGCGCGAGGCGGAGTTGTCGCAGTTGCCGGAACTAAAGTTGATCGCCATGGCGGCCACCGGTTCCGACAACATCGATCTCGATTACTGTCGCAAACACCAAATCGCCGTCTCTAACACACGCGGCTACGCCGTCAACTCAGTTCCGGAACACGCTCTGATGATGATTCTCGCGCTGCGGAGAAACCTGTTTGCCTATCGCGCGGATGTCGAGAACGGATTGTGGCAAAATTCCAAACAGTTTTGCCTGCTAACTCACGAGTTGCGCGATATCAAAGGCAGCGTGCTGGGGATCATCGGCTATGGCTCTATCGGCAAGGCCATGGCGCGGTTGGGCGAGTCTGTAGGCATGCGCGTGCTGATATCGGAACACAAGGGCGCCACCTCAATTCGCGAGGGGCGCTCTCCGTTCACCGAGGTTATGCGTGAAAGCGACGTAGTGAGCTTACATTGCCCACTGACTGACGAGACCCGAGACATGCTCGGCGAGACGGAATTCGAAATGATGAAACGCAGCGCCCTGCTGATCAATACCGCGCGCGGCGGTTTGGTTGAGGACGCAGCGTTGATTGCCGCCCTGCGAAACGGACAGATTGCCGGCGCCGGCTTTGATGCTTTGCGTGAAGAGCCACCCCCCGACGGGCATCCGCTGCTGGTTCTGGATCTGCCGAACTTTATTCTCACGCCTCATGTTGCCTGGGCTAGCAACGAAGCGGTGCAAGCGCTCGCGGATCAGGTCATAGAAAATATTGAAGCGTTTGTGGCCGGGAGTCCGCGTAACCTGGTGACGTAGTTACCTTGGCATTGCACCAAAAAAATCTTTAGCTGAGTGCGACTTTCAATTTGACAGTTTACAGGGCCAAAGGCGCGAAATGTAAAAGCCCAGGGCAACGCCCTGGGTAGCTGATGCATTTAGAGCCAAGCGCTGAAAGCGCGTAATCACACTTAACGGTCGAACAGATCGCGCGCCTTCAGCGCTTATCACCTTCGAAGGCGTCGGACCTGGGCCGTTGGCCCAGGCTGTTGCATGTTGCGCCTTCGGCGCTTTGCAAAACAATCTGTGCTGCATCACGATGAGTGCAAACACACCTCGACACTCACGCGTGCGTCAAAACAAACATTCAGTCGGAAAAGAGGAGATTAAGATGATGCCGCTTCGCTGGCGGCGGCATGTTCTTCGTCTTCGGTGGTGTAGAGATTGAGTATCTCGCGGCCTTGCCGAGAACGCGGGTCGATGGTGCGGAGGTGCTTCCGGCCTTTCATTTCCCAGATGGCCGTGACCACGCCGTCTTTTTCCACGGCCTGGTAGGTTATCTCTTCCGTCTCAGGCGCCGCCGGCGCATCCTGAGGTTCTGTTAATGCAGACTCGCTTTCAGACATAGAAACTGTTTCGCTGACTCCTATTTCACTTAAGGGATTTCGTTGGAGGATTCTGTCACAGCCTCAAAGCGAATGTCTAGCCGTCACAGAGTTAAGGCTTTTTCAACCGCTCGGCGAGCTGAAACCACGCCCCAACCCTGGCGCTCGACCTCGATGTCAGGCACGCGCTCGGCGGTATCGATGAGGAGGCGCTTGATCTGCACAGGGGTCAAATGCGGGTTTGCTTCCAGCATGCAGGCAATAATCGAAGAGACGATCGGAGCCGCAAACGAAGTCCCATCGACGTACTTATAGTCCTGGTTGATTACGTTGCCCTCTCTCAACTTGATCGTAATCAATTGGCGCAAGAGCGGCACCGGCAATGAACTCGCTTCGTCCAGGTCTTTATCGACTCCGGCGTGACTCTTAATCAATTCCGGCAAATCCTGATCGTCAGCGGCATTCAGCTTGGAATAGACTTCGGCCTCTTCGGCCGTCGGAGTGTGAGGCAGAATCGGCGCCGCCACCCAAATTCCGGGCGCAATGACTTCAGGTTTTTGCAGCCCGTCGATAGTGGGCCCATACGACGATCGATACATTCCCCGCCGGGCGCGGTCGAGCGAATTCTGATCATCCAACCCTCCCACCGCAATGCAGGAAGGCGCACTCGCCGGCGGGAGGACCGGATGTCCCGGCACATGGCCCGCATTGCCGACAGCGCAAACGACCGCAATTCCAGCCTTGGCGCAGCGTTCGACAGTTTGCGATAAGGGATTAGTGAGATAGCTCTCTTCAAAATCTCCGCCGGCCGAGATGTTGACCACGCGAATCAGATATTCTTTAGCGTGGTCCAGCACCCACTCCAAACCGTTTTGAATCTGATCTTCGCTGATCCGACCGGTACGGCCGATCTTAACCAGGACCAGATTGGCGTCGGAAGCGATGCCGCGATAAAAGCCGGACACCAACCCGCCATTACCGGTTGCGACTACCGAAGTCATCATGCCGTGCCAACTGGCGACATCGTTGGTTTCCAGTGAAGTTCGGTCGCCCTCTGCGGCAAAGATACTGTGATAGGCGATGATGCGATTATTCGGGGTGGTTAGATCGGGATGAGCATAGAAACCCGAATCGAGAAAGGCGATGGTCACGCCCCGGCCGGTAAACCTCTCATCCGCGTCCATCCGCAACGGCGTCGGCAGGACAAAATCATTCTGTTCAAAGATCGCGGCCTGGGATTCAGTCTGACGATGCGCTCGACTGAATAGTTCAACGCAGCGGCTACAAACTTCCTTCGCATTCGCCGCGGCGTTCGGCGGGATGATCGAGCGCAGACCCTCAGGCAGCGCCGCGATGGAGTAGAGCTCGCCGTGGACAAATCGATCGCAAACCGGACAGACATTGGCGGCTGGCTCAATCAGCTTTCCGGCTTCGACGGTAGTCTCGATGACTTCCTTCATTCGATGGCTCAACGAACTTACTTCGTTTCTTGCTCTATTTTTCCCAGATCGCCGGCCACTGAGTCAATCCGCGAATGAATTTTTGGGGCTACATCAATAATTCGAATTTAAACAAGCGCGGGTCATAACCTGGCTCTGGCCTCGCTCAATGCTTCTTCAACCCGGCCAGGCGAGGTTCCCCCGGTTTGCGATTTTGTTGCTAACGTCTGTTCGAGTGATAGAGAGTCGAGAACATCCGGCTCGATTAATGACGAAAAGGACTTGAGCTCGTCGAGCGGCAAATCGTTTAGCTCGGCATTACGTTCAATGGCGTGCATTACGATGCGCCCGACGGTTTCATGCGCTTCGCGGAAAGGCATTCCTTTTCGGGCCAGATAATCCGCCAGCTCCGTCGCGTTGAGATAACCTCGGGAGGCCGCTTCGCGCGCGCGATTTTCGTTCAGACGGATATTGCGCAACACCGTGGTCGTTACTGCGAGACAGTCCCTGATCGTATCGACCGTGTCGAACAAAGCCTCTTTGTCTTCCTGCATGTCTTTGTTATAAGCGAGGGGCAGTCCCTTCATCATCGCGAGCAGCGCCGTGAGGTGGCCAAAAACTCGCCCGCTCTTGCCGCGCACCAATTCCATCGAATCCGGGTTTTTCTTCTGCGGCATCAGGCTTGAGCCCGTCGCGACGGCGTCGCTCAATTCAAAAAAGCCGAACTCGGTCGTGGCGTAAAGAATGATGTCTTCGGCGAGTCGCGAAAGATGTAATGCGATCAGCGAGGCTGTCGCCGCGAGCTCAATCACGAAATCACGATCGCTGACGGCGTCGAGGCTGTTTAAGGCAATGCCTTCGAAGCCGAGCGCGCGGGCGACAGCCTCGCGGTCGATCGGATAGGAAGTTCCGGCCAAAGCCGCGGACCCAAGTGGCAGAACGTTAACGCGGCGGCGCCCTTCCGCCAGTCGCTCGCGGTCGCGCGCGAGCATTTCAAAGTAGGCCAGACACCAGTGAGCCAACAAGATGGGTTGCGCACGTTGCAGGTGCGTGTAGCCGGGAACCACCGCCTCGCGGTTTGCTTCGGCGAGATCGAGTAGTGCTTCCTGAGTCTGCTGAAGCGCCACCTGAACATCGTCAATCTCGTCGCGCAACCAAAGCCGCAAGTCCGTAGCGACCTGATCGTTACGACTGCGCCCCGTATGCAGCTTGCGGCCGGTGTCGCCGATCATCTCTACCAGCTTTGCCTCAACAAACGAGTGCACGTCCTCGCTGACGTCATCGGCGAAATACTCTGGATTTGCGCGGCCGAGTTCGAGAATTCGGGTCAGCGCCGTCTTGATTTCTTCGGATTCCGCGGCGCTCAGGACTCCCGCTCCGGCCAGGCCATCACAATGAGCAATGCTGCCGCGGACGTCGGCGGCGAACAACCGGCGGTCAAATGCGAACGAGGAGTTGAACTTTGAAAAGCCCGGATCGGTCTGGCCGGCGAACCGGCCACCCCAAAGCTCTCTCTTTTTTTCGTCGCTCATTAAGTCGCCAAAACTTCCAGTCTGCGCATTGTGCCGCACTTTCTCGTTGCTCGCCAGTTCACCGGGACTTTTGCTCCGGACTTGACCGGAATGCATAACAAGCGCTAGTTTATGCAAGTATGCAAATAAAATGCAACTATCTTGCATCTATGGGCGTCTTAGGAACCGGCTTTCAGCCGGTGAGTTGAGACAACATCACGCAGAGTGAAGTCTTTGTAACGGGATTTATGCTGAAACGGGAGCGGCAAAAGAAAATACTCAACCTGATTCGCGCGAAGCGGATTGGGACCCAGGAGTCGCTGCGGGAGCACCTGGAGCGTTCAGGGGTGCCGGTTACCCAGTCGAGCGTATCGCGCGACCTGGAAGAGTTGGGAGTGATAAAGCATCACGGTGCGTACGCGCTGCCGCAGGCGAATGGCAACACTGCCCGCGGGCTTTTGAGTTTGGATTTGGCGGGAGAGGTGCTGGTTGTAGCCAGATGCTTGCCGGGTCGCGCTTCGGCGGTGGCCGTCGAAATCGATGACGCGGGCCTCTCTGAAATCATCGGCACTTTGGCCGGGGAAGACACCATCTTCATCGCCGTTCACGACCAGAAGTCGCAACGTGCGGCGATTAAGAAGATCTGGGAGCTGTTTGACTCATTGATCCATTGATCCATTGACCCCATTGATTCAATGATTAATGAAGCAATGACCCGATGAATCAATGAACGAATGAATCAATGAATAAATGATTCAATGAACCAATGAAGCAATGGATCAATGAAACAATGATCCAATGAATCAATTTCTCAAGATGAGCAAAACGCAAATAAACAAGATCGTCCTGGCTTATTCCGGCGGTTTAGATACCTCGGTGATGTTGCACTGGCTGAAGGAACAGTACCGGTGCGAGGTTGTCTGTTACTGCGCCGATGTCGGCCAGGGCGCCGAGATGGAAGGGCTGGACGAAAAGGCGAAGGCGACCGGCGCGTCCAAACTCTATATTGAAGATTTGCGCGAAGAGTTTGTTCGCGAATACGTCTGGACGGCCGTCAAGGCCAACGCCGTCTACGAAGGCGTGTACCTGATGGGCACGTCGCTGGCGCGGCCGGTGATTGCCAAACGTCAGATTGAAATTGCGCAACGCGAGCAGGCTGACGCGGTCGCCCATGGCGCCACCGGCAAGGGGAACGATCAGGTCCGTTTCGAGCTGACCTATTACTCTCTGCAGCCGGACATCAAAGTCATCGCGCCCTGGCGTGATTGGGATTTCAAGGGCCGCACCGACCTGATCGCTTACGCTGAAGCTCATGGAATTCCGGTCAGCGCCACTATCGACAAGCCTTATTCAACCGATCGAAACCTGATGCATGTCTCGTACGAGGGCGGCATCCTGGAAGACCCCTGGGCTGAACCGCCGGAGAATATTTTTCAGCTGACTCGGTCGCCGGAAAAAGCGAAAGACGAAGCCGAGTACCTCGAAATCGGCTTCACGCATGGTGAGCCAACCTCGCTCAACGGGCAGTCGCTCGACCCGGTCGCGATGTTGTCAAAGCTGAATGAAATTGGCGGCGAGCACAGCATTGGGCGGGTGGATGTGGTGGAAAACCGGTTCGTCGGAATGAAGTCCCGCGGTGTCTACGAAACGCCTGGCGTCACCATCCTGCAGGCAGCGCACCGGGCGCTGGAGTCGATCACGCTCGATCGCGAGGTCGTGCATCTGCGGGACTCGTTGAGCGTTAAGTTCGCCGAGTGCATCTACTACGGTTTCTGGTTTGCTCCGGAATTCGATTTGTTGCGCAAGATGATCGACGAAACTCAGCAACCCGTGAACGGCGAGGTGCGACTAAAGCTCTACCGCGGCAATGTGATCGTCGTTGGACGTCGATCGCCTAACTCGTTGTATGACGAACGGATCGCGACCTTTGAAGCGGACACTGTTTACAACCAGCGCGACGCCGAAGGATTCATCAAATTGAATGCGCTGCGACTGCGGCTGAGAGGGAATCGGTGAAACAAATACGAAGAGGATCGAAGTAATGGCAGAGAACTTAATCGAAGTAGACAAGATTGGATCGGCGACATCTCCACTGGCGCTGTCGCGGCTCCTCAATGTAATCGACCGGAACGGCACGCCGCGGGCCGGTGATGTAGTCGTCGTGCGCGTGCTGACTGACAGTGCGACCTACAACATGCTGGAACTGCCGACCGGGCGGTTGGCCAAAGTGAATCCGGGCGACCTTATCGCCGGAGTGCTCGGCCGCCGGCGTGCCCTTAAAGGGTTCGTGGGCGATGTTCCGACGTCAGTCGCGGCCGGTGATGAGTTACATCTTTTGAACCTCGGCGGCGTCATTGGGCGTTGCAGCGGCCATCATTCGAGCCTGAACGACGCAATCAAGGTCGAGGTCATCGGGCTGGCAAGTGACGACCGGGGCAAGGTGCGAAATATCGCTGATGTGGCCTTGCCGCGCCAGGAGAGTCTTGGGGCCACCGCGCCTCTGGTAGTCATTGCCGGCGCTTGCATGAACAGCGGTAAGACATACGCAGCTACAGAGATAATTCAGCTGGCAACCAGGGCGGGATTGCGCGTGGCGGCGGCGAAACTCTCGGGCATAGCCTGCCTGCGCGACACCCTGAACATGGCCGATCACGGGGCGATTGCCACGGCTAGCTTTCTCGACTGTGGCTTGCCTTCCACGGTCGACGTCGGTGACCTGGCCCCGATCGCCAAGACAATTATTGCCCGGTTGAACGAAAGCAACCCCGATCTGATTGTGATTGAACTTGGCGACGGGATCCTGGGCGGCTATGCGGTTGAATCCGTCTTCGAAGACCAGGAATTCCGTGCGGCCACGGCCGCGCTGATCTTTTGCGCTTCGGATTACGTCAGTGCGTGGGGCGGAATTGAATTGTTCCAGCGGCGCGGAATCGTCGTGGACCTGATCGCCGGCTCAGTAACCGATTCGCAAATGGGTGAAGACTATATCCAGGACGAGTTCGGAGTTCCGGCGGCGAACGCCCGGCGAAATGGGAAAAAGTTGTTCGAGATTGTTCGAGAAAAAGTTTCGAGTTTCGAGTTCCGAGTTTTGAGTCAAAACAATGACAACCGGGAGAGTGAACTTGCCGGTTCCTTTCGGACAGGAGGTTGAGCGTGAACTCGAAACTCGAAACTCAAAACTCGAAACTGCGAGTTGCAATCTTTGGCGGCTCAGGATACGGCGGTTCAGAACTGCTGCGGATTTTATTACTGCACCCTAACGTTGAAATCACCCTAGTGACGGCGAACGAACATGCGGGAAAGGCAGTTGGCGAAGTACATCGGAATCTGCTGGGGCTGACTGATCTGAAGTTCATCAAAGCGCCCGAGGATTTAGCTTCCTGGGGCGACGCGGATTGTGTCTTTCTCGCTTTGCCGCACGGCCAGGCGATGGAGATTGCCCCGCGGCTTCCGGCCAAAACGGCGGTAATCGATCTTTCCGGCGACTTTCGTTTGCGCGACGCGTCCAGTTTCGCTCAGCACTACGGGCGCGAACACAGCGCCATGAAAGCACAAGCAGAGTTCGTCTACGGATTGACGGAAACGAATCGTGAAGTCATCAGGACCGCCCGGCGCGTCGCGAACCCCGGTTGCTTTGCCACTGCTACGCTGCTGGGTCTGGCGCCGCTGGTTGCGAACAACCTTCTTAGTGAGCGGGTAATCGTAGATGCGAAGACCGGTTCGTCAGGTTCCGGCGCCAAGCCGGCCTCGAACACACATCATCCACAGCGCAGCAATTCGTTTTATGCCTACAAGCCTTTCACGCATCAGCACGTGCCGGAGATTGAGCAGGAGTTGAACTCTATCGGAGGTTGGCAGAATGAGCTGGTTTTTATGACGCACTCGCTGCCGGTGGCGCGCGGAATCTTTGCCTCGATTTATACGTTGGTGAAGGACGAGATTAGCGCCGCCGATGCTCGGGCGATGTTCACGGAGTTTTATCGCGACTCATTTTTCGTGCGCCTGGTCGAAGGGAGCCCGGACATCAACTGGGTCAAGAACACGAACTTCTGCGACATTGGGTTCGCGGCGCGCGGCCGGCAACTGGTGGTGTTCACCGCGATCGATAATCTGGTCAAGGGCGCTGCCGGCCAGGCAGTTCAGAACATGAATTTGATGTTTGGGCTGGACGAAAAAACCGGCTTGATGTTGATGGGGAGCAATCCATGAGCGAGGTTGAGAATTTTCGTCCGGCTCCGGTTAAGCCCGTAATCTCGCTGGCTGATCTGGATCGCATCGATGTTCGAGTCGGGAAGATCGTGTCGGTCGCGGACATCGCGGGTTCCGACAAACTTGTGAAGCTGACGGTTGATTTTGGTGATTGCCGCCGGCAAATTCTCGCGGGAATAAAACAAGAGCGGTCCAACCCGCAAGAGATTGAAGGCCGGCAGGCGCTGTTCGTGGTCAACCTGAAGCCGAAGAAGATGCTGGGCGAGATGTCGGAAGGAATGCTTTTCGATTTAGGTTACGCGGACGGCGTCACGCCGGCGTTGGCGGTGCCGGAAAAAGAAGTGCCGAACGGAACCAGGGCGGGATAAGCTTAATAAGTGCAGAAACGATTCAGCTGAATGATGACGACGAAGATTAAGATGACCCCGGCGGATACTCGCCTAATCGAAGAGCGCTATCAGTTGGCGACTTACAAGAAGATGCCGATTGTCGCCGAGCGGGGCGAAGGCGTTTGGATCTTCACAACCGACGGTCAACGCTACCTCGATTTGTACGGCGGGCACGCGGTTGCCGCCACCGGACACTGCCATCCGCGGGTGGTGAAGGCAATCAACGAACAGGCGGGCAGGCTCCTCTTCTATTCCAACCTGGTTTACTCACACGCGCGCGCCCGAGCGGCGGAAAAGCTGGTTGCGATTGCGCCGGACGAGTTGACGAAGGCCTTTTTCTGCAACTCCGGCACCGAAGCGAACGAGAACGCGATGCGAATGGCCCGCATGGCGACGGGCCGTGAAAACGTGATCACGTTTGGCGGTGGATTTCACGGGCGAACTGCTGACGCGATTAGCGCGACATGGTTGGGAAAGTATCGCGAGCTGGGCAAGCCAAATGTGCCCGGCCATCTGCAGGCTGATTTTGGCGACATTGAATCGGTGCGTAGGCTGGCGGACGATTCGGTTGCGGCCATCATGCTGGAACCGATTCAATCGATGGCCGGAGTGAAGATGGCGGCGCCTTCGTTCTACCGGGCCCTGCGGGAACTGTGCGACCAGCGCGGCATCATTCTGATTTACGACGAGGTGCAAACCGGCGTTGGGCGCACGGGCGAATGGTTTTTTGCGGGCAGCGAGCCGGGTGACGGAGTTGTTCCCGACATTATTACTCTCGCAAAGGCGCTCGGCAGCGGGATTCCCGTGGGCGCCTGTCTGGTGACCGAGCGCGTAGCGTCGCACATCAAAGAAAACGATCTCGGCACCACGTTCGGCGGCGGGATGATCGCGATGGCGGCGATCACGGCAACGCTGGCTGCGATTGAAGACGATGGAATGTTGGAGAATGTGCGGACGGTAGAGGCTTATTTGCGTGAACGGCTGAAGGAAGTCGAGCAAGTCGTGAATGTTCGTGGCCGTGGCTTTCTTTTAGGAATTGAATTCAGTGATAAAGCCAAGCCGATTCACGAGGCACTGCTGGATCGTCGAATTATTACGGGGACGTCGAGCGATGCGAATGTTTTGAGATTGTTGCCGCCGCTTTGTTTGAAGCATGAAGAGGTCGATCTCTTCATAGAAAAGCTGCGTGACGCTGTTTCTGTTGAGTGAAGACTCAAGCGGGGAGCGGAGGCAAGCCCCCTTCCTGACCCTGAGTTGCTTCAAGTTGAGTCAAGTTCTTGTTTGATCGCTTGGCTTTCAAGATTAATTGATAGCGCCAAGGAAGGGAGTCTCGAGGTCAGGAAGGAGGGCTTGCCCCAGCTCTTCGTTGCTAAGGTAATGCACAACTTTCTTGCTACATCTGGTATGACTCGCGCCGATCTCGATCAAATGATCGAATCCGCCCTGCGCTTCAAGAGCGGTGCAGATCAATCGAAGCCGCTCGCCAGCCGGTCGGTGGCCCTGGTCTTTTTCAATCCGAGCCTGCGGACGCGGGCGTCGATGCAGATTGGAGTTTATGAGCTGGGCGGAAATGCTGTCGTGCTGGAGCCCGGTGGCACGAGCTGGACCCTCGAGCATCGCGCCGGGGCGGTGATGGATGCTGACAAAACTGAACACGTCGCAGAGTTTGTGCGCGTGTTGGGTCGATATTGTTCAGCGATCGGGGTGCGCACGTTTGCCGCACTGAAAAACTGGGAAGAGGAGCGAGTCGATCCTATTCTGAATGCCTTCGCGCAGTACGCTGAGGTGCCGATCATCAATCTTGAGTCAGCCATGCATCACCCGTGTCAGGCAATGGCTGACATGATGACGATTCGCGAACGGCTGGGCGACGGGCGTAAGAAAGTTCTGTTGACCTGGGCCTGGCATCCGAAGCCTTTGCCGATGGCGGTGCCGAACAGCTTCGTCCTCGCGACAGCTCAAATGGGGCACGATCTGGTAATTGCACATCCGTGCGGATACGAGCTCGATGACGAATTGATGGAGACAGTGAGGCATCAGGCGTCCGCGGCGGGCGGCAGCGTCAATGTCACGAATGATGTCGACCAGGCGTTTGCCGGCGTGGAAGTTGTTTATGCCAAGAGTTGGGGCAGCAAAGATTTCTACGGCGCGCCTGAGAAAGATGTTAACGAGCGCGCGCAGCATCGCGATAAGTGGATCGTTGACGAGCAAAAGATGGCGGGCACGAATGCTGCCATTTTCATGCATTGTCTGCCGGTGCGCCGAAACGTGATTGTGACTGACGCGGTGATCGATTCGCCGGCTTCGGTCGTAATTGATGAGGCTGAAAACAGGTTGCATGTGCAGAAGGCAATCCTGAAGGAATTGATCCATTGACTCACTGATCCATTGATTCAATGAACCAATGAACCAATGAACCAATGAATAAATGAATAGATGACTCAATGGGACAATAAACCAATGACCGACACTACAGAAGTTGGCAATCAACTCCGATTGGATCTACTCCGCGAGGCTCTGCCTTACATTCAGCGCTTCAAAGGCAAGACGTTTGTCGTGAAGTTCTCAGGCAAGGTTACCGAGGATCGCGACCGCTTAATCTCGCTGGCGGAAGAACTCGCCTTGATGCATCAAGTTGGCATTCGGCTTTGCGTGATCCATGGCGGCGGCAAGCAGTTGACTGAACTGGCTGCACAGATGGGCGTTGAGCAAACCATCATCGAAGGCCGCCGGGTAACCGACGACGCCACTTTGGAAATGGCCAAGATGATTTTTGCCGGGAAGATTAATACCGACATCCTGGCGGCGTTGCGCCACCGCGGAGTCGAAGCGGTCGGGTTATCGGGAGTTGACGGCAACATCGTCCATGCTGAGCGCCGGCCCCCGAAAGAAATCAGGAACCGAGAAACGGGCGCCAGCGAACAGGTGGACTTTGGCCACGTGGGCGACATTCTGGAAATCAACACGCGCCTCTTGACGGTGCTCCTGGACCAGGGCTATCTGCCGGTTATTTCTTCCCTCGGCGCCGACTCGGAGGGAACGGTCTTCAACATTAACGCCGACACCATCGCCTCAGAGATCGCGATTCAGCTTCAGGCAGAAAAGCTTGTGTTGCTCACGGATGTTGAAGGTATCTACCTGCGGGACGGCCAGCCTGAGACCAAACTCTCGCGCCTGACTGCGGACGAGGCCGATGCTCTCATCCAGGAGGGAACGGCGACCGGCGGAATGATTCCCAAGCTGCAGAGCATCGTCCAGCTCTTGAGGCGCGGCGTAAAGAGCGCCCACATCATTAACGGCAACTCGCGCAACGCTCTGCTGGCGGAAGTCTTCACAGATAAGGGTACGGGCACAATGGTTGTGGCCTAAGTAAGGGATCCTGCGAGTCCGCGGAGCGGACGGCAGCATAAAGCCTGGGGCGGAAGCCTCAGGACTAAGAACCAGAACCTAATTGAGCCCGCGAAGCGGGCGATAGCGGTCGCGCTAAACGGGTTCCTATGATACGGCTGACGCCTGCTCCGCAGGCTTGGTTCGTTTTCCTGACGCGATCCTGGGGCTGACGCCCAAGCTTTATCCTACCGTCCACTCCGCGGACTGAAACCTGATCCCTCGCAACTACATTCCATTTCCGGTCTGCTCATAACCATATCGTACATAGTTTGACGAGCACGCATCCCGGCCCGGCTTGGATGAAAAGGAATTTGCTTCAAGTCTCAAAGAAACCGGGGCTTTTCGAGCAGTCCCAATCCTCACGGGGCCACCGTGGCACGGTCATTGCCATTCCGGTGGCGGAGGTCAGGGATGAAAAAATTATTCGCTTTAATGATCAGCATAGCGATTCTGGCGGCAGTAGCATCACCGGCCTTGGGACAGGGCAGAAGCCGCCGCTGCAACAACGATTCTTACCAGACGCGCACGCGGACGACCCGCACCTATTACAACAATTCTTACTACGGAAATCAGAGCGCGTACTACGACTATTCAGATCAATATCAGGGACGAAGTTTTTGGGACCGTCATCGTGACAAACTGACGGTGGCAATTGGCACTGGCGCCGGCGCCGCCATCGGTGGCGTGATCGGGGGTAAAAGGGGCGCGGTCATCGGCGCGTTGAGCGGCTTGGGCGGGTCGGCGCTGTACACGTACAAGATTCGCAATCGCCGTGTCCGATACTAACGAGCGCGTAGCATCTTGGAATCGATCGTCTTTCGACGGTCGTGGGTTGAGGCCGGGTTGTGAAGGGGAGAGCGCGATCCGGCCTCGATTTACCCAGAACAGAATTAAGTTCGGTCGTCGCGAGACGACCGTGGGATGAGGCCGGATTGTGAAGGGGAGAGCGCGATCCGGCCTCAATTTATCCCCAAGTCAAGATTAAGTTCGGTCGTCGCGAGACGATCGTTGGATGAGGCCGGGTTGTGAAGGGGAGAGCGCGATCCGGCCTCAATTTATCCTAAGTCAAAATTAAGTTCGATCGTCGCGAGACGATCGTTGGATGAGGCCGGATTGTGAAGGGGAGAGCGCGATCCGGCCTCGATTTGTGTCTGGAGCACGTTAATCATTGCTCGTAGAGTGAATGAGGTTGTTTTGTGAAATTTCGTGTGGCTTAGTGGATCGTTCTTGCTGTCTGCCGGAAAAAACGATCCACGAAATCACACGAACTAGCACGAAACAATCCTCGCCATTGTAAAGGTCATGGATAGATCAAGTTATGTAATTTCTCAGCCCAGTCCTCATCCAGGTTTTGCAGGATGACATACTGTTCAATCGCCGCATCGCGCAGGCCCTGGGCCAAAAGGGTCTTGCCTAAATTGAAATAAGCCTTTCCAAAATCGGGCTTCAGCCGAATGGCCTGACGAAAAGCCTCCACTGAATCATCACGCCGGTTCATCGCCTCGTAGGCTTCCCCCAAACTATTTTGCGCATTGGCGTCCGCCGGACGCAGAATGGCCAGTTGCTTGAACGCCTCAACCGCTTCCGCGTATTTCTTGGTTTGTAAATAGCGCTGGCCGAGCCGATCGTACGCGCGCGCGTAGTCCGGCTTTAGTCGAATCGCGTGTTTGTACGCCTGAATCTCGTCGTCGGCTTGCCCCCAATCGCGATAGGTAAGTCCGAGCGCATAGTAAGCGTCGGCGGCGTTGTACGGATCCAGTTTGATTGATTGGCGGTAAGCCGCTTCCGACTCACGGTATTGCTTCAGATAGTAATTCGCCAACCCGATATTGAAATAAGATTCGGCGGACGGCCGAAGGCTGACGGCTTTCTTCGAGGCTTCGATCGCTTCGGTGTGACGGCCGAGTTTCTCGTTGCAGAAACCCGCCTGGGCCCACGCCTCGGCATAGCTGGTGTCCGATTCAGTGGCGCGCTGAAAATAAGGCAGGGCATTCTGGCAGTCGTCTTTGGAAAGAAAGCTGAGGCCGGCGCGAAATAATTCCACCGCCTTCGCCCGTTTGTTGCGCCCGGTCGCGGCTACCAGCTCACCGAGCGACATCTGGGTTCCGCTCTGCCCCTGACTCGAACGATCCAGTAAGGCGATTCGATCGGAGGGGATTGCAAAGTTGACGCTCTGGCCGCCCGTAATCTGCAGCGTGGCCACCCCAATCACCTGGCCCTGCATGTTAACGACCGGGCTGCCGCTGGAGCCCGGAGATATCGGCGCGGTGATCTGAATGATGCGGCCAAAGCCGGGAATATCGCGCACGGCGGAGACAATGCCGTTGGTCACACTTCCTTCGAGACCAAACGGATTTCCGATGACCACTACACTCTCGCCTTCCTGCGGCGATGTGCGATCGAGTGAAAGCGGACGAACGAGACTGGGCGGCGCGTCGACTTTCAGTAAGGCAAGATCTCCTTCGGCATCCACGGCCAGCACGCCTTTTACCTGATAGCTGCTGCCTGAATTCAGATGTACCTCAGCGCGGTAGGCGCCCTCGATCACGTGGCGATTCGTCACGACGCGGTCCATGTCCACGAAAAAGCCGCTGCCGCGGGAAAGCTTCTCACCGCGCGAGTCAAAAGTTTCGATGGCTACTGCGGAAGGCTTGATGCGGCGGACAAGTTCGGGGAGCTGATCCTGGGCGTGGGTGTTGGAGAGCGACAATCCGTGCGCACAGATTGATCCAAGCAGTACGAGAAGGAGGATCCGAATTCCTGGGGCGTGATCAGCGAACTTCATTTCCCCATTAGTATACTGCCCGTTCATTAGCTTTGCGCGGCGAGAAAGGGGCCCCAGAAAGCTGGGACCTAGCCCGACCGTGTGGGGGGCTCAGATCATTCTGTTTCTTGCCATAATTCGCTGGACGGCGCCGAGATTAGGCTCGTCGAACTAAAACGGCTGGTGAGCCCTTCCCTAACGGTCGGGCTAATCCCCCCTTCGGTGGGGCTTAAGTGTTTCCCAGAGCCAGCTTTTGCACCTGCGAAACGACCTCATCCAACTTTACGTCTTCGCTCTTTTTGGCGCGGCGATCGAACAGTTCTACCAGGCCGTCGGCGATTTTCTTTCCGATCGTGATGCGATACGGAATGCCGATCAGATCGGCATCCTTGAATTTGACTCCGGCTCGTTCGTCGCGGTCGTCTAGCAAAATCTCGAGACCGGCGTGTTGCAGATCCTGGTAGAGCTTGTCGCCCTCTTCGCGCAGTTTAGCGTCCTTAACGTTGGTGATCGTGACAACGACATCGAATGGAGCCAGCGTCCCGGGCCAGATGATTCCGTTCTCGTCGTTGTTTTGCTCGATCGCAGCCGTAATAATCCGTTCAACGCCGATGCCATAACTACCCATCACGATTGGAACTGGCTTGCCGTCCTTTGTCAGCACAGTCGCTCCCATCGACTCCGAATATTTGGTGCCCAGCTTAAAGATGTGGCCGATCTCCATCGCCTTGTAAACTTCCAGCTTGCCGGCATCGCAGCGAGGACAGGACTCGCCCGAGGTCACCGTGCGCAGGTCCGCCCATTGATCGACCTGAATATCGCGTTGGATGTCCACGCCTCGGATATGGTGGTCGTCTTTGTTGGCGCCGGTGGTGAGATTGTGACGGCCCTTCAGGCCGAGGTCGGCAATGATGAAAAGGTCGCGCGCGGTTTTCTTCGCGCCCACACCACCCAGGCTTCCGGCACTGGCTCCGAGCAGATCGCGAATTTCTTCCGGATGGGCCGCGCGCAAACCGTTCGCACCCAGGGCGTCGGTGAACTTCACCTCATGCAGTTGATGATCACCGCGCAGCAGCGCCAACACCGGCCGAGCCTTCCCATCCAGGGTGGCGATGTAAACCAACGACTTTATCTGGCGATCAGCCGCCGCGCCGCCCGGAAATGTCGTCAGATCTTCAATCGTCCGCACGCCGGGCGTGGGAAATTCTTCCGGCGCGTCGGGTCCGGTTTCGTCTGCAACGGCAGGCACCTGTGACGTCGCCTTCTCGAGATTGGCCGCGTAGCCGCAATTAGCACAGCTCGCAATCAGGTCTTCACCGGCATCAGTCTTGGCCACAAATTCATTCGATTCCGATCCGCCCATCGATCCTGACGAGGCCTCGACGATAGAAAATTGAATGCCGCAGCGGGTGAAGATTCGCTGGTAAGCCTCGCGCTGATCCGCAAATGAACGATCCAATCCCTCGCGATCCACGTCAAAGGTGTACGCGTCCTTCATGATAAAAGTGCGCAGGCGCATCAAGCCGGATTTCGGCCGCGGCTCGTCGCGAAATTTGATCTGAATCTGATACCAGACCTGCGGCAGTTGTTTGTACGATCTGATTTCGTGGCGGGCGATTGAAGTAAAGACTTCTTCATGGGTCATCCCCAGGCACAAGTCCGCGTTCTTGCGGTCTTTCAGGCGAAACATATCGTCGCCGATGGCGTTCCAGCGGCCTGACTCCTGCCAGAGTTCCGCCGGATGCAGCGCCGGAAGGTAAAACTCCTGGCCGCCGATGCGGTTCATTTCTTCGCGCAAAATCCGCATTACTTTGAGCGCGATTCGCTGGCCCAAAGGCAAATATGAATAGATGCCGGCGGATAACTGGCGAACGATTCCGGCGCGCAGCAGCAGTTTGTGCGAAACCACCTCGGCGTCAGCCGGATCTTCACGGAGTGTTGGGATGAAATATTGTGACCAGCGCATGGTTCGGTCCTTGAATCCAGAAAGCTTCGACTCTCAATTTTGACAAAATCCAATTCTCGCTTAGCGCTCAAACGAACGCAAACGATCCCAGCGGCTTCGCCGCCTGATGGGCGGTTTCCTCGAATTGATTCATTGATCCATTTAATCATTGAATCAATGAGACAATGCGCCAATGAATCAATTTCAACATCAGGCCGCATCGCCGCGAAATGCAGCGCTCTGCGCTGTTTGCGGCGCCTCCACGCGTGAGGTAACATCCTTTCACCAAACTTTCTTACGCGAGTTCGACGCAACATGAAGATAGCAATCGCCAGCGATCACGCCGGTTTCGAAGAGAAGGAGCGTTTGAAACCTCTGCTCGACGAAATGGGAATTCAGTACGAGGACCTGGGCACGAGTTCAGAGAAGTCGGTTGACTATCCCGACTATGCCCGCAAAGTTGGCGAGGAAGTGGCGCAGGGAAAAGTCGAACAGGGAGTGTTGGTTTGTGGCTCAGGCACCGGTATGGCGATCGCCGCCAACAAAATTCCGGGCGTCAGGGCCGCCGTTGCCTGGAATGAAGAAGTCGCGCGCCTTGCCCGCGAGCACAATGATGCGAATGTTTTGGCCCTGGGTGCGCGCACCACTCCGGCGGATGAACTGCCAAAAATCGTGCGCGCCTGGTTTGACGCTAAGTTTGATAGTGGGCGTCACGCTCGCCGCGTCGAGAAAATCAGCGAGATCGAGCAAGACGAGCTCGCCCATCATGCGTTGAGGTGAAAATTGATTCATTGGCTAATTCAATCCAATGATCCAATGAATCAATAAAACAATTTCTATGACCAATCTTCTCAATCTGCCACTCGCTGAGGTCGATCCCCTGATCGCCAACGCCATCGACAGCGAAGTTGCCCGCCAGGCAAATGGGCTCGAATTAATTGCTTCCGAGAACTTTGTCAGTGAAGCCGTGCTGGAAGCCGCGGGCTCAGTCTTTACCAATAAGTATGCCGAAGGCTATCCCGGCAAGCGTTACTACGGCGGTTGTGAATACACCGATGTAGTCGAACAGGCGGCCATCGATCGCGCGAAGGAATTGTTTGGCGCGGATCACGCGAACGTGCAACCGCACAGCGGCGCCCAGGCGAACATGTCCGTCTATCTGGCTGCGATCCAATACGGCGACCAGATTCTGGGAATGAATCTCTCGCATGGCGGTCATCTGACGCACGGCCATCCGCTGAATTTTTCCGGCCTGAGTTACAAAGTCGCTGACTATGGCGTGTCGCGCGAGACCGAAACGATTGACTATGACGAGTTACAGCGTTTGGCCGAAGAGCATAAGCCAAAGCTGCTGGTCTGTGGCGCTTCCGCCTATCCGCGCATTATTGATTTCAAACGCATCGGCGAGATTGCCCGGGGCGTGGGCGCGCGAATGTTTGCCGACATCGCCCACATTGCCGGGCCAGTCGTCGCCGGTCTGCATCCTTCGCCGGTGCCGCATGCGGACTATGTCACCACGACGACGCACAAGACTTTGCGCGGCCCGCGCGGCGGTTTGATTCTTTGCAAGGCTGAACACGCAAAAGAGATCGATCGCCGTCTATTTCCCGGAGTCCAGGGTGGACCGCTCGTGCACATTATTGCGGCGAAGGCGGTGGCGTTTGGCGAAGCGTTGCGCGACGACTTCAAGGAATATCAGCGGCAGATTCTGGCGAACGCAAAGGCTCTCTGTGCGGAATTGCAGGAGCAAGGCCTGCGCATCGTCTCCGGCGGCACCGACAATCATCTGATGCTGGTCGACGTTTGGATGGACGGGAAGGGAATCACCGGTAAGGATGCTGAGAAGGCCCTCGAAGCCGCGCAGATCACGGTTAACAAGAACACGATTCCTTTCGATCAAAACAAACCATTCGTTGCTTCGGGCTTGCGTATCGGTACTCCGGCAGTAACCACGCGCGGAATGAAGGAGGCGGAAATGCGTGAGATCGGCGGCCTGATCGCTGCGATCGTTCACGAACCGGAATCCGAAGAGGTGCGGAACAAAGTTCAGCGTGGCGTGGCCGAGCTGACTGCCAGATTTCCGTTGTATGCGAAGAGGTTGAAACAACCCTCGACCAGGGCCAGTAGCGCAGAATAGTCGAATCCGCAGATTACGCAGAAATCAAAGACGCGAACGAATTAATTCTCATCTGTGAATCTGTGGATGTCTTTGTCTTTCGTAGTACTAAACATGCAGGAAATCTTTGGCCCTGACGGCCTAATCAGCACCGCGCATCCCGAATACGAGCATCGGCCCGGCCAGATCGAGATGGCTCAGGCTGTGCTGGAAGCGTTTGAGCAGAAGCGCCACCTGATAGTCGAAGCGGGCACCGGCACCGGGAAAACGCTCGCCTATCTGGTGCCGGCCATCGCCGCCGCGGTCGGCAGCGGCGCCCGCGTCGTCATTTCGACGGGCACAAAGAACCTGCAAGAGCAGTTGATGGATAAGGATATTCCGTTTCTTCAGGAGGTTCTCCCGGCAAAGTTTCGCGCCGCCGTCATGAAGGGCCGCAACAACTACGCTTGTTTGCATCGCATCAAGCGCGCCGAAACCATGCCGGTCCTCGAAGGCCTGGATCAGATCGACCACTTTGACGAAGTCTTTCGCTGGGTCACCCAAACGGACACAGGCGATCGCGCGGAACTGTCGAACCTGCCGGAGAATCTTCCTTTCTGGCGCCACATCGATGCGCGCTCAGACACCTGTCTGGGGCAACAGTGCCCGGATTTCGATCCGTGTTTCATTACCCGCATGCGACAGCGCGCGATCGACGCCGACATCGTGGTGGTGAATCACCATCTGTTCTTCGCAGACCTCGCTTTGCGCAACGGAGCTTACGGAGCGGTGCTGCCGGATTACGCCGCGGTAATTCTGGACGAAGCGCACCAGATCGAAGACGTGGCTTCGGAATACTTTGGCTCCCACGTCTCGAATTATCAGATTGATGATCTGCTGAATGATCTCGGTGCGTTAAAGATCGAAGACATCGAAGCGACTCGGGAACTGACCCGGATCAGCGCGCGGATTCAGCGCTACGCAGACATGTTCTGGATCTCGTTTCGCGAAGGACGGGGCCTGGAGGGAAGATTTTCCCTCGCGCCGCGGGGCATCAGTCCGGCTCCAGGTGAAGTCTCAAATGACGAAGCAGAAAGCGGCGACGAGTCGCCGCACTCCAAAAATGCGTTGACCGATGCCTATCACGCACTCGACAACGCATTGCATCGTCTGGAAACGACGCTCGATGTTTTGAAGGACGCACCCGCCGATGCGGAAAGCATTGTGCGCCGAACGCGCCAGCTGCGCTTTGATCTGAACTTCATCATCAGAGGCGACGATAAGACGTTCGTTTATTGGATCGAACGCCGCGGCCGCGGGACTTTTCTCAGAGCTTCGCCCATAGATGTTTCAGGTTTGCTGCAGGACAAGCTCTTTGAAAAAGTGCCGACGGTGATTCTGACATCGGCGACGCTTTCCAGCGGGGGAAACTTCAACTTTATCCGCGAGCGCCTCGGACTCGATCACGCTCGCGAGATGATCGCCGAATCGATTTTCGACTTTGCGAATCAGGCGGTGCTGTATCTGCCGCCGACGATGCCCGATCCGCGCTCGCCGCAATGGGGCCCGGCCGCCGCGCAGGAAGTCATCAAGATCGTCAACGCCACCGAGGGTCGCGCTTTTGTACTCTCCACCAGTCTTTCGGGAATGAATGAGTTATTTGAGCGCGCGTCGCCTGAGCTGGACTATCCCTGTTTCGTGCAGGGCAGTGCCGCGAAAGGCGCCTTGCTGAAAAAATTCCGCAGCACTCCGAATGCGGTTTTGTTTGCTACTGCGAGTTTCTGGCAAGGCGTCGATGTGCGCGGCGAGCAACTCTCCTGCGTGATCATCGACAAGCTGCCCTTCGCGGTGCCGAGCGATCCCGTGGTGGCCGCGCGCCAGCGTTTCATCGAAGAGCAGGGCGGATCGAGCTTTCATGAGTACAGCGTGCCGCAAGCCATCATCAGCTTGAAACAGGGGCTCGGCCGCCTGATTCGCAGCACCTCGGATCGTGGCGTCCTGGCGGTTTTGGATCCCAGACTGCGGACAAAGGCGTACGGGCGAACTTTCCTACAGAGTCTGCCGCCGTGCCGGGTAACTTCGAACATTGATGAATTACACCGCGTGTTCGAGGATTCGGTTTCAAGTCTCAAGTTTCAGGTTTCAGGTTCGCTGTAAGATAATCATGTTTGAGGCGGAAGATGGGATTTCGAAACTTGAAACTTTAGACCTGAAACCTGAAACTAGTTTCATGCCTGGACAATTTGAAGTCATGATCGAGCGCAACTTTTCCAGCGCGCATCAACTGCGCGGCTATAAGGGCAAGTGCGAAAACCTGCACGGTCATAATTACAAGATAGAGGTCTATGCTCGCGGGAGTGAGCTAAACAACATCGGACTGCTGGTTGATTTTGTGGAGCTAAAGGAAGCCGCCGACGATCTGGTGACCTATCTCGATCACAAGAATCTCAACGAGTTAGAGCCGTTCGTCACCGAACAGAACCCGTCGGCAGAAAATGTGGCCCGTTTTGTTCTGGAGCGGCTATCCGCCAGGATCGATGATGATCGAGTGAAGATTTACAAAGTCCGCTGCTTTGAAACGCCTACCAGCGTGGCGACTTACCAGGTAGATTGACTGACTATCCGCAGATTACGCAGATTAAGACCAACCGAGAAAACGGAAAAGTTTTTGAAGGGTAATAGTCTCGGGGTCGTTCAAGCCATTTGAGTGTGGGAAATCTGCGTAATCGCTGGACTAGGCCGGGGTTAATTCTCCCAGATACTCCCTGAACAGACCTTGATCGCGTTCACTCATCTCGCTGATGCGCGCTCCGATCAGATAGCCTTCGTCCCGCTTCTCGTAACGCACCGGCGTGGCGTGAATCTCAATCGACAACCCATTCGGCAGATCCAGCTCGATGGCCATTGAGCCCTCGCCGCCAAGCAAATACTGCTCGTCAATATTTTGCGCGCGCAACATCACTGCCAAACCATGCTCGCTGATGTTCAGAGTGTGCCCGGCCACGGCGCGCAAGTGCTGCACGCCGCGCTCCTCTGATTCCGCGTCGCGCAACAGCACGCTGAATTCCAAGCGCGCTTCCAGATTGGCATCCAGTCTTGGAGACTGACGACGGTCTTCGTGGTTCGAAGGCACAGTCGGGGAACCCTTTCGCTTCAGTTTTGATTGACGGTTTCGATCTTGTATTTCTTAATCTTACTGTAAAGACGCGGCCGATAGATGCCGAGCATGTTGGCGGCCTTTTGCTTGTTGCCGCCGGTGCGTTGCAGGGTGCGCTCGATGACGAACTTCTCGATATCTTCGAGCGTCATGTTGGGTGGGACGTCCCAGGCCAGCGAAGGTGACGCATTGGCAGCGCCGCCGTTATCGAACGGCAGGTCGATCGGTTCAATCCGTTCACTTTTGGCGAGCAACACGGCCCGTTCGATTACGTTTTGCAACTCGCGCACATTTCCCGGCCAGGGATGCGAGAACAATCTTTGATAAGCCGATTGCGACACGCCGCCCATCGCGCGCTCGTACTTCTCGGCATACAGCTTGAGGAAGTGATCGGTGAGAAGTTGAATGTCTTCCATGCGTTCGCGCAGAGGCGGAACGTGAATGGTGATCGTCGAGATTCGATAAAAGAGATCGTCGCGCAGCAGGCCGTCACGGATGGCGTCCGCAGGCATGCGATTCGTCGAAGTGATCAGGCGAAAATCAACGGGGTAACTCTTTTCCGAGCCGATCTTCCGGCAAGTCCTTTCCTGCAGCACGCGCAGCAGCTTTGGCTGCAGTTCGACGGGCATTTCCGCGATTTCATCCAGCATCAACGAGCCGCCGGCCGCGTGTTGGACCAAACCTTCCTTGTCGGCGTGGGCCCCGGTAAAGGCGCCCTTGGCGTGGCCGAAAAGCTCCGATTCGATCAATTCCTTCGGTAAAGCGGCGCAGTTTACTTTGATGAAAGGCTTTTTGGCGCGCAGGGAGTTGTAGTGAATTGCGTTCGCGATCAATTCCTTGCCGGTTCCCGACTCGCCAACGATCAAAACGTTCGCGTCTGACTTGGCCACGCTCTCGATCGTCTCATAAATCATCTGCATCTGTTTGGAAGAGCCGATGATGTTGAAATACTCAGCCCGCGTCGACAATTGGCGGCGCATGCTTTCCGTCTCAGCCACCAGTTGACGGCGTTCCAAAGCCTTTTCGATTAGCGGCAATAACTCTTCAAAGTCGAAAGGCTTTTCGACGAAATAGTAGGCGCCGGCCTTGATCGCCTCGACCGCTGTCTGCACGCCGGAACCATGCCCGGTGATTACGATCACTTCGGTAGTGGGCTTGGCGTCCTTCATGTGACGCAGCAGGGTCATGCCGTCGATGTCAGGCAACTGCAAATCACAGATCGCCAGATGATGCGCCCCACCATCGAAGAGAGCCATGGCGTCGTTGCCATTCGAGGCCGTGTCGATCACGTAACCCTCGTCGGCCAAATGCTGGCGGAGGCCGTCGGTAATCATCGGTTCGTCGTCAACGATCAGTATGCGCGTATCTTTTGCTTTGTTCTTAGGCATTAGTTACAAAAAGTAGTTCGGATCAAAAGTTTCATCTTCAGTTCGACTTCATGCTTTATTCTGACAACGGTAGTAACACACGGATCGAATTTGCATCGCGTGCAAGCTGTCCGCCGTGAGCTTGAATTATCTTCGCGGCCAGGGCCATGTGCAGGGTGGCGTGCTCGTGAAACGAGGTAAGACCGGAGCTGCGAATCGCCGGCCGCACTCCCCGCCATTCAACCAACGCTGACGGGCCGCCGCTCGATTTATCCCGGCTAACTTGCAGCGAAACCTGATTCACATCACGCGGCGGAAGGCCGCTAATGGCCTCTTCGGTTATGGCCTCGAGAGCTTCCGTCAAAACTCCCGAATCGAATTGGCCGCTGAGAGTCCCATCTTCGATCTCACAAGTAAGTTCGGTGCCGCTCAGCTCTCCGGAATGCCGCCCCGCCTTAATTCGCGCCGCGGCCGGAATGATCTTTCGCAAATCGCCCGCTTGCGGATGCAACTCCAGTGGCCGCGAATAACGCACCAGCGCGGTCAAATCCCTGGCTGCCCGATCAAGACCGGCAATTAATTTTGCCAATGTTTCCCGCTCTTCCAGCGACTGATCGGAACTTTCCAGGCGCTTGCGCAGAAACGTGGCGTACAATTTGAGTCCGTTAAGCTGATTCTTCAGGTCGTGGACGACTTGAAGAGTCGCGCGACCGAGGTCCTCGAGCGGGTTGACGTCGTCCTTAGCCTTGGCTAATGCTGGTTTCACGGTTTTGCGAATTGTCGTACGATAGGGGGAGAAGTGTACGAAATAGGCTCGATTAGTTCACCTTTTTGTGTCGCGTTTCGATGCGACATAATAGCAGAGACCTAACGGCGTATGCTAGTAATGCGCGCAGAGAGCACGATTGCGCTGAAGAATGGTAGAAGTGAGCATTATCACAGCGGAGAAAAGTCGGATGACGAGTCAGAAAAGACTTTTTCTGGTGGTAGAAGATTTCGAAGACAGCCGTTTTATGATGAGGCAGCTTCTGGAATTGGCCGGTTACCGCGTGGTCGAAGCCACCGACGGCGAGGAAGCAATTAAGTTGGCGGTGGCGGAGCACCCAGAGTTAATTCTCATGGACCTGAGTCTGCCCAAGCTCGACGGTCTGGCCGCTACGCGGAGGATTAGACAAGTAGATGGAATGGGCCAGGTGCCAATCGTCGCCGTCTCTGCCCACGACTCGCCCGGGTCGCGAAGCGAGGCGCTGGCTGCCGGCTGTGACGAATACGTCACAAAGCCAATCGACTTCGATCAACTAAGTACGTTATTGCATCGCCTCCTTCCGCGGAATTCCAATTGATTTAGCTCCTGCTTTTTGCGGCTTTCCGTGTACCGGAATCACTCGCCGGTGCTCGATTACGCGGCAACAAAAAGCGCCTTGCGGACCGCGGCGCCCGCCGAACTAAAGGTATCCGTAACCGGCACATGAATTGTTACTCCAGAATCTGAAGTATCAGAAAATGGCACAAAGTTTTGGGGAATCGCCTGAAAGACTTTTATGGATGTGAACGAACCAGTAAATGAGCTTATGGAAATTCCTCATCGCCGCGTGAGACTCGAGGATGGAATGTTAACCGCTGAACAGCCCGCAACAGACTTCACCAGGTCGATGACCCATGAGTTGCGCACTCCGCTAAATGTGATTATCGGCCTATGCCAGTTGCTGGAACGTGATCGCAAAAGCCCGCTTTCACCGATGCAGCGTGACGCCGTGGACAGAATGGAAAGAAACGCGCGCACGCTTTTGGAAAGCGTGAATCACCTGATTGGATGTTTGCGTACGGGTCAGTTTGAATGAAGATTCTCGTCAGGAGCTGAACTGAATCAGAAGGACCAAAAAATCGACGACAGCCACTGGGCCGTAGAATGTCATCCATCTAGTATGGTACGTAATAGCCTTTAGCAATCAGCACGTATTTACTTCCCGCCACTCCTTTAGGAAGGTCGAACTCAATCACAACTTGATCTCCCTGTCTAAGCGTCATGTACTGCCCGTCTTCGAATCGCAATTGTTTATTTCGCGGGTATACCAGCCTTTCTTCTCCTTTATTTGTAGTAATCAAAATAGAGACGGCATCGATGAAAGAAGTCTCGGGATCCTTTTCTTTGATCACGATCTTCCCGTCAAATCTACTTAGGGTCTTCTTCTGAGTAGCTTCGTTCATTTTGCCTTTAAAGCGATACAGAATTGTTCCTTCATCGACCCACAAGTCATTTTCAGCGGAATGGGTATAAACATATGGGCAGCTGCCAACCTCTCCCCCTCCGCCTACAAGTACAATTGAACTCGTATTCAAAGGCCGGAAGGGATAGTTAGTACCATCTACCTCCAGAGCGTCGATCGCTATGCTTGGGCCGTAAATGAAATCTTTATCCAGCGCGGGAGGATCTTTTGAGCTACGCAGGATTCTAAGCAGATCGGAAGTTTTGACTGGGAGAAAAGCATAACCGCTCCACTGCTGTGTATAAATTGGGAATTCAACAACAGTAGACTTAGTGAGCTCGGTTGTGTCCTGGTTACCGCCTTCATTCGCAAAAGGTGGAAAAGTCTCGTCGCGGTAATTGAGGAATAATTCCAACGGAATCAGTAGTTTCTCCCTCGGTTTCAAGTACTGGAGGGGAAACATGTTTTCAGGTTTTGCCGGGCCGGACTTGAGCGAACTCTGATCGTCTTCCCGCGTGCGCAGGCGCTTGGGATCGCTCCCTCTAAACAAGAAACTACCGATGCGAATAGGACGGTCTGAGATGTTTTCTATGAGAGCTACGCGCAGTTGAGGTTCCGGCGCCACCAGCCAAAAATTATTGCCCCAGCCACATCCTTCCTCCCCGACGATCATCGCCAGTAGGATAAAGCCAGGCGGCATATAGTTTCTGCTCACAAACGAATAGAATGCCAGGGCTTGATTGCGCGGGTCTCGGGCGCGAAGCTCCTTCAGGTCACTCGCCTCGGCAAGCTTCCAAAAGTAGAAGGCGTCTGTGCGATAAATGTCTTCAACTTTGGGCGTCCACTTGGACGACAAAAATCTGATATTCCATTTGTTCTCGGCGTTGAAGACTGAAAGAAACCGGTCTCTGGTGGGAATGTAAGACACAAGTGCCGGAAAATCGGAATCCTTGTACAGTGGGAGTAAGGGCTTGTTTTTGTTTCGCTGGGCGAGTTCTTTGTCAACGCGCTCGTCGCTTCGGTCATTGCGTTTGGGATTGACCAGAAAATACCAGCCTCGAAAAGGTTCAGAGAAACCGGTCTGAATCGCCTGTAGATTCTTAAACACATCGTTGACGACGATGTAGGGTTGTTCCCCGAGAATCTTTTCCCACTGCTTATCAACCTCTCCCTTTACCAGAAAATCGATTGCATACCCTCCAAAGACTCGATACTCGACCTTAAAAGGAGGGTCACCCGCTGGGAGCCTAAAAACCAATCGGTCGCGCGGCGCAGTCGACAAGTCCACGGCTTGAGTTGTCTCAATCGCTCGCCAATGAACATTGAGTTCCACGACTTTGGAGGTTTCCTGGCTAATATCCACTTGCGTGAATTCAAATCTGCCTTGATCCGCGACTTGAGTCTGGTCGCCGGACTTTAACCGTAATACGACGACTGCGTCGTCAGCCGGCTCTCCTCCAGCGGTTAGGACCGTTCCCGCCAGCGTAATCCTTTCGCTGGTAACTAAGTCCCAGAATCCGATCCTCGTGCCATGAGATGTCTTTTTCGAATAGAGGAGACCGAATGTGCAGAGGATCGGCACGGCAAACACAACCCCGAGCGCAATGGCTCTGACGCGTGGGGAATAGACCGGTTTGGCAATTGTGGCTATTCCGGTTTTGACTGTTGTCTGCCGGCTCTTCTCCTTAACGACATAGATGTAGATTGCGACTAGCCAGACTCCGCCGGCGCTAACTAATAGCACGATAATGACCGCTAGCGTGGAATCGCCTCGAATCAATTTGACAAGAGCGAGGGTTGCCGTGATGAAAGAGATCACGACCATGATCTTGCCGGACACTTTGCTTAGAAAATCGGACAGGAACGTCAGGCCGTTGGAGGATTTGTCACTCATTTGAACTGTTCTCTCAGTAAGGAATGCGCGCGAGGCCCGAGATTACAGACAGCTTGCTTCTACTTCAAATTGATTGCGAAGTCAATAATAACGCGGAGATGAGTCGAATCTAACAGCAGGCAGGGGCGGCTGACTCAAATTCCGTTGCGACGTGGTTTACTGTTTGGCGACGAAATTATCTGGCGGTTCACAAACCCTTAGCATTTTCCCGTTGCTGAAAACAAACAAATCCGCGTCCGTCGAGCAAGCGGGACGCAAATCAAGCGAGCTTGTTGTGCGACTTAGGATTTTCCAGCACTTCGCGGGCGACACTTCCGAAAAGCGAGCATCTTTGTTAAGCAGGCGTAACCGCCAAACTCCAGCAGACCAGGTGAGCTGAACTTCATCTCTTGCAGACTGGAGATCCTGAAACGCGATGATTTCGACCTGCTTGACCGGTTTTTGGTTTTGAAAGTAATGCAAAGCTTCCGGCAATCCGTTATGGAAAACCGGCACACCCTTCAAATTGTCCGGCGCGTTAAGGATCAATAACCGATTCCGCGTCGCGGAGTTCGCAAGCTCGTCTTTGATGCTTTGCGAGAGTAAGGCAGCTTCCTTCCATAATCGATTCGTTCGATAAAGGGTGGTCGAGTAAATTGCCACGGCGCAAATCAAGATCAAGAGCCAAACCGCAAAAGGCCGAACAAGGATCGCGCACAAATAAGCAGTCAATAAGCACGAAAAAACCGTCGGCAGGTACAAAAACCTTTCACCGAGGGTCTGATAAAGGGTCAGGCGAAGATTAATGACGGGGAGCAGCGAAAACAAAAACAAGCATGCGAGCGCGATTATGAAGCGGTTTTGTTTCTTGCGTGTCGAAGCTTCACACATCCGCCGGCGAAAAATGATTATGAGGGTGGTCACCGCACCAAAGATGAGCAAGAACAAAATGAAGGCCCGAGACTGAAGCGGCTTGAAGAGAAACGGCGACAACTGTGACGGCAGCGCCGGCAGGATTGACCGAACCAAGGCTTCGAGCAAGCGATCTCTCAGCCAGGGAAGCGCAAAGTTCAGATGCTGACCGGGTCCGTAACCTCCCACCAGTGACCCCAGAAAAGCGTATCTCACCGCAATAAAGACTAAGAGAATCAAAACGTATAAGGCGCTCAAAGCCAGCGAGCGTCGCCATCGATATTTGTTGCCTCGCGCGAACAATTCAATCGCCAGAATCAGAAACGGCACGCAGATCGCCGATTCTTTCGCGAGCAGGGCCAGCGCGAAACATACTAGCGAGATCACCAGCCGGGAACTGCGTTGGGTTTGGCGATGTGAAAGAAAAACCAGAAGCGAAAGCAGGGAAAAGAAGGTCGCGATCAGATCCGCCCGGCCGGAAATCCACGACACTGCTTCGGTATGCGAGGGGTGCAAGAGAAAAAGTGCCCCGGCGATCATCGAGACTGTTTGCCTGGCCATGGCAGACGACTCGAGATACTCAAGTAATCGAAATGAGAGAAGAAAGACGAGAAAAGCATTGAGCGAGTGAACCGCGACGTTTGTTATGTGAAAGCCGAGCGGTCGCGCGCCCCAGATCTTCGCGTCGATTATGTAGCTGAGAACGAAGAGGGGCCGGAAGAAACCGCCGTGCGCTCTTCCCCAGACGACTGAGAAATCGCCGTTGAGCACTTTTCCAATCTGGACAAAATCGTCAGACAGAAAGTATGAGGTAAGAATGGTGGAGAAGACGCCGAATCCGGCTGCAATAAAAAGGCCAGGGATTATGAATTGGCGGCGCCGGGTCATTTATGGAAAGTATAAGGCGGCAAGATTACCAGCGGACAGGGCACACCATCTATTAGTATGGATACGCGGGGACTGGCTTTGCCCAAAAAGCTAGGGCCGCGAGCGAACAAACTCGTCGAGCTGCGAAGCAGCGGTCTTAGCTAAGCC
>JBBPID010000067.1:0-29985 GCA_038040505.1 Acidobacteriota bacterium | reverse complement strand
GCTGCAAGTCCGGTAAATATTGGTTCATCTCGTTTCGTAAGATCAGGTAAGATGCCTTCGAATGGACTTAAATTCGTTGGGAGTAATCCCGTGAGGGTTCGAATCCCTCCCCCCGCACCAATCATTTCAATAACGTACAACTAGTCCTTTCTTGACTTTGGACCTTCGCAACGGAGTTAACTCCGTTGCGAAGGATATTTTGCTTGAATTCGCTGAAGATATCGTCGACTCGAGGCTGATCGTAACTCCCTCATTAATCGAGACGGCCGTTGACATCTTGTAGATTTGAGAAACAACCGATCGGGGAATCGCTTCGATATTTCTGACCGGTGCGTTACGCATCGGATGATCCCTGGGATCCTTCCTTCGCGGCTCTACTTAACTTTCATGACAATCAGCGTAATGTCGTCGTGTTGCGAAGAGTCACCCTGCCACTCTACGACTTTCGCAATAACGTGCTCGGCTGCTCTTCGCGCGTCGAAAGGTCTGGCTTCAACCAGAATAGACCTCAGCCGTTGTTCGCCGAATTCCGCGCCATCTGGACTCAAGGCCTCGGTTACACCGTCGGTGTAAATGCACAGCAGATCGCCACTTGTCAGAGGAACTGTCTCCTGCTGATAACTCCGGTCAACGAATACACCGATGATGGGTCCGCCGATCGTTAGCCGTCTGACTTCGGGTTCATTTGCAACCGACAACGAAGCAAGCAGCGGCGGGTTGTGCCCGGCGTTGACGTAGGTCAGTTGGTGTGTCTCGCGGTCGAATTCAGCGAGAAAGAAGGTGGCGTACCTGCCTTCATTTGTTGACCGATAAAGCAGCTGATTGATGGACGCGACGACATCCGGCAACGATTTCTGGCTCGCCAGAAACTGGCAACGCAAAGACGCCTGTACCGTTGACATCAATAGTGCGGCGGCGATCCCCTTCCCGGCAACGTCCGCGATTGCCAGGCCAACGCGCCGACCGTCGATCTGAAAATAGTCGTAGTAATCACCGCCCACTTCCTGAGCCGGCAAACAGATGCCGTAAATCTCCAGGCCATATTTGTTGAGCCCGTTAGCCGGAAAAAGATGTCTTTGAACTTCCGCGGCCATCTGCAGCTCGCGAGCCTTGCGTTCTTCTTCCGCTCGTCGCCGAATGATTTTTTCGTTTTCGATGAAGGTGGCTATCTGGTTTGCTACTACCAGCATGATTAGCTTGTCTTCGTTCGTGTATGACAAGCCGGATCGGCGGTCAGCTAATGAAATGAATCCATTTACTTCATGGTTAATGGAAATTGGAATCAGGAGTGAAGAATTCACTGCCGCCAGTGCCCGGTCGGCTTCAGCGGTTAAATTGGATCCTGAAGAGTTATCGCGTCTTAAGAGGTCAGCCACAGTCACTTGGGACGCGGCTGGCTGCGGTGAAGTTCTAAACCTGTCGATAAGTGCTGCGTTGTAAGGCAGCAGTACCGTACTGAGCGACGCGGGCATGCCGTTAGTCGGCTTCTCTGGCCCGGCTGAAAGTGCGATTACATAACCGTTCTTTTCTTTATCATCGAGAAAGATAGTGACGTTCCGCGGATGTAGCGCAGCCGAGATTTGGTCTGCCGCTGTTTCCAGTACCTCTTGTATCGACGATGCAGTACGCAGCGCCGCACTCATGGCAGTTAAGATCCGCCTGGCGTCGTATTGCTCACGAAAGAAGCGCCGATCAATGGCAGACTTCGCGCGAAGATTCAGTACTCTAAGCAGCGCAACCGTTGCGATTGTAACTACGATGGTAGCGACGATGTCGGCCCGGTTTCCATATCGATCAATAGCGGCAATGCGACTGCCCGTGAGCGTAAAGCTCAACGCAGCCATAACAACAACTGCTTGCACGAAAAGAAAGCCGTTAGAAACCAGCCAATAACGAAGACTCCGGTGCAGTGTCAGCCAGTCAAATGGTTCCGAGAGGATTCTCATCTCTGAGTAGTGTAACGTGAGAGAGCATCCGTTTCTTGCTACTAGTTGCTCGCTCTTGCAGAGTTTTGCTGAGTGTCGGGTTGTTGGGAAAAAGCAGCGAGACTATACGGAGAAAAGAAGAAGCACTTAAGTGCCACGCAATTAAACGATGAAGCGGTAAGAGGTGAATGCCGGCGAAGCACTACCGAAATCGATCAACGTAAGTTTGATCTATTCGTCCTTGTCGTGACCGGTATCAGCACTGAGCGCGGCGTACACATGCTTTAGCAATATTTCCTCCTTGAACGGCTTATACAAGACGTCGATGGCCCCAGCCTGCAGAGCGCGAGTGCGTGCTTCCCTGTCTGAAGCATGCGCGGTAATGAAGATGAGCGGTATCTTGTAATTCGTCGCGGCCAGTCGTTGCTGAAGCTCCAAGCCGCTCATTCCCCGCATCCGCACATCGAGAATCAGGCAGGCTGTATTTTCCAAAGCATCAGATTTCAGGAACTCTTCGGCAGAAGCAAAAACATCAGCGCGAAGCCCGACCGATCTGAGCAGACTCTCAATCGCGTCGCGCACCGACTCGTCGTCATCAACAATCGAAATGTGCGCAGTCTCAGTCGTCTCCGACGTTTCTTGTGCTGTTTCATTCACAGTTGGCCTGTTAATCGCATTGCTTGGAGGTCTAGTGAGAAAACCATTTTAGGGAGGAAAGCGCAACTATACTTTGGTATAGGGTAGATCTATCCAGGTGGACTCTGAGGTGTTCAGTCGCTCGTGAGAGTCGGTTCACCAATCTTCCTGACTCGTTGGCAAGGTGAACTGAAAAGTGGACCCTCCGCCGTCGTTTGGAGTGGCCCACAAACGGCCTCCATATGCTTCGATGGTGGTCCGGCTGATGGAAAGGCCCATACCGAGGCCTTGGGGTTTCGTCGTATAGAAGGCGTTGAAGAGTTGAGCCGCGCTCTGTTCATCAAAGCCCACACCGTTGTCTTGCACCCGGACGAGCACGCCGCCCGACTCGGATCGCTGCGATTCGATCAAAAGCTGGCGAGGTCGATTGACAGTGCTCATACCTTCGATGGCGTTGATGACCAGATTCAGGAGCACCTGCTGCAACTGAATTTGGTCACCAACGACGGATGGCAAATCATTTGCTAATTCGGTCCGTACCTGCACTCGATTTCTCCGCAATTCACCGGGAACCATCGCGATTACATCTTGTATGAGTTGATTGATATCCACTCGTACTTTCTCTGGAGTTGTTTTCCTGAAGAACGCGCGGATACGTCCCACTACTTCGCTCGCCCGATGGCCGTCTTTTACCATCCGCGTTACTGTTTCCCTGGCCTCTTCGACATTTGGGGGATTTGTGGCCAGCCAACGCAGGCACGCGTTGCCGTTGGTCACGATGGCGGCCAGCGGCTGATTGACTTCGTGAGCGATAGTCGATGTTAGTTCACCCATGGTTGTAACGCGGGCTGTATGAGCCAACTCGGCTTGCGTTTTTTGCAGCCCCTCCTCCGCTCGCTTGCGCTCGGTGATGTCGTTATTGGACTCCAGGATCGCGAGTGGCGATCCACGCTCGTTCCGTTGCAAAGACCAGCGGCTGGCTACCAGGACTTTGTCGCCGTCACGCTTCGTGTGTATGAGCTCTCCTTCCCAACGATCGGTTCGCAGCAGCGTGTCATTGATCTCTCCAAGCGGCACCTGGAAGACTGTATGCATGAGTTCGTGGGAAACGTTTCCGATGGCCTCTTCCTTCTTCCATCCGTACAGCTCCTCTGCGCCGCGGTTCCAGTAGGTGATCACGTCATTCATGTCGCGGGCGAAGATTGTGTCATGCGTGAGATCAAGCAGATCGGCGCGCTGCCGCAATGTCTCTTCAATGCTCCGCCGCTCAGCAATCTCGGCTTGCAGATTTTCATTAGCTTTTCTTAGCTCATCAGTGCGTTCCTGAACCTTTGTCTCCTGCTCGTCACGCGCACGGCGGAGCAATGTTTCCGCGCGTCTGCGAATCGCACTCCAGGAACTGACCAGTACTGCCGAAATGAAGAATACAAGCAACTGAGGTAAGTGACTGGGGTCGAAATTGATTCTATAGACCGGAGGAAGAAAAAAGTACGAAATGCACAGCGTGGACATCAGGGCAGCCAACAACCCAGGCCCCATGCCTGCAAACCACGCGGTAAGGATTATTGCCAGGAAGAACAGAGGAGCAACAAGCCCATCGCTATGCAAAAGAACCGTTACTAACAGGGCGACTGTTACAGACGCGACGGCGAGCGCATAGCGACCAACCATAGCCCACCCACGCGGTTTTTGAATGTCAGGTGCTGACAATTCGCCCTCCTGAGTTTTCGGCACGCCGAGGCTGGTAGTTTACACGCAGAATTGGTTTATGTAACCGGCAGACACGACCTTCATTTCGAAATCCTGCTGCGGCTTTCTGAATCTTGCCGGTGAAACCTACTAAGCCGAAGATTCCAGCGGCCGAAACAGCTACGAAGGCGTATAAACAAGTGGAGGAGGTTAAATCATGAGAGGAAAGTTACTTCATAGAATTGGATCAGTAGTGCTTGGAATACTAATGCTGTCGGGTATCGCAATGTTGGGTACCAGCACGGCGCAAGCGCAATCGCGCAGAAGGGTGGTCATCGCGCCGCAGATCTACATCGGCCCGGGTCGGTACCATCGACATTGGCGCCGTCATTGGCGTCATTACGGCCGGTAGGCGCAGATCCAGCTTTCATTAACCGAAATGCCGCGAGGTAACTCGCGGCATTTTGCCTTAGCGCGGCGGTCGACGCAGCAAACCGCAGGTTCACGCAAGATCTTGAAAGAACGAGAAACTCCCGCAGGCCTACTATTTGGGCGTGGCTTAACCTGAGATTCAGATATGCAACATTCAACTGATGAGGTTGCGACGAACGCTGATGAATCATCAGCCCAAGCTCCGAGTCATCAACCACAAAGACCCCGCCATCTTTGGTTATGGCTTCTGCTGTTGGTCGCGTTGGCGGGCGGATTCTTACTTTTCTACAGTCATGGCCGAGCAGAGAACACCGCAGTTCGACCATCTTTACCTCCGGCGATTTCCATAGTAACCGCCACCGCTCGAACCGGCAGCATCGGCGTCTACGTCAACGCGCTCGGTTCGGTGACGCCGCTTTCAACAGTCACGATCAAGAGCCGCGTGGACGGGCAGCTCATGAGCGTCAATTATCGTGAAGGTCAATTCGTTCAGAAAGACGATCTGTTGGCAGAAATCGATCCGCGGCTCTTTCAGACGCAGTTAATGCAGGCCGAGGGTCAGCTTGAGCGCGACCAGGCACTTCTCAAGAACGCGCTCGTCGATCTGGAGCGCTACCAGGCGGCTTATAGCAAGAATGCGATCCCGAAGCAGCAACTCGACACCCAAGTCGCAACAGTTCGCCAGTACGAAGGCACAGTCAAAAACGATCAGGGAGCAGTCGATAACGCCAAATTGCAACTCGTCTATTGTCGCATCACCGCGCCGACCGACGGGCGTGTTGGTCTACGTTTGGTTGACCCTGGGAATATCGTTCATGCCGCCGATACTAACGGAATGTTGGTCATCACGCAGTTGCAACCCATCACTGTTGTCTTCAGTGTCGCCGAAGACTACCTGCCACAGATTCAGCAACAATTGCGACGCGGCCAACGACTGTCGGTAGAAGCATTTGACCGTACCCAGCAGACGAAGATCGGCACCGGATCGCTTTTGAGCCTGGACAACCAAATCGACACGACGACGGGAACCCTCAAGTTAAAGGCGATCTTTCCAAACAACGACAAATCCCTTTTCCCTAACCAGTTCGTGAATGTGAGGCTACTCGTTTCGACGCAAAGCGGAGCAACCTTGATTCCGACGGCTGCGATTCAACGGAGCGCGAACGGCGCATTCGTGTACGTGGTAAAACCCGACCAAACCGTCGCAATGCAAAATGTGACGGTAGGCACCACGGATGGTGACCTAACTGCGGTTGAGGGTTTGCAGGCAGGCGTCACGATCGCCGTTGACGGATTCGACAAGCTGCAAAACGGCGTTAAGGTCATCATCCGACAGGCGCCAAAAACCGGGAACGCGAGGACCACGCAATGAGTCCCTCCCGCCCTTTCATCCTCCGCCCCGTGGCCACGTCGTTGCTGATGGCGGCGATTCTTCTCGCCGGTGTTGTGGCCTACAAACAGCTCCCGGTTTCTGCGCTGCCCGAGGTCGACTATCCCACCATTCAGGTGCTCACATTCTATCCGGGGGCCAGCGCCGACGTGATGGCTTCCGCAGTGACCGCGCCGCTTGAGCGTCAGTTAGGACAAGTTCCGGGACTGAATCAAATGACCTCGACCAGTTCGGGAGGCTGCTCAGTCATCACGCTCCAGTTCTCGCTGGATCTGAACATCGACGTTGCCGAGCAGGAAGTTCAGGCGGCCATCAATACCGCGCAAAGCGTGTTGCCAATTGATCTGCCATCGCCGCCCATCTACAGCAAGACGAATCCGGCTGACGCGCCGGTGATGACGTTGGCGCTCGTCTCGGACTCGATTCCACTGACGACGGTGCAGGACCTCGCTGATACGCGCCTCGCCCAGAAGATCTCGCAATTGCCGGGTGTGGGACTAGTGAGCATCAGCGGTGGGCAGAAACCGGCCGTTCGCATCCAGGCAAATCCGACTGCGCTCTCATCTTACGGTCTCAATCTGGAGGACGTAAGAACTGCGCTCCAACAAACGAGTGTTAACCAGGCCAAAGGCAGCTTTGATGGGCCGCAGCAGTCGTTTCAGATCGACGCCAACGATCAGATTCTTTCAAGCAAGGATTATTGGAGCGTTATCGTTGCTTATAGAAACGGCGCGCCAGTGACTTTATCGGACGTAGCCACGGTTGTTGACGGCGCCGAGAACGTTAAGCAGGCCGCGTGGATGAACAGCGTGCCGGCGGTAATCGTCAACATCCAACGGCAGCCCGGTGCCAACATCATTCAGGTCGTTGACAGCATCCATAGTTTGCTACCACAGCTCCAAACCACTTTGCCTCCTTCAATCCAACTAACAGTCTTGACGGATCGCACCATTACGATTCGCGCGTCGGTCAAGGATGTTCAATTCTCGCTGCTGGTGACCGTCGTATTGGTGGTAATGGTGATCTTTCTGTTCTTGCGAAAACTCTCGGCAACGCTTATCCCCAGCGTGGCCGTGCCGCTGTCTTTGATCGGCACGCTCGGAGTGATGTATTTGCTCGGGTACAGCTTGAACAACCTCACGCTGATGGCGCTGACGATTTCGACCGGCTTTGTAGTGGATGATGCGATTGTGATGATCGAGAACATCGTCCGCTACATCGAAGAGGGCGAGAAGCCACTGGCCGCGGCATTAAAAGGCGCCGAGCAAATCGGCTTCACGATCGTTTCGCTGACAATTTCGTTAATTGCCGTCCTCATCCCGCTGCTGTTTATGGGCGATATCGTAGGCCGGCTCTTTCGTGAGTTTGCCGTCACATTGAGCGTCACGATCCTGGTTTCAGCGGTTGTGTCGCTAACGCTCACTCCAATGCTGTGTTCGAAGCTGCTCAAGGAGAAAACCAATGAGAAGCCGGGGCGGTTTTATCAGGCATCGGAGCGCGTATTTCAGAAGCTGATAGATTTTTATGGCGAGACTCTACGATGGGTTTTGAAGTATCGGACGGTAACTCTCGTCGTCGCCGCGGCGACTCTGGTTCTGACAGTCGCGCTTTACATCATCGTCCCAAAAGGGTTCTTCCCTGTTCAGGACACGGGCGTCATCCAGGGAATCACGGAAGCATCTCCGAGCATTTCGTTTTCGGCGATGGCCCAAAAGCAGCAAGCGCTCGCGCAGGTAATCCTTAAAGACCCGGCGGTCGAGAGTCTCTCGTCCTTCATCGGAGTGGACGGCACTAACACCACCCTCAACAGCGGTCGAATTCTGATCAATCTCAAGCCGTTGGCCGAGCGCCGGATCAATGCGACTGAGGTGATGAGTCGACTACAGCCGGAGCTGGCCAATGTTGACGGAATCACGCTCTACACGCAGCCGGTGCAGGATTTGACTGTGGAAGATCGCGTCAGCCGCACGCAGTATCAATACACATTGGAGGACGCTGACCCCGACGAGCTGAATACCTGGAGCACGCCGTTCGTGGAGAAGCTGAAGGCGCTTCCACAACTGCGAGACGTGGCAACCGACCAGCAGAATCGAGGCTCGCGAACGAACATTGTCATCGACCGTGTGACCGCTTCGCGACTGGGAATCACTCCGCAAACGATCGACGACACGCTCTACGACGCGTTCGGCCAGCGGCAAATCTCAACGCTCTTTACGCAGGCAAACCAGTATCACGTCATTCTGGAAGCGATGTCTGACTTTCAGAAAAATCCACTCAAACTGCAGGACATCTATGTTTCCGGCGCGAACGGATCAGTGCCGTTAAGCACGTTTACGCATATCGAATCAGGAACCGGGCCGTTGTCCATCAATCGGCAGGGCCAATTCCCAGTCGTCACTATCTCGTTCAATCTCGCGCCGAATGTTTCTCTCGGTGAGGCCGTCGCGGCAATCGAAAAAGTTCAGAAGGATACGGGGATGCCTGCAAGTATCCAGTCATCTTTTCAAGGCACGGCCCAGGCGTTTGAGGCTTCGTTGACGAACGAGCCGCTCCTGATCCTGGCCGCAGTGCTCACCGTTTACATCGTGCTCGGCGTCTTGTACGAGAGCTACATTCACCCGCTTACTATTCTCTCAACACTGCCGTCCGCCGGCGTCGGGGCGCTTCTCGCACTGCTTCTGTTTCGTTTGGAGCTGACGGTCGTCGCCATCATCGGAATCATCCTGCTAATTGGTATCGTGAAGAAAAACGCCATCATGATGATCGACTTCGCCCTCGAAGCTGAGCGGCAGCACGGAAAAGCGCCTCTTGATGCGATCTATCAAGCGTGTCTGCTGCGCTTCCGCCCGATCATGATGACCACGATGGCCGCCTTGTTAGGGGCGCTGCCGCTCGCCTTCGGTTCCGGAACTGGTTCTGAGCTGCGCCGGCCGCTCGGCATCACTCTTGTCGGGGGACTAATGGTTAGCCAGCTGCTGACGTTGTACACAACGCCGGTCATTTATCTCTTTTTTGATGGGCTCGCGAGAAAGGTTGCAGAATTTCGCGGCAGGCGACATGTCGCGCCTGTGGCCACGTTGGAGTCGCCATGAGTCTTTCGTCGCCCTTCATTCGGCGGCCTGTTGCTACCGCGCTCCTGACGGCGGCCGTCGCCCTCGCTGGAGCGGTCGCGTTCAAGCTCCTGCCCGTCTCGCCGCTGCCGCAGATAGATTTTCCGACTATCTCCGTACAGGCGAACCTGCCGGGAGCAAGTCCACAGGTGATGGCCTCCTCGGTCGCCACGCCACTGGAGAAGCAACTTGGACACATCGCCGGAGTCACCGAGATGACGTCGGCGAGTTATCTCGGCTCGACCAGTATTACGTTGCAGTTTGATCTAAGCCGGGACATTGACGCCGCCGCCAGAGACGTGCAGGCCGCCATCAATGCGGCGCGCAGCTATCTGCCCGCCAATCTACCTAACAACCCGACATACCGAAAAGTGAATCCGGCAGATTCGCCGATCATGATCGTGGCGCTAACGTCCGATGTTTACGATCAGGGCCAACTGTACGACGCCGCCTCAACCATCCTGGAGCAGAAGCTTTCGCAGGTTGACGGCGTGGGCCAGGTCGTTGTCGGTGGCAGCTCGCTGCCTGGCGTACGCGTGCACGTGAATCCTGCGCAGTTGAACGCCTACGGACTCGGTCTCGAGGACGTGCGCAACATGCTCGGCCAACAGAACGCCAACCGGCCGAAGGGACAGATAGGAGACCAGAAGACCACTTCGGATCTAGCGACCAACGACCAACTCCTTAAAGCCGAACAATACCGGCCGCTGATTGTCAGCTACAGCAACGGCGCGGCCGTCAGATTGTCGGATATTGCGGACGTGCAGGATTCTGTCGAGAACTTGCAGTCGGCAGGATTGGCAAACGGCAAGCCGTGCGCTCTGCTCGTAATCTTTCGCGAGCCGGGTGCGAACATCATTGATACAGTTGACGGCATACGTGCAGCCTTGCCGCAGTTGAAGGCTTCCATCCCGGCGGCTATGGATCTCAACGTCGTGGTGGACCAGACGACAACCATCCGCGCATCCGTGTTCGACGTGGAACGCACGCTCGTCATCTCGATCTCACTCGTGATTCTGGTCGTATTCATCTTTCTGCGAAACCCGCGCTCAACCTTGATTCCCGCCGTCGCGATCCCAGTCTCGCTGATCGGCACGTTCGGCGTGATGTATTTGTTTGGTTATAGCCTCGACAATTTGTCACTGATGGCCCTGACGATTTCGACCGGTTTCGTCGTGGACGATGCGATCGTGGTCATCGAGAACGTGACGCGCCACCTGGAGAAGGGGGTGCCTCCGCTACAAGCAGCATTAATCGGTGCGAAGGAGATTGGCTTTACGGTTCTCTCGATCAGCATTTCACTGGTCGCGGTATTCATTCCCATTCTCTTAATGGGCGGCATCGTTGGCCGCCTGTTTCGTGAGTTCGCGGTTACGCTGTCGGCGGCGATCCTCGTATCGCTCGTCGTTTCGTTAACTGCCACGCCGATGATGTGTTCGAAACTGCTGAAGCGTCAGCGAAAGGAGGATCACGGACGACTGTACCGTGCGAGCGAGAAAGTATTTGACCGAATTCTCAGCCTCTACGACCGCACGTTAACGTGGGTGCTGCGTCATCCCGCGGCGACTCTCGCTCTGCTTTTCCTGACGATCGGTGTCAATGTCTATCTACTTTGGATCGTGCCGAAGGGATTTTTCCCGCAGCAGGACACCGGCCGCATCAACGGAGGCATTCAGGGCGCGCAGGATTCGTCGTTCCAGGCGATGAAGCAAAGGATGACGCGCTTTGTCGAAATCGTTCAGGCGGACCCCGCAGTTGACTCTGTCGTGGCCTTCACCGGCAGCGGCGGAGGCACGACGACCAACACCGGCAGGATGTTTGTATCATTGAAGCCTTTGGCTGAGCGTAAGATCAGCGCCGACCAGGTCATCAACCGTCTGCGTCATCAACTCGCGACCGTGCCGGGTGCGTCCCTCTTCCTGCAATCCGTTCAGGACCTGCGGGTCGGCGGCCGGACGGGTAATGCGCAGTACCAGTACACAATCCAAAGCGACAACCTGGACGACCTGACCAAATGGGGACCTATTCTGCTTCAGCACATGAGGCAGTCGCCCGCCTTAACCGACGTGAGCAGCGATCAGCAGAACAGCGGCCTCCAGGCCGCGCTCGTCTATGACCGTCAAACTGCTGCGCGATTCGGGCTCACGCCACAGTCGATTGACGACACGCTCTACGACGCCTTCGGTCAACGGCAAGTCTCAACCATGTATAAGCAGTTGAACCAATATCACGTAGTCATGCAGGTCGAGCCGAGGCTTTGGCAGAGCCCCGAAGGATTGAAGGAGATCTACTTGCGTCCGGCGGGCGGCAGTGTCGTGCCGTTGAGCGCAATTGCGCATTACGAGCCCGCGACGGCGCCTTTGGCCGTAAATCATCAGGGACAGTTTCCGTCAGTGACGATCTCGTTCAACCTCGCGCCGGGCGTCGCGCTGAGCGACGCCGTTCAGGGCATCAATCAGATGGAACAGAGCATCGGCATGCCAGGCTCGATTCAAGGCAGCTTCTCCGGAACGTTGGAAGCCTTTCAGTCGTCATTGGCGAACCAGCCGCTGCTAATCGTCACAGCGCTGTTGGCGATCTACATCGTGCTTGGCATTCTCTACGAAAGCTACATTCATCCGATAACAATCCTGTCAACCCTGCCTTCAGCGGGCGTAGGCGCGGTGCTGGCACTTTTGTTCACGCGCACCGACCTGAGTGTGATTGCATTGATCGGGATCATTCTATTGATAGGCATCGTCAAGAAAAACGCCATCATGATGATTGATTTCGCGGTCGACGCCGAGCGCGGCCAGGGCAAGCGGCCGGCCGAAGCGATTCACCAGGCATGTCTTCTGCGCTTTCGGCCCATACTGATGACTACGATGGCCGCATTATTAGGCGCGCTACCACTTGCTCTCGGCACGGGCACCGGTTCTGAGTTGCGACGGCCGCTGGGCATCACGATCATCGGAGGTTTGATCGTCAGCCAAATGCTTACGCTTTATACGACCCCGGTGGTTTATCTGACTCTCGATCGGCTGCGGCTGCGCTGGCGGCAGTTCAGAGAGAGACCGAAGGATCTGCTGCCACAGGAAGTTGAGGGATAAAGGTTTATGCAGCTTCGCATCGTCGTCACTCCACTACTCGCATTCATCCTTTTGAAAGGGTGCGATAAGGCTCCGAACTATAAAAAGCCGCCGGTCGAAACTCCGCCGAGTTATAAAGAGTTGACGCCCGAAAACTTCAAAGAGACGGACGGGTGGAAATTTGCGCACCCCAATGATGACGCGATTCGCGACAAGTGGTGGGAGATGTTCAATGACCCGCAACTCAATACCCTCGTCGAACGGCTAAACACTTCAAATCAGACAGTCGTCATCGCTGAGGCAAACTTCCGCGCGGCGCGCGCACTAATCAAACAGGAGCGTTCACAGCTTTACCCGGTCGTGACCACGAATCCATCCATTACGAATTCGCGCCAGTCGTCGAGCGCAAGCGGGTCCGCGTTTGTGCCGAAGGGCGCGGTGACGGACTACTCACTTCCGTTTGACGCCACGTGGGAACCGGATTTCTGGCACCGCATTTCAAACACCGTGAAGGCAAGTGCCTTCGAAGCCCAGGCGAGCGCGGCGGATCTCGAAAACACGCGGCTGAGTCTTCAGGCGGAACTCGCGGCTGACTACTTTCTGCTTCGGGCGACCGATGCGCAAAAGCAGTTATTCGATGCAACCGTGGCCGCCTATGAAAAGGCGCTCGAACTGACAAAGGTCCAGTTTCAAACCGGCATTGCCTCCGCCGAAGACGTGGCCCAGGCCGAAACCCAGTTGGAAACTACGCGTGCGCAGGCGACTGATTTGGGGATTCAACGTGCGCAATTGGAACACGCCATCGCAGTCCTGACGGGCGAGCCGCCATCGACGCTCTCAATTACGTTCGCCCCATTGGACGCAGAGCCGCCGGCGATCCCGTTTGGGATTCCGTCGCAACTGCTCGAACGGCGTCCGGACATCGCCGCTGCAGAGCGCCGCGTGGCCGAGGCAAACGCGCAGATTGGTGTAGCGAAGGCGGCGATGTATCCTTCGCTGACGTTGAGCGCTTCGGCGGGCTTCGGGAGTTCGTCGTTTCTTAGCTGGCTGTCATGGCCCGCCCGCTTCTGGTCCGTCGGACCCGCCCTGGCACAGACACTCTTCGATAAGGGCAAGCGCAATGCGGTCACCGAAGAGGCCCGCGCGGTGTATGACGGAAACGTAGCGAATTACCGGCAGACGGTACTGACAGCCTTTCAGGAAGTTGAGGACAATCTGGCGGCGCTGCGCATCCTTTCTGTCGAAGGGCAACAGCAGGACGCGGCAGTAAAAGCCTCCGCCAAATCCCTGGAGTTGGCCACCGAAAGGTACAAAACCGGAATCGACAGTTACCTCAACGTGATTACTGCTCAAACCACGTTATTGACGAATCAACGGACCGCAATGAACATCCGGACACAACAGATGACTGCGAGCGTTCAGTTAATCAAAGCGCTTGGCGGTGGTTGGAACGCGTCAGAATTGCCGACAACGAAAGAGCTGACCACGAAACCAACGCCGACTCCCAAGCCACCAAAGAAGTGAAGATCGTTGAGCACCAAAAAGAAGCCACAACGGGCCCCAAAATAATTTGCGAAATCCGTTTGTGCTTTTGTGCCTTTTGGTGGCTATGAATTATCTGCGTCGTTATCAGCGTCCCAACGAAAGCGCTGCAAGAGTCGATGGGTAAATGGAGCGAGGATGATGCCCGTGACGCAGATGAACACCACCGATTAAATAGCTCGCTGCATCAAAATATCACGTTGCGGGTCAGAGCCAAGTTGAAAAATATGCTCTCCAACTTCATGGAAATCCGACTTTCGATAAAATGCCAGAGCGCGGCTGTTGTGTTCCCATACTCCAAGCCAGAAGGTTTGAAATCCCAGCTCGCGTGCTTCGTTCATGCATCGCTGCATTAATGCTTGACCTACTCCGCGCCCAAGCCATTTTCGGGAAACATATAACCGCACCAATTCAATAGGTTTTTGACCTTCGACGCCTTGTAATGCTTCACCCGCATGGATTTTTGCGTAGCCCGCCGCATTACCGCCAACCTCTGCAATGAAAAAAACAGATAAAGGGTCGGTCAATTCCGCTGTCAGGTTTTCAAGGCTAAATGAGGCAGCTAAATATGCCGCCATATCCTCGGGCGTGTTGTCTTCAGTGAAGGTTTCGGCAAATGTTTGCGCCCCCAATTCTGCTAGCAAATTGGCGTCTTCGATTTGGGCGCGACGAATGTATAGAGTAGAGTTTTCCGTCAACATCCTTTAGGGCCCAATCATACAAGAAGAAGCATAACGGTTGAGTTGACGCGGCGGCGCGAATTCTTCAAGCATCGCCGGACGAATCAACTTGCGAAACACGCTCCCGCCGCTCGCGTCCAACGATTTGTTAGGCGTCGGTTTTGAATGTAGGCGATAAGAATGCTCTGAACTGAGTTTCCAGTTCCTTCAAGATAGGAGGAACATCACTCTTAACCGATTCGTGCGCTTCAGCCCACCATTCCACGCCGTGCCCTCCAGGTTCTGGTCGCTGGCCGATGCTGGCCTTCATCATCGCCACGCGCCACTTGCGCAAGAGCTCATCAATTCTGTCGCAAGTGTTTTCTTCTAGATAGATGCGATTCTTGACAAAACATTCTGCCAGCGCGCGGTACTTCGCCGTTGTGGCTTCGATATGGGCAGTGTCGGCTGGATTGAAAGTAGGATCTACCAAGCGAACAATGTACTCTTTTGCGTCGCCTAACAACCCGTAAAGCTCGCCAATGACCTCAGCCTGTTTCTGGTGAAGCGATGAGAATTTTGTTTGATATTCGAAGAGCTTGATTTGGAGATCGTTTTGCATCTGCAGTTTTGATCGTTCCAATTCGGCCTGGAGTGCGGCCCTGTATTTTTCGATGTCCCTTGCTAGTCCTTGTTCAAAAAACTTTCTCAAGACAAAGACGATTCCACCAACTATGGAAGTTGGCAAGAAAATCAGAGCGATGACCGTTTGCAGGGTATTCATAGCTTAAGAGAGACGCCCAACGATTGAGTTCAGGTGGCGCGGGCGGTGATACGCAACCCGCGCCGGGTGAAGCCAGTTTAGTGGGGCGCTATCCCGCAATCACCTGCAACGAATTGTCGGCTGTGTCTTACTCAAGGAAATCTTGATGAAAACCAAAACCGAGCCGACCGTGCGCTCTTGCGCCCCTGACGAACTTCAAAGCATCGCTGGAGTTACGAGCGGCACGGTTGGGCGCACCTAACTACTAATTCTTCGGATTAGTATCAACGTCTTGTTTGTGCTTCTGACCTTTGCCGCTCGTCGGTGGCGCGGTTTTGCCTTTAACCTGCGTGGTCTTTTTGCCACCTTTATCTTTATAGATGCCGGAGTCTTGAGTTTTTTCACCCGGCTTAACGGTTTTTTTACCAGACATAATTTATCTCCTTCTAAATTCAAATGGGTAAACAGACGATTTCCACTTTATACCACGAAACAGCCAACGGTTGAGTTCAGGTGGCGCGGGCGGTGGCACGCAACCTGCGCCGGACAAAGCTAGTTGAGAGAGGCGCTATCACGCGCTCACCTGCAACGATTTGTTGGGCCGCGTCCAAAAAGAATAAAAGAGTGGATTCACGATTTTGGTTTTTGTTTGAATAGTTGAGCAAAAATCGGCCGTATCGATGGATCCATGCTCTCCAATACTTCGTCTGTGCTGGGGTGTTCCAAGAAACGTGCGAGGTGCGTGCCCGTCTCCTCAGTGCGTTCCGGTGCTCGGAAACGTGAGAAAAATCGTGCGAGGCGAGTGTCGCCAGTTTTTTCGTTGGAAGCCGCCGGGTTACTGCGGCCACAATTACATTGGACTTCCTTGTCGCCTTTGAAGGCCTTTATTACATTGCCGGTATTCGGGCAGCGATAGTGTACAACCCATTTCATAGTTTCATAATGTTCGAGGCGAGCAGTTGCAACGCTCCCGGGTCTCCCACGATGACTCTAAGCCCCTCTCGCAACGGCTTTTCGTGTTCGTGGAGGACGCGAGGTCGCCATCCCATGAGAGTGCCGTCCGTGCAATATTTATGACCTTCGGGCGAGAGGTAGTACAAAATAGATGGGCTGTCTGGGCTCCCAATTTTATGCGTGCCGAAAAGCGCGAAATCAACGGGATTTCCGCTTGAATCCCAGATGGCTTGCGCCGATTGCTCAAGGTCCCGATCTTTGCCGGCTTGTATGTCAGCAGGAGTAAGCTCAATTAAATACCATGGCATGATTCGATTCTCCTTTCAACTTACATCAGGCGAAGCAGGGTATTCGATCAGATGATTGTCACTTGCAAACGTGCGCCCTTCTTTGGTGAGCGAGTAGGAGTCGTCGGGCCTACCGCTCTTCTTGGTAACGAAGTGGCGTTCTCTGAGTTGCTCTAGGTGGTGCCGGGCCGTTCCCGGGATCACGCCAAGGGATACCACCATCTCCATCTCGGAAACCTGAATGTGCTTGGCGAGCAGTGTAATTATTTGAATCTCAATTTCGTGGAGGTCAACATGGGCAGACTGATCTATTACTCTCTGGAGCGGCTATCTTTACATCCTTCTCGCGAAGGTCGTCCTTGAGCGTCGCTACCTCTTGCTTAAGCGATTCATTCTCCTCTACAAGAAGACGTGCGCGCTCTCGAAGGATCGTGTTCTCAGGAAGCGCCTTGATAATGTCATCGAAGAGGCTCATAGACCGCTTTCTCCTTTTGGACTCATCCCATTCAGGGTGAAGCCGCCCAACTATTAATTATGAATCATGCACCATATTAACGCGCATGACGGGATTATGCGTGCCTCATAATACTCTCAATCTCGTAAATCAGACATCACTCAGACCTCAATAATCCGATGCCTGTTAATTGCTAAAATACGTTTCTTTAAACCAGACAATCACCTTGCACAACAGTCGATCTGATCAGAATCATAATACCCAAATTTACGGTAATATTCGTCCTCATGACCAGAAAAACGTTACTCGAACAGGTCAGTAACATCGCCCGCTTCCGGCATCTCAGTCTGCGTACTGAAGAAGCCTATCGCAATTGGATCAAACGGTTCATCATCTTCCACGGCAAGCAGCATCCCCGCGAACTGGATGGAGAGGCGGTGCGCGCCACCGCTCCCATTGAAATGGACTCTGTTATCGCGGCGGCGAGTCCGGTTGCCAATGAGCACGTGAGTCGACCCGCCGGCGGCCACGACACCGAGCACGATACCCAGCATGTTAACCAGGCCGTCCTGCCCGCCGAGGATCACGTCCCTGAGAGAGTTGGTTGTGTTGTGTTGATGCGAGCGACGCGCCGCAGCCCTCCGCAATTTCGGCGAAGAATCTACGGCGCGCCCGAATCTGGGAGTGGGCCGTTCCTTTAATAATAAGGCGGTCAATTTCCTGGCCCTCGACTCCACTTACTTCATTCTCTAGAGGCGTTTGATAACGTGAGCGATCTTCCGGCCGGCTTCCTCGGTGTAGTACACGGTGACTTGTTCGCCTTCTTTTGCGGCGAGCTTGCTGCCGCGGGCAACGCCTTCAGCCGAATCTACGGCGGCTCTCTCGGCCAGACGAAAAGTCTCTTCGGTACCGTTGGCTGTTTTGACCACGACCTCGCGCGTGTCCTTGCCGACAGTCTTGATGGTGCCTTCGGCCACCCGTGGTGTTGCGCGTCCGAGATGCTCAATGGCTCTTGCAGTTTTGTCGGCGCCTTCGACCGAGTAGTGCACAACGACGTGTTCGCCTTCCCTGCCTGCCAGATCCACGGCCCTGCCGGCGCCTTTCAAACCGCGTACGGTCGTGCGCTCAGTCCACTTAACCGTTTCCTCCGTGCCATCTGCGGTCTTGACGACCAGCGTTTTCGCACCCTTATCAACTTTCTCAATACTGCCGACAAGAGCGTGCTCAACATTCGGCGTCGCCGAGAAGGCCACCGCGGCCAACAACAGTGTGAGCGCCGTAGCGAGAAACAAAAAAGTAATCTTAGACATCTGTCTCACTTCCTTTCGGTGAATCATTTAGCGTTATGCCGGTCCGACATACATCACATGAACGTAGGTGCCGAGCCTGACGTTGTACGCGAGATACCAGCCGACGTCATTGGGGTCGTCGTAAAGGACAATGTCGTCACTGTCCCAGAGCCAGTCAGCGCACGAACCCACCTCGAAAGGTGCGACGCTGAAATAATTGCCGCTAAACCAGAAGCGACCAGGGCCGCCTCCCTGCAAACGAAACACAAAGCGTGATCCGATGCCGCCGGGAAAGCGCCCATGCTCCCACGGATGATCGAGGTGCAAGCGCGAATCATTTCGAAAGTCGTGCCCCACCCACTGGTTGTTCCAATGCACATGTGGCGCACTGGGATGACCCGGATAGTCGGGTCGACTTGGTGATATCGGGGCCGGACCCTTAAATGCGCGAGAAGGCGCAGGCCCTCGAGCCGGTATGAATCCACGTCCCACTGCCGGAGCCGTACCCGCTGGTTGAAATCCGCCGATGGATCCACCTCCGCGCGGCCCGCCGCCGCCACCTCCGCCTCGGCGCTGCGCTAACGCAGGAGTGAAAACAATTGCGGATAGGAACATCAGTAGCAGTAAGCTCTTCAAACCTTTTCTCAGTATCGATTGCGAATGTGTCAGCACCTTTCTTCTCCTTCTACAGTTTTGAAATTTCAGTCCTCTCAGCGAACAAGGGCGATCTTAAGAGGAAGCGCTCCAAACCTCTTCCGAAAACTTGCGGCGAACTGCCGATTCCTGCGGTTCGCAATCCATAGCAACCGCTTACTCCTCCTCCTGCTCTTCGTCATCTTGCTCCTCTTCCAAATCAGGGTCCTCATCTTCATTCGCGGCGTCTGCGTCGCCGGTAACACAACTCGCGAAACCAGCGAACCAACCACCAGCCGCCAGGAGCTCGTTAGGCGTCCCCGATTCGATCACGCGGCCCGCTTCGAGGACATAGACAAAGTCCGCGTCTTTCACCATCGAGAATCGATGGGCAATCACAATCGTTGTGCGGCCTTTGCGGAGGGTATTCAGAGCGCCTTTGACAGCAAGCTCGGTTGCGTAGTCGAGATTGGCCGTTGCTTCATCAAGCACCATGATCCGCGGATTCGCAGCGAATATCCGAGCAAGCTGTAATCTTTGGCGTTCGCCCACCGACAGACCCAGACCATTCTCGCCGACCAGCGATCCGACTCCGTCCGGCAAACGCTGGAGCGCCGGGCCAAGGCCCGCCGCCACCGCAACAGCTTCAACTTCTTCATCGGTTGCTTCCGGTCGTCGGTAACGTATGTTGTCCGCGATTGAGCCGCGGAACACGGAACTATCGGCTGCTACCACGCCAATTTCGCGCCGGAGCGAAGCCGCGTTTAACCCGGACACTTTCTGGCCGTCGATCAAAATCGTGCCGGAATCGGGCGTGTAGAGGCGCAGCAACAGATCAGCGATGGTCGTCTTTCCTGCGCCGGATGGGCCCACCAGTCCAACCACCTGTCCTGGCTTAATCATTAGTGACAGACCCGATAACACCTCTCGCCCGCGAACATAACTGAAGTACACGTCCCGGAGATCGATCTGACCGGGGCCGGGCGTGAGTAGTGCTCCGTCCTGTTTCTCGATACTGACTTGTGTTAGGCGCAGTGCCCGACGCAATGCGATTCCGTATTGCTGTAATTCCACTGCCAAGCCCGTCAATGAATCAATCGGGTCGTAAAGCATCCCCACATAAGCAACGAACATGACCACATCACCGGGCGTCAGTTGCCGCTTCAAGGCGAACCATCCGCCGACCGCCAGGACCAAGGCATTGCCAACCTGCGTAATCAGGTGTTCCCAAAAGACGAACTTGTTGCCGAGTTTGGTGCGCTCGATATAGCGCTGGTAGGCGGCAGCCGAAGCGGTTTTGAATTTAGCGAGCTCGCGATCTTCGGCGCCTGAGAGTTTGACTGTCTTAATAGAGGAGACGGAGTCCTGGATCGTGCCGGATACGTCCTCCCATTGGCGATAATAATCCTCCAATCCTCTTTCCAACCTCTTTGCCGAACGCCAGGCGACAAACAGATAAGGCGGAAGCGTCACCAGCGCGATCAACGTCAACGGCACATCTTGGGTGATCATGATCGCGAGCGCGCCGGTGATCGTCATGAGCTGTGGAACTATGGTTTGCGCAAAGCCGTTGACAATCGGTGACACCTGGTCGGCTTGATCGATCTGTTTTGCTAGCGCGCCGCTCGCGCGCCTGCCGAAGAAACCAAGCGGCAAACGCAAGGTGTGGCCAAACACCCCTTGGATGAACTTGCTTTCTATCTGACTCGCCAATTTGGCGCTCATGTTGTCGGCGATGAGCCACAGAAAATAACCAAAGACGCTCAGGCTGAACAGTAGACCGATGGCCCAAGCGAACGTATTGAAAGTTTGTTGGGGAGTGCGCGGAGCCACATAGTCTCGCCGGTGAGGCTCAGAGTAGCGTGCATGTTGCCGGGTATGCTTCTGAGCTGGAGTTGCACGATGTTTTGGACGCACCTGCCGCTCTTGTACCGCATATGTCGCCGCCGCAAAGGAAATCGGCGCCAGCTCCATCGCGTCCGCCGCAGTACTCTCTTCGTCCTGTTCCGGCTGTGGGGTGGTTTCCTGTGCCTGGCTAACGAACAAGCCGGCAACGTCATTGACGGCAACTCGATAGATCAACGGTTCAATCAAACTTGCAGCCGTGCTCAATGCGGCAAGTAAGATGATGACCAAAATTCGAAAGCGGGACGGATATGCAAGTCGGAACAGGGTTCGCCAGGGGCTCGGCGTCGCTTCATTGGCCGTGGCGTTTCCATTTGGCTTAGCACTCATTGATCTTGCCCCCGTCTCCGGTTCTGGGATCGGATTGTCAGCTATGCCATTTCCCTAAACGCTTTGGGCGTAGTCCAGGCGAGACGGCGAAAGGTGGTTGTGAAATGGCTCTGGCTGGCAAATCCGGCGCGCAAAGCAATATCAGCGATTGGAAAGTCCGTCTCTGACAAGAGTTTTTTCGCACGCTCGATGCGCTGCTCGATCATGTAGACGTTCGGGCTGACTCCCGTTGACTGTTTGAAGGCGCGCGAAAAGTGAAAGTAGCTCATCTGCACTTCCTGGGCGACGGCCGCCAGCGCGACGGTTTGCTCCCTGTCTAAGTTCTCGTTGATAAACTCTATTGCTTTGCGAAGCTTGCGCGGCGCCATTCCGCCCACGCTCACATGCACGTCTTTAAGATAGCTATAGCGTCTTACGAGCTGCATCGCGAGCACCTTCGTCAACGTATCCGCGTAGATTCTTCCCACCACGTTTGCTTCCTCCAGTTCGCAGTGCAAAGACAATCCCACGTGGCGAATATGTTCGTCGCGCACCGCAAACTGCGGTGCCATGGTGATGCGAGCGTAATTAAAATCGATCGATTCGGCGGCGCGTCGCACGACATTCGGATGCAAATACAAATGGAACGTCTCGTTGGACGTTGTTTCTTGTCGCCACTGCAAAGCCACGCCCGCCGGCACTATGGTGATTTCTCCCGGTTGCACGATTTGTTCGAATCTAAAGGAACCAATCCGCGCGCTGACCTCGACAGGTTCTCCCAGTTGAATGATGATGCAGTGATTCTCTAGTGGCGGCATGGTCCATTGAGACTGGTTGCGCATATGAATCGCGCGCAGATACTGCCAGCCAAGCGCCTCACTGGATGCAATTACCGCCTCAGGATAGATGGCCGACAAGTCACTGACCGGCGCCGGCGCAATGCTTGGGACGCTGTGCAGATTGCCACGCTTCTTTACCATGGACTCAAGAGTCGTCGGAGGAAAGTAAGTTGGCTGTTGTATTTTCAGGTTTGTCAGTCCACGCATCTCAATCTCCTTTACTTTCGCTAACACCGATCAGAAAGATCCGGCGTCGGCGCGCTAAAAAGTCACTGAGCAAATTTAGTCAATATGTTCCAGTTACTTCGCTCGATTATTTCCCTTCGTTGCTTCCAGTCAGTTATCCAGCCCTTGACCGTGCCGGCAATCTCGCGCTCGCTTGATCCGCTCTCACGTCTGCCTTCAACTTGCGGCTCCTGCCGCAGTTCAACTGTCCCCCGTTTGACGATTTTCACTCTCGAATTCATCGCGCTCGCGCTCCCTTCACGCCGCAAGTTGGACCTGTTGCTTCACTGTCATTGCGCCGAGCAGCGCCGCGAACCGCTCAGCCTCTTTGAACGCTGCGTCCGTATCGTCGATGAATGCGGCGCGTTTCGAGTACAAGGGAATCCGACCGCTCTTATCCAGATCGACGTAAACCGAATCACCGAAACTGATTTGCCCGCTCGCCAGCAGATTCGACAACGGCAATACAAGATTGCGCTCGACTGAACGCTTTAAGTGCCTGGCCCCGTATCGAGAATCGCTGCCATCGCTCAGCAGCAGTTCTTTGAAGATTGGCGAACAATTAAAGAGAAACTTTGTGCTGGCAGTGCTCATGATTCGCTCCTGCACCGCTTTGAGTTCCAACTCGAGAATCTCGCGAAGGTGCTGTTCGTTGAGCGAGCGAAACACCACCACCTTGTCAATCCGATTCATGAACTCGGGCGAGAAATTGCGACGTGCCGCCTCAACTGCCGTGCGATTAATTTTCTGGTCCAACTGGCTGTCGCTCGACTTTTGTCCCGAAGCGAACCCAATTCCACCCGCGATCAAATCCGACATCTCCCGCGCACCCAGGTTTGAGGTCATGACGATGACGGTGCGCGAAAAATCGACGCGGCGGTTGTCACCCAAAGTCAGAGTCGCCTTGTCGAGAATGCCGAGTAAGAGCGACCACAAAGCGTCAGATGCCTTTTCAATCTCATCGAACAACACAAGCGACAGTTGTGTATCTGACGTGTGAAAGCGGTCGAGGTGCTCTTGTGAGAGCAGCGGTGCAGTTTCGCGATGGCCCAAATACCCCGGAGGCGAACCGAGTAATTTCGCGATCTCATGTGAGTGCTGAAACTCCGCGCAGTCGATCTTGATGACGGCGTTAGTGTCGCCAAACAAAATTTCTGCCGCCGCTTCGACCACCCGCGTTTTACCCGAGCCGGTTGGGCCCAGAAACAGGAGCGTGCCGACAGGCCGGTCTTTCTGGTTTAGTCCGGCAAGGAAAAGCTGGTAGAGCCCGGTCATACGACGCAGTGCGGCTTCCTGCCCGACGATGCGCGCCGAAAGCTTTTCCTCAAATTCCTGAGCGCGCTCACATTTGACGTAAGGATCAAGCGAGAAGATCTTCCCTTCCGCCGGTGTTTGCTTTTGCCTTTTCGCGATCATGGTTTCCTCCTTAATAAAACTCTGGAATTCGTTGTTCTCTTGAGTACAACGCGATATAGACGTCGTTAAGCAGGTCATCTTCTTTGAAGGGTTTGATTAGGAAATCGACTGCGCCGGACCGCAGTGCACGCGCCTTCGCTTCCCGATCTGAAACGTGCGCCGTAATGAAAATGATCGGAAGGTTGCACTTAGCCGAGGCCAATTTCTCCTGAAGTTGAAGACCGGTCATGCCGGGCATGCGCACGTCCAAAATCAGACAGTCGGCATTGTGCTGATAATCAGAATTCAGGAACTGTTCAGCTGAAGCGAAAACCTTGGCCTCAAGCCCTATTGAACGCAGGAGACTGCTTATCGCCTCGCGGACTGACTCATCATCGTCCACGATCGACACTCGAGGCGTTTTAGAGGTTTTCGGGTCCTGCTGGTTGTTGTCATTCCGGTTTTTCATTACGGAATGAAAGTTACCAGTGCAGAAAGGTGAAAACTATTATACGGATGGAAGGCACAACTATACTTTGGTATAGACGTGCTAACTCCTTATGGCAGGTATTTTGAGGTTTAGGTTACGGTAGAACTCACGAAGAGAGTCTTTCGGACATTCGGACCAGTTCGGCTAGCGATTCGGCTTTCATTTTCTCCATCACCTGATGCCGATGCAGCTTTACGGTTATTTCACTGATACCCAATCGGGCAGCGATCTGCTTGTTAAGTAAGCCGGCGACCACGTGTTCCATTACTTCCCGCTCGCGCGGTGTTAACCGTTCAAAACGGCCACGCAGGTCTGCAGTATCAGCCTGCTGTTTGCGCAGCGCGCGATCGCGATCAATGGCCTGCGCGATCGCGTCGAGTAAATCCTGATCGCGAAAAGGTTTAGTCAGGAATTCGACGGCCCCGGCTTTCATCGCGCGCACAGACATTGGAATGTCGCCGTGGCCGGTAATGAAGATGATAGGGATACGGATGCCGGCTTCGGCGAGTTCGCTTTGCAGATCGAGTCCTGAGAGCCCGGGCATCCGCACATCGAGCACCAGGCAAGCGGGCGCGTCCGGGCGATCAAATGACATGAACTCTTGCGCCGATGCAAAAGCGTTCACCTGTAATCCGACCGAACGAATCAGACTGTTAATAGCCTGGCGGATTGAAGGATCGTCATCAATCACGTAAACGATGGAGTCGCCCTGCGATTTCACACCCACCTCGTCTCGGGCCAAAGTGAAACTTGAAGTCACGCCGCCGTCGCTAATGGCCCCACAGACCATGCTGATCTGCGCGAACTGGCAATCGAAGCCCTCGTCTTGAAGACGAATAATACTGTTTTGCGTTTCGGAGTGCTAATTCTGGGAGTCGGAATGCTCAAGCGGAAGGGTGACAACAAAGGTCGTTCCTTTTCCCTCGCCGGCACTGTTCGCACAAATTGTCCCGTTGTGTGTGGCGATGATGTGATGAGCGATCGTGAGACCCAATCCCAGACCGTTATGCTTCGTTTGATTTGTGTGGACCTGTTTGAACGGATCAAAAATGAGATGCAGTTGCTCACGCGGAATGCCGCATCCAGTGTCGCTGATCATAATCTCTGCCCGTGTTCTAAAAGTCACAAGTCCTAGATCTATACGGCCGCCAGCCGGAGTGAACTTGATTGCATTGCCCAGAATGTTGGTGATCGCCTGTTGCAACAACCGTGCGTCAGCGTTAACTGCGTGCTTTGAACCCTTTAGACGAGAGGCCATTTCAATCCCTTTTTCCCTGGCAAGCGGCATCATTGAGTCGAGCGCTGTTTCGAGGATGGGAACGAGTGAGGTTTTCTGAGCCTTCGGTTTGAGGCAATCGATCCTGACGCGCGACAAATCAATGAGTTGCTCGATAAGTTGGGCCTGTATGTTCGCGTTGCGCTCGATAGTTTTCAGGCCCCGCGCCAATGTTTCTGCGTCTGTTACCGTTTTGTTCATTAGTACTGCCCACCCGAGAATCGAATTGATCTGATTGCGCAGCTCGTGTGAAACCACTGCGAGAAGCGCGTCTCTGTCAGACTCCTGTCTGTTTCTCCGCGGATCGCGACTCAAAGTTCTGTCCATCAATGCGCTCCTTACGAACCGAGCCTGATATGAGAATTGTGCCCGGCAGTCACGTACTGCGATTTAGGGGACAACTTCAAAGTTGATCTTGTTTGACGGCAACATGGGGCCATCGCAACAACCCAAGCGGCGTTCTATCGACAACTGATATTTGCCCGGACGAAGCGGTTCATACCAGGCCATGGCACCTGTCGGCTCACTTCCGTCAGCCAGGATGAACCAATCAACCACTCGTGACTCTTTGGGCTTGAGACTGACAGGCTCAGGCATGTTCAGCTCTAGACATGCTCGATCGCTTTTTATGCTGCCAAGGATTTGCGTTTGGTCAACCAGGTAGGGCAAGAGTTGTCCATCTTTTAAGAGTTTAGGTCGGTCCTGGTACACCGAGTCAGAGTCGCATAGCTGTGCCGGCTCATCAGAGTTGTTCATCATGCTAATAACGACCGGAACGCGTTCGCCCACCCGGTAACGATCTCTCGGTGCTCCGAATGTTCCGCCGCCTGTGGTAATGCTGACCGTGATCGGGGCGCCACCGATGCTGGAACTCTGTTGTTGCGTCGCGTACGAAGTGCCGTACTGACAGACTGCGATAATGATGCCCAACGTGAATGCCGCTCCTGCGAATAACTTGTTTGCGCTAACCATATGGTTCCTCCAACTCTCTTTTTCCGACCGTGCTGATTCGCACGATACGTCGAATCCGAGAAAGGTTCTTGCGAGATCATGTGATGAATTTCGTGATCTTGCTGCTCAGTCGCGCATAGCGGTCACGGAAACAAATTTAGGTGGTTCCTAAAGCGCGTTTGCGACGTATCATGTAGCGAAGGAGGGTTAATCATGAGAAGCAATTCATTTCGGAAGTTTGGTGGACTCATTTTGACAGCCGTAATGGTTCTCTGCATTGGAATGGTCAGCACGAACGTTCAGGCGCAGCGTGGCAGAGGAGTCATTATCCGGCCGCGGGTAGGAATCGGACCTCGTCCGATTTATCGCCCGTGGGGTTATCGGCGATTCGGCTTTGCGTACAACCAGTACGTCTTCAGTAGCTCAGACAAGGCTTACAATCAGGGCTACAAGGATGGATTGAGTACGGGTCGCGGCGACCAGAAACATAACCAAAGTTACGATCCTGAAAGATCGCATTTCTTCCAGGACGCGGGCTTTGGCAACTTCGGCGACGCATACCGTCAGGGCTTCCTGAGCGGTTATGCTGATGGATTTAGGGCTTAATGCGTCGCGTTAGCGTGCAAGTTTGCACTTGCAGCAAACTGAGAATGCCGCGAGCGAGCTCGCGGCATTTCTCTTTCCTCATCAAGCCTTCTATGTGATTGGTGACTTTGCCCGCCGACAACTGCTAAATGACGGCATCACTGGAGGGCAATCTAAAATCGCTTAAAGCTCTGCGTTTGAGAGGGAATTAAGGAAGCAGTAAGCAGGGCCTGTTCGGACACCTATCTGACGTTAAGCCTTCCGTCGAGCGTCGCTAACGACGCAATTTCACCAATCGGCAATCCTTGCGCGTTGTTTGAGTTGCAACCATCCTTAGTGGCGAGGATGATTTCTACCGGAACCCAAATGATTTTCTTCTCTGGCTTCATAGCAGACCTCCCATCCGACCGATGTGCTCTTCACGATTGCAGCATTCGTTATTCTCAAAGTCTCAGTAGGTCCTGCTTGCCGGAACGCTTCTCTCGTTAACGGCTGGCGATTGCCAGTCATCAGCCAGGTAGACAGGACCTGCGGCTTATAGTTTTCATTTCCTCCTCCAGTAGCAGTACTTCCCCAAACATCTTCAAGATTCCAGTCTAGGACTTATTTGAAGCATTAAACGAAACAACGACGGTCCCGCGCCCGATGGCGACACACTGATGTCGGCGCAACGGACGCCGGACTATCGCTCCCGTACTCAGGCGACAAATCACGAGACCTTTTTTGCCATCTGATTCTGTTTGTTGTGTTTCCTAAACAACGCGACGCTGCGTATCTCGGCTTTGAGACCGCCGTCTTCGAGCCGCCGCTGCATCTTCGTCTGTTCCAACTGATTCCCCGAATCGTCACCCTTCAGGAAGACCTTTGACAGGAACCACTGATCACCAATCTGATCGAAAACGAGTTCGGTTCGACCGGCAGCGCCAACCTCGTCAATTGGCTGAGTTTCAACCAACACCGCCATCTTTCCCTTGGCACTGCGTATCTCCAGAACGTTCGAGTTCTCGTTGGCGTCCGCCATCCTGACTGTGTACTTGCCCGCTGGAAGCGTTGTGTCCCTAACAACGAACGCGTGCGGGATGTTTGCCATGATAGTTACGTCGCTTTCGATCTGCGCCTGCGTCGTCATCACCGCTCCCAGACCAATCACAAGACAAAGTGACATAAACAGTTTGCTTATCATTTCAATTAATCTCCTCTAGTTGCTGTGCAGACAGCTGAAGCTCACCGCCCGCAGTTGCTCCAATGGAATTGGTACGCGCCAACTGCTTCACCATAGTCGTTTGCACTGCGCCGTCCGTCGTCTTATTCACAACGTCACACGCGCAGCTCGTTGACCGAAATATTAGGTTGAGACGTGAAGGTCTTTCTTTCTAATTCCTGCACGAATATTCGTTCGCTTGCTGCATTGGTGAAAGGGCTGAGTGGTTTAAACCGTTCGCAGGAATCCGTTGGTTTCCGCAACGAACGAAAAGACGTAGCTGAACTGCGACGGCTAACATTTTCGTGCACGAGGACGGCAGGTCGCTATGAATATCAGGCGCGGCGTGATTTAAGCCCGCTGGCTTTAAGTTGGAAAGACCGAAAGGAGATCAAGCTGAAAACTACGTTGCGCGGCAGAGTACGTACTTTCTTCGCCAATCTAGGTCCCGGACTGATCACTGGCGCTGCCGACGACGATCCATCAGGCATTTCGACGTATTCAGTTGCTGGTGCGGCGTTCGGATATCTCACGCTGTGGACCGCTCTCTTCTCGTTTCCGCTGATGGCTGCCGTACAGTTGATGTGTGCACGACTCGGGCTGGTTACCGGACGCGGATTGGCAAGTGTCATCCGCACTTATTATTCACGCCCAGTCTTGTGGGGAGCGTGCGCGCTGTTGATAGTCGCCAATGTTTTCAACATCGGTGCCGATCTCGGCGGCATGGCTGAAGCGACGGAAATGATGACCGGCATTAAGTCTTACTATTGGACGCCACTCTATACTTTGCTAATCATCTCGTTACTGTTCTTCTCTTCATACCGTCACATCGCGCGCGTCTTCAAATGGCTGACACTCGTACTCTTCGGTTATATCGTGGCGGCCTTCCTCGCTCGCCCTGACTGGGGGCTCGTGGTCAGGGCTACTCTTGTCCCACGCTTGGAATGGTCGAGCTCGTTCCTGGCAACCTTCGTGGGAATATTTGGCACCACTATCTCGCCCTATCTTTTCTTCTGGCAGGCCGCGCAAGAGGTTGAGGATGAACGTGCACAAGGACGAATTACCGTTGAACAACGGGAAAACGCGACTGACAAAGAGCTTCGCGTAGCGCGAATGGACGTTCTCACCGGCATGTTTTTCTCAAACCTCGTGATGTATTTCATTATTCTGACAGCGGCCGCGACACTGCACGCCCACGGACAAACTAATATAGAAACGGCACAGGACGCCGCTGAGGCACTGCGTCCGCTGGCAGGAAACGGAGCTTACTTCCTTTTCACTCTGGGGTTAATCGGTACTGGGATGCTTGCGGTTCCGGTGCTGGCGGGCTCGGCCGCTTACGCGGTTGCCGAGACAAAGGACTGGCGCGGCTCTTTAGAAGATCGTCCGCGTCTGTCGCGCAAGTTTTATGGCGTGATTGCGATCTCGATGCTGCTTGGTCTGGTTCTGGATTTCGTCGGATTCAACGCGGTGAAGATGCTGTTCTATTCGGCAGTGCTGAACGGGTTATTGGCGCCGCCATTAATTGTTTTGGTCGTACTGTTGACGAGCAACCCGAAAGTGATGGGCAGCCAAGTCAGCTCACGTCCGTTACGTTACTTAGGATGGACGACGGCGGCGATTATGACAATCGCTGCCGTTGGGATGTTAGCGACCATTGTGAGGTGACAATTTAGGCAACTTTCGTTTCATAAGCGTGAATGCTTGATACACGATAGTCAGAAAAATGAGGAGAAGATGAGGAGGTTACGTGCTGATACCAAGCCAGACGTTAGCTTGCTTTGACGGCTGAAACGTCGGTAAATACGACTTGGTAACGCGTAGTAGAATGACGTGACGGCCTATCGAACGGACTTAAAATCAGTTGACCGCTAACGAAATCAGCGGAGCTCCCCAAGTGCAAACCGCGCGTCCATTAAAGGCCCAATAAGCGTTCCCGTGAGTCCTTCAAGTGCGGTAGAGTGCTATCCATGCCGCG
>JBBPID010000066.1:0-30261 GCA_038040505.1 Acidobacteriota bacterium | reverse complement strand
GGCGACGGTTTCTGAGATGTCTTCGATGTTTACCTCGAGACCCATCGCGTTTTGAGTGAACCAGCGCAAACTGGGATCGGCTGCGGTCCAGCGATAGACATCGTGGTCCAGCCGCGAGACAGTGCCGTCATCGATCACCTGGCCCTGTTCGTCGCACCACGGGGTGTAGATGACCTGGCCAACCGCGACCTTGTTCATATCCCGCGTGATCACACGATCGACCAACCGCGTCGCATCCTTTCCGGTTACGCGGTATTTGAACAGTGGCGAGATATCGATCAGCGCGGTCGCGTTGCGAATGGCGTTGTACTCGTGTTCATGATGAGTTTCGTACGCGCTAACGGTGTAGTAACCGGACCACTCGCGATAGTTCAGACTCTCGCAGAGCGGCAGCGTCCTTTGGTGAAATGGAGTTCCGATGGGCATCGACGTCGTAGTAGCACAGACTTCAGTCTGTGATTCTATTGTTTGAAAAGCCACAGACTGAAGTCTGTGCCACTGATTGTCAGGGCGAGCGATTATAAGTATGCTGGCAAGTAGCGAGCAAGAGAAACATTACCCCCGAGTTTATGGATTATTAGGAAAAGGGGAGAATTATGCGAAGAGTTATCGAACCAGTTCGCGCCGCATCGCTGCTGGCGGCTGCGTTGCTCATATTCGGAACGGCGGTAGCCACGCCCGGCCAGTCAAAGAACGCGAAGAAACTCGCCGAGGCGGCCAAGGAAGCCCAGCAGGCCGCTGACGTATTCACCGAAATCATGAATGTGCCGGACCAGGCTATTCCACAAAAACTGCTGGACAAAGCTGAAGCTGTCGCCGTGTTTCCAGGCGTGATCAAGGCCGGATTCATCGTAGGAGGCCGCAAGGGTGACGGCGTGATCAGTCGACGGGTGAAAGGCGGTTGGAGTCCGCCGGCGTTTTTCAACCTGGCCGGCGGCAGTGTCGGTTTGCAGATTGGGGCCTCAAAGACTGACTTTGTTCTGCTGTTCATGAATGAAGATGCGCTGAACGGTCTTTTGAAAGACAAGTTCGAGATTGGCGGCGAGGGAAGCGTGGCGGCCGGCCCGGTGGGCCGCAGCGCCAGCGCCTCGACCGACGTGCTTTTAAAGGCGGGGATCATTTCATATTCGCGCAGTAAAGGCGCGTTTGCCGGACTCGAGCTCAAAGGAGTGGTAATAAGTCCGGACAACGACGACAACCTGGCGGTCTATGGGAAGAAGGGCGCCGAAGTGCTGGCGCAAGGTGGGGCAATGACACAAATGCCCGCCGGCGTCCGCATCGTGCCGCGAACCCTGGCGCGCTATTCGGTGCGACGTTAGTCCTGATTTGATAAGCGATGTTCAGAGTACCGACTTAGTCGGGCTTTTGTTAAGCAAGAAAGAACCCAACTAAAGTTGGTACTCTTAAACGCCGCTAATAAGACACTACGGGTTTCGTGATATTTCGTGTAGTGGATCGTTTTCCGCCATCCATAAAGATGATCCACGAAATCACACGAAGCGGCACGAGAAGGCCCAGACCATTGGCGCCTTATTCTGTTAGAAACGATGAGAGGGAGTAAATGAGGAGACTCGTGAAAAAAACATTTTTCCTGTCGCTGGGCGTGGTTTTGCTCCTTTCTATTAGCACCGCCGCGCAGACCGATCGCGAACGCAGCTCGAAGAAAGCGAGCGATGCTGCCAAACAATCCGCCAAGGCGGCGCGCGTCTTTGACGAGATAATGGGCACGCGCGAGAAATCGATTCCTGGGGATTTGCTCGATCGGGCTGAGGCCGTGGCGGTTTTCCCCAGTGTCATTAAGGCCGGGTTTATCGTGGGCGGTCGTGGTGGCCGCGGGGTGATCAGCCGGCGGGTAGCCGGGGGCTGGAGCGCCCCCGCGTTTTTTGACTTGGCCGGCGGCAGTATTGGCTTGCAAATTGGCGCCTCGTCTACGGATTTTATCCTGCTCTTCATGAACGAGCGCGCAGTTGAAAGCTTACTGGGCGATAAGTTTGAGATCGGAGCGGAAGGCAGCGCAGCGGCCGGGCCGGTTGGTCGATCCGCCAGCGCTTCGACAGACGTCCGACTGAATGCCCAGATTCTTTCTTACTCGCGCAGTAAAGGAGCGTTTGCGGGCCTGGAACTAAAAGGCGTCGTGATCAAGCCGGACAACGAGGACAATTCATACGTCTACGGCATGACTGCGCGCGACATTCTCACCGGGGCCAACAAGATCGCGCTGGAAAAAATGCCGGAAGGCGTTCGCGTCTTTCCGCTGACGCTCGCGCGATATTCGAAGCGCAAATAAACCGAAATCAAAGGTTCAGTCCAGCAGCTTCCCGATGAATCGCTCCACCTTCTTCTTGAAGGTCGGAAAGGCAGTTGCAGTCAAAGTTGCGGTCGATTGGTTTTCGAGAGCGAAGTAACTGAGACTCTCTCTGAAAGCGCGGAAGTCGAGTTGATTGTGCTCAAAGACCTTCCGGGAAAAAGCCGTAAAACTAACCTGATTCTGGGCCCGTAAGTTCTCAGGGTCGCAGATAGCGTCGATGATGTGCGATCCCAGAGCGCGATAGCTCTCGAATTGCGCTTCGTTGAACCACTGATCGGTGATTGTTTCCTGCGGGAAACCATCGCTGCCTTGCCAGTAGTTGATTACGTCGCGAGGTTCCTCGCCGATCAGAGAAGGCTTAATGTAGATCAGCACCCCGTCGAAATCTTCATCGGAAGAATCTACATCGTTTGGATCGCGATCGACGCACGAGTAACGAATCGTGCCCCGGGCGCAGTATTTATTCTTCAAGTCCTGCGCCGGCTGGGTTACCGCGAATTCCGGAAGGACAATGGGCACGCCCAGATCAATCCGAATCTGCCGCACGGCCATCGCCAGTGATTGAAACGCATACTCCGCGTCGCTGCTCGCGTCGCTCACTACAATAAAGCGACAGCGCCGCACGACCATTTCATAAAGACCCAGATTCTCGAAGTGGCCGCCATCGGAAAGATAAACATACGACGATTCGTCGTCGATATTGCCGAATGCTTCCGACACGATTGGAATGACTGACAGGCTGGGCGATCTCAGCCTGAAGGGCCGCATATCTTTGTCAGTGCTGAGGAGTTTGAGCGGAAGATTGGCAATGCTCTCGATGAACCTGGTCTTTTCGCCCGCCGGGCCTGGATTTCCGAGCCAGGCGCCGAAGCGGAAATTGAAGAGCGCCATCAAAAACCTGACCACGGGCGAAGTCATCATGTAACCCATGTTGGGACTGGCAAAAGCGCCTGAGATCGCGATGGCAGCGCCCAGGGAAATACCCTCTTGGCCTCCATAACAGTACGACCGTCGATAACCGAGCCAATAACTTCCCGCGTGCAGCGGCGAAACCGTAAAGGACTCGGCTCGACGATCCTGCCACTGAAGTTTCTTACCGCCGGTCAGATTCAGAGCGAGATTCAGAACGTGCATCAGCTTCCTGGGCCGCAACGGCCCGGTTGGATCTTTTCGCCAGGGGGGCAAATCATCCGGAGGCCTCCCCTTTAAGGGCTCTGGCTGTTTGTCGGTTGGCTGCGGCCGCAACTCGTGCATCAGCAGGTTGTCGTAAGGGTCGAAGCCGGTGAAGGGATTCGGACGGCGGGTTCCGGCGCGGCGGGATGCACCCAGGCATGCCCGAATGATTCGGTTGCGCCACATGTATTGAAGAGAAAAGCTGTTGGTGTTGATTAACCGGCCCATGAAAACGGTCAGGATAATCAGCACGGCGACGACCGCAAGCAGGTAGAGTAACGGCGTGTGTATGAGAAGGTAAGTGTGCCAGTCGGGCAATGTGGCTGGGTCAGTTGCCAACGGAATTTGCGCCGAGCTTATCGGAGGCGCAGTCGGTAAGATTACGTTGGAAGTCAGTTTACTGATTACTCGTCCAACGGAACTCACCAGAAACCAATTAGTTCCCAGAGAGATCGAGATAAAGACAAAGGCCAGGAAAATCGGGGCCGCCAGCAGGGTTAATATCGAGAGAGCCATGCCCGCGAAGCCGGCTTTTTCTGCTTCTTTGGCATTCGCCGGGGTCTTCGCACTAAAGCCGCCGAGCAGGGTAATAATTCCCGAGACGATGCCAACCGTGGTTCCGGCAATCTTTCCGATGTCGCTCCAGGGCAAGTTCCGTAACCCCTTGGACTTGATCCGGTAATAGGTCGTGCCAAGGGTAAGAATCAGCAACGGGCCATACAGCACCAAGAAATGGACGGCGATCCACCCTATTATGAGGATGAACATCCAGGCGCCCGTGCGCGCCCACCATTCCTGATCATCGTCATCGGTGAACCGGCTGGTGAAACCTGCGATTAGGGTTCCGCCCACGCTCATCAAGAGCAAAATCAGCGGCACCGCAAACGTAGCGTAAAGCAGCGGATGAGTGTGATCGCCGGGAAGGAAATAAAGAGACATCGTGTAACGCAACAGGTAACCGGTTACGATTTGAGCTAATACGATCAGGGCGGTTGCGAAAAGCAACATCCGACCGAGATGTTTGACGCGCTTCTGAGGAGTGTTGAGGATCTTAATAACGGCAATAAACCAGGGAACTATGATGATGCCGACGGTCAGCACGAAGTATTGGTACAGTTCGAGCGGAGGCTTGCCGGGACCCAATTGCAGCCAGAAGAACACCGCGAAAGCGGCCGCGCTGATGGCCATAGTTATCAGGCACAAATTAATGAAAGGTTGTTGCCTGGATTTGTACCCTTCAACTTTAGGACTCGATTCGTAGGTATTTGTGCTGGGCAGATTCGAGCCAATGTAACCAAGACTGACCCAGGCGGCAATCACTCCGACAAACAGGTAGGGCCAGTGAACGTATTGGCCATGTTGGGCGGCGCGAAAAAGAATTGACGTCCAGAGGCGAGGGACCAGGAGGAAAGTCATCAGCACCGGGATGAACACCAGCCAGTTGAGCATGAGGTTTCGCAACAGACTGGCTACGAGGGTCCAGGTATCGGCGCTCAGCAAACCAGGCTGTGGGCTGAGAAAATTGCTGTAGACCCGCAGATGTTCCAGTGGACCCGGTTCGGGTTTGAGCGGCGACTTGGGCCCGTCTTTCAGTTGATTGATAACCGACCCCAGCCCGTCGCGATACATCCAGGCGGTTAACCAACCACCACTGAATCCGCCGCCGGAAACGGTGGACAGATAGTCAAACTTCTCGAGCAATCCATGCCGGGCCAGCCCCTGCAGAATTCCGAGATTGAAGATCGCGCTGCGAATGCCGCCGCCTGAAAGACACAGCGCCGAGCGGTAAGTCTGGGCAAGTTTCCTTTGGGCGTCTTCGATTGTAAGCTCCTTAGCTGCCTTTGTTTTGCCGCTGCCGGTGCCCTTTACGCCGGGCGCCCATTCAGCCGACTCTGCATCTTCGTTCCGGAGATCAGTCAAAATCTTCTCATCGATTTCCTTTGTCTTTGCACTTAGGTCTCCCTTCTCCGCCGTGGGAGCGGCTTCTTTTTGCTCCGCTTCATGTTTGTCGCGGAGGTCGTCGACTCTTCCGAAGATGTCTGCGATAGCCGTGCGCTTCACGGCCGCACGGTCTACCGTGCCTACCCACTCCCAGTGCTTCTCCTTTAGCTTGCACTGTTCGGAAGCGACAGACTTCTGAGCCGCGGCCATCAACGCGTAAATCCTCTTGACGATTTCGCCATGGAGCGCTTCAGCTGCTTTAGACAGGTGCTCGCTGGGAAGAAACTCCGGTTCCCGAATCCGGGCAACTATTTTATCGAGAACGGTCTTCGTGTCCTGGTTGTGACGACGGCAGAGAACAGTCAGTGCTTCCATCCAAGCTGTTTGTTTCGGGTCGTCGCCGATGAGAGCAATCGCGTGTCCGTAGGCATCGATCATTCGATCCCCAATGTCATTCAACCGATCGAGGGCGCTTTCCCTTCGCTCCTGCTCCGTCTTGCTCTCATCCGTCACCAACCGAGAAGCAAAGTTCCGCTCAAAGTCAGCAGCCATTTTTGAGTAAAGTAGCGTTTCGTATGCGCCGGCCAAGTCGGCGTAGATTACCGCCAGCTTTTCAGGTTCGTGACCTTCAAAGTGCTCGCTCCTGATTACCGCGTGGATCGCTTCCTCGATAATGGTTTTTTCGTTCTGATTCAGACGAGGCTGTTCAAGACTCGCATATTCCTCCAGCAGCACTTGGGAAAGAAGCATCCGCTGGCAGGGATCGTTGGGTGTGCTCATTGTTTCCAACCTTTCGACACGCGGCAGAGGACGTTAAGGCTTCGCCTATAAGTTTAGTGAGAATCGGTAAGAGTTAGCATAACCTCGAAATGACTTCCGGCTGCTTAGCTTAATGCGTTCATAAATTCCCTGAAGTTTTGCAGTCTCTGCGGGACCGCATGAGGCGGACTCCCATTCACGGCGATCGAGACGCGGGTCACACTCAATTTTTTGTGATTCTAACTCTAAGGCCCCGACCTATTTACCAAAGACGCTGATGGGCTTTAGCTCACCCTCCACATACATGGAGCAGTCAAACAGTTTCGTCCAGCCCGGTTTGCTTGGCGAGACCGGATCGAACGAGAGCTGCGTGAGTAGTCCCTGGAACTTCTCTTCATAACCGGCATAGTTGACTTCAACCTTTTGGTTTACCGTCTTTAGATCCAGTATGGCAGACTTGATCTCCTTTAATTGTTGGCCTCCAGCCTGGTCTAACTCGCATCGCTCCTGGGTGTCGCTTAACGACATCAACCCGTCATAGATCCTTATCATCGTAATCATCTCTGACCCTCCCTTAATTTCCACCTAGAACCTTAATGAAGGCAGCAACCGGTTTCGAGTCGCCGGCCTCCAACAGGTCCATGACTGCCACCCTGAGATAAAACAAAACGCGGTTATAATCAATGAACGCTGCAGTGCCGTTGCCGATAGCGGTCAGACTATCTTCTAAGCCCTTCTTGCCCGGCGGGGTTAAACCCAAACGTTGATTATTGGGGAGCCCCTTTACAATCGGTTCCAGCAACGGATCCTTTTTAACTAGGGCATAAACGGCTTTTATCTTCGGCAGATCCTGACTGTCCATCAGCGCCTTAAACAAGGGGTTAATGTCTGTGTTAGCCGTCAGTAGCTCTTTGCTCGCCTTACCCCTGACATTAGCGGCTGTTTTCGCATCCTCCAGCTCTTTCAGAGAAAGTTTCGCTTCAGCTCCGGTATCTACACTCAAACTACTCAGAGCTTCGTCCATCGTGCCGGCATAAAAATATTCTCTTACTTCACTGCGCGCCTGCTCCCATGGGTAGACATCAACCTCACTGTTCACTTTCTCATAAATTGCCGTCAACTTTTGAGAGCGCTTGGCGACCATTTTGTCGAACAGGATCTGTCTTTCCAAAAACTTAAAGTCCCTGTTAAAAGCGGCACGTGAGCCTTGAAAAAAGCTTAGTCCTTCTGCGATCACCTCCCGAGCCCGCTCGGTCCCGTTAATAATATTAATCGCAGAGGAAGCACCTATCTCGAGAAAATCAAATATGAATTGCAGTAGATCATGTCTCTTTCTCGATTTCTTTCGATAATCATTAAAGGCCGCGTCTACCTGTTCGACCCCGATGGCAATCAATTTGTTTCTCGCTAGTTTCGCTTTCTCTGGATGGGCCACATCACCGGCGTCTCGTTGTAGTATCTGGATCTCCGACTTGCTGAAAGCCGAAATGTCACGATCTGACAAGATTGGTGGCTTTTTCTGAGCTCGCACTGTTGACGTGGCTAGTAAACAGATACCTACCAACAGCATCCACATCGTTACATAGTTAAGCGTACGAAACACCTTCTCCGTTTTCAGCATGTTGCTTCTCCTTACTTCGGTCGATCAGAGTGGTTTTGAACGCCTCGGTTCGACAGAGCGACGGTAGTGACCTTGGCTTCCGTCCACTCAGTAGCCCTGGCCAAATGAAAATCAACCCAGGCTCTTAAACGTCTAGCGAGCCGTAGGCGGCGATGTTCATCGGGCTAGGGATCTCATTTAGTACCGTTTCTCCTAATCTTGGTTTGTAAACCACGAAGCTTTCACTACAATCCGGTCCTTATTAGCATACTCAGGTTTTCTTGGCTCCGTCCTTCTCATCCGGATTGTCTTTTGACTCTTGCTCCTTGCTCTTCTCATGTGGCTTGACCGTCGAACGAACGACAATCAGTTTGTTCAGCATGTCGAACCAGAAGGGTGCGCCCAGCGAAAGGGCGAAAGCAGTCATTGCCCATCCCAGCCAGTGAGAGTAGAGCAAGTTCCAGCAATCTTTGATGAGCTCCCACAGGGCTCGGCCGAAATCCCAGCTTAAGAGGCTGTAGTCATGCGTTGTTGGTAGACGCTGCTTTAGTTCATTGGGCGACAACTCAGACGCTTTACGGCATTTAGGACATTCGACTGTGAAGGCAAGCCTGCGGCGCGCTTCTTTTACGGCCTGCTTGTTTTCATCCGTTGGATCTTTTATTGCTTTTTCCTGAGCCTTCTTGAGGGTCTCTTCAAGGCGCTTAACTTCCCCATCCTTGGCTACTGCCTTCTTATAAGCATCTTGTGCCTTCGCCAGTTCAGCCGCCAAACTCTCGCGGACTGTCTGCGCTTTGTCCCGCGGTACTCGCGCGTCGTCCCGCTTTTTCTGCGCGCCGTCCCGCTCTTTCCGCTTTTCATCGCGTGTTTTCTGGGCATCGTCCCGAGATGTTTGCGCCTTGGAAATAAGCGCTTGCGTGGCAATTTTGTTTTCCTCAAGTGCCTTAGCATGATTGTCTTGGGCCGTCGTAAGATCACTTTCAGCCTTGTTAAGGTCATTTTCAGCCTTCTTAAAATCACGTTCGGCGACCTCGAGAATACTTTCAGCGCTCTTGAAAGGGCCTTCAGCGCTCTTGAAATCAATATCGGCTTTCTCAAAATCGATCTGATTCTGCTTCGATTTCGCTTCAGTTTCCTTAACCAGGTCAGCAGCGTCAGCGGCCGTCACACAACCTTCAACAATGGTCTCTTCGAGTGGTGTGCAGACGCGAATGTAGCCGATTGGCACGCCGAACTTTTTGATTTCATCGACACTGGCTTTGATCGTGCTCAGTGATGGTGTCGGCGCCGGAGTCGCCCGCGGAGAGGGACTTGCGGTGGAATTTGCGGTGTTTCCTCCAGGGGGCGTCGGCCCAGGAGTAGGCGCCGGGGTCGGCGTTGCGGAAGACCCGTTCGGGTTTATGCCACGCTCTTTGTTAACCAGATCTCTATCTGCTTCCGCTAACGCGGGGGCGGCGGCTACGAGGGTTTCGCGCAGAGCTTTGTCGTGCGACAGAGCATCCGCGACCTGAAGCGTATCGACATTCGCGAGCACCGTAATAACGATTGCGATGATGACAACAAATACATGCGATTTACGTTTATAGGTGCCTGACACGCGGTCCATCGCGTCGTCGAACCACTGTTCAAGGTTGGCCTGCGCCTTATTCAGATTTGAACCGGCATTATCCAACAAGGCGAGGAGGGCGGTCTTCAGTTCGGGAGGCACCACGTCGGTCTGGACCCCAGCAACCTTATCTCGCGCTCCGGTTAAGAGGCTGGAAGCGGTTGGAGCGAGGGCATCTGCCGCGGTATCGGCTGCGGCGCGCTTGGCTTTCGCGTCGGCTATTAAGCCTTCATTTTTGGGATCTGCTTTGACGGCGGCCTCGGCGGCTTGAGCCAGCCTCTCGGCTTCTTGAGCGGTGGCGGCGTCCTTTGTGACCTGCGTCTGATAGGCAATAGCTTCATCCCGCGCTGACTTAGCGGCCTTGAGTTTTGCCTCGGCATCATCGCTGGCGGTCTTGGCTGCGGCCTCGTTGTTAGCGGCTAGTTCAGCGTCTTTGGAGGCCTGCAGTTTGTTTGCGGGGTCTGCGGCCGCCAATGCCTGAGTTGCGGCCTCGCTAACACTCTGGGCAGCTTTGAGGGCGGCGGCTGCCGCAGTTTGACTAATCTGGGCCGCATCTCGCGCCGCCGTCTTGTCCGCCACATCCTGGGTAGCTGCGGACACCGTACCGTCGAATGAGTGGCGACGGACAATGTCCATGAGCGCCAACGAGAACGTGCGCGACGGAATGTAGGACGGCATGCGTCCGTCGGGGCGCAAACCCTTGATCAGAGGGTGTTCGTAAAACTTCTCGACAAGTTCCGGTTTGGTGAGAAGTCCGAGGATCCCTTTCTCTAGTTCCTTGGCGCGTTTCTTGAGTAGCAAGGCAACTAACTCATGCACCGCGGTGCACACGAGGCTAAGTTGCAGATAGACAACTACAACGCCGATGACGACATCGAGGATTCCGGAGTTGAACATTTTTGTCGCTCCTTTATCTACTTGCTAAAGAAATGATTGCCGAAGAGGTCGCAAAGGAACATGAGTCGTAATAGCTGGAAAGTAATCCACGGTGCGAGAAGACCGTGACGAGCAAACTGAGCAACCTCCGGGGGTAAAGGCGGCGTCGCGACCGAGATAGTGATTGAGGGTGGCGAAGTCGCGATGGTTTAGGGAGTACGCACCGCGCGGCGCGTCGATAAGACCCTTGGGATAGGCGCCTTATACTCTGGGGCCTTTCGAGTGTCAAGACTTATTCTTGGTTCAAATGGTTTGATTAATTAACAAAAGACGCTCTTGCGCCGTTTTCAGCTAAAGCCTTCACGGCGACTTCATTTCGAATCACCAAGATGGAAAAGCAGCCGCAGGTTTGGACTATCGGACACTCAACTCAGCCGGTTGATGAGTTCATCGCCGTATCGAAGTCTTTCGAGATTGAGGCCCTCGTCGATGTCCGCAGTTTTCCCGGGTCGCGCCGCTATCCTCAGTACAATAAAGAGCAACTGAGAGCCGCGCTTGAAAAAGTTGGTGTTCAATATCTGCACCTTCCCAAACTGGGCGGCCGGCGCCGAGCGAAACCTGATTCAATTAATATGGCCTGGCGCAACGAAATGTTTCGCGGCTATGCCGATCACATGGAATCAACGGAATTCCGGGAAGGCATCGCGGACCTGCTGAACATCGCGAGGCTTCAGCGCACGGCCATCATGTGCGCTGAGGCGGTGTGGTGGCGATGCCACCGAAGTTTGATTTCGGACTATTTGAAAGTGGAGGGGATTGAAATCACTCACATCATGCGAGTCGGGAAGTCTGAGCCGCATCCCTTTACCACCGCCGCGAGAATTGTTAATGGCCGGCTTTCCTATCGAGGCGTGTTAGACGGCTAGTTGCAGATTCAAATTGTGAGTTCGTGTATTTTCGGGTGATTTAGTCGATCCGCTTTTGCACGCAGAAGAGACGATCCCGAACTCACACGAAATGGACATGAAGAAAGGCGAGTACAGTTACCTGCGACATTGCAGGTCCGGTCTCGTAGCTAGCGAATTAGTTCCCAAACGTTAATAATGAGTCAACGTTAAGTATTTCAAATTCAAGACTCTAAAAATCAAGACCATGACACCCGGAGCGAACGACAAGATTTATCGATGCGAACGATGCGACCAGGAGACGGCCCACGTCATCGAGTCGTTGGGTGAAGACAATAAGCTGCACTATTTCTGCTGGGATTGTGTCGGGCGGCACGAGAAAAGGTTCAATCAAAAACCCGGATGGCGACGCGCTCATCGCACGCGGCGCTATCAACCAGTTCAACCCTGATCCCGCTGAACTGGTTTGGTCTTGTCGGCGACGTTGTAGGTCTTCTCCCATCCCCGGTTATCAAGCTTAAGCAACTCGTCAGCTTCAGCAGGTCCCCAGGATCCCGCCGGGTAAGTGGGAAGTGGACCCCGTCCCCGCTCACTCCAAATCTCCTGAATCGGAGCGACCACCGCCCAACCGGCTTCGACCTGGTCGGCGCGCTGGAATAAAGTGGCATCACCCAACATACAGTCATAAAGCAGGCGTTCGTAACCGGTGCTGGGAGTGTCGCCAAAGTAATCTTCATAATTAAAATCCATGTCCACCGAGCCGATGCCCAGCACCGGACCGGGGACCTTTGCCCCAAAGCGCAGAGAAATTCCTTCATCAGGCTGGATATGCATCACCAGCCGATTAGTCATTAGTCGATCGATGGGTGTCTTTCGGAAAAGACTGAAGGGCGGATGTTTGAAAGTGATTGCAATCTCAGTGTCGCGGGCGGCCAAACGTTTGCCCGTCCGCAAATAGAAAGGCACATCCGCCCAGCGCCAGTTGTCGATCAAAAGCTTGAGAGCGACAAACGTCTCAACCTCGGAATCGGGCGCCACGTTCGGCTCGGTGCGATACGCTGGTACTTTCTCGCCGTCAATCTCGCCGGCGTCATACTGTCCGCGCACCACTCTTCGCGCAGCTTCTTCCGTCGAGGGATGTTGAATTGCGTGCAGGATTTTCGTCTGTTCGTCGCGCACCGCATTCGCGTCGAAAGAGATTGGCGGCTCCATACCGGTCAGCGTCACCAACTGCAGTAAGTGGTTCGGCACCATGTCACGCAACGCTCCCGCTTTCTCGTAATAGCCACCCCGCTGCTCAACTCCTACTTTTTCCGCCGCGGTAATTTGCACTGAATCGATGTAACGCCGGTTCCAGATGGGCTCAAAGATGCTGTTGCCGAACCTAAAGACCATGATGTTCTGCACCGTTTCTTTGCCCAGGTAGTGATCGATGCGGTAAATCTGTCGCTCGTCCAGGACCTCTTTGATATCCGCGTTGAGTTTCATTGCGGATTTGAGATCTGAGCCGAAAGGCTTTTCGACGATGACATGCCGCCAGCCACTGTCTTCCTCCCCAGTCAGTCCGGCGGCGCCGAGTCGCTGTACCACGGGAGCAAAATAATCCGGCGCCGTTGCCAGGTAAAAAAGAAAGTTACCGCTGGTCTTTCGCTCGGCGTCGATCTTGTTCAGCCGTTCTTTCAGGTTTTGATAGGTCTGGTCGTCACCGAAGTCGCCCGAGAGGTAAAACAGCCTTTCTTCCAACCAGCGCCACAGCTCCGGATCAATTTGATCGGTGGCAAACTCGCGCATGTCATCGCTGAGCCGGCGGCGGAATTCACCGTCATTCATCTCGGCGCGGGCCACCCCAATCACCGCAAAATTGTCAGGCAGAAGTTTGCTCTCTTTGAGATTGTAAAGAGCCGGAATCAGTTTGCGTTTGGTGAGGTCGCCCGCCGCGCCAAAGATTACCATCGTACAGGGCGGGGCAGTATGCGTTGAGGTTGTTTGCTGTAGCTGGTCCGCTGCCATTGGCTAGATACTCAATCCCGCGTGCGCGGCTCAAGATGGCCGCCAAACTTCTGACGCATGGCCGACAAAATCTTTTCGGCAAAAGTGTGTTCCTGCCGCGAGCGAAATCGCGTGTAAAGCGCCGCGCTAAGGACTTCTGCGGGCACCGCTTCTTCAATTGCGGCCTGAATCGTCCAGCGTCCTTCGCCTGAATCCTGAACAAAGCCGCTGTAGTTCGAAAGATCCTTATCTTCCAGCAGGGCCATGGCCGTCAGATCGAGCAGCCAGGAAGAAACGACGCTGCCGCGACGCCAGACTTCGGCGATGTCGGCGAGATTCAAATCATAGCGAAGTTCCTCAGGCAATTCCTTTATGTTGGCATTGTGAAAAATATCAAAACCTTCGGCGTATGCCTGCATCAGGCCATACTCGATTCCGTTATGCACCATCTTGACGAAGTGCCCGGAGCCCGATGGACCGCAGTAGAGATACCCGTCTTCAACGGTGCCTGAAATCTTTTCGCGTCCTGGGGTGCGGACTATGTCGCCGCGCCCGGGCGCCAGGGTCTTGAAGATCGGATCGAGATGGCGGGCTGCGTCTTCTGGTCCGCCAATCATCATGCAGTAACCGCGTTCCAGTCCCCAGACGCCGCCGCTGGTGCCCACGTCAACATAGTTGATTCCTTTTTCGCGCAGCGCAATCGCCCGGCGGGCATCGTCTTTATAGTTCGAGTTGCCGCCATCAATAATGATGTCGCCGGCTTTCAAACGCGCCGCGAGATCGGTGACAGTCTTTTCCGTTGCGTTTCCCGCCGGGACCATGATCCAGATCGCGCGCGGCTGATCCAGTTTGCCGATGAGATCGTCGAGAGACTCGGCGCCCTTGGCGCCTTCACCCGCCATTTGCTTTACGTTGTCGGGATTTACATCCCAGACGACACACTCATGACCACCGCGCAAGAGCCGGCGCACCATGTTGGCGCCCATGCGGCCTAAACCAATCATTCCTAGTTGCATGATTCTTTTCCCTCAGGAGCTAAGGTCAGCATGTTTATGGAACTGTTTCGTGCAGTTTCGTGTGACTTCGTGGATCGAATCTTCGTCGCGACAAAACGGATCCACTAAACCACACGAAATATCACGAACTCTCTCGCTAACTCAGAGCAACAGATATAGCTGCTTGCAACTTACCCAAACCCGCGGGGACATCTTTGCTCAGATGCACGCGCAGCGCGCGCCGTCCACGTTCCGCCAAAACTTCAAAGTCTCCGCGCGCCTGCGCGGCTTTCACAATTCCGAAGGTGTACTTTTGTCCGGGCACGGGCAAGTCGTTCGCGTCCTCACACGTTATTTGCAGAAAGACGCCGCTGTCTGGTCCTCCCTTGTAGGCCTGACCAGTCGAATGGAGAAACCTTGGCCCAAACCCAAGACAGGTGGCGACGCGTTTTGCCGCGCGCACCTCCTCGCGGATCGTTTGCAAGATGCGCTCGTGCGTTTCATTCATCTCGACATAAGCCAGCAATGCAAAGTAATCATTCGTAGTCAGGCGTTGCAGGTGTGCCCGCAGGTATCCGATTAATGAACGTTCGCCGGCTGCTTGGTTGAGCGCAGCGGAATTTGTTTCATCCGCAAACAGCTTGATCCCTTCGTCTTCCCAAATTGGAGTTTCGTCGGGAAGGGAATTGGTCCGTTCGTATTCATCGGTGAGTTTGCGCGTAGCGATCTTGCTGGCTTCCACATCCGGCTGATCGAAGGGATTGATGCCGATGATCGAGCCGGCGACTGCCGTGGCGATCTCCCAGCGAAAGAATTCCTGGCCCAGGTCGTAAACCTCTCGTACGACGATGCGCACGATCGGATGACCGGCGCGCTCAAGCTCTTGAATCGAAGCATCATGAGCAGAATCCGAGCCGAGCTTGAGGTAAACAAAAAGCCGATCGTTGCCGTAAGTCTCAGGCGTACCCAGCGATTCCCGATCGCAGGGAATTAAGCCTTTGCCATTCTTACCGGTTGATTCGGCTAGCAATTGTTCCAACCAGGCGCCCAGATCGGAGATCCCTGCCGAGGAAACAATCGTAACTTTGTCCCGTCCGGTATTGTGGGCGACGCCCAGAACTGCTCCCAGCATGACCCCGGGATTATCGTGAGGCGCCGCGTCAGGACCACAGGCGCGGGCCATCGCGGTCGTGCGATCCAAAAACGCCGCGATGTTGATTCCCATCGCCGCCGCCGGGGCCAAACCAAAATCCGAAAGGGCAGAGTATCGTCCGCCGATGGACGGCGCCCCCAGGAAGATCTTGCGAAACTGATCACGTTCGGCTTCCTGCCGCAACTTCGATCCCGGATCGGTAATGGCGATGAAACGGCTGCCCGCGTCGGACTCGCCGACGACCTGGCTCGCGCGCGCAAAGAAGTATTGCTTGAAGATATTTGGCTCGAGAGTCGTGCCCGACTTGCTCGAAACAAAGAACAGGGTCTTACCTAAGTCGATTTTGTTTTCAAATGACTTAACCTGCGCCGGGTCGGTGGAATCAAGCACGTGAAACTCGGGAAACCCGGGAATCTTTCCGAAAGACTTGCGCATTACTTCCGGGCAAAGACTTGATCCTCCCATTCCCAGGAGCAACGCGTCAGCGAAGCCTTCGCTCTGCACCTCTTCGGCAAATTTGACGAAGCGCGTTGCAGTCTTTTTCTGCTCGGCAACAATGGTAAGCCAGCCGAGCCATTTGGCTTCCTCCCCACCGGTCCAGAGTGAGGAGTCGCCGCTCCATAACTTCTTAACTTTTTGATCGGCGGCCCAGTTATCCAGAGTCGCTTCGATGCTGTGGGACAAATCCTGCGGAAGAGAAAAGGTCTGCGGGTTGATGTTGGTCATCATAACGCGCCTTGCCGGCGATCTATGGCGCGCTGGCTGAACGCGTCGCGGCCAAATTGCGCAGGCTTTCAGTGAACGGGGCCCTGGCCACGCCTCGATCGGTAATGATCGCGGCGATAAATTCATTAGGCGTGACGTCAAACGCAAAGTTGTGAACCTCAACTCCGTCAGGGGCCAGTTGGTGCTCGCGCAGATGGGTCACTTCCTTCGCCGCGCGTTCTTCGATGGGAATGTCATCGCCGGTCGCGGTCGCCAGGTCCACAGTGGAGATTGGCGCGGCGACATAGAAAGGAATGTCGTGTTGCTTTGCCAGCACCGCCACCATGTAAGTCCCGATTTTGTTGGCCGTGTCCCCATTGGCCGCGATGCGATCGGCGCCGACGACCACGCAATCGACTTTGCCCTGCTTCATCACATGGCCCGCCATGTTGTCGGTAATCACGGTCACGGGGATGTTGTCGCGCGCCAACTCCCACGCGGTTAGACGCGAGCCCTGCAGGAACGGACGGGTCTCGTCGGCGATCACAGCCACCTTCTTGCCGGCATCGATTGCGCCGCGGATGACGCCCAACGCGGTGCCGTAATCGCCGGCCGTAGCGAGGGCGCCGGCGTTACAGTGCGTCAGAACGGTTGCGCCATCGGGAATTAACTCGCCGCCAAAACGTCCGAGGGCGCGATTCGATTCGATGTCGTCCTGAAAGATCTTGAGAGCTTCTTCAGTGAGGCGTTTGCGAACTTCTTCGGTATCACTGGTCTCGGATTTGGCTTTAGCCAGCGCTGCTCGCATGCGTTCGACCGCCCAAAACAGATTCACGGCGGTCGGCCGGGTCGCCTCCATCACCTGGCACATGAATTTGAAATCGTATTCCAGGTCCGAGATAGAAGTCCCCACCGATTGACTCGCGCCCAGGGCCAGTCCCATCGCGGCTGACACACCAATGGCCGGCGCCCCGCGCACAACCATCTTCTTGATCGCGTCCGCGACTTCTTCATACGAGCGCAGCATCAGATATTTTTCTTCGGTGGGCAGCAGGCGCTGGTCCAGCATGCGCACACCTTCAGAAGTCCATTCGACGGTTTTAATCATTGGCTTTCAGTTGAAGTGCGGAGATCTTACTTTAGGCCTCCGCTCGTGGCAAAGCGAGAGCCTAAGCCGGAGACGCGCCGGCGGTAGTTGTGCCGGCGTTCAATTGCTCGGCAATCTCGACTATCTGGGCCGTGTGCCGCATCTCGTGACTGCCGACAAACAGCATCCATTGATAAAGATTAATGGGACCAAGTATCGGGTGTGGCTGGATGACCTGACTCATCGCCAAACCATCGCCAGAGAGAAAGGCGGCGCGCAAGGTCTCGCGCGATTGCTCGAGCGCAGTCCAGGCCGACGCGGCATCAAGGTCTCCCGGCGGACGAACTTCATCAGGAGCGTTGTGTCTTTGGCTCCGATCCTTGATCAGTTCCAGCGGCAGGCTGTTCATGACCGAAGACGTCTCAGCCTCAGCTCCAATCCCGCCTCGGTTAGCGTCGTTGACCCATTTGGTCATGCCCAGGCCGATGCGCTTTTCAATGATCAAAAGGTGCTGGAGAACCTGGGCCACGGACCAGCGATCAGCGCCCGGTTGTTGGTTGCGGAGTTCGGCGGGCACGCGTTCGACGGCTTCACCCAGCGCCGTTCGTTCAGTATCGAGATAGTTGATGACTTCTTCTACACGCGGATGCATTTTTGAGTTCTCCTTTGCGTCTTGAGTACCACTCTGGAAACTCTCAGTCAACCTCAGGATATCAAGTCGTTGCCTGCGAACAGCATTGAGAGAAACAAAACTTGGCGCATACAACCGCGAAGCGGTTGAGCTCACAAAGCCCAGGGTTGCCGCGCAGCGGCTACCCTGGGTGTCTGTCAATGGCTGAGCCGCAACCCAGGGTTGCGACAACTCTCATGACTTCATTACCCAACGTAGCCTTCGGCAACGCTCTGGCTGGAGGGCGAAACCGCTTCGCGGTTCTGAGTTTGAACTTCAGCAAATGAACCTTTTTGACTTCCGCGAACGCGCATGATAACTTGCGCCCGCATTCTGGAACGTTACGTTCCGTAGTTCTTTGGCAAGCGTTTGGGTGTCCCGCCGGAAGCGGGAAGAATAGGGGAAGCGGGTGAGAATCCCGCGCGGTCGCGCCACTGTGTAGATCGCCACTTTGTTAAGTGACGATGCTTAAGCCAGGAGACCTGCCCGGACGCTATTGCAGCTTTTGAACGCCCGCGAAAAGGTGTTCAGGCCGCAGGGAAATTCTCTTTTGGAAAAGATCCCGTCGCTCAGCCTGTCACCTTCGAGTGGCAGAGAGGGTGACGGGATTTTGTATTTTCCACAGATTTTGGAGCGCGCCGCCAAAGCGAAGCGGCGTCGCGCTGCTCTTGCCGCCGCACTCCAAATTTTTGCGATCGCCGGATTCGCGTTCTTTTCGTCGTGTTATCGATCCGAAAATCAGCGTGCGGTTGCGGTAAACGAAACTCGCGAAGTTGTCGACGAGGCCGGCCGCCGCGTCCGTCTGCCTCTGAAAATTGAGCGCATCATTTCGCTCGCGCCCAGTCTGACAGAAATTGTTTATGCCGTCGGCGCCGGAGACCGGCTGGTAGGCCGCACCCGATACTGCGATTACCCGCCTGAAGTGAAGAACGTTCGGGAGATTGGCGACACGATGAGCCCGAGCATTGAGCGCATCATTGCTCAAAAGCCGCAGATCGTGCTGGTCTCGACCGCCTCGCAACTGGAAGCATTCACCAAACAACTCGACCAGCAGCAGATCGCCGTTTACGTTACCAATCCGCGCAGTCTCGACGACGTGTTCCGATCCATCACGACGCTGGGTGACTTATTCGGCACTCACGATCAGGCGGAAAAGGTGGTCAACGATCTGCGTCGCCGTGCTGAAGCCGTTACGGCGGCAGTGAGTGCGGCCAAACCCGTTAAGGTCTTCTATCAGGTTTCGGATGAACCGCTTTACACCATTGGCCGCGAATCTTATTTAACCGACCTGGTGCGACGCGCGGGCGGCGTGTCGGTGACCGCCGAGGTTCCTAACGCGTTTCCGCGGTTCAGCGACGAAGCGGCACTTGCGGCTCGTCCGGAAGCGATCATTCTGCCGACTGGTGGTTCCATGGGCACGGCCAATTCAACGGTCGCCGCCGCGCTCAAGATTTCCCCAGCGGTTTTGAATAACCGAGTTTACAAAATCAATGAAGACCATCTTCAGCGTCCGGGTCCCCGACTGGTTGATGGGTTGGAAGAAATTGCGCGTGCGCTGCATCCGGAGGGATTCAAGTGAGTAGGTTGGGATGAAAGAGGCGACGATCAAAGGCCATGCGACTTTCAAAAAGACCATGGGAGTCTGCGGTGTCCTGCTGCTCCTGCTGGCGATCATTTTCCTCGTCGCGTCACTGGTCGGCAGCCAGCGTCTTCCCCTGACGAGTTCGCTCTGCGCTCTAACCGGCCGATCAAACTGCGGGCTCTCTTCCGAACAGCAGGCCATCCTTTTTGATCTTCGCTTGCCACGAATACTTCTGGCGGGTGCAGTCGGGATGAGCCTCGCAGCGGCCGGCGCGGGATATCAGGCTTTGCTGCGCAATCCTTTGGCGGAGCCTTATTTGTTGGGCGTGTCGAACGGAGCGGCGGTCGGCACGATGACGGCGCTGGTGTTCTTCGGAACTTTCGAGTGGAGCCGTCCAATCCTGGCATTTGCCGGCGCGTTGCTGGCTACGCTGGTCGTTTATCGCCTGGCTCGCGGTCGCGCGGGAGCTACGCCGGAACGTCTGATTCTCGCCGGGGTGATCGTTACTACTTTTCTTTCGTCCGGGATCGTCTTCATTACGACCCTGATGGACGCAACGCGCATTCGCTCTTTCACCTTCTGGCTCCTGGGAGATCTCTCAGGAACCACGGGGAGCTTGCTAACGATCGGATTGGTGGCCGCGTTCGTCGGCGTTGGGATTCTGGCGCTGAACGCGCGTTCTCTGAATTTGATGATGTTGGGCGAGCGCGATGCGTTTGATCTGGGAGTTGAAGTTAGTCACGTCCGCCTCACCGTTTTCATCGCCGCGAGTCTTCTGGTCGGCGCCTCGGTCGCGTCGAGTGGATCAGTTGGATATGTCGGTTTGGTAGTTCCGCACCTGGTGCGGCTTTCATTCGGCAGCGACAACCGCGTGGTGATTGTGGCTTCGGCGCTGGCCGGGGCGGCGTTTGTGATCGTCGCGGACACAATTGCGCGCACGGTGATGGCTCCGCGAGAGCTGCCAGTGGGAGCAATCACGGCTTTGATAGGCGCGCCGCTGTTTATTTATTTGCTGAAGAAGGGATAAGAGTGTCCGACAAACTTAGTTTGTCGATGAAACATTCAGATTCCCCTCCCTTTGGGAGGGGTCAGGGGAGGGACGTAGTTACTGAAGCTCTAAATAAGTAAGCTCGCGGGCGGGCTCAGCCCGCCCGCGCGGGTGCGTGGCCGGGTTGTCGCTCTAGCTGCGCCCCTCCCCCAGCCCCTCCCAAAGGGAGGGAGTATTACGAGCTTGATCGAAGCCTCCTTTAGTTTGTTGGACAACATAACGATGCTGGAAGCGAAAAACGTCACAGTGAATTACGGCCCGAGGGCGGCGGTAGCAGGTGTATCTCTGCGCGCAAACCCCGGTGAAATACTCGCCATCATCGGGCCCAATGGCGCTGGTAAGTCGACTTTGCTACGCACGCTTAATGCAAGCCTGAGAACGACTCAGGGTGAAGTTCTGCTAGACGGTCGGACCCTCGCGTCGTTTGCCCGGCGCTCGATGGCGCGCCGGATAGCGGTGGTGGCCCAGGAAGCGGATTTGCGGTTCCCGGTTACGGTAATTGAATTTGTGCTCGGCGGCCGTTACGCGTGGTCGAGCGCCTGGGGCTGGGAAAGTGAACGCGACGTCGCGATCGTGCGCGGCATTCTGCAAGAGACCGAGTTGGAAGGATTCGAAGCCCGGCTGATGAATGAAGTGTCGGGCGGTGAGCGTCAGCGCGCAGTGCTGGCCAGGGCGCTGGCCACCGAAGCGAAGGTGCTATTGCTGGACGAACCGACCGCGAATCTCGATCTGGCTCATCAGGCCACGATGTTGCGACTGGTGCGCCGGCGCTGTGACCAGGGCGAAAGCGCCGCTGTGGTAGTCACTCATGATCTAAACCTTGCGGCTGAGTTTGCCGATAACGTGTTGTTGTTGAAAGACGGCCGCGAAGTTGCGACCGGTCCGCCACAAACGGTGCTCACGCCGCAGTTGCTTCGAAGTGTTTTCGATCTGGAAGTCCTGGTCGACGCGCACCCGGTAAGCGGCGCGCCCAGGATCACTCCGGTGCACGAGGTGAGGGGTTAAGTGGCACAAACTTCGGTAATTAATTTCTCGAATTTGTTTAGAGTCGGGCTACTGCCCGACCAGCGGGCGGTAGCCCGCTGCTAAACGTGGAAGCTCAGACTTCGAGTCTGGGCGAGATTGAAACGTTGAAAAGCGAAACAGGGAAGGCGGTGCAAAGCCGCCACTGCCCTCGCAACTGTAAGCGGTGACAACTGTCTGCGAAGTCTTAGCCACTGCGCGCCAGCGTGGGAAGGCGCAGGGAGTTGGCGATTTCGAAAAATCATAACCGCGAGTCAGGAAATCTGTTCGCTGATCACTTAACAGCTCGCACTGCGACGGGCAGGAGAAGCTAAAATGAAAAGAAGACAGAATAAGGACGGCAACCCTGACAGGGTTGCGGAATTCACCGTAGGGACCTTTGCCCAGGGTAACCGCTGCGCGGCAACCCCGGGCTTTGTGGCTCAACCGCTTCGCGGTTGCGCTCTGCTCATCCTGATCCTCACTTTAACGACACTGTCTGCGGCGCAGACTTCCTCATCAATCAACGGCCACGTAACCGATCAGAACGGCGCGAGTGTCGCAGGCGCTGAAGTGCGCTTGCTTTCGCGGAGCGGCTCACAGGCAGCCGCCACTACCGACGGCGCGGGTGCGTACTCGTTTCAAAACGTCGCGGCCGGTGACTACATTCTGGAAATCAGGAAGAGTGGTTTCGCAAGCTATGCTTCGGACGATTTAACAGTCGCGCGCGGCCAGTCACTTACCGCCGACGCCAGGCTTTCCATAGAAGCTGTCAGCGAAAGTGTGGTGATAACCGCAGCGGGAACTACGCAACGGGCGGATGAAGTTTCGAAGTCGGTTACTGTACTGGACGCACAGTCGATCGAAGTACGGCGTGAACTTACTCTGCCAGAGAGTCTGCGCGGCACGCCCGGAGTACGCATTCAGCAGCAGGGCTCGATTGGGGCGCTGACCTCAATCCGGCTGCGCGGGTTGCGAAACTTTGATACGGCGATCCTGCTGGATGGTTTGCGAGTGCGGGACGCGTCGGACATTAATGGCTCAGCCGCCGTCGTCATTCCTGATTTGCTGCCGGCAGATCTCGATCGTGTCGAAGTGCTGCGCGGATCCGGCTCGTCGATTTATGGCACGAATGCAATCGGCGGCGTAATCAACCTGGTGCCCAAAGTCGGGAGCGGCAGATCTCATTTCGAGTTTGGTTTTGACGGTGGCGGACTGGCGACGTTTCGCGAACGCATCCGTGGCGCCGGTGGAATTGGGAAACGCGCCGGCTACAGCTTCGGGCTGACCCGGCTGGACGTGCGAAACGGTGTCGATGGCCAGGACGAATACGGCAATACCGTCGGCGTCGGCCGCTTTCAGTTCAACGTAACGCCCGCGATCACGATTAGCGCCAACTTCTATGGCACGATCGCCAATGGCCGTATCAATGACAGTCCGTTCGCTTTGCCGGCCGCTTTCACTGGTGGGACTTTTCCGAACGCGGTTGAGGGTCAAACCTTTCACGACGATCTCAATAACCCCGATCAAGGCCGACGCAATCGGGTCCTCGCAGGCGCCGTCAGGTGGTCACACCAGCTAAGCGACCAACTGTCTTACTCGATCGCTTACCAGCACGTCGGTAACCAGCGGCGCAACTATAACGGACCACTGATCGACCCACAGTTCGCTCAGTTTTATCCGTTCGGCGATTTCGCTTTTGCCGGCTTCAACAATGGAAAGACTGACACGCTCGATGCCCGGGCGAATTTGCGTTTAGGACGGCACAACCTGGTGACGGCCGGTTTCGAATATGAAGCCGAGTCGATCTTCCAAGCATCGATCCCGGCCTTTAGCCCGGTAAATAACACCACTGATCGTCAGCGAACATTTGCGGTCTTTGGCCAGGATCAGATCTTTCTGTTGTCGGATCGTTTGCAAATTTCGCTCGGCGCGCGCAGCCAGTATTTCAGCATTCGCGCCGCCGACCGTCCCGGCCAGCTGGCGACGATTAAGCCCGAGCGTTCGCTCACCGGCGACGGTTCAGTCGCCTATTTCATTCGCTCGACGAACACAAAACTGCGCGCGCATGTTGGCAACGGCTTTCGCGCGCCATCTTTGTTTGAAAGATTCGGGCAGGGAACGTTTGCCACCCTAGGGTTTACTCGCTTTGGTGATCCGACTCTGAAAGCCGAGCAATCAATCGGCGCCGACGCCGGTTTTGATCAGAAGGTGGGCCACGACCGTGCCCGACTCGGCGCCACCTGGTTCTACACTCGCTTGCGCCGCGTGATCGCGTTCAATAACAACTTTGGAGTTGACCCGCTAGGTTTAGTCCGGTTCAGTGGATTCGAGAACCGCCCGGGCGGCCTGGCGCGTGGGGTTGAGACTTACCTGGAAGCAGCGCCCTGGCGAAACGGCAATGTTCAGGTGTCGTATACCTTTACTAACAGCGACCGTTTCGTTGTCGGACGCGGCTTGCAACCCGAATATGTAATTCCCAAACATCTGTTTGGGTTTATGCTGACGCACCGCTTCCGTTCTTTCCTGGTTAGCTTTGATCTAAATCGCACCGGCGCTTACCTCGCACCGGTCTTTGAGAACGATTTTCCGTTCCGCACTGCCGAGCTGACTTTTTCCGGATATACGAAAGCCGATCTTTTCGGTAGTTACGAACGCAGGCTATCCGAGCAGGTGGTGATGACTCTCTTTGCCGGAGCTGACAATCTCTTTAACGCCGAGTATTTCGAAAATGGGTTCCGCGCTCCGGGTGCGGTGGGAAGAGGCGGAGTTAGTTTTAGGTTCAGGTAGATCTCTTATGAGGCCACCGCGCGTGACTTGCGGCTTTGCCGCAGCACATAGCGGTAAGCCTCCGGCTTACCGGTCGTCATGCCCTTTTAATTAATCCGCCTGAGGCTGAGCCTCAGGCGGCGGTGGAGGAGAGAGGAAGTTTCCGGAAAGCCACAGGCTTTCCGCGATGTGCTGCGCCGAAGGCGCAAGTGCATCTTGATTCAACGTGACCACCTATGAAGCGTCGGAGCCGGCAAGGCTCGACAAACTCAGGATGTTGAGAAGCAATCAGCCCCGAATCGTTACCTCGCCAGAATCCCTGGTCGAAGGAGAAGACTATTACTGGGAAGGAGAGGCGATGGTTTTTACCGAGCGGTATCACCTGCGCCGCGGTTTCTGCTGCGAGAGCGGCTGTCGCCACTGTCCTTTCGGAGAAAGCCGCGCCCTTGTGCCGGATGTAGTTAATCGGCCGGCCTCGTCCTAAATCGTGGTCACGAAAGAGAAAAGCGCGCATGCGACGCAAACGCCAGAATGGGCGCTCGCGTAACCAACGCGCGCTTCTTTCTTATTTAGCGTGCGGAAAAAGCGTTTCAGCGCTTGTTTCCGCCCAACGCTCCACCCGCCAGAAAAATTACACCCAGAGCGATGTGAATGATGTGATCCATCGTGCCGAGGGTCAATAAGGTGCCGACTTTTAATATACGTTCGGCTTCCGAACCCAGGAACCAGCCGCACAGGCCCAGGAGCAGATAGACCAAACCGAACAACAGACAAAAACCTCGCGCTCCGGCCGCCGATCCCGCAAAACCAAAATAGAGAGCGATTGCGCCCGAGAGAAGGTGGACCACGTTGTGCGCCATGTTGAGGTGAGCGCCCAGCAGATCGTGCGAAGCGAACCCCGCAAGGCCCACGAGCACAAAGACCACGCCCAGAATCTTGCAAACAGTCTTGGCCATGCTTTTCTTGTCCTCCTGTTGAAAACCGTAAGAGACCGCATGCGGATTGGCACCCGGACTAAGGCTGCCTTGCCGCCATCGACTGCGAGGTTTTACCTGGAACGGCGCGGATTGTACATCAAACTTCGAAGATAATGACAATTTTTTGGTCGAAAGTTTCGGATTCCGAGCCGTTGATAGTGTCTTAAAGATATCTGGCAGGTGCATTAGCCCGAACGTCAGCGTGGGCTCAGATGGGATTCGGGGGCGAAGCTCTTCCTCACGGTCGGGCTGGGTCCCTCGGGTACGGTTGTATCAACGGTTTTTTGGAGACACTCACGACCCGTCGGGCTCCTTGATGTTTTAAGCAGCTTTGGGAGTATAATGCGCCCCCAATCAGGAAACTTCGTCAAGGGGGTTGCGACTATGAAGTTCTTCGTCGCGTTCTTACTTGTCCTGACCACAGTCAGTTCAGGAGTAATTAGTCATGGCCAAACTCCGCCTCGCAAAGGAAAGCAGACTGCGGTTACCAAGCCGCGAACTGAGACCCTAAGGATCTGTCAGGGAGTTCCCATCCCGGAAGGTTACGTGATCATCGCGTACATGACTTCGGCCGCCTGCCCCCACGGCGCCTACGTTGTCAAAAAACAGGATGACTATGAAAGTTCGTTAGCGGTGAACGGCAGCGCGCGATCGCCGGCAGAAAAATCGGCAGCGCCGTCGAAGACGACGCCGGAGAAATCCTCGACCTCGACTGCACCGCCGCAGCGGCCGTCTAATCAGGCCGGAAAATCTTCGTTACCCGCACAAAAATCTACCGCGCGCGGCACCGTGCCGCGGTCGAAAGGGAATTCGGCGACGTCCTCAGGAACTTCTGCCTCCGCTACTCGTCCGCGGCGAGCCGTAGGAGAGCCATCCTCAAACACGAGTGACCCGCAGAATACGCCTGAACCCCAGAACACTACGCCATCGCAGACGGCAGCCCAGTTGCAGGACACCGCATCGCAGGAGGATACGACCCAGGCTCAGCAAGGCCCGCCTTCTTTAATCGGCAGTGAACCAAAAGCTGCGCTGGGCCCGCCAAAGCTAACCAACGCCGGGACTGGTCCGACCGCTTCCGCGCCGAGTGAATCTACTGAGGTTGCTTCCGCTGACGCCGGACCTGAAGAAGTGGGCGAAGGGGACGTGGTACGCGTCAGCACTTCTCTGGTAACCGTTCCCGTCAGCGTCCTGGATCGCCAGGGACGTTTCATAGCTAATCTTCAGCGCGAAGATTTTCGGGTTTTTGAAAACGACGTCGAACAATCAATCGCGTATTTCGAGCCGGCAGAAAAACCTTTCACGGTAGCGCTCCTGCTGGACACGTCGGCTTCGACTCATTTTCATCTCGAGGAGATCAAAGATGCTGCGATCGCTTTCGCCAAACAATTGCGGCCGCAGGATCGCGTGCTGATCGTGAGCTTCAATGATGAGGTGATGCTGCTCACCGAGGTCACGAATGACCTGAGACTCATCGAAACCGTGATCGACGAGAACGTCTACACCGGCAGCTCAACGCGGCTCTATGACGCCGTTGATCTCACCATCAAAGAGCGGCTCAACAAGATCAAAGGCCGCAAAGCGATCGTACTCTTCACTGACGGCGTCGACACCTCGAGCCAACAAGCAACTTATCGGAGCACGCTGCGCGAAGTGGAAGAACTGGATGCGCTCATCTATCCCATTCAGTACGACACGACTGACTACCTGCGCGCGATGCAGGGGGTAGGCAGCGGCACGGTAACTATCACCACCACCAGACGAGGCATCTTTGGCACGTCCACTTCACAACAGACCTATAACGCTCCGGGAAGTGGCGCGGCTCTACCAGGCTCAACCAAAGCCGACTACGACCGCGCAGATCAATACCTGCACGCGCTGGCGGACAAAACCGGCGGCAGGCTCTATCAGGCGAATGACACGGCCCAGCTGGCGCAGGCATTCACCAGAATTGCGGAAGAGCTGCGTCGCCAATACAGCCTTGGCTACTACCCCAAGACCGGGAACGTAGACAGCAGCGACCGGCGCCAAATCAGAGTTAAAGTCCGGCAGGCCAACCTCGCCGTGAAAGCGCGCGATAGCTATGTGAAATCTACCGGGACAAACGAGTAGAGATACAACTTACGAGGAATCTTTGAATTCAGGCTGAGTCCAAAAACTCGCCATTTCGACGAACTAAGGAACGAGGAAAAGGGAGGGTCGACGATGTTGAAGAATTTTTCGCCAAAAAACGGGTCTCGCCTGCCGAGCGCATTGCCCAGGCTGGTAATGTCCGGCGTGCTCCTGCTCATGCTGGCAATTACGGCGAGCGCCTACACACTGGTCTTTCGCAATGGTCAACGTTTGGAGATACCTGCGGAGTTTTCGCTGACGAGAACCACTCTGACTTACGAAATTTCCCCCGGCTTCAACAAGACAATGCTCTTGACCTTGGTCGATGTGGCCGCCACCGAGCGCGCCAATAACGAAGCGCCCGGCAGTTTTTTCAAACACCGGGAAGAGGCTCCCGTCGTGCCTGAGCCCGCGCCCCGGGCCATTAGGACTATTACTAATAATGACCTCGCGGCTGTGCGTCAGCGGCGGATTGAGAGTGAGCGCGCGTATGAGACTCGCCGGAAAGAATTAGGCTTGCCTACGGTCGAGGAAACGAGGAAGCGTCAAGAGGCGGAAGCAGCAGTCCTGCGTGCTGAACTTCGTGAGAAGTCTGCCGCCATGGCCGAGGAGGAGAGTTACTGGCGAGGGAGAGCTCGGCAGTTGCGCCTGGAAATCGCAACCGTTGACACTCAGATTAATTACCTGCGCGGGCGGGTGAGCGAGTTGAATGAAACTTCATTACTTAACCGTCCCATAATCACCGAAACGTATCCAATCTGGGGCGGCGATCGTAGACGGGGCCGATTCCCAAACCGCGGAGCACGGCCCACTTACGGCCTGGGATTTCCGTATCCTCCTTTTGGATATCCTCAATATCCGAATCAATATCCGAATCAATATCCGACGGGTCCGTTTGATAATTTTGGGAATAACCAGCAACAGGCGGATCTAACCACCCGGATGGATGATTTGCTGGTTCGGCGCGCCGGATTAGCGGCCCAGTGGCGGGCGCTGGAAGACGAAGCGCGCGACGCGAGAGTGCCGCAAGTTTGGCTGGAGCCGTAATCGACCACTCACAGTCATGGTTTTCCGCTTAGCACCAGGCTTCCTGGTGCTTTGTGCTTAGTACTTTGTACTTGGTACTGTGTTCGGAGTCGCACCCAAAGGGTCTGAGGGCGTAAGATTAGAAGTCCAAGTACAAAGCACTAAGTACAAAGCACCAAGGCGCCAAGTACAGGACAGAAAAAGCTCAACGTAGATTATGCCTAATGGTTGGGAAACCATCATCGGTCTCGAAGTTCATGCGCAACTGAGCACCGAGTCCAAGATTTTTTGTAGTTGCTCGACGCGTTTTGGCGACGAGCCGAACTCAAACACCTGTCCCGTCTGCCTGGGTTTGCCGGGCGCCCTCCCGGTTCTAAATTGGCGAGCTGTCGAGTTGGGTGCGCGCGCCGCGCTCGCGCTCGGCCTCAAAATCAATCAGCGCTCGATCTTTTCCCGGAAGAATTACTTCTACCCGGACCTGCCCAAGGGTTATCAAATCTCTCAATACGATCAGCCCTTTTCAGCGAATGGCGTGCTGGAAATCATGACCGCCGATCGCGACGAAGCCGGCCATGCGCATGACTGGAAGCCGATGACCGTCCAGGTTACGCGGCTGCATCTCGAGGAAGATGCCGGGAAGAATGTTCACGAAGGCTTGCCCGACGTCGATCGCTTTTCTTACATCGATTTGAATCGCGCCGGAACGCCACTGGCTGAAATCGTGACCGAGCCGGACTTTCGTTCATCGTGGCAGGCCTATGATTACGTCAACCACGTGCGTCGCGCGTTGACGTGGGTGGGCGCCTCGGAAGCTGACATGGAAAAGGGGAACCTGCGTTGCGAGGCGAATGTTTCCGTGCGGCGCAAAGGCGAACCGTTAGGAACCAAGGTCGAGTTGAAAAACCTCAACTCAGTGCGCTTTATGCAGCGGGCCATCGAATTTGAAGTCGACCGGCATATCAAGACTCTGGAGTCCGGCGGCCGGCTGGTCCAGGAAACGCGTCTCTGGGATGAAAAACTGGCTGAGACACGCGCGATGCGTTCGAAAGAAGAAGCGCACGATTATCGATATTTTCCAGAACCTGATCTGCCGCCACTGGTCGTTACTGAGCAGTTCATCGACGAAGTGAGCGCGTCACTGCCGGAACTGCCGGGCCCGCGAGCGCGGCGGTTTAGCGAACAATACGGATTGTCTTTCTCTGATGCTTCGCAACTGACCTCGGATCGTGCGCTGGCCGACTACTACGAAGGAGCGGTGAAAGCCAGCGGCGGTAACGCGCGCGCTACCGCCAACTGGATCCGCTCGGAATTGCTGCGCGAGCTTGAGAGCAGCGGGTTGAGCGCAGAAAAGAGTCCGGTTCCGGCGACTGAGCTGGGAGCTCTGGTACGTCTGATCGACGAAGGCAATATCAGCGGCAAGCAAGGTAAAGACGTGCTGGTTGAGATGTTTGCTTCGGGCAAAACCGCCGCCGCGGTGGTTGAAGAGCGCGGCCTGGTCCAGGTGAGTGATACGGCAGAAATCGATCGCATCGTTGATGAAGTCATCGCGGCCAGCCCCAACCAACTCGAGCAATACCGTGCGGGCAAAGAGACGTTGTTAGGCTTCTTTGTCGGTCAGGTAATGAAGGCTTCCAAAGGCAAAGCAAATCCCAAAGTGGTTAACGAGCGGCTGCGCGAAAAGCTGAAATAGTTTGGAGTGCGCTGACTTGTCAGCGCTTTCAAAAGCGGCGATCCCGACAAGTCGGGACCGCACTGCAAAAGCGCCGTCGCTCCCGACGCGTCGGGACTCTGCCGGCGCACTCCATAGACATAATGAATCTTCTCAACAAGATCGCAATCGTCACCGGCGGCACCAAAGGCATCGGACGCGCGATTGCTTCCGCGCTGGTCAATGAAAGTCTTTCGGTCTGCGTCTCAGCGCGTCACCAAAACGAAATCGATACCGCTGTTGCCGAACTGAATCAAAGCGGGCCGGGAAAAG
>JBBPID010000065.1:0-30744 GCA_038040505.1 Acidobacteriota bacterium | reverse complement strand
ACGGACGCGTAGGGTGAGGTATTGGATTGACAACCCCTTTCATAGAACGGTTTCCGGATGTTAGCCTCGGCTCAGTTCACCTGGCTGAAGCCAGGTGTGAATGAGACCGGCTGGGCGCGAAAGAATCCGATCGTCATCGGTATCTAAGCGAAACTGTGGAAAAGTCGATTTGATCGAGTGGTTTCGTGGATAGTTTATTCTTATCGAAACTTATCGGTCGCCGCGACCAGCGCGCTCAGATTTCCCGGTTCCATGATCGAGTGCCCGGCGTCGGGCGTGATGTGAAGTTCGGCTTCGGGCCAGGCGCGGTGCAAATCCCAGGCGCTGGTCATGGGACAAACGACGTCGTACCGTCCCTGCACGATGGCGCCGGGAATGTGGCGAATCTTTCCGACATTCTCGATGAGATAGTTTTCCGTCTCAAAGAAACAGTTGTTCATGAAGTAGTGGCATTCGATCCTGGCAAAAGCCAGCGCGAACTGCGGGTCGGCAAATCTCTCTATCGATTCGTAGTCAAACAAGAGCTTAGAGGTGCTGCCTTCCCAGATACTCCATGCGCGCGCGGCGGCAAGTTTCTCTTGCTCATTATCTCCGGTCAGACGCCGATAATAGGCGCTCACCATGTCGTCGCGTTCAGCTTCCGGGATGACCTTGAGATACTCTTCCCAAACGTCGGCAAAGATCCAACTGCAGCCTTCCTGATAGAACCACTTAATCTCGCTCGGTCGGCACAGAAAAATTCCGCGCAGCACCAGTTCAGTCGGGCGTTCGGGGTGCGTCTCAGCATAGGCGAGCGAAAGAGTGCTGCCCCAGGAACCGCCAAACACCTGCCACTTCTCGATGCCGAGATGTTCGCGCAGCTTCTCGATGTCCGAAACCAGATGCCAGGTCGTGTTGTCTTCCAGCGAAGCATGCGGCGTGCTCCGGCCTGAACCTCTCTGTTCGAAGAGCACGATGCGATATGCGGCCGGATCGTGAAACTGGCGATACTCAGGCACAAGCCCGCCGCCCGGCCCGCCGTGCAGAAAGACTACCGGCTTGCCGTTCGGATTGCCGCACTGTTCGTAATAGATCTCGTGCACGTCTGAAACTTTCAAACGGCCTTGATCAAACGGTTCGATTGGTGGGTAAAGCGTTCGGAGTTGGGTCATGGGCATGTGAATATTTTACAAATGAGAAGCAATCTAACTCATTAACGTAGGGGGAACTCAGCAACGAGTCCCGGTCTCTCTGCCAAGAGTCGTTCGAGGTGACTTTCCGGCCACATCTCAATCTTCATAGCTCGGTCGGAGGCATTATGTTTCTCAATGAAGTCAACCGCGTCTGTGGTAAATCGACCAGTTGTCGCGATGACCAAGATATCAACGCGAGGTGTTTGCCACAAATTGCATTCAGTTGTTCTGCGATCCTGAGAATGCTCTCGCGAATGAACCGTCGTCGCGCGCGATTCAGTCTGTACCTGTATTCTACAAGTTCTCTCTGGCTTCTCCATTTCCTGGCCCAACGAAATGAGCATTTCCGGCTCGCCGACTTCCTCGACATCAAAACGCTGACGGGCAATGGAATCCAAATCCAAGGGGTCGCGCTTGGGGTCCATCCATCTATCTTAGGTAAACCGGCAAGTAATTCGGAGTACCCTCGACAGGCGTCGTCATACTCAGCATTTGAGCCAAAACAGATGCCTTCTGGGACGGGTTGGATTAAACGCTGAAGGTGACGGTCGAGCTTATCCAGATTAGCTTCTGCGGTCGCGAAATGACGAAGGGCGGTATCCAGTGGGCTTTCAGTTTGAGGCGTAGACATCGAAACCTTCTGCTCGGTTTCTAGCTAGTACCGATCTTCTCACGAACCCACGAGTGAATAAGCTCGGCATCGGCAATTCCCTTGGCTTCTGCAATTTTTCTAACGGCTTCGGCTTCCGTTGATTCCAGATCCACTCGAATCGCCTTTCGGGGCGCGAAGATCCTTTCAGTTACTTCCTCTAGCTCATCTTCAAAATCTGTAACATCGTGTGTGTCCCAAAACTGAGCCAGCTCCTGAATAGAATCGGTTTGCGGTAATTCTTGAGTCTTCATCGTTCTCTCCATCGCTGAAATCGGCGTTTTTCTTTTTCTGTCATCGACCTGGCAGTGACCGGATAGCCTTTGCCGTCCGGAAACTGAATGACCACTGAAAACAAATAGCGCCCTGCGTCCGTTTGGCCAAGAACGTAATAGACCGGATTGTCACCATAGGACTTGGCTCGCAACACCAGCGGGTGACTGAAACAAACTTGCTCCACTTCCTCAGGTGTCACTCCATGACGGGCAATATGTTCGACTCTTTCGCGCGGCCAGAGGAGTTCATTGATCCTCATGCGTTGATCCTACCGCATGAAATCATTTTTGGACAACGATTCCATCCGGGAATTGAGAAACAAGTGAACTCACGAGTAGAAGGATGATTCAAATGAATTTCTTATCATTTCAAAGCTCCAAAGAATATTCTGTCAAGTTTGTTCAAGCAAAAACTCGCAGTCCGACGCTGAAATCATCACAACTCTGTCACACGTCAGATTGCTCGCCCAGCGTCTCTCGAATCACTTCAGCAAGTTCCAAAATAGCCTTGCGGCCGTCGCCCCGGTATGAAGAGCCGTGCATGACGGCGAGCGTTTGCGGTTCCAAGGCGGCGAGCCTCTGCAGAGTGCTGTTCGTATACGGCGTGTAGGGCATGTCTTTCGCCAGCGGACCTGAGAGACCGCCCAGGATTGAGGCCTGCGCCCGTCCGACCACGTCTGACTCGATCAACGGTTCAGTATCGGTCGGGTGAAAGAAGAGATCAGAGCAAAGGAAGGTACGATCGGTTTCCTCAAAGAACAAACCCGCGTCCCAAGCGTGCGGCACATGCGGCGTGGCCAGAAATCGCAGCCGATGGCTGCCGATTTCCAGGACCTCGTTGTCATTCAGGGCGCGCGGCGGGCGATCTGCGAAGTCGGTTACCGTCACCATTGCCCCGACCACGCTGCAAACAGCTTGCGCATTGGGCGCAACGCCAAGGAAATCGTTCAAGGCCCCGCATTCGTCCGATTCAAAATGGCTGAAGCCGATCCAGCGCAGTCGCTTAGGATCGATTATTTTGGCCACGCCCTCCAGCGTGATCGGAAACATCTTCTTAAATCCGGTATGCATGATGAACGGCTCATCATCATTGATCAGAAATTGATTGAATTGGATTCCGTACTCAGGATGGAACGTAGAGATGCGATAAACATCCGCGGCGATTTCGTTTACGTTTGCTTTCATCAGCTCCCCTCACTGGCAATCGATTTTGGCAATCTTACGTTACGCGATTCCGAATTGTGAATTAAGAATTTCCGATTCACTCAGAAGTTTCATCCAAAGACTCGTGAGCTAAAGCATCTTCTCTGACAGCTAGTTTATTGACGGCGGGTAGACCTGGACGCCCGGGAACAGGCGCGATCAGCAACAGGCCCACGACATACAGTACCAGCGCGAAGAAAGAGATGTATCCCGTGACTGGCGCAAACGCCGGAACGTCGATGGCGATGCCCTGCAGTAGCGCGGCGGCAATCCGCTTAAACCAACCGCCTGCGGGGGCGTAGAGCCCGGAGACGAGCAAGTGCTTGAGCACGAACGCGGTGCCAAACAGGACAATGAGACTTTTCAACAAACGCCGTGCGTCGAACGCCGAAAACTGATTCGTCCAGAGCGTCCAAAGAAAAAAGAAAGCGAACATCCAGTGAAGCAGACCGCTTTCCGGCAAAACCGAATTGAAGGCCTGGGCTGACGCAAAGAAAAGCGCTATCAGAGTCAGTAGGTGCGAAAGGTTTGTCAAAGTTGACAGGTCGATGGCCAGCCAATAATGCAGGTCGATGGCCCGGGCACGCACAAAGAGCGAGCCTAAAAGAATCGCCAGAACCAGCGTCACTAGCGGTGGAGCAATGAATATGAACTTTCCGGTTTGCCCGTCTATGCGCAGTCCACCCAGCAATCCCACCGTCAGCAGAATGGTCGGTAGTACGATGAAGTGAAGCAGCGCTCGGTTTCTCTCGGCGTAGTTCTTCATTTTCGCTTGCGAAAAAGTCCCACGGGATTCATATCTTTCCAACTCGTTTCAGTTCCCTGTTCCAGCTCGGTCTTTAATTCGGCGGCAGTGTTCATTTGCAGATTTGGATCTTCAACCATCAGCGTGCCGTTCGGCGCCACGTTGATGGCCCGGTTGACCGCCTCCAACCCTTGCTTGAAAAGCGCATCATCGTCATAGACGCGGCCCCAGCCCTCTCGGTAAAAGGCGTAAGCGATATAGAACTGTGTGCGAGGATCTTTTTGGGCCGGATCGGCGGCGGCCCACTCATCACGCGCGGCGCGAAATTGTTCGCGATTAAAGAGTGCCAGGCCGTTAGCAAATCTTTCCTGATTGATTTCATAGATCCCGGCCGCAACTTGTGAGTTCGTCGCTACTTCCTTAAACGAGCGCGGCTCAGTGGCATAAATCCACACAATGATGCCCGCGTAGACCAGCGTCCAAATGATACCGACGATCTGAATAAACTTTCGCTGCATAAGACGGCTGGACGATTATAGACACGAATTGGAATTGCGGGCACGCGCCGCGCACCAGGACAATCGATGACGCCGCAATTCCCCACGGGCAAGAACAGAGCCCTTCTGGATCGAGGGTGACGCGGCAGTCGGCTCAAGAACGTTCGGGTCGGGCGAGAGTGAGCACAAACACGTCTTCCGCACCGGCATCCTTCAGCACCGCCGCGCACGCCGAAACGGTGGCGCCGGTGGTGAAGACATCGTCAACCAGTAACACACGACGGCCGGCAATCGAATCAGGTTGTCGAACAGCAAAGGCGCCGGCGACACTCTGGCGACGGGCGACGGAATCCATTCCGGCGCGATGACGCTCGGTTTGAACGCGACGAACGACGCTGTGATCGTCGAGCGGCAGATGTGAAAGACGAGCCAGCTCGCGGCCGAGCAAAGCGGCCTGATTAAAGCCACGCTCACGCTCGCGTGAAGGATGCAGCGGCACGGAAATGATCAAGTTAACGCTGTGAAGCGGCTCTCGCTGCATCGCGGCGAACATCAAACGCGTTAGGCGACGCCCGACCTGGGGTTGACGCTTTAGCTCCAGGATCGAAGCCCGCAAAGCTCCCTCATAAAAGCCGCACGCGCGCGCGGCAGTGAAAGCAAGGTCGTCACATTTGCCGCAACGAACTCGCCCGCGCCGGTGTTTGCTGACCGCGGCGGCGGTAAAGGCACCGCATTTCCAGCACAGCGTGTCGTCGTCGGTAAATATCTGAGTCGCATTCCAGCAGGTCTCGCACGCAACTCCATCATGGCGAGAATCGACACTGTCGCCGCAGACAGCACACGCCTGCGGATAGACGAGCGCGAGGGCGGCGTCATAGAGCTGGCTGGCGAAAGTTGTCGCGAACATACGCTTTGTTCGTTCAGTTCTAATCTTTGTGTCCTTTGTGCCTTTGTGTCTTGGTGGTAATGGGGTTTATTCGCCACCAAGACACGAAGAACACTAAGAATAACGGCCTCCCGGTTTTCCCAGGAGGCCGCGATTATTACGACTTTGGATCTCTTATTTCAAGCCCTGGAATTCAAAGCAGAGTCTACTCTTCCTCCCGGTGCAGTAATCCACGCTCGTTCAGATCCTGGCAACGCAGACAGTGTCGGGCCCAGGGCACGGCCTCGAGCCGCTTCTCCAAAATCGGCTGGGTGCAATGAACGCACTTTCCATACTGCCCGTCTTCGATGCGATACAAAGCTGAATCGATCAATTCGAGCAACTGCCGATCGTTGGTAGACATCGACATCAACAACTCTTTGGTGTAAGCATTAGCCGCCATGTCGGCCGGATCCTGCGTCGCTTCCGCATCGCGCTCCCGGCTGTATGCCTCGGCCGCCTGTACCTGGCCCACCAATCCTTCGCGTCGAGCCAGCAATTTGTCTCTATAAGTTTTTGATTTCCGCTTATCCATTTCTATCTTTTCATTCCTCCACGATACAGAGATCAGAGATCAGAAGTCAGCGGTCAGAGCGCCTTCGCTCCTCGACCTATGAACTTCGATAATTTGATTCCACTTCAACTAGTTCGCTCCACCGACTCCTGATCTCTGACTTCTGACCTCTGACTTCTGTCTTTCTCACTTCTGATACGGCAAACCACGTTTGATCGTGTATGCACGATAAATCTGTTCGAGTACCACGACCCGGGCCATCTCATGCGTCAGCGTCAGCCGCGACAAGCGCCAGCGCTTTTTCGCGCGGGCGGTTAACTCGTCGCTGATGCCATCCGGGCCGCCAATCACCACCGCTACTTCTTTAACCGAGTCTCGCTCCCAATGGCTGACTTCCTCAGCGAGTTCCGGGGAGCTCCATTCGCGTCCGGCGACGTCCAGCACCAAAATCAGGCTACCCGGCGAGATAGCGTCCAGGATATGGCGCGATTCTTTGGCCACGCCGGCCTGGCCCTTTTCTTTCCCCTCACGGGTTTCAACTATCTCGCAACGCACAAAGCGCGCTAATCGTTTCAAGTATTCCGCGACCAGGGCGCGCAAATGCTCGTCTTTCGTCTTCCCCGGCCAGATGAAACGAATCCGCATAAGACTGGGATCAGGGGTCAGGGGTCGGAAATCAGAATATGAGCGTTCGTTTCGTTCCCACTTCTGTCCGGCTATTCTCCCGCCTCTGCATTCGTGACTTCTGAAATCTAATCTCCGACGTCCGACCCCCGACCCCCGACCCCTGGCTCCTGATCTCCGGCCCCCGTTTCCATTCGCGCCAGCCGCTCATAAAGGTTCTTGCGGCTGATGCCGAGAATTCTGGCCGCCTCGGCCTTATTTCCTTTTGCGGCGGCGAGAGTCGCGCGAATATACTCGTCTTCAACCTCTACCAGCGTCGGGGGACTCGTCTTTCGTTTCTGTCCGGCGGCTGACGCGTGTATCGCTTCCGGCAAATCGTCAGCTTCAATCTGCTTTCCGGTCGAAACGATTACTGCGCGCTCAATGATGTTTGCCAGCTCACGAACGTTGCCGGGAAAATCATAATCAGTCAGTAAACGCCTGGCCGAGGCCGAAATCTTTTGCTCAACGCGGCCATGCCTGGCCGCATACTCCCTGGCAAAGGCCGTACTGAGCGCCTCCAGATCCTCGCGCCGCTCACGCAATGGCGGCACCGGTATCTGCACCACGTTCAGCCGGTAAAAAAGATCGTCGCGAAAACTGCGCTCTGCAACTGCCTTCTTCAGATCCGCGTTCGTCAGAGCGATCAGCCGGGCATTGACTTCGATTGTTTGCCGCCCGCCCAACCGTTCAAACTGGCGAGTCTCGATCACGCGCAAGAGCTTTGCCTGAGCGTCGAGGGAAAGCTGGGCAATCTCGTTCAGCACCAGGGTGCCTCGATGCGCCGCCTCGAGCCGTCCCGGTTTCGCCTCAGTAGCGCCGGTAAAGGCTCCCCGCTCGTAACCGAACAACTCGGCCTCAAGCAGGTCCGCTGGCAGCGTCGCACAATCGATTTTGACCAAAGGCTGCTCTGCCCGCGCCGACCGCGAGTGGATGAACGCCGCCAGGGCGTCCTTGCCCGCCCCTGACTCGCCGGTCAGCAGCACGTTGGCGTCGGTAGTGGCGACGCGTTCGGCGAGGCCAACCGCCTCGCGCATCGCCTCTGACAACGCCACGATCTCAATCACTATTCTGCTCTCAAAGATCCGAGTTGCTCTGCCGAGACATCGACGCGTTTCGCTTCGCGCCACAAGCGCTCGAGATCATAAAAGCGGCGCGCCTTTTCATCGAAGACATGTACGATGAAATCACCGTAATCGATCAGAATCCATTCGGCCGTTTGATAGCCTTCCACCCGCGCCGCGCGCGTTCCGGCCCGCTTCAGTTGTTCGACGACCTCGTCACTGATGGCTTGTACCTGGCGCCGGTTGGTGCCGGTGGTAATCACGAAAAAGTCCGTGAAGCTGGCAATTTCGCGCAAGTCGAGCACGGTGGGCTGTAAAGCCTTTTTCTCACCGGCAGCGTGCAGGGCGCGGCGAATACGTTCGTCGAATTGGGACACGTCCCCGATAAAACCCGGGCGCGTAGCCGGCGCCGGATTCAGGTCCTGACTTAATGATTTCTCGTTCAACTTCTGGCTCATCTTAGTTCTGATACAGTTCGTATTTTTCAATATAGCCGGCCACTTCGGCCGGCACTTTCTCTCTCAACTCAGCGTGCGCTTTTGATCTTGCCGCAGCACGTATGGCTGTCGCCGAAACATCGACCATCGCCGCGTCGGTCAGGAAAACCCGTGGCCCGACGTCAGCGTTCAGCAATTCTGAGATTTCCCGCATGCTCAAACCTCTCACGTCGACAATCTCAGCGAGTTCCGGTGGCACGCTGTTTTTCAAGTCATAGCCCGGCCGCGTGCTCACAATCAGGTCGCACATTTTCAAAAGCCTCTGCCACTCATGCCAGACCGTGATCTCAGCCCAGGAATCTGCCCCGATCATGAAGAACAAACGCCGGCTGGCTCCCGTCGCGGTCTGCATCCGCTCGACCGTATCAACGGCGTAAGGCCGTTCAGGCATATCCAATTCGATCGTCGAAATACTCAGCCGGCGATCGCGCGCCGTCGCCAGCGCCAGCATCGCATAGCGATGAAACGCCGAAGTGATGCCTGCGCCCCGCTTGTGCGGGGGCACACACGCCGGCACAAAGATCACTTCATCCAGTTCAAATAACTCCAGCACCCGGCTGGCAACTTCCAGGTGGCCGCTATGCACGGGGTCAAACGTGCCGCCATAAATTGCTGCGCGCCGCAAAGCCATGATCCGTTCGCGCCGCTTTCGCGCGCCTCAGAGTTTTACCGCTCAAGCCTTCGCTTGCTCCAGGTCCGCAACCTGAAGGTTGAACTCCAAATCATCATCCGATGATTGCGCCGGTCTTTGCGGCGAACGCTCTCGAATGAGTTCAACTTCCCCTCCGACGAAAGTTATCAACTCGCGCACACCGGCCCCCGTGACTGATGAAATCGCAAAGAACGCTCTGGCATCGTGAAGGGCGCGTTCGCGTAAACGATCGAGTCGATCCGGCTCGTCCAGCGCATCGATCTTTGTGGCCACCACAATCTGCATCCGAGCGGCCAGTCGCGAGTCATACGCGGCCAACTCGTGATTTATGATCTCGTAGTCACTGACCGGATCGCGCCCGGACACCGAAGACATATCGACAAGGTGCAACAGCACCTTGGTGCGCTCAATATGTCGTAGAAAGCGATCTCCCAGGCCATGTCCCTCATGCGCGCCTTCGATCAATCCGGGAATATCAGCTATGACAAAGGTGCGAAAGTCTCCGAGATCCACTACTCCCAAATGCGGTTCCAGCGTGGTGAAAGGGTAATCCGCAATCTTTGGCCGGGCCGCGGAAACAGTCGAGATAAAAGTCGATTTGCCGGCGTTTGGAAAACCGACCAGACCGACATCGGCCAGCAACTTGAGTTCGAGTTGAATTTCAAACTCTTCACCCGGACTGCCCTCCTGGTGATAGCGGGGTGCGCGATTCGTCGAGGTGGCAAAATGCGCGTTGCCAAACCCACCGCGCCCACCTCGTGCCGCGCGCCAGCGCCGGCCATCTTCGTCAAAGTCAAATAGCAAGTCGTTAGTGTTCGGATCAAAGACCTGGGTTCCGACCGGCACGCGCACAATCGCATCGGCGCCTTCTTTGCCGGAACGATTGCTGCCCTCGCCGTGCATGCCGCGGCCGGCGATGTGCAACGGGTTGTAGCGCAGGTGCAGCAGCGTATTCAACGATTCGTCAGCGACCAGCCAGACGTCACCCCCCCGACCGCCATCGCCTCCGGAGGGACCGCCGCGGGGCACGAACTTCTCGCGTCGAAAGGCCGTCACGCCGTTGCCGCCGTGGCCTCCCTGGATCCGAATTTTGGCTCGATCGATGAACATCCTGAAAATAGAAATGCGCGCCCCGCTGAGCTCAGATTCGGCGCGGGCGACGCATTAAATTGAAAACTCGAAAACAATTTTTCTTTCTAAGATACCGCTGTAACGGATGCTGCCTCTGGGTAAACGCTGATGAACTTTCCCGACCGCCCCTTGTCTTCAAATTTGACGACGCCATCGATCATCGCAAAAAGAGTATCGTCCTTGCCCCGGCCGACATTTTTGCCTGGCTTCCACTTAGTGCCGCGCTGCCGCGCCAAAATGTTCCCGCCGAGCACTTGCTGGCCGCCAAACTTCTTCAACCCGAGCCGCTGCGAGTGCGAGTCCCGTCCGTTACGCGATGAACCTACGCCTTTCTTATGTGCCATAACAAACCTCAGAATTGATGAGTCAATGAATAAATCAGCCAATAGAATCAATTTTCAACGTCGTATATCCCTGCCGGTGACCTTTGGTTCGCTTATAGTGCTTGCGCCGCTTCTTCTTGAAGACGATTATCTTCGCCCCACGCCCGTGCTCAACCACCGTCGCCGTCACCTTCACCCCTTCGAGTGCCGGTGCGCCCAGGTTGGTTTTCTTGTCATCGGTCGTGGCCAGCACTTCCAGCTCGACAGCCGCGCCAACTTCCTGCTCTAACGAAGGAACTCGCAGGCTGCCGCCTTTTTCCACGCGAAACTGTTTTCCGCCGGTTCTAATAATTGCGAACGTCATAATCTTTACGCACCCTGTCAGCGAGCAATACTCACCACTGAAAAGTCGACCATTATAAATTTACGCGGACGCTCCAGTCAACGCGGCAGAGGCTTCGGTCGGCTGAACCCCTGAGCGCCCTTTAAAGCCATTCCCGGCCAAAAACTCCTCCATAAAGCGGGTCGAGATGTTTCCGGCCTGAAAATCGGGATCGTCCATAATCTTCAGGTGTAACGGAATAGTTGTTTTGATTCCCTCGATGACCATCGCATCCAGCGCTCGCCGCATCCGGGCGATGGCCAGGTCGCGCGTGCGGGCGTGCACGATTACCTTGGCAATCATCGAATCATAGAAAGGCGGCACGCGATAACCGGGATAAACGTAAGTGTCCACGCGGACGCCGGGACCGCCCGGAAGATTGAAAGTTGTGATCGTCCCGGGTGATGGGATGAAGGTGTCCGGGCTTTCGGCGTTGATGCGGCATTCAATCGCGTGTCCAACGATAATCACATCCTCCTGGCTGTAGCCTAACGGCTCGCCTTCCGCAATCCGGATCTGATTCCTCACAATATCAGTGAGGGTCACCATTTCAGTAACCGGATGCTCGACCTGGATGCGCGTGTTCATCTCCATGAAATAAAAGCGATTGTCTTCATCAAGCAGAAACTCAAACGTGCCTGCGCTCGAGTATCCAATCGATTTACAGGCTGCGACGGCCGCCTCGCCCATTTGCTGACGCAGCTCGGGAGTCATTACCGGTGACGGAGCTTCTTCGAGGAGTTTCTGATGTCGCCGCTGAATCGAACACTCGCGCTCGCCCAGATAGACGCATTCGCCGTATTCGTCTGCCAGCACCTGGATTTCAATGTGACGCGGACGTTCAACGAAACGCTCGATATAGACATCGCCGTTCTTAAAAGCTGCCGCGGCTTCGGTTGAAGCTGTCTCCAAAGCGTGGCCTAGTTCACTTTCCGAGCGTACGACTCGCATGCCGCGTCCGCCACCGCCGGCGGAAGCTTTCACGATCACCGGAAAGCCAATCTCGCGCGCCAGCTGCAACGCTTCCTCTTCTGATTCCAGCGCTTTTGAACTGCCGGGAACAATGGGCACGCCGGCTTTCGCCATCGCGTTGCGAGCTTCGACTTTTTCGCCCATCAACTGAATCACGCCGGGTCGGGGGCCAATGAACTTGATGTTGCAGGCTTCGCAAATCTCAGCGAAGTAAGCCGATTCAGCCAGAAACCCGTAACCTGGATGAATCGCGTCGACGTTGAAGATTTCCGCCGCACTGATGATAGCGGGAATATTGAGGTAGCTTTGTGCGGAAGGCGCCGGCCCGATACAGGCCGACTCGTCGGCGAAACGCACATGCAAAGAATCGCGATCGACGTCGCTGTGGACGGCAACCGTGCGAATGCCCATCTCTTTGCAGGTCCAGATGATTCGGCAGGCGATCTCGCCACGATTGGCGATTAGAATCTTTTTGAACCGTCTGGGATTGTTGGCCATAAGCTCGTTACTGACTTGCTTTTGCCGATAGGCCTCGAGGCGGGCATCTGCTTCAATCTTATTGCTTGATGCCGAAGAGCGGCTGGCCATACTCGACGGCCTGACCATTCTCGACATAAATCTTCGCGACCTCACCGGTGGTCTCGGCCTGAATCTCGTTCATCAGCTTCATGGCTTCGATAATGCAGACAACCGTTTCCGGCTCAACCTGGCTGCCGATACGAACAAAGAGTTCGGCGCTCGGAGAAGCAGCGCGATAGAAAGTGCCGACGATGGGGGAAGTGATTATGTGCAGGCCTTCGTCTGCTGAGGCAGCCTCTTCCGCTTGGGCGCCCGGGTGCGAATGAATTGCTGAGGGCACACTCTGAACGGCGCCGCCTGGGTGTGCCGCGCCGGCGGTAATCTGCTTTTCAGGAACACCAGGAGCAGCGGTCAGCGCCGAAGCTTCGTCGGCGGCCACTCCGCGGCCAACCTTGACCCGAAATCCTTCGCGTTCCAGTTCAAAATTCGTCAGGCCATTCGCGGTAATCAATCCTACGAGCTCTCGCAGCTCGTCCATGTTGATCGACGCTTCGAGGTGTTTGGGCAGGTTGCGGGAACGGCGCCGGCCGCGTTCGCGCAGGCCGCCTTCTGCCGAATCTTCTGGCGCTGAAGAGACAACTTCAGACTGATTCTGCTCTTTATCGCTCATCGCGCTCTTGGCTCCGGATGCCATAGGAAGTTTCCCGGTGTCGGCTCCTTTCCGGCTGTGCTGGCGCAGCCGGCTGATGGTCGCGCTATAAAGTAAGAGCTCCGGCGGCGACCATAATAGCCGACCGGAGCTGACTTGCAAGCTGCAAACTAGTTCTCGCTACCGCTCTCGTCTTCCTTGTCCTTATCTGGCGCGGCGGACTTGGCCTTGGTTTCCGTCTTCTTCTTCGGGGTTCCCTTGGCTCGCTTGCGCGCAGATTCCTGTGCTTCCTTCTCACGCGGGTTGTCGACCAGCTCGATAATCGCCAGCGCGGCGCCGTCACCGGAACGCCGGCCCATCTTGATTATCCGCGTATAGCCGCCCGGACGATCCTTGTAGCGCTCACCCAATTCATTAAACAGTCTGCGCAACGCCGCCACGCCCGCTGTGCGCGGCGCCGGGGTTTGGCCCCTGCGAGTCGTGGTCGCCCGGCGGTAATTGCCGGCGTGAAAGAAAGCCGCCGCCTGTCGTCGCAAATGCACGCCCGTCGCTTCTGAGCCGTTTCCTTCCAAACTGGCGGCGCGCCTGGACAGCGTGATCGCCCGCTCGACAAAAGGCCGTAGCTCTTTCGCTTTGGGCAGCGTAGTGACGATGCGATCCTCGCGCGAATTAATCAGCGAGGTCGCCAGGTTCCGCAACATTGAGATGCGGTGTTCGGTCGTCCGACCTAGTTTCCGATGAGCCTTAAGATGACGCATGACCTTTTGCCTTACTGGACCGCGGCTTCAAATTCATCTTCGCCGCCTTCTTCAATTTCGCCTTCTCCGCTGCCGGGTATGGGATTGCCCTGCTCGTCAAACTGAACTCCAAAGTCGAGTCCCATGCCGCGCAGAATGTCGCGAATCTCACCCAGAGATTTCTTGCCAAAGTTCTTGGTAGCCAGCATCTCGCGCTCAGAGCGTTGCACCAGATCACGAATGGTCTTGATTCCGGCGTTCTTCAGACAATTGTACGAACGCACAGACAGTTCCAACTCGTCTACGGACCGATCCAGCTGATCGTTGCGTGGTAAAGGCGCGCGCTCTGCCTGCTGATAGCTATAGTCTTCGGTATCCTCTTCAAAGTTGATGAAAATCGCCATGTGGTCTTTGATCAACTTTGCCGCCAGGCCAATCGCGTCATCCGGCTTTACCGAACCGTCCGTCCATACTTCGATCGACAGCTTGTCGTACTCAGTGTTCTGGCCGAGGCGGGCGGCATCCACCGCGTAGTTAACCTTCTTGACCGGAGTGTGCACTGAATCGATCGGGATATATCCGAGCGAAAGATCCTCGTCAAAATTGCGATCGGCAGACACGTAGCCGCGGCCGCGCTTCAATCTCATTTCAATATTGAGCGTCCCGCCGTCGCTAAGAGTGGCGATATGCAGGCCGGGATCGAGCACCTCGACATCGGCATCGCCCTGAATGTCGCCGGCGGTAACCTCGCCGGGCCCGATCTTTTCGATCGTGAGAGTCTTGGGCTCGTTGCCGTGCAACTTGAACGGCACCTGCTTCAAATTCAGGATTACGTCGGTGGCGTCTTCGACGACTCCCTTGATCGAAGAGAACTCATGTTCGACGCTTTCGATTTTCACAGCAGTGATCGCGGCGCCTTCGATCGACGAAAGCAGAGCCCGCCGCAGTGAATTCCCTACGGTCGTCCCGAAACCCCGCTCGAATGGCTGGGCTGAAAAGCGTCCATAGCGTTCCGTCAACGTCTCGCCGTCGGCCGCCAGGCGGCGAGGCATTTGAAAACCTGTCCAAAGATTATTTTGATCCATAACGTACCGTCAGAGAATATTTGAGGAAAAGTTGTGCGTCACCAAAAGCGCGCGCCTCGCGTTCGCGCGCGTCCGGGACGCGCCAGTCTTACTTGCTATAAAGTTCCACAATCAGTTGCTCGTTAATCGAGCGATCCACATCTTCACGCGTCGGCAAACCTGTGATCGTCGCACTCATCTCGGCGCCGGCCGCCGAAATCCACGCCGGCCGGCCGCGTCCGGCAGCCGTCTGCCACGCTCCCTCAACGTGAATGTTCTTGCGGCTAGCGTCCTTAATGGTGAGCACGTCTGCCGGTTTCACCTGAAAAGAAGGGATGTCGACTTTGCGGTCGTTTACCAGAACGTGCCCGTGATTGACGAGCTGGCGCGCCTGCCGCCGCGAAGTCGAAAAACCCGCGCGATAGATGGCGTTATCCAGCCTGCGCTCAAGCAGGAACAGGAGATTTTCACCCGTGATCCCCTTCTGTCGCGCAGCCCGTTCGAAGTAATTTCGGAATTGACCCTCGAGAATAAAGTAGATCCGTTTCACCTTCTGCTTTTCGCGCAGTTGCTGGCCATACCCGGCCAGCGCCTTGCCACGCCGCATGGAGTTACCGTGCTGTCCGGGCGGCTGAGTGCCGCGCTTTTCAATCGGACAGGATGGTTTGTAACAACGGTCCCCTTTGAGGAAAAGTTTTGCGCCTTCGCGGCGGCACAGCCGGCACACCGCATCTCTATACCTAGCCAATCGTTTTTGCCTCCAGTCCTGACTTCAGACGGAAAAGTTTACAGGCCGCCTCAGCGGGAGCCCTTCATCCTTTAGGTCAATACATTGCCAATTTTCAATTCTCTAAACTCTGCGCCGCTTGGGCGGCCGACATCCGTTATGCGGAATCGGCGTGATATCTCGGATTACTGTGACGCGAATGCCCGCGTTATTGATCGCCCGGATGGCCGACTCACGCCCGCCGCCTGGACCCTTGACGCGCACCTCGCATTGCTGCATGCCTGCTTCCGTGGCTCGCTTAGCCGCCTCGTACGCCGCTTGTTGCGCAGCGAACGGCGTGCCTTTGCGGGAGCCGCGAAACCCACGCGCGCCAGATGACGATTGCGCAATCAGATTTCCCTCGAGATCCGTAATCGAGATCATCGTGTTATTGAACGACGCCGCGATATAAGCGATCCCAACCGGAATGTTCTTCTTTTCTTTCTTGCGGAAGACCTTTTTCTTGCCGCCTGTTGTTGCTTTTGCCATGACTTTCAGTTTCGTTCTAGGTTACTTCTTGCCCGGCGCCTTCTTCTTGGCGATGGTGGCACGACGCGGCCCTTTGCGCGTGCGGGCGTTGGTATGCGTGCGCTGGCCGCGCACCGGCAACCCGCGACGATGACGCAACCCGCGATAAGCGCCGATGTCCATCAAACGCTTGATGTCCATCTGGACGCGCTTGCGCAGATCGCCTTCGATCTCGCCCTGCTCTTCAATCACGGCGCGGATGCGACCCAGGTCTTCTTCGCTGAGATCCCTGACCCGAGTATCCAGTCCCACCTGCGCCTCTTTGAGAATCGAAGCCGAGCGAGACCTGCCAATCCCATAAATGTAAGTAAGTCCGATCTCAGCGCGCTTATGGGGCGGAAGATCGATACCTGCGACACGGGCCATTTAATTCTTGTCCTCCGAAGTCGTCGGCGAATGCGCATCAGCGCTCGCAGACAGAACCGTTTTCACTTTTGTCTCTGCTTATGTTTGGGGTTGGTGCAGATTACCCGCACCACGCCCTTGCGGTGGATCACCTTGCACTTATCACAAATCTTTTTTACAGACGAACGTACCTTCATTGCACCCTCGAATCATTTATACCGGTAAGTAATGCGCCCTCGATTCAAATCGTAAGGTGAAAGCTCAACCAGAACTCGATCGCCGGGAAGAATTCTGATGAAGTGTTTCCGCATCTTGCCAGAGATATGCGCCAGCACCTGATGCTGGCTCTCCTCGAGTTCGACACGAAACATCGCATTCGGAAGCGTCTCGAGGACTTTGGCCATAACCTCTATCGCCTCTTCCTTCGCCATACAGCCACAGAGCGCAAATCCGCCTTTACTGGCAAACTTTGGATACTAACACGCTGCTTAAGCAATTGCCAAGCCACGCAAAACTATCTTGCCGAAACTCCCGCGGCCTGGGTTCCCACTGGAACACCGGAATTCACCAGGGTGAGCACCTCCGGGCCCGCCTCGGTAATCGCAATCGTGTGTTCCACGTGCGCGCTCGGCTGACCGTCCAAAGTCACCACGGTCCAGCCGTCTGCCAGGGTTTTTGTGTGTTGTGAGCCGATGTTAATCATCGGTTCGACCGCAAACACGTAACCCCGCTTGATCTTAGGGCCTTTGCCCGGCTTGCCATAATTTGGGATCTGCGGATCTTCGTGCATTTGGCGGCCAATTCCGTGTCCCACATAATCGCGCACGACTGAGTAGCCGTGAGCTTCGGCGTGATTCTGCACCGCCCAGCCAATGTCACCGATATGGTTTCCCACCCGGCATTGTTCTATGGCAAGCGCCAGGCACTCTTCCGTTACCCGGATTAACGTCAGGCGATCGTCGCTGGCGGTGCCGACCGGAATGGTAGTGGCCGTGTCTCCCACAAATCCGTCGAGGGTTACGCCGACGTCGATGGAAAAGATATCGCCTTCCTGTAATTCATATTGCGAAGGAAAGCCATGAACCACCTGTTCATTAACCGAAGCGCAGATCGAAAAAGGAAACCCGTTGTAGCCTTTGAAAGTCGGATAGGCGCCACCATCGCGAATCATCTTGTCGGCGGCGTCATTAACTTCAAGCGTAGTCATGCCCGGCTCGACCATCGCGCGCAACTCCTGCAAGACCCGCCCTACCAGCTGACCTGAGGCGCGCATTTTTTCAATTTCCTTTTGAGACTTGCCGATAATCATACCCGACCTACAAAGTTGAATCCCGGTTCAGGATGCTTTCAATCTCGCGATAAATCTCTTCGGGCGAGGTTGTTCCTTCTACCCGGTGCAAGCGGCCCGTGCGTTGATAGTAATCGATGAGCGGCTCGGTTTCGCGATTGTAAGTTTCCAATCGAACCCGCACTTTTTCGGCAGTGTCATCCGCCCGGTGAATCAGTTCCGCCTCAGGGTGCAGGTCGCAACGATTGTCATTTGCCGGCGGCTTAAAGTAGATGTTGTAAATCTCGCCGCAGACGGGACAACTTCGCCGGCCGGTCATCCGCTGTTGCAACTGCTCGATGGGAACATCGATCAGGATCGTGCTCAACTTCTTTTGTTGTCGGGCCGCGAGCTGCTCGAGCATCTCAGCCTGCGCTGCCGTGCGAGGAAATCCGTCGAGGATATATCCCTTCGAACAGTCTGCTTGCGCCGTCCGATCTTCGACCACGCGAATCACCAATTCGTCGGGAATCAGATTCCCTGACTGTTGAATCACCCTAACCTCTTCGGCCAGAGGACTCTGGCTGCGGGCCAGAGCGCGAAACATATCGCCGGTGGAAATCTGCGGCAAATGGAGGCGCTCTTGCAGCAAACGCGCCTGGGTGCCCTTGCCGGCACCCGGCGCGCCCATCAGCACAATGATTTTTGACATTGATCCATTTGCTTCATTGATTCAAGCCGGCTGAATGAATCAACGAATCAACGCTGTCAGGCCCGGCGTCCGCGCAACCTGCTCCCGCCGCCGAGAAAACCCTCGTAGTTGCGCATCACGAGCTGCGCTTCGATCTGCGCCACGGTATCCATCGCCACGCCCACCAGAATTAGCAGCGAAGTACCGCCAAAATAAAACTGATAACCCATGCCGGTAGGAATCCAGGACAAGCCCGGGGTGGTGCTGACGAACGAATCCAAAAAGTTACCAATCAGCGGCAGACGCGCCACCTTGAATCCGCTCAACATGAACTGCGGCAGAAACGCGACCAGGGCCAGATAGATCGCGCCCACGATCGTCAGACGTGTCAGGATTGTATTCAGGTACTCGGCGGTAGCCCGGCCCGGGCGAATGCCCGGCATAAATCCCCCGTGCTTGCGAAGATTGTCCGCGACTTCTTCCACGTTGAACACGATCGAAACGTAAAAGAACGTGAAGAAAATAATCAGCGACAGGAAAATCAATTCGTAATACGGATCGCTGGCGTGAAACACGGTGAAGAAACCGAAAATCTTTCCATACCAGTTGGTCGGGTTCTTTGGCGGAAAAGCCGAAAACAGACTTTGCGGCATCGACAACACCGACGAGGCAAAGATCACCGGGATCACGCCGCCCATGTTCAGCTTGAGTGGCATCGTCGTTTGTTGTCCGCCAACCAATTGCCGGCCCACATGGCGCTTGGCATAACTGACCGGGATCTTACGGCGCGCGGCCTCGACAAACACGATGAAGGCGATGATCGCGACCAGGGCCACCACCATGACGAGCACACCCAGGATTTCCAGGGTGTCGCCTTTGCCCACGCGGCCCCACACCTGCTGCACGCCACGCGGCAAACCAATCACGATTCCGGCAAAAATCAACAACGAGATGCCATTGCCCACGCCGCGCTCGGTAATTTGCTCACCAAGCCACATGACGAACATCGTGCCCGTCGTCAACGTCAGCACCGTCGTGAACAGAAATCCCCAGGTGGGCGCGCCGACTCCGTTGACCTGCAGCCAATGCGCGACAAACGAAGTCTGCAAAGCCGCCAGACCAACCGTCAGATACCGCGTCCACTGGTTGATCTTCTGCCGGCCCATCTCGCCTTCTTCCTGCAACTTCTTTAACTGCGGCGAGACCACCGTCATCAACTGCAAAATGATCGAGGCGGTAATGTAAGGCGTTACGCCCAGGGCAAAGACTGAGATCACCCGAAAGTTCCCGCCCGAAAAAAGATCCAGCACGCCCAGCAAGGTTCCGCTGACGTCGTTCCAGACGCGATCTAATTGAGCTTTATTGATTCCAGGAGCTGAGACGTGCGCTCCCAGCCGATAGACGGCCAGAATGCCCAGGGTGAAAAAGATCCGCCGGCGCAGGTCCGGCACCTGAAACATGTTGCGAACGGCGGCTAGGAATTTTTCCATAACAGAGTGTTCTTGAGCTTGGTGCTTTTTATGAAATTAGAGGCCAGCTCCGCAACACATCAAAGCACTAAGAGCAAGGTACCAGGTACAGCCCCTTTGAACTCGAACGCTTACTCGATCACCGTCACGGCGCCGCCCGCCTTTTCGATTTTTTCGCGAGCGCTTTTGGTAAACCGGTGGGCCGACACTTTCAACGATTTCGAAACTTCACCATTGCCCAGCACGACGATATCGTGCTTGGCCTTCTTGATAATGCCCTTGCGATGCATGACCTCAGGCGTGACTTCATCGTCGGCTGAGAAATGCTTTTCCAGGGCTTCGAGGCTGACTTCGATCCAATGCTTCTTGAAAATGTTTGTGAAACCACGCTTAGGCAGGCGCCGGTGCAGGGGCATCTGGCCGCCTTCAAAGCCAATCTTGGAAGAATATCCGGATCGCGACTTTTGACCCTTCTCACCGCGCCCTGAGGTCTTACCCAGACCCGAGCCGGGACCGCGTCCAACGCGCTTCTTCTTATGGGTCGAACCTTTTGCGGGACGTAAATTGTTAAGACTTAGTGTCATGTCTCGTTCCAAACCATTTTCCATTTCTCATTTCACATTTGACAGTTGCCATCGGTCTTTTCGTAGCATAACCTCGAAGAGAAATGGCAAATGAAAAATATCAAATGACAAATGGAAAATGATCCTTTCTCTTCCTATTCGATGATCCTAATCAAATGCGGCACCTTGGCAACCGCGCCGCGCATAGATGGCGTATCCGGACGTTCGACGATCTGATTGAGCTTGTGCAAGCCCAGGCTGCGCACGATCTCCTTCTGTTTTACCGGACACGCAATCGTGCTGCGATAGTACTGAATGCGGATCTTGTTTTCCGCCGCTTTGGTTGTCTTTTTCTTAGCCGCCATACGATTAGAGCTCTTCTACTTGCTTGCCGCGTAACCGGGCCACTTCAAACGGATCCTTCATCTTCAACAATCCGTCGAAGGTCGCCCGCACCACGTTGTGCGGATTCGTCGAGCCGAGAACCTTAGTGCGCACGTCGCGAACTCCGGCCGCCTGCATCACTGCCCGCACGGCGCCGCCGGCGATTACGCCGGTGCCCTGCGATGCGGGCTTCATCAGCACGCGCCCGGCGCCAAAACGCCCGATCAACTCATGCGGCAGAGTGTTTTCGATCAACGGGACGCGAATCAGATTCTTCTTCGCAGCCTCGACACCTTTTTTGATTGCCAGGGGAACTTCGCGGGCTTTCCCGGTGCCGAACCCGACATGACCGGATTCGTCGCCGACGACGACGAGCGCGGCAAAGGACAGGTTCTTGCCACCCTTCACAACCTTAGTGACTCGATTGATCGAAATCACCTGATCCTTCAGGTCAAGTCCCTGCGCCAGTATTCTTTGTTTTGGTTGTCTCATTACTCTTCTTTCGCGCTCGGTTTTTCTTTAGCGCTGGCTTCCGGCTTTGCTTTCGGCTCTTTCTTAGCCTTCGCCTTGGCTGGTTTGGCTTCGGCACTCGCCTTCGCCTTGGCCGGTTTGGCTTCGGCGCCCGCCTCGGCGGCGGCTGCTTCTTGCGGCGCTTCCGCGACGGCTTCGGCCGCCTCCGCAGCTTCGTCTTTGTTCAGTCCGGCCGCCCGCGCCGCATCGGTCAGAGCCTTGACCCGGCCGTGATACAGATAGCCGCCGCGATCAAAGACCACCTGCTCAATCCCCGCGGCCAGGGCCCGTTCGGCAATGGCCTGACCAACGCGCTTGGCAGCATCGATGTTGCCGCCGGTCTTGGTGCGCAAGGTCTTTTCAGTTGTTGAAGCCGACGCCAGGGTCTTTGCCGTCTCGTCGTCGATTACCTGCGCGTAGATATGATTCAAGCTGCGATAAACGGCGAGCCGCGGGCGCGCGGTGGTGCCGCGCACCTTGCGTCTAATGCGCCGGTGCACTGCGGTGCGAACTTGTGGTCGATTTCTGTTAGGCATCTCTATTCATTGCCGATTGCCAATTTCCAATTGCCGATTCGACTAACCAAACACTAATCGGAAATCGGCAATCAAAAATCGGAAATCCTATTTCCCGGTCTTACCGGGCTTTAACTTTAACGGCACGTCGGCATAACGCACGCCCTTGCCTTTATAGGCATCAGGCTTTCTCAGCTTATGCATTTCAGCGCACACCTGGCCGAGCTTCTGCTTGTCGATGCCGGAAAGCGTCAGAGTCGTCTGATACTGCTGAATACTTCCCTTGGTTGTCATGCGTTCGGCTTTGGCCTCAATCCCTTCAGGCAAGGAAAATTCAATCGGATGCGAATAGCCGAGCGCGAAAACAACTTTGCGGCCCTGGACATCGGCCTTATAGCCGACGCCGACCACATCCATCTGCTTGCTAAAGCCCTCAGTGACACCCTGAATCGCGTTGTTCGCCAGGGCGCGGGCCAGGCCGTGCAGAGCGGTCTGTTCGTCCGAAGCACGCTCGGCAATCAATTCTTCGCCTTCAATTTTGAAAGTCACACCGTCAGGAATGGGCGTTTTAAGCACACCCTTGGCGCCCTTTACTTCCAACTCGCCGCTCTGAATAGCGACAGTCACCCCTTTGGGAATGGCTATTGGTTTTCTACCGATGCGAGACATAGTGTTATTGACTCATTTACTCATTTGGTCATTGATTCAATGAACCAATGATCCAAGGATTCAATTCTTAATAGACTTCCGCCAGCAATTCGCCGCCGACGTTTTCCCGCCGGGCTACTTTTCCGCTCATCAATCCGCGCGAAGTCGAGACGATGTTGATGCCATACCCGCCCAGTACGCGCGGGATCTGATGCGAGCCGACATACACGCGACGGCCGGGACGCGATACCCGCGCCAGGTACGTGATCGAAGAAGTGCCGCGGGCGTCGTAACGAAGGAAGATGCGCACAATCTTCTTCGGGCCTTCGCCCTTAATGACGAAGTTATTGATGTAGCCTTCTTCTTTCAGGATGCGCGCGATCTCCAGCTTCAGCTTCGAAGCCGGGATATCGACGCGCGAGTGTTTGGCCGAAACCGCGTTTCGAATTCGCGCCAACATATCGGCAATAGGATCAGTCATGCTTTACTCCGTAAAGCGATTTCAGATTTTGGATTGCTGATTTGCGATTGACCGAGCACTCCAATCACAAATCTAAAATCTAAAATCGCAAATTCCTTACCAGCTCGATTTCACAACGCCGGGAATCTGTCCCGTCAACGCCAACTCACGAAAGCAAATCCGGCAAAGATGAAACTTGCGCAGATAAGCGCGCGGGCGGCCGCACCTCTTGCAGCGCGTGTAAGCGCGCGACGAAAACTTCGGCTTGCGATTCGCTTTCGCGATTAGTGATTTCTTTGCCATATCAGCTCATCTTCAAAATTCTAAAGTCCACGTCATTGCCGGAACGGCATGCCCAGCGCTTTCAACAGCGCTCGCGCCTGATCATCGTCGCGAGCAGTAGTGACAATCGAGATGTTCATGCCCCGCGTCTTATCAACTTTATTGAAGTCGACTTCAGGAAAGATCAACTGTTCGCGAATTCCGATCGTGTAGTTACCCCGGCCGTCGAACGCTTTCGGCGAGACCCCGCGAAAGTCTCTGACGCGCGGGAGAGCCACTGAAACCAAACGATCGAAAAACTCATACATGTGTTCGCCGCGCAGGGTGACCATCACGCCTATCGGCATCCCCTGACGAAGTTTGAAGCTGGCGATCGACTTCTTGGCTTTAGTAATCACCGGCTTTTGACCGGCGATGGCTTTCAGCTCTTCGACCGCGGTATCCAGGACCTTGGCGTTAGCGACCGCCTCGCCCATGCCCATGTTGACGACAATCTTGGCCAGCCGCGGCACTGCCATCGGGTTCTTAATCCCGAACTCCCTGGCGATCGCCGCGGCAACCTCTTTTTGATAGCGCTCTTTTAATCTTGCCATGATGCCTATTTGCTCATTGTTTCAATGATCCATGATCCAATGACTCAATGATTTACTTCTCTAAAGCGTGCCCACTGGCGGTCGCCACTCGCGTCTTTGCGCCCTCGTTGTCGATCTTATAGCTCACGCGCGAAGGCTTGCCCGACTGCGGATCGACGATCTGCACATTAGAAATGTCGACCCAGGCCTCTTTCTCAATGATGCCGCCGCCGCGATTTCCGGCCGGTTTCTGGTGACGCTTGATCATGCCGGAGCCTTCGACCTTCACCTTCCCTCTCAGCGGGGCCACGGCCAGGACCCGGCCTCGCTTTCCCTTGTCGCGGCCGGCCACCAGGACCACCTGGTCGTTCTTTCGAATTTTTGTCCGCTTCCTACCCAACTCGCTTACCTCCGGCGCCGTCGATGCGCCTTTCAGATGACCTCAGGGGCCAACGAAACAATCTTCATGTAATTCTTGTCGCGCAGTTCGCGCGCCACCGGCCCAAAAACGCGCGTGCCAATCGGTGTGCCGTCCTCTTTGATCAGCACCGCCGCATTCTGATCGAATCTTATGTAGGTGCCGTCGCGGCGCCGCACTTCCTTGCGCGTTCGCACGATCACCGCATCCTGTACGGTGCCTTTCTTGATGGCGCCATCGGGCGAGGCCTCTTTGACAGTCACCTTGATCCGATCGCCCAGGCTGGCAATCGCGCCGGTCGAGCCGCCAATGCCCATGATCATCTCGACGCGCCGCGCTCCCGAATTGTCAGCGACCTCCAGAGAGGTCTGCATCTGTATCATTGTCGATTTCCAATTGCCGATTGCCTATTTTGCGATTGGCATCGGCTGAACTTGCTTTACACCTTGCCCATTCGCGTGCCGTCCAATCGGCAATCGAAAATCGGCAATTGGCAATGTTTACTTCGCAGCTTTCTGCACTATTTCAACCACGCGCCAGCGTTTGCGCGCCGACAGCGGTCGCGTTTCAACTATGCGCACGCGGTCGCCTGTCGTTGAACCCAAATCGTCGTGCGCCATGAACTTCGAAGTGCGCCGGACGTAGCGCCGGTACTTCGGGTGCCGCACCAGGCGATCGACTCGCACCAGCACCGTCTTCTGCATCTTGTCGGACGCTACAATCCCCACCTTCTGAACGCGATTCCCACTCCGGCCCGGCGATTTGGCAGTCTCTCCGGCGCTCGCGGGACTCGCAGCTCCCTCAGTCGCCGCCGTCTCACTGCCCGGCACCGCTGCCGCTTCCGGCGCGGCCGCGCTGGTTTCGGTCGCAGCCACCGGAGCTTCCTCAGGCTTGCTCTCGGAAACGGTTTCCGGCGCCGGCGCGGGCGGCACTTCCTCTTCTTTCTTTTTCCTTCTGAACATTAGTTACTCACGTTTCCTAACCTGACCCGAATCAGTCAAGCCGGCTCATTTCGTAGCTTCAATCTCACGCTGTCGCACGAGCGTGCGAATCCGCGCGAGGGACTTCTTTTCCTGACGCATTTTCTTGATGGCATCGACTTCACCCAACGCCAGTTTGAAATTCAAGCGAAACAAAGACTCCTTCAGACGCGCTGTTTCAGCGTGCAGGTCTTCGTCGTGCATGTCCCGGTACTTATCGACTTCTTCTCGTCTCTTCATGGTTCGCTACGCTCACCGGTTTCGAGTTTTGAGTTCAGGGTTTCGAGTTCGTTTTGTTTGACTCGAAACGCTGAACGCGAAACCTTCAGATGGCGCCCCCTTCCTGCTCAGCGCGGGTCACGAACTTGGTCTTGACCGGCAGCTTTTGTGACGCCAGCTTCATTGCTTCGCGGGCGGTCTTTTCGTCGACGCCCTCGATCTCATAGAGCACCCGGCCCGGTTTGACGACGGCCACCCAATACTCGGGCGCGCCTTTGCCTTTTCCCATGCGGGTTTCCGCGGGCTTCTTGGTCACCGGCTTATCCGGGAACATGCGAATCCAAATCTTGCCGCCCCGCTTGATATGACGGGTCATCGCAATACGAGCCGCTTCGATCTGCCGATCGGTAATCCAGGCCGCTTCCAGCGTCTTGAGTCCGTACTCGCCAAAGCTGATCGCACTGCCGCGATTGGCCAGGCCTTTCATTCGGCCGCGCATCTGCTTACGATGCTTAACTTTTTTCGGCATCAACATGGCGTCTTATCTCTCCGGCCTTTCTGGTCTTTCCCGGCGGGCCCGCGCGGGACGTGGCCGCCCTTCCCTCTGTCCGGGTCGCGTGTCGTTAATCGGATCGGTGCCGGTGCCGCGCGCCATCGCCGCATTCGCATCGAGAATCACGCCGCGATAAATCCAAACCTTCACGCCAATAACTCCGAAAGTCGTGTGCGCCTCGGCAAACCCATAGTCCACATCCGAACGCAAAGTGTGCAGCGGCAGCTGGCCCTGAAGGTGCCACTCACTGCGTGCAATCTCAGCACCGTTAAGCCGGCCGCTGACTTTCACCTTGATGCCCTGCGCGCCAAACCGGAGCGACTCTTCGACCGCCTTGCGCATCGCGCGCCGAAAGGCAATTCGTTTCTCCAGCTGGGCCGCAATCTTTTCGGCCTGCAACTGGGCATTCAGCTCCGGCTTGTGGATTTCCTGTATGGAAACCAGGACTTCGCGGCCGGTACGAGATGAAATGTCGCCTTTAAGTTTGTCGATCTCCGATCCCTTGCGGCCGATAATGATGCCCGGGCGCGACGTATAGATAATGATCTTGAGCCGGTTGGCGGCGCGCTCAACGTCGACGTGCGAAACGCCGGCGCCGGTAAAGCGACGCTTGAGCTCGGCTTTCAACTTCAGATCTTCAATCAGAAAGTCGCCATACTGCTTCTTCGCAAACCAGTGCGAATGCCAGTCCTTGTTATAGCCAAGGCGAAAACCATATGGATGAACTTTTTGGCCCATTTATTCTCCCCTGAACTACTTATCGTCTTTCTTTCGTCGCAGCGCCTTACCCAATTTCGACGCCGCTTTGCTGACCTTCTTTTCGCCCTTGGCTTCTTTGGTCGCCGCGGATTTAGCTTCGGAAGTCTCGGCCGCCTTCCTGGACGCCGCGCGTCTGGCTCTGGGCGCGGCCGCGGCCCCACCTCGCTTCGCATGCTTACTCACCGCCGGAGTCACCGAAGTCGTCTTGCCGTCAGTCTCTCCCGGGGGATCGCTCGAGACCAGAATTGTGACGTGACAGAAATGCCGCCGTTCGCGATAGGCCCGGCCCTGCGGAGCCGGCCGCATGCGCCGCCGATTCTTGGTCGGCCCGCGATCCACGAATGCGCCTTTTAGCCAAAGATCGTCAGGATCGACCGCGATGTTCGCTTTCTCGGCCGCTTCGTTGGCGTTGGCGATCGCTGACTTGACGCACTTCTCGATGCCCAACGCCGCGCGCTTGTTCGTATAACGAAGAATCGCGAGCGCCTGATTGACGTTCTTTCCCCGGATCATGTCGATTACCAGCCGCGCTTTTTGCGCCGACCCGCGGAGATATTTTGCACTTGCTCTTGCGTCCATAACCTTAGTTAACCGTCTGCACCGCCGCTACGCTGCCGGAGCCGCCGGCGCCGGAGCGCCGCCGCCTGACGGCGCAAACTTCGCAGTTTTTTCCGACTTCTCAGCCTTGGTACCGGAATGTCCTTTGAACATCCGAGTCGGCGAGAACTCGCCCAGCTTGTGGCCGACCATGTTCTCAGTAACGTAAATCGGGATGTGGCGCTTGCCGTTGTGCACGCCAAAGGTCAGCCCCACCATGTCGGGAGTAATCGTCGAGCGGCGCGACCAGGTCTTAATCACCTGCGGCCGCTGCGATCCCGCGCGGATTTTCTCGACAACTTTTAGAATGCCCTTATCGATCCAGGCGCCTTTTTTTAGTGAACGTGGCATAAGTGAATTTCCTCATTGATTCATTTACCCATTGATTCAATGAACCAATGAATCAAGGATCCAATTACTTGACTCTTCGATCTCTCACGATCATTTTCTTGGTCCGCTTGTTCCGGCGTGTCTTGTACCCACGCGTAGGCTGCCCCCAGGGGGTCACCGGGTTGCGTCCTCCCGAAGTCTTGCCTTCCCCGCCGCCGTGCGGGTGGTCTACCGGATTCATCGCGACGCCGCGGACGTGGGGCCGGATACCTTTCCAGCGTGTTCGCCCCGCTTTGCCCAGCGAGACATTTTCATGCTCGACGTTGCCGACCTGCCCTACGGTGGCGCGGCACTCGACAGGTACGCGCCGAATTTCACCCGAAGGCATGCGCAGCTGCGCGTGGAGACCTTCCTTGGACAGTAACTGCGCAAACGAACCGGCCGCGCGCGCCATCTGTCCACCCTTGCCGGGGCGCAGCTCGATGTTGTGAATCTGCGTGCCCAGCGGAATATTCCGAATCGGCAAAGTATTGCCCGGTAGAATGTCGGCTTCTTCGCCGCTGGTGATCGTCTTCCCGACTTCCAAACCAACCGGAGCGATGATGTAGCGCTTCTCGCCGTCGAGGTAAGTCACCAGGGCAATATTTGACGAACGATTCGGATCGTATTCGATCTGGGTGATCCGTCCGGGCACGCCGTCCTTGTTGCGCTTGAAATCGATCACCCGATAGAAGCGCTTGTGACCCCCGCCGCGACGACGCACCGTAATGCGCCCGTCATTGTTGCGTCCGGAGATTCGATGCTTTGGTTCAAGCAGCGACTTTTCCGGCACGGCACCCGGGGTCAACTCGTCGCGCGTCAGATAAGTCTGATAGCGGCGAGCCGGCGATGTCGGTGTCAGTTTCTTAATTCCCATAATTATTGATTCATTAGTTCATTGAGCCATTGAGACAATGATTCAATGAATCAATCCGTTAGATTGCCTCGCCGTAATCAACCGGCTTCTCGCCGGCCTTCAGCGTCACATACGCCTTTTTCCATGAAGGCTTGCGGCCTTCATGACGGCCGCGCCGGGCCATCTTGCCGAGAAAGTTCGCAGTGCGAACTTCGTCGACTTTGACCTGGAAGATGGTCTCGACCGCGCTTTTGATTTCAGGCTTGGTCGCGTGACGATCCACTCGGAAAGTCAGCAGCTGACGCCGATCCTGGGTCTCTTCCTTCGCCACCAGGGCCTTCTCGGTGATCACCGGCGACTTAATTACATCCCAAACAGTTCGCATGGTTTACGCCGACACTCCTCTGTCTCCCGGCATTCGTCGCGCCGGACGATCTTCTCCGCCGTCATTTGAACGCGCGTGATAATGCTCTTCGTCGTCCTTCGCCCGTGGCTGCAGGATTCCGGTCAACTCCTCAACCGTTCGCGGCGTCAGCACCACCGTCTGATGATTCACCAGGTCGTAGATATTCACGCCATAGCTGTTGACGACTTTAGCCGTTTGCACGTTCCGCGAAGCCAGCATCAATTTCGTATTCTTCAAGGAATCAATAATCAAAGTCCGGCCGCTGAGTTTTAGAGTGCCAAGCGTGTTAATGAACTCTTTGGTCTTGGGCTGATCGAACTTCCACTCGTCGACGATGATCAGGTTTCCCTCGCGCAAGCGTTCGGAAATCGCGGAGCACATCGCGCGCTTCCTCATCTTCTTGGGCAGGTTGTACGACCAATCCCGCGGCTGCGGCCCGTGAACATTACCACCACCCTTCCAGAGCGGAGAACGCAGGCTGGCGATGCGAGCGCGGCCCGTGCCCTTCTGCTTCCACAGTTTGCGCCCCGAGCCTGAGACGTCGCCGCGAGTCTTAGTCGCAGACGTGCCGGCCCGGCGGTTCGCCATAAAGCTGCGCACCGCTTCATGAATTAATGGCTCGTTAAGCGCCACGCCGAACACAGCGTCAGCCAACTCGAGCTCGCCAACTTCTTTGCTTGTCAGGTCCAGCACTTTGACTGTTGGCATAACGGAACCTCCGCTTCGAACAAGAGTCCCCTGGGATCTCTTCACCTTTTACCTACTTCTTGCCTTGTCTGGCTGCTTTCTTAACCACCACGACGCCGCCATTAGGGCCCGGCACCGCACCTCGAATCATCAGCAAATTGTTTTCTGCATCAACTCGAGCCACCGTCAGCCGTTTCACAGTCACACGAACATCGCCCATGTGACCTGAAGATCGCATACCCTTAATGACGCGCGAAGGATAGGCCGACTGTCCAATCGATCCGGGAGCTCGCACGTTCATCGAACCGTGCGACTCGGGCCCGCGATTGAAATTGTGACGCTTGATCGTGCCCGCGAACCCGCGGCCTTTTGACTTACCCACGACGTCGACAATGTCTCCGTCTGAAAACTGATCAACCAGGATTTTGTCGCCGACGTTGGTGCTGTCATCTGAAGTCTCGAGACGAAACTCCTTGAGCACTCGCGTCGGCGGAATGCCGCCGCCGGTCTTTTCAAAGTGACCGCGCATCGGCTTGTTAACATTCTTCATCCTGATCGGGCGGTCCTCTACCAGACCCACCTGAACGGCGTCGTAGCCGTCTCGGCCGCCGGCAGCTTTCTTCTGCACCACCACGCAGGGCCCGGCTTTGATGACGGTTACCGGAGTTACCGTGCCGTCCGGCGCGAACAACTGCGTCATCCCTACTTTTTTGCCGATGATTCCGTTAATCATTTCAACTATTGATTCAGTGGCTCATTTGCTCATTGATTCATTTTGCTTTTCTTTTAGTGAATCAACGGATCAATGAGTCAATGGTTCAATCCTCATTGTTTTCCAAAAGCCTTGATCTCGACGTCAACACCTGCGGGCAGGTCGAGCTTCATCAGCGCGTCCACTGTCTGCGGCGTGGGATCGAGAATATCCATCAGGCGCTTGTGCGTTCGAATCTCAAACTGCTCGCGCGACTTCTTATCGACGTGCGGCGAACGCAAAACCGTCCACTTGTTTTTGACAGTGGGCAGCGGAATCGGCCCGGCCACGCGTGCCCCCGTGCGCTTTGCGGTTTCGACGATCTCGGTAGTCGACTGATCAAGTACCCGATGGTCGTAGGCCTTCAGCCTGATTCTGATTTTTTCGTTCAGCATGAGTGTTATTCCACCACTTCCGAGACCGTACCGGCGCCCACCGTGCGGCCACCCTCACGAATGGCGAAGCGCAAGCCCTTCTCCATCGCGATCGGCGCTATCAGCTCGATGTTCATCTCCA